>CAZIAI010000001.1:0-4185 GCA_964536895.1 uncultured Clavibacter sp.
CATCTCTCTGGTCAGGTAAGAGTTGGTTCATTCGTTGAAATCAAGAACTCAACCATTGGGGAAGGTTCAAAGGTTCCGCATCTTTCATATGTTGGGGATGCGACCATCGGAGTTGAGAGCAACATAGGTGCCGCCAGCGTTGTTGTGAATTATGACGGTGTTGCGAAACATCGCACGGTTATTGGCGATCATGTTCGAATCGGCAGCGACTCGATGTTGGTTGCTCCAGTCACAATCGGAGATGGTGCATACACAGCAGCGGGCTCTGTGATCACAGAAGATGTCCCACCGGGTGCGCTTGGTATTGGGCGGGCCAAACAAAGCAATATTCTTGGCTGGGTATTTAAGAAACGTAATGGAACCAAATCAGCAGAAGCGGCCGCAAAAAGAGAAGGGCAAAAATGAGCACTGAACTACGTCTCAGCTCCGAGAAGCGACTCCGGATTTTTACCGGTCGTGGCTACCCCGAACTTGCCGAAGAGGTTGCCGCCGAGTTAGGTGTTCCAATCACTCCAACATCTGCTTTTGACTTTGCAAATGGGGAAATCTTTGTTCGTTTTGAAGAGAGTGTTCGTGGTTGCGATGCATTTGTGATTCAAAGCCATACCGCACCAGTAAATAAGCAGATCATGGAACAACTAATCATGGTCGATGCATTGAAGCGTGCTTCTGCAAAAAGAATTACCGTGATTGCTCCTTTCTACGGATACGCCAGACAGGACAAAAAACACCGCGGTCGTGAGCCCATCTCTGCCCGCCTCATGGCTGATCTTTTTAAGACCGCGGGCGCTGATCGTTTGATGACTGTTGATCTGCACACCTCTCAAATCCAAGGATTTTTTGATGGACCGGTTGATCACCTATTTGCCCTTCCTTTATTGGCAAATTACGTGGGCTCAAAGGTGGATCGTTCTCGTCTAACAATCGTCTCGCCAGATTCTGGAAGAGTTCGAGTTGCAGAACGTTGGAGCGACATTCTTGGCGGTACACAAATTGCCTTCATCCATAAGACCCGTGATCCAAGAATTCCAAATGAAGCTGTTACTGGTCGGGTAGTTGGCGAAGTTTCCGGACAAACCTGTGTCGTTATCGATGACATGATTGACACCGCAGGCACGATTACAAAAGCGGTTGATGCACTTTATGACGCTGGTGCAAAAGAGGTAATTATTGCCGCAACACATGCGGTCTTCTCTGGTCCAGCAGCTGATCGACTCCGCAATTCAAAGGTAAGTGAGGTTGTTGTCGCAAACACCTTGCCGATTCCAGAGGAGAGCAGATTCCCAAATCTCACAGTCCTTTCCATCGCACCGCTTTTGGCTCGTGCGATTCGAGAGGTGTTTGAAGATGGATCAGTCACCAGCCTCTTTGATGGCCACTCTTAAAAAACTCGGCACACTGTTGTGTGCGCTGCTAGTTTTTTCAATTGCAGCTCCGTTAGTTCCTGCACACAGCAATGAGCCCTATCGCATTACTGTTATGTCGAGAAACTTGTATCTCGGAGCAGATGTTGGTGTTGCACTTCAACTGTTGCCAAATTTTCCTAAAGCGGCGCAGTTCATGTGGGATCAGGTAAAGCAAACTAACTTCTCTGCCCGCGCCCAAAAGCTCGCCCGCGAAGCTGTGCAGGATCGTCCTGAAGTAATTGGAATCCAAGAAGCCACAATTTGGCAATGTAAAAAGGATTTATTCAGCGACCAGGTAGAGGTTTTCAACTTCCTAGATGAGTTTATTGCAGCAACAAAACAAACCGGTGTGGGCTATTCCCTGGCAAAAGCAAATGGCGTCGAAGCGTTTAATCCAGGCTACTCAATTCCAGCAGTTCCATACCTAACAAAGGTAAAGGATGCCGAGATTTTCCAACCCATATTTGGCACTGATACCGCGTCTTGTGGTTTCACAATCGGTGATGCTTTGTTGGTGCGCGATGATGTCAAGGATCGCATAATCCAAGTTGGCAACACGGAATATGATGCAAAGTATTCAATTGTTCCAATAGTAATGAATGTCTATCGCGGTTATACCTGGGCGGACTTTAAAGTCCAGGATTCAGTAGTGCGATTAATTTCTACCCATTTAGAATCAATCTGGGATGAGAATCAAATTCCAAACTCTGCATTACAGGCAGGACAATTAGTTGCTGATCTCAAGGATGCGAAGATGCCATTAATTGTCATGGGGGATTTCAACGCAGATGTTAGAGATCCAAGACCGGTTGGTGAGCCAAATCCGGGAGAACAGCCGGTAGTAAGTGATACCTGTCCTACCCCAGGCGGAGCCAAGTGCAATGCATACAGCACCATGGTGGAAGCGGGTTTTGAAAACTCTTCACCAGATGCCAGAAACCCTAGATACTTCACTTGGGGAGCGAGCGCCTTGCTAAATGGCCCAGATAAGAAACGTTTGGAGTTCGCAAAAGAGTTTGGCAATCAATATGGATTCACCGATCGCTTGGATTACATCTTCACAAAAAATGTCTATGCCACAGTGAGTTCAAAAATTATTGGCAATGTTTGGCCCGATGGAAGTGGTGTTTGGAGTTGTGGAAATGAAATCTGTTTTCCCTCTGATCATGCGGGAGTGGTTTCAACCATTGAACTACCAAGAAGTGCGGGCGCAATCGATCCTGATCTTCCAGGTCATGAGAGATTTTCATTTACATCAACATTTGGTGGTTGGGGAGTTGCAATCGGTGCATTGGCATTTGCTTCTCTCATTGGAACCCTGCTATTTGTTTTTATCTTCGTAACCCGAAAACTCTTCGGAATGCTGCGCCGCTAGCCAAATACGCACGGTTTTGCCATAAATCCAGCTCTTAGGTAACCTTCCCTCCACTTAAGGCGAGGGGTCAACCCCGTTATCGACGAAAGGCTTAACATGGCTGAAGTTTCAATTAAAGGCAGCATCCGCAATGAGTTCGGCAAGGGTGCATCACGCAGAATCCGCCGCGATGGCAATGTTCCAGCGGTAATTTACGGTCATGGCGAGAAGCCAACCCACATTTCACTTCCAGCTCGCGAAGTCGGAGTGGCAATCAAGACCTCAAACATTCTTCTAAATGTTGATCTGGGCGACAAGCAAGAGCTTGTACTTCCAAAGTCAATTGTTCGTCACCCGCTAAAGGGTCACCTAGAGCACATCGATTTGATTATCGTCCGTCGCGGTGAGCGCGTTGTTGTTAACGTTCCAGTTCACACCCACGGCAAGCATGATCCAGAAGGCATCTTGGAGCATGTCCATAACACCATTGAAGTTGAAGCAGATGTAACCGCTATTCCTTCATCACTAGATCTAAATATCGAAGGTCTAGCTGCTGGAGATTCAAAGACCGCTGCCGATGTTGCATTGCCTGCTGGTGTAACACTTAAGAGCGATCCAAAGATGGTTGTTATTCACCTATCTGTCCGCGCGACCTCAGATGAGGCTGCTATGGCCGCCGCTGCACCTGCAGCAGCTGCTGCAGAAGGCGAAGCCGCTGCTCCTGCCGCTGAAGAAGCTAAGGCAAACTAACTTCTCTTAAACATTACGGCTAACCTTTATCTATGTTTGGCCGTAATGAAAAATCCGCTAACCGATGGTTGGTTATTGGTTTAGGCAACCCTGGTCCGGAGTACGAGAAAACCCGTCACAACATCGGTGCCATGGTTGTTGCACAAATGGCATCTACTGCGGGCGTGAAGTTTTCTACCCATAAATCTCGAGCAAATGTCGCTGAGTACCGTTTGGGGTACGGAGATCAAGCCCCAGCTTTAGTTTTAGCGACTTTGCGTTGCTATATGAATGAATCAGGTGGTCCAACTAAATCATTAGCAGATTTCTACAAAGTTCCAGCTGATCACATCATCATCGCTCATGATGAGCTGGATATCCCTTTCCAAGCTATCCGAGTGAAATTGGGCGGTGGCGATAATGGACACAATGGTCTGAAAAGCATTACCTCAGCTCTAGGAACAGCTGATTATCTACGTTTGCGACTTGGAATTGGTAGACCCCCAGGACAACAAGATCCAGCTGATTTTGTGTTGAAACCGTTCTCATCAGCTGAAAGAAAAACGATGGAAGAATTTTTGATTACAGGTGCAAATGCAATTGAATCACTAGTGCAACACGGGCTTGAGCGCACCCAGCAAAACTTCAATAGTTAGACAGAAATTCTTATCATCCCGTATTTGGTCAACCGGTATT
>CAZIAI010000001.1:4285-23974 GCA_964536895.1 uncultured Clavibacter sp.
CCCAATATCTCACTCTTGCCAGTCAAAAGAAGAATTTCGTTAACGGTTAGCTCAAACTCCTGCTCAATCTTTTCTAGAAAGTGATGCAGTGATGGATCCACTAACGCACCAACATACTTTCGAGCCATCGCCAAATCAGTTTTGGCAATTGTCATTTCAACATTGCTAATGAAGGTGCGGAAGAAGTGCCAATCACTAAGCATCTGTTTCATGGTTTGATCATGACCAGCTTCTCGAGCCGCCTTTAAGCCGGTGCCAACGCCGAACCAACCAGGAACGATTTGCCTTGATTGAGTCCAGCCAAACACCCATGGAATTGCCCTTAAGGATGAAAGATCAGCACTGGCATCAGGTCTGCGTGATGGACGGGAACCTAAGAAGAGATTTCCTAGTTGTTCTACCGGCGTTGATTGATAGAAGTAACTAGGCAAATCAGGGTGCTCGACCAGTGAACGGTAGCGGGCAAAAGAAGCATCGCTAATCGCGCTCATAGCTGTGTTCCACTTAATTAAATCCTCAGGGGATTGGCGAGCGGCGCGATTGAGAACGGTGGCCTCGAGCGCTGCGGCCAATGTCAATTCAACATTTTCTCGGGCTAGAGATGGCAAAGCGTATTTGTCAGAAATCACTTCGCCTTGCTCTGTCATTTTTATCTGACCATCAAGCGTTCCCCAAGGCAAGGCAATAATGGCGTCATATGTTGGTCCACCTCCGCGGCCAACTGAGCCACCTCGTCCGTGAAACAAACGCAACTTGATGCCGTACTTACGTGCTACATCACGTAACTTTCTTTGTGCTTGATGAATCTCCCATTGACTTGTTGCGATTCCCGCATCCTTGTTGGAGTCAGAGTAACCCAACATGACCTCTTGGATATTTCCACGCAACTCAACAACTTTTCGATAACTTTGGTTAGCCAAAAGATTTTCTAGAATTTCACCGGCTGAACGAAGTTCGGCAACGGTCTCTAGTAAAGGCGCAACATCTACCCGAGCTGTATTTGAAGAGAGATCAATTAATCCCGCTTCCTTAGCAAGCACAGTTGCGGCTAGTACATCCTCTGGTCCTTTGGTCATAGAGACGATGTAGGTCTCCACTACAGAAGGATCAAAGTTGTCTTGGGACTCTTTGATTGCCGAAAAAGCCCTAAGGGTTTTGGCATTTAGTTCATCTAGCTGAGAATGATCGGCCTTCGCGGAGTGCAGTTTTTTACTTAGAAACTCACATTTTTCACTGGATGAAAGCTTTGCATAATCAACCTCAGGATAAAGCGCTTCAATCACTCTTTGGTGAGCACCTGAGTGTTCGCGCACATCCATAATGGCGTGGGTAATTCCAAATGCGGCAACGGTTCGGATAGTTCTTTCTAGTAAACCATGAGCAATCAACTCACCACGATTAGCCAGTAAAGAGTTGTACATCAACATCAAGTCATCCAATAACTCTTTCGTGGATGCGTAATCTCGACCTGGCTCGTGGGCCGCGGATTTGTTGTGTCGATCTCGGGTCAAAAGCAATCTATGACGAATCGCGGTTGCCTTTAAACGGTATGGCTCTTCCACATTAATGCGTTTGAATCGCGGCTCAATCTCAGGGAGCAACTGCAAATCCCGTTCAACTGACTCCAATAAAGGGGTTGAAGTTCCAGCCAGTTTTGTTGAGACTGAAAGTGCTTGGCGAAGTTCATCCATCGCTTCCAGAGTTACACGAATGGCATGACCCATCTGCAGAACTATCGCCTGCTTTGTTACCTCTGGAGTGATGTTTGGATTTCCATCACGGTCCCCGCCAATCCAAGAGCCAAAAGTTAGAGGTGTAGCAGTGGGAGACAACTTAACTCCTAAGCGAGATAACTCATGAGCAAAGTCATCCAAAACTTCAGGAATGGTTAGACGAAATAGATCATCCAGGTAGTAAAGCGCATTGATGGCTTCATCTAGCGGTTCAGGTCTACCAAGTCTCAACTCATCGGTCTGCCAAAGTAAATCAACCGCTTCTGCCAATCTTCTCTCCTGGGTAGGAGACTCTGGTTGATCTAACAACTCTGAAATTGTGGAGAGTTTGCTGAGCACAGATCTTCTAGCCGCCTCTGTTGGGTGAGCGGTAAAGACTGGGCGTACTTGAAAATTCTGTAACCATTTATTCAAATCTGCATCAGAAATCTCTTGCCCTAATTTGCGGGCTTCGATTATGTGGTCAACAGCCCTTGATAACCATGATCCGCCAGCGATTCTCTCTTGGGACAAAACCCGCGAGCGGTGCACCTGTTCTGCAACATTTGCTAAATTGAAATACACATTGAAGGCGCGCACCAGCTTTACTGAGTCGGCGGTCGAAATGGATTTAAGCAAATCTTCGCCGCTACCTTCGCGAACTGATTTGCGAACAAGTTCAACGAGATTTAGTAACGCTTCACCATCTTGCCGCGCTAAGGATTGACCCAACAACTCACCAAGCTTGCGTACATCACTTCTAAGTGATGCGTTATCTTGGATTGAAGCACTCTCGGGATCAGTTGAGTTTGTGGCGGGCACTGGCTAATCATGGCACGCTAGAATTCAACCGCGATTTACAGCCCCCCTTGTTTTCAAGGAGGGGCTTAACGGCGTTGGAAACAGGAGATGAAATGACACCGCGTTTACGCTCACTCATCTCGCTATCTGAAACAACTAAAGAGATTCTTGATGCCGAACACAGAGCAATAATCACGCCGTATTCAGCGATTCCGTATCTGGTGGCTCGACAAGCGAACTATCACCCCGTATTGCTGGTGACACATTCCAGCAAGCGTGCGACGGAGCTGGCCGCTGAGTTAACTGAGTTGATTGATGGAGTTATGGAATTCCCGGCATGGGAGACACTTCCGCATGAAAAGTTGAGTCCTAACTCAGATACTGTCGCAAAGCGGATCAACACTTTGCTTAACATTAAAAGCGCCAATGTAGTTATTACATCTGCCAGGGCCTTGATTCAACCAATTGTTTCCTCCGCCATAGATTTACCTTTACTAAGGCTCGAGCTAGGTCAGGAAATCTCCTTCGAGTACTTGATTTCCGAGTTGAATCTTCGGGCTTACAACAGAGTGGACATGGTTGAGCGAAGAGGCGATTTTGCAATCAGAGGTGGAATCATCGATGTTTTCCCGCCGCTAGCACACCACCCGATTCGTATTGAATTCTTTGGTGACGAGATCGAGGAGATTCGTCAGTTCGAGATTGGCGATCAACGAACATTTGCCCCGGTCACATCTGCAGTAGATCTGATTCCCTGCCGTGAAGTTTTGATTACAAAGGAAGTTAAGGAACGCGCTCGTGAGTTAAGAAGCACCTATCCGGAACTACTTGAAATGTGCGACAAGATCGCGGAGGGAATTTATGTAGAGGGCATTGAATCTTTGGCGGCGGTATTAACCCCAAAGTTTTCAGCCTTACTGGATTTTTTGCCTAAATCAACTGAGGTAATTCTGCTGGAGTATGAGCGGATCAATTCCCGTGTTAAGGATTTGATTAGTACAAATCAAGAGTTTCTTGAGGCGGCATGGTCGAACATCGCCTTAACGGAGAGCTCTAATCAAGGCCGTCAATTGGTTCCGCTACGCACTGAACTCCAACTAGGAGCCTTCTCAGAGTTATCTGAAGTGGAAGAAAGTGCCATGAAACATGGATTTAATTGGCGAGGTTTAAATCTATTCGGCTATGAGGATGATCCAGAAATCCAACAATTCATCGAGATAGAGCCTTACAGAAATCATGTAGAGAACCTGCTGGCCGATTTAAAACAGCTCCTACAAGATGGCTATCTTGTAGTCATCTCGCTAAAGGGACATGGTCTTCAAGAGCGCTATCGAGATATTTTGCAGGATGCCGATATCCCGGCCGTTATTAAGGAAAACATTGATACCCAATTAGTTCGAGGAACCGTCTATCTGATTACCTCGGCGCTTAATCTTGGAGTTAGAGACATTCACGGCAAGGTTGCGCTCTTAACAGAAGCAGATATCACTGGCACAAGAGAATCACGGGTAGCCACCGCCAGAATGCCATCCCGGCGTAAAAAGAGTATTGATCCACTAGAGCTAAAGAGCGGTGATTATGTAGTTCATGAACAACATGGTGTTGGACGGTACGTTGAGTTAGTACAGAGAACCGTTGCTGGCGCATCTCGTGAGTACTTAGTAATTGAGTATGCACCTTCTAAGCGTGGTCAACCAGCGGACCGAATTTATGTTCCAACTGACGCGCTAGAACAAATCACCCGATACGTTGGAGGTGAAACTCCTGCGGTTCACAAAATCGGTGGCGGAGATTGGATTAAAGCAAAGAGTCGAGCAAAGAAAGCGGTTAAAGAGATTGCTGGGGAGTTAATTCGCTTGTATGCGGCACGCACCAGTTCACCAGGTTTCGCTTTTTCACCTGACACAACCTGGCAAAGAGAGTTAGAAGACTCCTTTTCATATGTAGAAACGCCTGATCAATTAGTGACCATAAATGAAGTTAAAGCAGATATGGAAAAGCCATATCCGATGGATCGAATTGTTTGTGGCGATGTCGGTTATGGAAAAACAGAGATTGCTATCCGGGCCGCATTCAAAGCGGTGCAAGATGGAAAGCAGGTTGCTGTGCTTGTCCCAACCACGCTATTGGCCCAGCAACATTTTGCAACCTTTTCACAACGCTACGCCGGATTCCCAGTAAAGGTTGCAGCGCTCTCGCGATTCAATTCACAAAAAGAAATCAATCAGGTATTGAGCGACCTTGCTGCAGGAGTAGTAGATGTTGTTATCGGTACACATCGCTTACTTTCTGATGACATAAATTTCCGTGATTTGGGTCTGATTATTGTGGATGAAGAGCAGAGATTTGGAGTAGAGCATAAAGAGAAGTTAAAGAAACTACGGGCTAGCGTAGATGTGTTAGCCATGTCGGCCACTCCCATTCCAAGAACCCTCGAAATGGCGATAACTGGTATTCGAGAGATGTCCACCATTGCTACGCCACCTGAGGAGCGACATCCAGTGCTTACGTATGTCGGCGCATACGATGATAAGCAGGTAGCGGCGGCGATTCACCGCGAACTACTTCGTGATGGTCAGGTTTTCTATATTCATAATCGAGTAGAGAGCATTGATGATGTTGCGGCCAAGATTCAAAGGCTGGTTCCAGAAGCGCGCATCGCCATCGCTCACGGTCAGATGAATGAATCAGCACTGGAGCAGGTCGTTGTTGCTTTTTGGAACAGAGAGTTTGATGTCTTGGTATCGACAACGATCGTTGAAAATGGAATCGATGTGGCAAATGCAAATACATTGATTGTGGAAAGAGCTGATGTATTTGGACTTTCTCAACTTCATCAATTGAGAGGTCGAGTAGGCCGTAGTCGTGAACGTGCTTACGCCTACTTTTTGTACCCAGCAGACAAGCCGCTAAGTGAGCTGGCTTTAGATCGTTTAACAACAATTGCAAAAAATACTGAGCTGGGTGCGGGAATGCAGGTAGCGCTAAAGGATTTAGAGATTCGCGGTGCCGGAAATCTTTTGGGCGGGGAACAATCTGGTCACATCGCTGATGTGGGCTTTGATTTGTATATGAGAATGGTGGGCGAAGCGGTTAACGATTACAAGCGTGGCGTTATTGATGGTGTTGTTGAGAATGTTGATTGCAAAGTTGAACTACCAATAACGGCCCACTTGTCAGCCGAGTACGTGCCATCTGATCGCTTACGCCTTGACCTTTATCGCCGATTAGCGGATTCCAAGAATGATGTTGATATCGCGGCTATTAAGGATGAATTGGAGGATCGCTTTGGCGCACTTCCAAATGAGGCGCACGCTCTACTGCGTATCGCACAGCTGCGCACTTATTTGAAGTCTCAGGGCATAACTGATTTTGCGGTGCAGGGTAGATATGTGAAGGTCGCACCCCTGGCTCCCAGTGAATCCCTTGAACTCAAGATAAATCGACTGTACCCAGGCTCGATTGTGAAATCCGTGACTAAGGTCGTGATGATTTCACGACCGCAGAGCGCTGCGTGGGAGTTAGCACAGGATGAAATAGGGGATACTTCACTCCTTGATTGGGCGATTGAGTTGGCACACACCTTGCTCGAACGCCCCATACGAAAGTGAGATTACGTGAATAAGTTTCGTGCCCTAGCCCTGTCACTAGTTGCGGTTTTGTTTTCATCTATCGCCCTAGTTGGCTGTTCTCAGGTGGATGCAGCAGCATCTGTTGGCGACACAGAGATTTCTCTCGATAATCTTCAAACCGAGGTTGATTTGATTCTGGCAGAGCGCGAAGGTGTCGATACCTCTCAGATGCAACTAGAAACCGGCGATGCCCTAACCCGGGCTCAACTTTCATACATGATTTCCAACATCATTATTGATGGAGTGGCAGCAGATCAAAAGATTGAGGTCACAAAATCTGAAATCGAAGCGTACAAAATTGAAATTTACGCCAACATAGGTGGAGAAGCTAACCTGCCAAATGTATTGGTCAGCGCTGCAATTCCTTCTACCGCTCTTGATCAGGTGTTGCGCCGCGATTTGATTTTAAGAAAAATCAGCGAGAAGGAAGCTGCATCAGGTGCCGATGATGCAACCATCAATGCCAGTATTCAGAAGTTGGTAACTGACAAAGCCACTGCATTGAAGGTTACAGTCAATCCACGTTACGGAACCTGGGATGCTGCCTCCCTGACAGTTGTTCCATCTGAGCCTTCAGGCGATGCAGTAACTGACAAGTAGGCAACGCACTCAAGTAGCAATCCATGGCGTACGAGAATTTAATTCGCCTGGCACAGGTGATGGACCAACTTCGATCACCAGGTGGTTGCCCTTGGGATGCAGAGCAAACCCATGAATCTTTACTGAAGTATCTTCTCGAAGAGTCTTATGAGTTTATAGAGGCAATCGAATCCGGAAATCGGAAAGATATGTTGGAAGAGCTGGGTGATGTGCTACTTCAAGTTTATTTTCATGCTCGCATCGCCCAAGAGCACGAGAGCGATTCCTTCAATATAGATGATGTTGCTAAATCAGTAGCCGATAAGTTGATTTCGCGCCACCCTCATGTTTTCGCCGGCACTACTGTTGAATCAACCGGCGATGTCCTTGAGAATTGGGAACGAATAAAGAAAGCAGAGAAGAATCGCACTTCAGCGCATGACGGGGTTCCCACATCGCAACCCGCACTGCCTTTAGCGAGCAAATTGGTCTATCGCGCACAGAAGAATCATCTTGAAATGCCACACCACCCCACAAAAGAGATGCCGGTGAGTGAGTCAGAAATTGGCGAGCATTTGCTTTCACTTGTTTCATGGGCGGTCGAGCACCAAATTGATCCCGAGAAAGCTTTACGAAAAGCAGCACTGGAATATCGAGCACAGATGAGCCAGCAAGAGACTCAAGCCTCACCCGAGTAAGAGTCCAAATCACATTTAGATAGGTTGTCAGGCTAGACTGCGCGCCCGTGACCAACATTCAATCAATTAATGCGCGCGAGATTCTTGATTCGCGTGGAAATCCAACTGTAGAAGTAGATGTCGTACTTGCTGATGGCTCATTTGCACGTGCTGCGGTTCCAAGTGGAGCCTCAACCGGAGCTTTCGAGGCGGCGGAGTTACGTGATGGCGGCGCCCGCTATTTGGGCAAGGGCGTTATCAATGCGGTAGATAATGTGAAGCAGAAAATTGCTCCAGTGGTAATTGGGCGAGATGCATTTGATCAGCGTGGTCTTGATGATGCGATGATTGCATTAGATGCCACTGTAAATAAATCCTCGCTTGGCGCAAACGCGATTCTTGGCGTATCGCTAGCGGTGGCGAGAGCAGCTGCTCAATCTAAACAACAACCGTTCTACTCTTATATCGGCGGTCCCTCCGCAAATATCTTGCCGATTCCCATGATGAATATTCTCAATGGCGGAGCGCATGCAGATACAAATGTTGATATCCAAGAGTTCATGATTGCACCAATTGGCGCATCCTCCTTTAAAGAGGCGCTGCGTTGGGGTGCTGAGATTTACCATAATTTGAAGTCGGTATTGAAGAAGCGTGGACTTGCGACCAGCATCGGCGATGAGGGTGGTTTCGCTCCTAATCTTGAGAGCAACCGAGCTGCACTTGATTTAATCATCGAAGCGATTGAAAAAGCGGGCTTTAAAGTAGGAAGTGAAATTGCACTTGCTATGGATGTGGCCGCCACAGAGTTTTACAAAGATGGCTCCTATGCCTTCGAAGGCTCATCTCTTTCAGCAGCAGAAATGATCGCCTATTACAAAGGACTAGTTGATTCATATCCTTTGGTCTCTATCGAAGATCCACTTTCTGAGGATGATTGGGATGGCTGGAAGGCGATCACAACTGAACTCGGAGAGAGAGTTCAACTAGTTGGCGATGACTTGTTTGTTACAAACCCATCCCGCTTGGCGCGCGGTATCGAGGAAAATACCGCCAATGCTTTGTTGGTTAAGGTAAATCAAATCGGTACGTTAACTGAAACTTTGGATGCGGTTGCCATGGCACACAAGGCTGGGTACCGCTCGATGATGAGCCATCGCTCCGGTGAAACCGAGGACACAACAATTGCCGATCTATCTGTGGCAGCACTTTGTGGCCAAATAAAAACCGGCGCACCTGCTCGCAGCGAAAGAGTTGCAAAGTACAATCAGTTGTTGCGAATTGAGGAACAGCTAGGTTCTCAGGCCAAGTACGCTGGCCGTGAAGCCTTTCCTCGATTTAATGCGCGCTAGATGAGTCTTATCAGTAAATAAGGGGTGATGATGAAGCGCAGAAAGCTGCAGCTTCGATCCGCACTGGAGGGCTTTGCCGAAAAGCGTGGCATCTCCACCCGTTTACTAATTCTTTTCATGGTGCTTTTTGCTGTCGCCGTGACGTTAGCGCCGCCGACTCAACACTACTTTGCACAACGGGCTCAAATCAGCGCCTTGCAAGCCGATGTTGAGTCAAATCGAAAGAAGTTAGAACAGGCACGGGCAGAGCTGCAAAGATGGCGCGACCCGGATTACATTAAATCGCAGGCCCGCGATCGCTTGCATTTTGTTTTGCCAGGAGAGCGGCAGTACATCATTCTTGGCATCAACACCCAAATAGATGATGGGACCTCAACAGCAGCACCAATCAATCAAGATTTTCCACTCGGAGTTCCTTGGTATTCCAGAGTTATCTCATCAATCACCTCGGTGGGAGTAGGAAATGCAACTCCATGAGTGACAAAGCTTCCGCTGAAGATTTGGCGGCGATTGAAATTCAACTAGGCCGTACCCCGCGTGATGTTCATGCGATTGCTTATCGTTGTCCATGTGGAAATCCGGCGGTAGTTGAAACTCCACCCAGATTGGCCGATGGAACCCCGTTTCCCACTTTTTACTACGCAACTTGTCCAAACTTGACCTCAGAGATTTCTACTTTGGAAAACTCTGAGTTAATGTCAAATATGAATGAAAGATTGCAAGTTGATGCGCAATTATCAGGAGAGTACAGGGCGGCTCATGATGATTACCTGGCCGCACGCGCAGCTTTGGGGATTGATGTTCCAGAGTTAGCAAATATCTCTGCTGGTGGAATGCCAGATCGCGTCAAGTGTTTGCACTCGTTGATTGCGCACTCATTAGCGGCAGGTGAAGGAGTAAATCCATTGGGTGATGAAGCACTAGCCATGTTGCCTAAGTGGTGGCTAAATGGGAGCTGTATCGAGCGGCGAACACAAGGAAAGATATGACCAGGGTTGCAGCGATAGATTGCGGAACTAATTCGATAAGACTTTTGATCGCCGATATTTCAGATGGAAATTTTCGAGAGATCACTCGCACTATGGAGATTGTTCGATTGGGGCAAGGCGTCGATCAAAACAAAGCCTTCCATCCTGATGCAATTGAACGCACCCTAAAAGCGGTATCTGGGTTTGCCCAAGAAATTTCCCGTCGCGGCGTAGAGAGAATTCGGTTTTGTGCCACAAGCGCTACAAGAGATGCCACAAACAGAGAGCTGTTTATCGAAGGGGTAAGAGAGCGACTAGGGATAGCTCCAGAGGTAATTAGTGGTGAAGAGGAAGCGTCACTGTCATTCTTAGGCGCAACAAAGGAGTTGAAAGGGGATGGCTCTCCCTATCTAGTTATTGATATTGGCGGCGGATCGACCGAGTTTGTATTTGGCAGCGATAAAGTTGAGTTTGCAAAGAGTCAGAACATTGGATGTGTCCGGATGAGTGAAAGACATTTCTCCAATCTGCCGCCTTCGCAATCTGAAATTGCCAGCGCACAAGCTGATATTGATGAAGCAATTACTCAAGCAGCCCAAATTGTTCCTATTACTCAAGCAAAAACATTGATTGCGGTCGCTGGCACCGCTACTACCGTAGCTGCTGCCGCACTTGAACTTGAAGAGTATGACCGTTACTCGATTCATCTCTCACGTGTATCTGCCGAAAAGACTCATGAGATTGCCAAACAGTTTCTTGGCATGAGTCGAGAGCAACTTTCAACCCTTGGTTATATGCACCCAGGTCGAGTTGATGTGATTGCGGCTGGCTCACTTGTTTTGTCCAGGATTTTGCAGTTGAGCGGAGCAACTGAATTTGTTGCATCTGAATCAGATATTCTCGATGGAATGGCTTGGTCACTTGCCAACTAACCCAGCTCAGGTTGCGCTTAAGCTTTCAACCCTAAAGCTGTTGGATCAAGAAATCGTGAAATGCAAAGCATGTCCAAGGTTGGTTGATTGGCGGCAAGAGGTAGCAAATACAAAGCGACGTTCATATTTGAATGATGATTACTGGGGAAAACCCATCACAGGATTTGGACCCAAGAATGCATCACTGTTGGTTGTTGGACTCGCGCCTGGTGCCCATGGTGCTAATCGCACAGGAAGAGTATTTACCGGGGATGCTTCAGGTGATTGGCTTTATCGTGCACTCTTCAATAATGGATTAGCGAAGTTAGAAACCAGCACAACACGTTTTGATGGACAAGAGTTGATTGATACTCGGATTGTTTGTGCGGTGCGATGTGTTCCTCCCGGCAACAAACCCACCCCGCAAGAAAGCGAAAACTGCCAACCATGGTTGAAGCGTGAAACCGAGCTACTCTTTCCTAGCACTAGAAGTTACCTAGCCTTGGGGGCGATAGCTTGGCGGGCAATAATTGATGTGCTGCTTGACCTAGATGAAGAATTGCCGAGAAAGCGCCCAAAGTTTGGCCATGGGGCTAGTTTCAAGTTTCAGGGAAGTGACGGAAATACTAGATTGGTCATCGGGAGTTACCACCCCAGCCAACAGAATACTTTTACCGGAAAGCTAACGCGTTCCCAATTGGATTCAGTGGTGAAAAAGGCAGGTAGATTTGCCCACGCAGGAAAGCCCCTGTAGCCCAACGGCAGAGGCAGACGACTTAAAATCGTCCAAGTGTGGGTTCGACCCCCACCGGGGGCACTCTTCCTGCCACAGGAAACCGCTAAAGGTAATCTTCTAGCGGAATCTTGTTGGAGGTAAAAGTGTTAATAAGAAGTAGTTTCCAGAGTCACTAGTTACTCAAGGAGAGCAATGAACAGTTCAAACCCAGTACTTGGCAAAGCCTTTGGCGATGGCAGTGGACGAGGAAATCGTCGCGGCTACGCTTCAATGAGCAACTTTCCAGCGACAGAGGTTCAATCAGTCGAGGCGCTAGAGGAGAGTTACAACGCTCCTGCCGCATCCTCGCTAAGAACCGGCCGTATGACTATGGATGATGTAGTCGCGCGTTCGGCGATGTTGTTCGGTATTTCAGTATTGGTAGGTGCAGCGGCCTGGTACCTCAATCTCGGATCAGGTGCGTTGTTATTGGGATTTGTTGGTGGACTAGCTACCGCGCTATTTGGAATCTTTAGCAAGACTGTACGTCCCGCCGTTTATCAGGCTTACGCTGTCTGCCAAGGATTAGTCCTAGGAATTATTAGCAAAAACTACGAGCTCTTCTATCCAGGAATTGTTCAGCAAGCAATCGTTGCAACAATCGCAGCCTTTGTTGGAATGCTCTTCCTGTACCGCAGCGGAAGATTGAGAGCTACTCCAAAGTTTGTGCGCATGTTGCTAGGAGCCGCAATTGGCTACTTTGTTTTGGCAATCGGCAGTTTCATCAGCTCATTTTTCGGTGTCGGAAATGGCATGGGCCTTTATGGATTAAGCGGATTTGGTCCACTTCTAGCTATCGCCGGAGTTGCCATCGCATCATTCTTCTTAATCTTGGATTTCGATCAGATTGAAGAGGGTGTTCGTGCTGGAGTTCCGCAGCAGGAGTCATGGCGTGCCGCCTTTGGTCTTTTGATGACCATGGTGTGGCTATACCTTGAAGTTCTGCGCCTGATTGCAATTTTGCGTGGCAATAACGAATAACCCCCGCAATTTTTTGTTTGATGATTTGAGGTTAGCCCTCATTTAATTGAGGTTTACCAGAATCCCCGAGACGAGCAGAGTTTGTCTCGGGGATTCTTATTGCCGCAATAATCGCCAGAGAGAACACCGCTGCGCTGAAGGCAATCGCAGTCCGGTATGAGAAGTGATCAGAAATGTATCCCAACAGAATTGGACCGACCATCATTCCGGCATCACCAGCCATCTGCCAAAAAGCATAAACCTTGCCGCTTTTTCCTTTGATGACATCACCAACAATTGCGCCAGCTGATGCCGCAAAGCCTGCACCTAGGCCCATCACAACCATGGCAAAGAGGTAAAAGATTGCGCTATTTGCAAACACCAATAATCCAAGGGAGAGCAAAACAATTAGGAATCCAATGAGAATTACTGGCTTTCTGCCGTTTTGATCAGAGTATTTGCCAGCCCTCACCATGACTGAACCTTGTGCGATTAAAGCGATGGTAAAGCTCAAACCTACCAGCGATGCGGTTGCTCCCAAATCTTCTACGACAAAAAGCGGAAGAATAGAAGAGCGCATTCCAAACAATATCCAGCTACCGAGGAAGGCAAGAATTAGCGAGTAAACATATGGCTTTAGGCGGAGCGCCTCTCGAATAGTAATCGCGCGCTCTTCCTGGAGATTAGCGACCTTTTCTCCCAATCTGCTTTCATGTAAGTAAATCAGAGAGACAGTTCCGGCCACAATTAACAGCGCTGAATAGATAAAAAATGGCGCTCGAGGAGATAACGCAATCAAAGCACCGCCAAATGCTGGACCGGCTACACCACCTGCAATAAATCCACCGTTATAGAGTGATTGAGCTCTTCCTCTCTGGTCATCAGAAACCACCCGCAAAATCAATGCACCTGCTGAAACTGAAAACATCATCGATCCCAAACCACCTGCGGTACGGGCAAAGAGAAGTTGCTGGTAGCTCTGGGCAAGACCTGCCAGAAGGGTGAAGATCGAGACCATAAATAGACCAAAACCCAGAATGACCCGTTCACCAAAACGATCAACTAACTTGCCGGAAAAGAGTCCGGAGACAAAACGCATGATTGCAAAGGAGGAGATAATCAGTCCGATTAAGGTGTTTGATACTCCGAAACTCTTTGCAAAAATCGGAATTGCGGGAATTATCAGACCAAATCCCACAGCTACCAAGAAGCTAACCGTAGTTAGAACTGAAACCTCTTTGGGAAGTCCTTTAAATGGAGAGTTGATTTTAATTTTTGCTTACCCTAACGCCTCTCCGGCCGCATCTTGACGAGCATTGGCATGGGTTTGACTATCTTGCAGAGGCTTTTCCTCTAAAGCGATTGCGAAGAAGAATGCGATAGCAACAACTGGGAATGCAGCCAGAAAAACAGTTTGGAAGGAGTTTGCAAAAGCTTCCAACACATTGATTTGCACCGCAGGTGGCAGGCTGGCAATTAATTGGGTGTTGTTGGTTAACGAATCCAAAACCTTTGAGTCAATTGCGGTGCTGCCGACAAACTCACTTTGCAAATTTTGCGCAATCCGATCACTGAGAATCGTGCCAAAAATGGCGGTACCAAAGGCACCACCAAGTGATCGGAAGAAGGTATTTGATGAAGTGGCAATTCCTAAATCTTTAAACTCCACAGCGTTTTGTACCGCGATAACAATGGTTTGCATACAAAGACCAAGTCCACCACCAACGATTACCGCATAAACGGCGATCTGCCAGTACGGCGTATTTACACCTGCGGTACTCATGAGGAAGATTCCCAAGGTCATTAATACCGTGCCGACCACCGGATACTTCTTATATTTTCCGGTTTTGGTAATCATGCGTCCGCTCGAGATTGTGAAAGCAAGAATTCCCACCATCAGAGGTATCAACTTCAGGCCAGCTTCTGTGGCGGAGTTGCCTTGAATTATCTGCAGATATAGCGGCAACATGATTATGGCGCCAAACATTCCGGCACCAACTATGAAGCCGATGATTGAGGTCAGAGTAAAGGTGCGGTTCTTGAATAAGGTCATAGGCAGAATCGGTTCTTGAGCGCGTAACTCCCAGAACACAAACAAGGTAGCGAAAACAACACCACCCACAAGTGCTGCAATTGTTCGCGTTTCACTCCAACCATTCTCTGGTCCAAGCACTGATAAGGCAATTAGAAGAAGAACCACTGATGTGACCATCAAAAATGCACCAAGGAAATCAATCTTATGTTCGCGCTTTACCTTTGGGATGTGCAGCACCATAGCGGTGACAATTAGAGCCAAAATGCCAAAAGGTATATTGATGTAGAAAATCCAACGCCATCCAGAGATACCAAGAATGCTCTCCCGGTCAGAGAAAAAGCCTCCCAATAGAGGGCCGGCCACAGATGCAATTCCCCAAACTGCACCAAACAAACCTTGATACTTTCCACGTTCGCGTGGTGACACAAGATCACCAACAATTACAAATGTCAGTCCCATCAATCCACCAGCACCAAGCCCCTGAATCGCACGAGTTGCGATTAGTTGCTCCATCGAGGTTGAGGCTCCGGCCAATAATGAACCAACCAAAAACAAAATGATGGCAAATTGATATACCGGTCTTCTGCCATACAAGTCAGAGATTTTTCCGTACAACGGTGTGGAGGCGGTTGAGGTAAGTAGGTAAGCGGTGACCACCCACGAGTAATGATTCAATCCATTGAAATCTTCGACAATACTCTTGAGTGCGGTCGAGACGATTGTTTGGTCAAGAGCGGCTAGCAATAAACCCGTCATCAAGCTGCTCATAATTATCAGGATCTCTTTGTGGGAGAGCGGCTTGGAATGATCGATTTTTGCTGATTTGCGCATCTTTTCCTAACGTAAATTTGGTGTAGAGAGTCAAGGTTACTACCATGATGACAGTGAAGAGTGTTATTGCAGAGAATCTAGTAAAGACATATGACAAAGGAACCGTTAAAGCCCTAAATGGCTTAAGCCTTGATGTTGAAGAAGGCACAGTTCTTGGCGTGCTAGGCCCAAATGGTGCGGGCAAAACAACTACAGTGAGAATTCTTGCCACGTTGCTTAATCCAGATTCTGGACATGCAAGTGTTGCTGGCATAGATGTGATTAAGAATCCAGATCGAGTTCGCGAAGTAATTGGACTTTCTGGTCAATATGCAGCGGTAGATGAAACTCTAACTGGTTGGGATAACTTGGTTATGTTTTCCCGGCTGTATCACCTTTCACCAGCTGCTGCTAAGAAGAGAGCTGAAGAGTTACTTGAGCAGTTCTCATTGACTGAAGCGGCTAAGCGCCCCATCCGCACTTACTCGGGTGGTATGCGACGCAGGTTAGATTTGGCAGCATCTTTAATTGTCCGTCCTAAGGTTTTGTTTCTTGATGAGCCCACAACTGGATTAGATCCTCGTGGTCGCCAAGAGATGTGGGGAGTAATTGATTCCTTGGTTAAGGATGGAACCACATTGCTTTTAACCACTCAATATCTAGAGGAAGCCGACCAGCTGGCAAATGACATCGCTGTCATCGACAACGGCAATGTGATTGCACGCGGTACATCAGATCAACTTAAGCGACAGGTCGGCGGCGAGCGTCTAGAGATTGTTGCTGAGCTAAAAGACTTGAGACAGGTCGTAGAAATTGTTGAAAAAGTAAGCGGTGGCAAGGCGTTACTTGAAGAAGGTTCACGCCAAGTTTCGGCGCCAGTGACCACAGGTTCAAAAGCGTTGATTGAAGCGGCCCGCTCATTAGATGAGGCTGGGATCCACCCATTGGATATTGGGTTGAAACGCCCATCGCTCGATGATGTCTTCATTGCACTTACTGGACATGTTGCTGAAGAGAACAAGAAGGAAGAGGCCGTTGATCCACGTGCTCGGAAGAGGAAGCGGAAATGAAATACGCAGTATCTGATTCTTTAGTTGTTACCAAGCGCCAACTTCTGCAGTTGATTCGCATCCCAGAGGTTTTGATCTTCTCGACCATCCAACCTGTGATGTTCGTGCTCTTGTTCCGTTATGTCTTTGGTGGATCAATCTCAACTGGAATTCCAGGCGTAGATTATGTTCAACTATTGATGCCCGGAATCTTTGTGCAGACCGTGGCCTTCACTTTGGCAGGCACCGCAGTAGGCCTTGCTGAAGACATGCAAAAAGGTTTGATTGACCGTTTCCGTTCTTTGCCTATCTCTCGTGCGGCCGTTGTATTTGGAAGAGCATTAGGAGATAGCACCTTGAATATTGCAGTTCTGGCGGTAATGGGGTTGACCGGATTTTTGGTCGGCTGGCGTCCTTCATCTGGATTTGTGAATATCGCGCTTGGCTTTGGCTTCCTATTGTTATTTGGATTTGCGATGTCATGGATTGGTGTATTGATTGGACTATCTGTTCGTTCGGCGCGAGTTGCTAATGCAGCGGTTTTCCTCGCTGTGTTTCCATTAACCTTCCTATCAAATGCATTTGCTCCCACAACTGGTATGCCAAAACCTCTGCAGTACTTTGCTGAATGGAACCCAGTCTCAACCATGGTTGCAGGTTGCCGAGAGCTATTTGGCTTGCAAAACATCTTTGGAGTAACAGCAAACTCTTGGCCTAGCCAGAATCCACTGGAGATGTCCTTGATTTACATGGTGTTGATTATGGCGGTATTCATTCCGCTGAGCGTGCGCAAGTACATCAATACCGCGGCGAAGTAACTTAGTTAAAGATTTCGGCCTTCAAAACCTTAACGGTTATGTTTTTGCCGTTAGGGGCGGTATAACTTTTCTCTTCACCAATCTTGGCGCCCATTACCGCTGCACCCAATGGCGATTTTTCGCTATAGACATCGATGTCGCCGCTGGCAATTTCTCGAGAGCCCAAAAGAAACTGCATTTCATCACCCATAATCTCAACAGTTACCTTCATGCCAGGAGCAACAACCCCTTCGGCGGTTGATGGCGGTGTACCGATCTCAGCATTCTCCAACATATGTTTGAGTTGGCGAATTCTGGCCTCCATCTTGCCTTGTTCTTCACGGGCGGCGTGGTAACCACCATTCTCTTTCAAATCTCCTTCAGCGCGTGCTGACTCAATTTTTTTGACAATCTCGCTACGCCCTGTGGTTTCGAGGTGTGCTAACTCAGCAGCTAGACGATCTGCTGCTTCTTGGGTTAACCAGGTTTTACTCATGAGAGGCAAAGGGTACTTTCTTCAATCCTGTGCTGCACGACATTCCAATACCGCGGCATTAACCGGGGTAATCCGGGTGGGAATGGAGGCAGTGCGTGTTATGGAGCGCAGATTTGACCCGGGGACGGTGTCTTGAATCTCGCCAACAACATTCTTGTCGATATCGCGGGCGACCAATGTGCACTCTAGGGCGGTACCCGGCTCACGTCGCTCAACCAGATAGGTGATCTCTATGGAGCGATCAGTTTCATTTTGGAAACTTATTAGAGCTACGCGAATCTCTGGATTTGAGTGATGCCACGCACTCCAAAAGAGCCAAGGCAAACCAATTGCGGTAACTATGGCTGCGGCGATTTTCCAGCTCCGAGCTGATTTTGAGCGGTTTTTTAAGCCATAGCGCTGTGCCATCAACTCTTGGTTCTCCGGGCTGAGATTGGAGAAGTTGGCGCTCATGGGAGAATGATGTCATGGAGCAACCCGTATTTGATGCTGGCATTGCAGGCTCGATGACCATGATCTTCTTAACTTTGGCAACCTTGATTTTGTTGCGTAGTTTTTATAAGCGCTGGAAGAGAATTGATCAACGTCGCATAAATGATGAACAAGAGTAAGGACATCTGGCTTAAGCGAACTGGATTTCTCCTTGTCGTTATCTTGTTGGCGGGCATTTTCATCAGACTTGGTTTCTGGCAGCTAGATCGTGCCGCTGATTTAAAAGAGCTGCAAAAACCTTATGTTGAGCAGCCCATGATTGATTTAAGTGCGGTCGCAAAACCAAATACAAATTTAATGGATAGCTCAATCAACAGAATCGTAAAGTTCTCCGGGCGTTATGTTGCGCAGTTTGATGCCCCTCAACAAAAAGACAAAGCGGGCAAAGTAGGAACGTGGCTGGTTGGCCTCTTTGAGGTAAATGGCGGCGGAGCAATATTGGTAGTTAGAAGTGATAAAGCTGCCGAGATTCCTAAAGGGGAGTTGTTGATTGAAGGTAGGTTGTTGGTAAGACAGTTTGAAGATCGCGCGGCAAAATCTGAGGACCAACTAAGTCGTTTAGATCCATCTCTACTGGTTTCTACCTACACAATGCCGCTTTATGATGGTTATGTTGTGGCACAAAGTGAACGGTTTATCGATCGCGCCAGCCAAGATTTGATTAACCTAAACCGGGTCTTGGTAGATCCGGTTAAACCAAAGGTACCTGGGTACTACTGGCAACATATTTCTTATGTCGCTATTTGGTGGCTCATGGCCTTGGTAGTAGTTTTTCTACCGTTCTATAGTCGGCGAAGAGAGGCGGCAAAATGAATGGGGTCATAAAGCGATTCAGGTTTATGGCATTTGCTGCCGGAATCATGTCTCTACTGCTTTGGTTTGTGGAGCTTCCTGTTGTTTACCTGCTCGACAACCCCGAGCTAACTGAGAAGGTCAAATGGATTCCATTTGTGCACGGCTACGTCTATGCCTTCTACGTTCTTGCTGCTATCCACTTCACCGCTAAGGCGCGCTTTACCATCAAGCGAATGGTCCTATTTATTCTCGCTGGCACGCTGCCGATTGCATCATTTATCGCAGAGCGAAGGGTTATGCGGGAATTTCCTTTGAAGTGAGGTCCTAGTAATTAAGTTATGAGTATTCGCTCCTTAGTTAAGTCCGCACTTTATCCAGCTTACGAAAGTAGATTGCTGGCAAAGCTGGATCGCACTCGCACCCCGCGCCACATCGGAGTTATTCTCGACGGAAATAGACGATGGGCCAAGCAAAACCCATCTCCGGAAGGTGACACATCCTCATCCCACGGCCACCGCGCAGGCGCAGAGAAGATAATCGAGTTACTTGATTGGTGCGAAGACACCGAAATCAGCGTTGTAACCCTATGGCTCCTCTCTAGTGATAACTTAAAACGTTCACCGCAGGAGCTAGATGCGTTAATCGAGATAATTGGCCAGACCGTTGAAGCGCTAAGTTCAACGGGAAGATGGCAGATACGACCAGTTGGTTCTTTGGAGCTTCTTCCTGCAGAGTTGTCCGCTCAACTTGATCGCATCGCAAAGCAGACCGCTGATATTCCAGGAATTAAAGTCAATGTCGCTATCGGTTACGGTGGCAGATTAGAGATTATCGATGCCTTCAAGCGTTAC
>CAZIAI010000001.1:24074-27394 GCA_964536895.1 uncultured Clavibacter sp.
CGTGCATTGCGTTCATATGCCGCACGCGAGAGAAGATTGGGTAAGTAAATCCTTTTAAGAAACCTCAACCTGAAGTTGAGCGTGTCGCGTGATTTCAAAGTGTTTAAGTTTTAATCTTTTAACCACCTTAATTCCCCAGCTTTTTGAGCGTGAACTTTTCGAAGATGAACGCCAACAAGCTCTACAAAACAGAATAAGCAAACGAATAAGTAAGGAGTTACTTGGCCCGTAGCAGCTCCGTAGGACGAAAGACTTATGTCCTAGATACCAGCGTCTTGCTGGCAGATCCAACCGCCTTCTTTCGCTTTGATGAGCATGAAATCATCATCCCAATCGCTGTTATCGGAGAGCTAGAAACAAAACGGGACCACCCTGAGCTGGGTTATTTTGCCCGCGCCGCCTTGAGACAACTAGATGATCTCCGGATCTCTCACGGCAGGCTTGATCAGCCATTAAAAATCACCGCCTCTGGTGGCACTCTCTCTGTTGAGTTAAACCACACCGACACCTCTTCGCTGCCACATGGATTTTTGCGGGATGGAACCAATGACTCCAGAATTTTGGCGGTCGCCAGAAACTTAGTAAGTGAAGGCAAAGATGTTGTTCTGGTAACCAAAGATCTTCCACTACGGGTAAAGGCATCATCAGTTGGAATCATGGCCGAGGAGTACCGCGCCGAGTTGGCTCCAAGCAGTGGCTGGACTGGAATTGTTGATGCCACAGTTGGAAGCAAAGTGGTTGATGCACTCTATTCTGGTGAGCGGGTTTCAGATCCGATTGCCAAAGATCTGCCCTGTCACACCGGAGTGGTTTTGCATTCAGAGAGAGGCAGCGCTCTGGCCCGGGTAACTGCAGACAAATCTCTAGTTTTGGTTCGCGGCGATAAGAGCGCCTTTGGAATTCATGGCAGATCAGCTGAACAACGCATTGCCCTTGATCTCTTGCTCGATAACGAGATTGGCATCGTCTCCTTGGGAGGTAGAGCAGGAACTGGAAAATCAGCTTTGGCTTTATGCGCTGGACTTGAAGCGGTACTAGAACGCAGATTGCACAAAAAGATTGTCGTCTTCAGACCGCTTTACCCAGTAGGCGGGCAAGAATTGGGCTACCTGCCAGGCAGCGAAGGGGAGAAGATGTCTCCTTGGGCGCAGGCGGTCTTTGACACTCTCGGGGCTTTAGTTTCTAGTCAGGTAATTGAAGAGGTTATGGATCGCGGTTTGATTGAGGTACTGCCACTTACCCATATCCGGGGCCGCTCTTTGCATGACGCCTTTGTTATTGTCGACGAAGCTCAATCTCTAGAGCGCGGCGTGCTGCTCACGGTGCTCTCCAGAATCGGCCAAGGTTCCAGAGTGGTACTCACCCATGACATCGCGCAACGGGACAACCTGCGGGTAGGTCGCCATGATGGTGTAGTCGCGGTAGTGGAATCGTTAAAGGGTCATCCGCTCTTTGCCCATGTCACCCTAACTAGATCTGAGCGCTCGGCGATTGCAGCTTTGGTTACTGAGCTACTTGAGGATCCAGTTCAGCTTTATGCCTAAGAGCCCGAATTTCCGGGTTTCATAACAAAAGGTATATTTCGGACAGTTACCGGGCTGACCTGCGGTTTTGTTATCCACAAAAGCTGTGAGATTTTCTTTTTTTCCGCCACTCGCGCAGTTTAATTTGCGACCCGGCTCAGCCTTTGTCACCCTAACCCTCATTCCCCCCAATTACGAGCCTAGATGAACAATCTAAGGAGGATGAACCTTGCGATCAATCATCACCAGAAGACCTCTGGTTGTGGCTGCCATGGCTTTCACCACCCTGTTTATCTCCTCGGTTGAGATGACCTATGCCCAACCATCGCTGCCCCTAGAGCTGGAGTTAGTAGTAACTCAACCCGGCATTCAAGAGCTCAAGGCTGAAATACCGGGCGAGACAGAACCGACCTGGCCGACCCTGCTTGAGATGAATGAGCGCTCTTCAGTTATGGCTTGGGACATGTTGATGGTCTCTGTGATGATGAAAAAGGTCGAGCAGGCCCGTACCCCAAAGGGTGCCAAGAAGGTGGCTGCAGAGTTGGCCAAAGAAAGATACGGCTGGGGTCGATATCAATTCTCCTGTCTAAATACTCTTTGGACAAAAGAGAGCAACTGGAATTACAAGGCACGTAACCGCCGCACCGGAGCTCATGGAATTCCTCAAGCTTTGCCTGCTACCAAGATGGAGGTCACAGGAACTGATTGGCGAACAAATCCGGTTACCCAGATTCGTTGGGGATTGCACTACATCGATGTTCGTTACGAAACACCTTGCAAGGCGCTAGCAAAATTCAAGCGCTCTCGCTTCTATTAATTTTCGGGTCTAACGCCAATACTTAACGGCTTGCTGGTTTCAGCGAAGAAGTCATTGCCTTTGTCATCAACCACGATAAATGCTGGGAAGTTTTCTACCTCAATCCTCCAGATTGCTTCCATGCCAAGCTCTTCATAATCCAAAACCTCAACCTTTTTGATGCAATCCTGGGCTAATCGAGCCGCCGGGCCGCCGATAGATCCTAGATAAAAACCACCATGATTTTTGCAAGCCTGTGTAACTTGATTTGAACGATTGCCTTTGGCCAGCATCACCATGGAGCCGCCAAGTGATTGGAAGTAATCAACATAAGAATCCATGCGACCTGCAGTTGTGGGGCCAAATGAACCAGAGGCATAGCCCGCAGGTGTTTTGGCAGGTCCGGCGTAATAGACCGGATACTTTTTAAAGTACTCCGGCATCGGTGCGCCAGAATCAACTAGCTCTTTGATTTTTGCATGCGCTAAATCTCTTGCCACAACTAAAGTGCCGGTGAGTGAAACCCGGGTTTTTACTGGATGCTTTGAGAGCTCAGCCAAAATCGCTGTCATTGGCTGATTTAGATCTATCTTCACAACGTTGTCATCCAGATGTTCATCGGTGGTCTCAGGTAAGAAATGCGCTGGCTCAGTCTCTAACTTTTCGATGAAGATACCTTCGCTGGTTATCTTTGCCTTTGCCTGGCGATCGGCGGAGCATGAGACCGCGATTGAAATCGGCAGAGATGCGCCATGGCGTGGCAGACGAACTACCCGTACATCATGACAGAAGTACTTACCACCAAACTGTGCGCCAATGCCCAGTTTCTGGGTTAGGGCAAAAACCTCTTTTTCCAACTCGAGATCTCTAAACGCCCTGCCAGTTTTTGCATTTCCGGTAGTTGGTAATGAATCTAGGTATTTTGTTGAGGCTAACTTTGCGGTCTTTGCGGTGAACTCTGCTGAGGTGCCGCCAATGACAATCGCTAGGTGATAGGGAGG
>CAZIAI010000001.1:27494-35009 GCA_964536895.1 uncultured Clavibacter sp.
ACCGGAGCCAGCTGTGAGTAGCGCAGATTTAACTGGGTATAGGCGTCATAAATTCCTTGGGAGATTGTGACCTCATCACGTTCTGAGGTAAGGACCTGTTGCCCCTTCTTTCCCATCACTAAAGCGGTTCCGGTGTCCTGACACATTGGCAGCACACCACCAGCTGAGATGTTGGCATTTTTCAACAAATCTAAAGCAACAAAGCGGTCATTAGGGGAGCTTTCAGGATCCTGCAAAATATTGGCCAACTGCTGAAGATGTTCAGAACGCAAATAATGATTGATGTCATGAATCGCAATCTGGGTGAGATTTCTTATGGCTTCTGGAGAGACCTTGAGAAATGTGCGTCCATCTGCTTCAAAGGTAGAAACTCCATCTTTGCTGACTAGACGGTACTCGGTCTTGTCCTCGCCAATTGGAAGCAAATCTTCATAGATGAACTCTGGCATTTTTACTTAACCTCTAAATCAGTAGCATCTGATTTTGCTGCCTCAAGTTTTGCCCTAGCTCCATCAAGCCATTGTTGGCAGATTGCCGCTAGCTCTTCGCCGCGCTCCCATAGCTTTAATGAATCCTCAAGCCCTACGCCGCCCGCCTCTAGGGTGGCAACCACCTTGGTCAGTTCATCCCGTGCGGCTTCATAGCTTAGTTTTTCATCTTTAGCTGGAGACATATTCGTAATCTACTCGCTTTTCTTTTCTGGGAGATGGTTGCCAGCTGTCACAACCGCCACACCTTTGGCGAGCCGAACTCTTAACTCTTCGCCGGCAATCAAGGAGGCAGGATCGGTAACAACTGAACCATCTTGTTTTTGGACTACGGCGTAACCACGATCCAATGTGGCCTGTGGCGAGAGGGTGCGCACTCGGGCCGCAATGTGAGAGACCTCGTCATACGCCCGCAGCAATCTTGAATGCATACTCATATATGAACGGCTACGGAAACCCGCAATGACCTCTTCTCGAGTTGTGACCATGAGCAAAGGGTTTTGCATTACTGGACGCTGGATTAAGTTAACAATTTTGGTCATCTCAAGAATTACTAGATCATTAATTCTGCGATCAGCTCTGTCTCGCAACAATGTAATTCGACTTTGCTCCTCATGAAAATCAGGTACAACTCTCTTTGCGGCATCAGTCGGGGTGGAGGCTCGTAGATCTGCGACTAAATCCAATAACGGCGTATCTTGTTCATGGCCAATAGCGCTGACTATTGGTTTAGTACATGAGGCAGCAAGGCGTACCAAACCCTCATCTGAAAAGGGCAATAGATCCTCAAATGATCCACCGCCTCTGGTGATGATGATGACATCAACCTCTGGATCAGCATCTAATTCGCGCAATGCCGCGCTAACTTGAATCACCGCATCAGCGCCTTGCACCGCAACCTCTCGAGTTTCAAATCTAACCGCAGGCCATCGGCGTCGCGCATTTTCCTTCACATCTTTTTCTGCGGCACTGGCTCGACCACAAATCAATCCAATTTTGTTTGGCAAGAATGGCAGTGCTTTTTTTCTCTCTGGAGCAAACAAGCCTTCTGTCGCAAGTAAATTCTTAAGCGCCTCCAACCTAGCCAATAATTCACCAACACCTACCTGACGAATCTCCTTTGCATTTAATGAAAGGCGACCAGTAGGAGTGTAGAAATTAACCTTGGAGTGAATGACAACTCGGGCATTTTCTGTCAGCGGCGAGATTGCTTTAAAGACGCTTCGTGGACAGGTCACCTCTAAGTACATATCGACGCTGGGATCTCGCAATCTCATATAAACCATGCCAGATCCGGCTCGATCATTTAACTGTGCGATTTCCCCTTCAACCCAGATTTGACCCAGACGATTGATGTAATCGCTTATCGCCTCGGAAATAACCCGGACTGGAACGGGCTTTTCACTTGAAGTTTCGAGCACGGCACAATGCTAATAGGATGCGCGCATGGCTAAACGAGTACTTCTTGCTGCGCCGCGTGGATACTGCGCTGGGGTCGATCGTGCGGTTGTGACCGTTGAGAAAGCCTTGGATTTGTACGGCGCTCCGGTTTATGTCCGTAAGCAGATTGTGCACAACAAACATGTTGTCTCCTCCCTTGAGAAGAAGGGTGCGATTTTCGTTGAGGAAACCGATGAGGTTCCAGAGGGCTCAATTGTCATTTTCTCCGCACATGGAGTTTCACCCAAGGTTCATGAAGAGGCCGCCCAACGCAGTTTGAAGACCATTGATGCCACCTGTCCATTGGTAACCAAGGTGCACCAAGAGGCTCGCCGTTTTGCCGCTGATGATTTACAGATTTTGTTGATTGGTCACGAAGGTCATGAAGAGGTTGAAGGAACCGCTGGCGAAGCTCCAGATCATGTAAAGCTAGTTGATGGGTTGGATGGTGCACGAAATGTGCAGATTGATGAATCTCGCCCGGTTGCTTGGTTATCTCAAACCACATTAAGCGTTGATGAAACACTCCAAGCGGTAGGAATTTTGAAGGATCGTTTCCCTAATCTTCAAGATCCACCATCAGATGACATCTGTTACGCAACACAAAATCGCCAGGTGGCAATCAAGATGATTGCACCGCAAGCAGATTTAGTTTTGGTTGTTGGTTCACGCAACTCTTCAAACTCTGTCCGTTTGGTTGAGGTGGCCCTCGAGTACGGCGCTAAAGCTGGATATCTGATTGATTACGCCAGCGAGGTTAAGGATGAATGGTTTGATGGGGTTGAAACCATCGGAGTATCCAGCGGGGCATCAGTGCCGGAGTTGTTAGTAAAGGATTTGTTGGAGGAGTTAGAAAGACGCGGATATGGCGAGGTTGAAACTGTCACCGCGATGGAGGAGCACCTGCTTTTCGCTATCCCGCCAGAGCTGCGAAAAGATCTACGCGCTGCGGGTAAGTAGCCTGCGATTTTCTTTAAAGTAGCTGAACCAGCCGTAAACCGCTCCAGATAACAAAAATGGTGCGACGCTAGCTAATCCAGAGACTAAATCAACTCCCAATCTCGTGATGCTGAGTGAAAATCCTCCTACGGTTGGCAGCAAGAGAATCGCTGATAAACCAAAAGCGATAGGTGGGTTTACGACCGCTACATATGTGGTGCCAGATCTTCCATAGTTGATCCCACCGTAGTAACTAGCCCAAATGGCCAACCCGGTAAGAAATCCAACATTTGATCGGAAAAAAATTTCAACCATCGCCACAAAGGCAATAAGCAAAAACTGCAAGATGGCTACACCAGGTTTTGTTAATCCAGCGCCTTTAATTGGTGTTTTCATCGTTGTCTCCCTCATCTAAATCATCATCACCATCAAAGAGATCCGGTGAGGCAATCTCTTTGGGTGCAATCTTTCGAACCTCATCATCAACATCCTCGAGCGCTTTTAACTTACTGGTAGATGGAGCCCCAAGCTTGACCATTTTGCGAGCCGGCTTTAGAACATTTTCCTCTGCGGTCTTTATTAGATCATTAAATGCTCGCTCGGTAGATTTGATGCGATCACCCAGGGTTTCAATTTTGCTGTGGAGTTTTCCAATCCGCTTCAATAGCTCTCCAGCCAGATCTTGAATCTCTTGGGCATTGCGTGCTAACTCGGAACGTGAAAACACATAAGCCACAGTTCGAAGTAGCGCCATCATTGTGGTTGGGGTAGCGATTGTGATGTTCTTTTCAAAGGCTTTGTGCAACAACTGGGGCTCGACATCAAGCGCCTCGCTGAGGATGGATTCAAAGGGAGCGAACAAAACGACATAATCAGGGGAGTTGCCGCTTTCTTGGTAACCTCTTTTTGAGAGTGCATTTACATGCCCCAAGAGATCTTTAGCATGAGCTTGCATCAAACGGGTGCGCTCTGCTGGATCTTTTTCAACGACCGCTTCAAGAAAACGATCAAAGGGAAACTTTGAATCGATAAAAATCTCACTGCCGCCAGGCACCGCAATCTTGATATCTGGCTTAGATATTTCAGTGCCAGTGGTGCGGTAATCCTGCTTGAAGAAGTGAATGTTTTCGAGCAATCCAGCATTTTCCAATAGGGTTTCAAGTTGGGCTTCGCCATACTTTCCGCGGGTTTGAGAGTTTGAGAGCGCCCCGGCCAACTTTGTGGTTTCACGCAACAAGGTTTCATTTCCAAGTTTCATATTCTCGATCTGGGTGCGCATCTCTGATTCTGCTCTGGTGCGCTTTAGCTCGGCCTCTTGGGTTTGGGTTGCTAGCTGGGTCATGCCGGTGGTGACGGCGCGAAGCTGTTCATTGAGGTTGGTGAGACGGTTTTCTTCTGCTCGCATGGTTTCGATTTGAGAGTTGAGAAGGGTGACCTTGCCCTTTTCTGAGTTGAGGCGAATCTTGCCTACAACCAATCCAGCAATCAGACCAAGGGATAGCCCAATCAGAAGGCCTATGAATAGATTTAGAGCAAAAAATGAGTCACCGTTCATGCCCTTATCGTGGCAGGAAGGACTGACAATGAGGGTTAGGCTCTACCCCTTGTGAGCCTCTCTATCGGAATCGTCGGTCTGCCAAATGTCGGAAAATCGACCCTTTTTAACGCATTGACCAAGAACAATGTATTGGCCGCCAACTACCCATTTGCGACTATTGAGCCAAATGTCGGCGTAGTCGGAGTTCCCGATCCCCGCCTAGACAAATTGGCGGAAATTTTCGCCTCCGAAAAGATCATTCCTGCGGCGGTGTCCTTTGTAGATATTGCCGGAATCGTTAAGGGCGCTTCAGAAGGTGCCGGTTTAGGTAACAAGTTTTTGGCCAACATCCGCGAAAGCGATGCCATCTGCCAGGTAATCCGAGTCTTTAGTGATGGCGATGTAGTTCATGTCGATGGACGGGTAGATCCAGCCAGCGATATTGAAACCATCAACACCGAACTCCAATTGGCTGATATGCAGACCATCGAAAAAGCAATTCCCCGAATTGAAAAAGAGGCTAGACAAAACAAGGAGCGGCAGGCGGTTTTGGATGCGGTCAAAGCAGCAGAAAAAGTCATTGCTGATGGCAAACTGCTTTCGCAATCCGATGTTGACCTTGAGTTAATCAAAGAACTTGGACTTCTTACCGCCAAACCATTTCTTTATGTATTCAACGTTGATGCTAAAGAGTTGGCTGATTCTGAACTACGAAAGAAACTTTCCACACTTGTTGCACCCGCTGAGGCGATTTTCCTCGATGCAAAAACTGAGGCGGAGTTATCCGAGCTTGATGATGCTGAAGCGCTCGAGCTGCTTAAATCAATTGGTCTTGAAGAGCCAGGATTAAGTACTTTGGCTCGAGTTGGATTTAATACCCTTGGTCTTCAGACCTACTTAACCGCAGGTCCAAAAGAGGCGCGCGCATGGACGATTCACAAAGGTGATACCGCCCCAGCCGCCGCTGGCGTAATTCACACAGATTTCCAAAAAGGTTTTATCAAAGCCGAAGTTATTTCATTTGATGATCTCGTTGCTGCGGGTTCGATGAATGAAGCCAGAGCAAAAGGAAAGGTCAGAATGGAAGGCAAGGAGTACATCATGCGTGATGGAGATGTAGTGGAGTTCAGGTTCAATGTCTAAATTGATCAAGCAACCTCATCTAGAAGGCTTAGCGCTGAAAAGCCGCGAAGAGCTTCGTAATATCGCGATTATCGCCCACGTAGATCACGGCAAGACAACTTTGGTTGATGCCATGTTGTGGCAATCTGGCGCCTTCGCTGCCCACAAAGACCAATCTGAATCGCAAGATCGTGTCATGGATTCAATGGATCTAGAGCGCGAAAAAGGCATCACGATCCTTGCCAAGAACACCGCAGTAAAGCGCGGCAACACAATTGTTAACATCATCGATACCCCGGGCCACGCAGATTTTGGTGGCGAAGTTGAACGTGGACTTGAAATGGTTGATGGAGTTGCACTACTGGTGGATGCATCTGAAGGCCCATTGCCACAGACCCGTTTCGTGTTGCGCAAAGCTTTGCAGAAAAATCTTCCAGTTATTTTGATCATCAATAAAGTGGATCGACCAGATGCTCGTATCGCTGCGGTCGTAGATGAGGCATACGGACTCTTCTTGGATCTTGATGCCACCGAAGATCAAATTGATTTCCCAATCGTTTACACCTCAGCTAAAGCTGGACGCGCATCACTAAACCGTCCAACTGATGGTGGCATGCCAGATGCAGAGAACCTTGATGTGCTCTTTGATGTCATCTTCAAAACAATTCCAGCTCCTAAGTTCCACGAGGGTGCGCCTTTACAGGCACATGTAACAAACCTTGACTCCTCGCCTTACCTTGGCCGACTTGCGCTATGTCGGGTACATGAGGGCACAATTAAAAAAGGTCAGATGGTTACCTGGATAAAAACTGATGGCTCCCAAGAAAAGGTAAAAATCTCCGAACTAATGATGACTGAGGGTCTGGAGCGAGTTCCAGCTCAAGAAGCAGGTCCCGGAGACATCATCGCTGTGGCTGGTATCGAAACTATCACGTTGGGCGAAACCTTGGCGGATGCAGAAAATGCACACCCGCTGCCACTTATTACCGTTGATGAGCCAAGTATCTCGATGACTATTGGTATCAATACCTCACCTCTTGCCGGTCGAGTCGGAAAGAAATTAACCGCCCGTTTAGTAAAGAATCGTCTTGATTCCGAACTGGTCGGAAATGTCTCACTTCGAATTCTTAATACTGATCGCCCAGACACTTGGGAGGTTCAAGGTCGCGGCGAACTACAACTAGCTGTTCTTGTCGAAATGATGCGTCGTGAAGGTTTCGAGCTAACCGTTGGAAAACCTCAAGTTGTTACCAAGATGATTGATGGAAAGCTTCATGAGCCAATGGAACGCTTGACTATTGATGCGCCAGAGGATTATCTGGGGGTTATCACTCAGTTGATGGCGCTTCGTAAAGGTCGCATGGAACAGATGGTGAACCACGGAACCGGTTGGATTCGTATGGATTTCAAAGTTCCGTCACGTGGCTTGATTGGTTTCCGTACTGAGTTTCTAACTGAAACTCGCGGTACCGGTCTATTGCACCATGTATTTGATGGTTACGAACCATGGAATGGCGAGTTGCGCACCAGAAATACTGGTTCATTGGTTTCAGATAGAGCTGGAACCGCTACCTCATATGCCATCTTTGCACTTCAAGAACGCGGCACAATCTTCTCTGAGGTTGGCGCTGATGTTTATGAAGGAATGGTCATTGGCGAAAACTCTCGTCCAGAGGATATGGATGTAAATATTGTGCGCGAAAAGAAGTTGACCAATATGCGCGCCTCTGGTTCTGATGAAAATGAGCGTCTAATCCCGCCAAAGATCTTGAACCTAGAGCAAGCCCTCGAATACTGCCGCGAGGATGAGTGCGTTGAAGTCACTCCGGTAAATGTTCGAATCCGCAAAGTTGTTCTCGATCAAAATGAGCGTTCTCGACTAACCTCAAAGGCGAAGAAGGCCAACCAAGAGGGTTAAAACCCCCGCGACACGCTGTTTTGCCGCATAAAAAGCGGTTTTGTCAGTGGTCAGTTGTGTACTCACCTGCA
>CAZIAI010000001.1:35109-40264 GCA_964536895.1 uncultured Clavibacter sp.
AAGCAATTGCCGAAAAGCAATAGTGCAGGAGGAAGTACCCATGAATCTTCGAGAGCTAGCGTTTCAACTCTCCGCCATCACTTTAATTGCCGATGCCGCTAAGGAGGCAAAGGATCGATTAAGGCGTGAGTTTGCTGCGGCTCTAGATGAGGTAGGTGCTGACTCTGCAAAAGCTGCGCTAGAGGGTGAGGAGATTGCTAAGGTCTCTTTGATTCAACCTCGCAACACCCCAGAGGTCCTAAATGAAAAAGCTTTTGTCCAATGGGTTAAAGACAATTACGAGTTTGAGATTATCGAGTCTGTCAGAGAGTCATTTCGTAAACATGTAATGGAATCTGTCGAAAATGTAGATGGCAAAGCAATTTACAAACGCACCGGTGAAGTTTTGGATTTCATTCATTTCAATACCCGCGATGCATATATCACCACTAGATTTCTAGATGGTGGACGCGAGGTCCTAACTCAAGCATTTCGTACCGGCACCCTAAACCCAAATGCTGTTATGGCAGAAGAGCTTAGATTGGCGGTGGGTCAGTAATGAGTTACTTCAACTTAAGTGATTACGAACCAGTAGAAAATCGCATCCGGGCATTCTGGCAAAGATATCCAGATGGAAGGTTGTTGACTGACCTGCAACGCACAGAGCGGCCCGATGGCAGGATCGAATGGATTTGCCGCACCGAGGCTTACACCAATTCTGAGGATGTGCGTCCCCAATCAACCGGCTTTGCAACAGAGATTGAAGGTAGCTCTCCGGTCAACCGCTCTAACGCCAGCGAAAACTGCGAAACCTCCAGCATTGGTCGTTGCTTAGCTAATCTTGGTTTTGCCACCAAAGGCAAGCGGCCTTCTCGGGAAGAGATGACAAAGGTTTCTCGCTCTAACGCCAGAAAACCACTAACAAAAAGTGATTGGGAGACGCTGATTTCAAGGCTCCATGGCTGCACCAACATCAATCAGTTAAAGGCTTGGTCAGCTTTTGCCGCAGAGTTCAGCATGCCCCAAGATAAACGCAGCGAGTTGTTGAGCTTTTTCAATACCCACAAACAAAGTCTTAGCAATAAAGCAGATGTGGCCTAGTTTTGTAGCGGATTATTTGATGGTCACAGAAATTGCGCGGTGATCACTTACTCCATGATGCTGGTGAATCTGGGATGTGACATCTTCAGCCTTTAGCTCTTTGCTCATGATGTAATCAAACTCAATTGATGGTTTCCATGATGGGTAGGTAGGCCCAACAGCTAAATCATTCCACCCTGAAATCTTGGGCGCCAAACCCCACGGTAGATTGAAATCGCCAGTCATGATGTGGACACCAGGCAACTGCTCCACCCACTTACAGATCTTCTTTAGCTGCAAAACATTTTTCCCAGGAACAAAAGAAAGATGTGTGGTTGTGACTGAGACACCATTCTCTAACTCTGCAACCAAAGCACAGCGCGGTTCATCAGATACATAAATGATCCCCGGGCGCTTTTCGCCAGGAACCAACAACGGCATTCCTAGAGGTGCCTTTCCTAGATTTATGCGATGCCAGCGTTTCACCGGCACTTTAGAAACAATTCCAATTCCATACATCGCACTATTTGGTAATGAGGAACCATTTTCAAAAACCATCGCATCTTTGACGCCATGCCATTTTTCACCAGGAGTGCCATACATAGCGGGAGCAAAAGCCCAATATTCTGCGCCAATCAATTCGGCAAACTCTTTTACCTGGTTTCCATTACCGGATCGTGATTGTTGAACATCAACCTCTTGAAGTGCAAAAACATCAGAGGAGGTTTCGTTGTGCAGTTGTTCTAATGCAGCGTGAAAGTTGGTGTCTGAGTTAGGGGGGATTGGCATGCCATGTAATAGGTTCCAAGAAGTAATCGTGAAACCTGGGGTGGAAGCCATGTAGGACAGGCTAGTAGGGTCACCCTGTGTCAGCCCTACTGAACCTTCCTCTCTCTCGTTCACGCCTAGATCGTGCTGCGCACCTGCGTTCTGATGAGGCGAAGCTTTCCGAGCTTTGGAATCGGGCGGCGATTATCGAGATGTTGGGTGATCGTTTTTGGGTAGAGGGCTCAGCCTTAAAGATGGTTTTACCGCAAGATGCCAAAGGTGACCGTTACTTTTTAGGGTTAGATGAAGCGGGAACGCCATTTTTTGTTTCACATCAAAAGTTTCATGGCGAAGAGTTTCCCCAAGAATTCAAATCTTTGCGCAGTATCGGCGCTGAGTTAAATGACCTGCAAATTGGGGCTGCGGTTCATGCACTGGCACTAACTCAATGGCATGAGGCGCACCAAAGATGCGCTCGCTGTGGTTCATCAACTCATGCAACTATGGCAGGGGCGGTCAGAGAGTGTGATGACTGTGGCGCATCGCATCACCCAAGAACTGACCCAGCAATAATTGTTCTAGTAAAGGATCAATCAGATCGTATTTTGTTAGGACGTCAAAAAGTTTGGCCCGCCAAAAGATTTTCTACCTTTGCTGGATTTGTGGAACCTGGAGAGTCTTTCGAAAGTTGTGTAGCACGTGAGGTAAATGAAGAGTGCGGTGGTTTGGTTACTGAAATGAATTACCTGGGTTCCCAACCTTGGCCATTTCCAGCATCTTTGATGATTGCTTATGAGGCTGTGATTTCTAATCCTGACACTGTTAAAGCCGATGGTGAAGAAATCGAGGAAATCATCTGGCTTACTCGCCGCGAGTTGAAGCAAATGATTGCTAACCAAGAACTTTTGTTGCCACCAGTTATTTCAGTAGCGCGAGCTATGATAAATAATTGGTATGGCGTTAACTTTGAAAAAGATTTGTTAGGCACCGAGTCGTGGCGCAATTAGCCGAGGAAATTCTTGCCGCCCTTGATCAAGAACAAAGAGCGGTAGCCACAGCCGTTCGTGGCCCGGTATGTGTAATCGCTGGGGCTGGAACAGGAAAAACTCGAGCCATCACCCACCGTTTGGCATATGCCGTTGATATTGGATTGGTAGATCCGCAAAGAATTCTTGCATTGACCTTCACAGCCCGGGCCGCTGGCGAAATGCGAACCCGGCTGCGCTCTTTGGGGGTGCCCAACATTGCTGCCCGCACCTTCCATGCAGCTGCGCTAAAACAGTTGATGTATTTCTGGCCAGAGGTTCTAGGTGGCAGATTCCCTTCGCTGTTGACTACCAAGACTGGGTTTCTGGGCGAAGCAATCAATCGTGCCAGCATCTCGGCGGTCAAGAGCAACTCAGTATTGCGCGACATCGCAGGTGAGATTGAGTGGGCAAAGGTAATTGGTCTGGCTCCAGATGAATATGCGAAAGCGGTTGATGATTACTCAAGACCGATTCGTATTTCAAACAACAAGGTTGATGTATCTCAGATTGCTCGGGTTTATGAAGCGTATGAATCTTTGAAAAAGCAGGAAAGAGCAATTGATTTTGAAGATGTCTTATTGCTTACCGTAGGAATGTTGGAGGAGGAGCGAGAGGTCAGAGATCGAGTTCGCGATCAATACCGCTATTTCACCGTGGATGAGTATCAAGATGTCTCTCCATTACAGCAACGATTGCTTGACTTGTGGGTAGGAAAGAGAGAAGACATCTGCGTAGTTGGAGATCCAGCCCAAACTATTTACTCATTCGCTGGCGCCTCTCCAGCTTTCCTGCTCAATTTCACCAACAAATACCCAAATGCAGAGGTCATCAGGTTGAGTACTGGGTATAGATCAACCCCTGAAATTATCAACACAGCAAATACCATTCTGCGAAATGCAAACTTAGGTCATGAATTGGATCCCATGAATCCACATGGAGAAAAACCAGAGGTTTTGCGGTTTACCTCCGACAAAGATGAAGCAAGGGCTATCACAGATCTAATTGCTGTTGATTTGAGTAATGGTTTATCCTCAAATGAGATTGCAGTATTGACTAGAACCAATTCACAGTTAGAGGTATTTGAATCCTCTCTTTCCGCAGCTGGAATTGAAAATCAAATTAGAAACTCAGAGAGATTCTTTAATCGCCCAGAGGTCAAAGAGTTAATGAAAACGATCCGCAGCGCCTCAGTTTTGTCAGAGGGTAATTGGCTATCGGATCTCACCGATGCCATTAAGCCATTTGGCGAGAGTGAATATGTGAGGGCGTTTATTCAGTTGGCTCGAGAATTGGAAAATGAAGGGGTCTCTTCGCTGCGCTCATTTTTGCGGGAGCTCGAGGATCGGGCGGAGCAGAACAATCCACCCACTCTGCCGGGCGTGGCTCTTGCCACCTTGCACTCTGCAAAAGGCTTGGAGTGGAAAAAAGTTTATTTGGCTGGGGTTTGCGCTGATGTTCTGCCGTGGGCGAGCCAGCCAGCAGATGAAGAGCGTCGCCTCTTTTATGTCGGTGTAACCCGAGCGCAAAAGGCGTTGGTGATTAGTTACTACGGAGTACCAAGCCAATTTCTTGCCGAAGCCGGGTTGGCTGATTAATTAACTTGCCTGCCAAGTTAATGATGCATTACCCTTCCACAACTATGACACAGGCAAGAATCAACAACACAGCGATGAATACAACACGTACTCACCGCCATTGGTTCGCGCCTGCATTTGGTTACAACTATTTTGCAACCAAGTCAGCCAAGGCCGAAGGATTCGGCACCTGGAGCTCTATCGGCTAACAATCGATAAAGAAGCCCAGGGGCCTAGAATCCAAAAGGATTCAGGCCCCTTTTTCTTTATCTCAAACAAGTAAAGGAAAGGCATAGGTGAGAACGATGACAGTTCTCTTCAGCGAATTATTGGTACCAGGATGGGCCGAAGGCGATAACGCCATGATCGGACTAGATGCAGTTACCGGTGCTTACGGCGCCGAAAACGCATTTACCCTGCCCTGCCACAGCTCTGATCCAGAGATCTTCTTCTCTGAAAAGAGCGAAGAGATCGCTTATGCCAAAACCCTTTGTGGTGGATGCCCCGTGAAAAAAGAGTGCTTAGAGGGCGCCCTTTCACGTGGTGAACCAGCTGGCGTTTGGGGTGGAGAGTTGTTTGAAGATGGAGTGGTAATTGCTGCCAAACGTATGCCGGGACGACCGAGGTTGAATCAAAACTTAGTTGCATCTGCTTAAATTTAAAGCGTTGGCCCGCAAATCGAATTTGCTACACAAACTCAACATTTGCTTTTCGCCAACGCTTTGA
>CAZIAI010000001.1:40364-73781 GCA_964536895.1 uncultured Clavibacter sp.
CTTTGATACTAAGCGGGCGATCCTTGCAAATGTGATGGCGTAATCTCGGGGAACCACGAGAGTGCTTCATCGCGGAAGTTGCCGGCTGCACGCAGCTGGCAGAAGATGCCGGTGGTACCAAGAGTTACTCTGTGAATCAATACATATTCAGGTGGCAGATTGAGTTGAAAACCAATCTTTGCGGTGGGGTTACGCGGATCTCCAACACGAACACTCTGCTCGCGGAGCCACTCGCGGGTATATGCAAAATGCTCGGTGCGTAGCGGTTCCACCAAAGGCAATAGATAATCAAGAACTAGTTGTGGATCTACCTCAACATCAGCCAGGATAAATCCATCCTCTTTAAATCCGTTATAAAGCGCAATCGCATCACCTTCAAGAGCGTTTCTTAGTAATTTCTTGAATGGTTCTGGGAATCCATTTGGCAAACGGTTACATGCACCGAAATCCAAAACGCCAAGTCTGCCATCGGCCAATACTCGGAAGTTTCCAGGATGTGGATCGGCGTGCAGCAAACCAGCTCTAGTTGGCGCGGTGAAATGGAATCGAGCTAACCGAATTCCAGCGTTGTTGCGCTGTTCTTGGGTGCCCTTTTCAATTACCTTAGAAAGAGGGGTCCCCTCAAGCCATTCGCTGATTAGAACCCGATCCGTTGCATGAACAACTTTAGGAATTGCAATGTCGACATCATTTTCAAAGGCGTTCCAACAAGTTTCCTGCGCTTGTGCTTCATATCGATAATCAACCTCTTCGATGATGCGAGCGCGTAGCTCTTCAAGAAGCGGTTTCATCTCAAGGCCAGGCATGACAAGCTGGAAGATTTTGGCGAATCTTTGAATCTGATTTAGATCCGAGATTAAAGCTTCGGCTGCTCCGGGATATTGCACTTTGACCGCAACAGTTCTTCCATCTTTCCAAACTGCTTTGTGAACTTGGCCAATAGATGCAGATGCGGCAGGGGTGTCATTGAAATCAGAGAAATTATCACGCCAATCTTCACCTAGCTCTTTTGCTAAAACTTTGTGTACCACGCGCGCTGGAAGTGGAGGTGCTGCTTCCTGTAATTTAACTAAAGTCTCACGGTAAGGCTTTGCGATATCTTCGGGAAGAGCGGCTTCAAAAACTGATAGCGCCTGGCCAAACTTCATGGCGCCACCCTTTAACTCACCCAAAACCTTGAAGACCTGCTCTGCGGTTTTTTCTTGTAGATCGGCAAAGGCAAAGTCAGGGGATTGGCCAATTAACTGTTTGCCGAATCCAAGTGCGCCACGACCAGCCACAGACAAAGGGATGCTGGCCAGCTTTGCGCTGCGCTTTCCGGTCTTGTTGGGAATCTGATCTGCCATTCCCCAATTCTTTATTAGGCAGGTAAATATCGCGAGTTGAAATGGGCGCTATCCCCAATTGCAGCCACAGTTAATGTGTTGTACCCAACGCTGCACGCGAGGATTGTGAAAACCCTTTGTGCTGTAAGTGAGAGATGTTGCTAGAAACACACTGGGGATGCCGGCAGCTTGATTTGATACATCAAGTGCGATGCAGCCGGAAATTAGATTAGCTAGAGCAGAACTAGTTTCTGGCACAGGCTCAGAATCACTAATTGATGGTGGATTGATTTCTGTTAGATCTACACATCGTGAGCAAGCGGTTTTTCCAGGGATTACTAAAGGGCCGATCCGCACCTCTCCACTAGAGATTACCTCCACAAGCAGATAGTTAGTGTTTTCCGAAATCCATCTTTGCAAACTATCTGCGGTGGGTCTACCAACAGAGATCACTAGATTTGGCTGAAAAACTAATGATTTCTCCTCAGCAATAAGCGCTGAACTTGTTCTGATTTCCTCCATTAATTTCTTTCTTGAGTTTCCAATATGACTCCGGGTTATCCAGCCACCTGAAACATCAGAGTCCAATATCTTTAATGAAGGGTGTTTAGGCGCAACTCGATTAATTACCTGCAGTTTTGAAAAACCTGCAGAGCTTAAAGTTCCGACAAGTGAGTTGATTATTCTGCCGCGACCAAAAAGCAATGTGGCAAATTCTCGCCTTGCTAGAACTGAAGTGCGACCGCCATCAAGATCTCCCGGCAAATTACTAGAAGCATCAGATTCAATCTTCATCCGCTTTATAAAGTTATCGATTGCGTAATCACTCCTAAAGTTTTCGCAATCAGCAATCTCTTCAATAGATCCAACTTCGGGGTTGTATCTGCTCAAGTATGGCAACGGCGTGCGATAAAGATTCACCAAATCATGTTGACAAAGTTCAGCAATGAAACTGTTGATCTGTGAAACAGCCAAACCTGATTTACTCGCAATTTGAACGGCGGTGTTTTTGCCATCGAATAGTTCAATCACCCGTCTGGGGTTAAAGCCTGACCAATCCGCCGGGAAAAAACAGCCACGTGTGCGATTGCCAACCCACACCTCTTGTCTAGAGGGCAGATAAACGCAGGAGATTCCGGCCTTGAGTGAGGGTGTGATTGTTTGTGGGTTGACCATGGCGCATATTGACTACAAATGAGTTGTTGGATTTTTTGAAAAGTGGATGCGCGGTGCAGATCACAGAAGCAGCCGTTGCATTTGTACCGTTTTGGCTACCGGCTGTGTTGCTTAGGGTTTGGTTAAAATGAAAAAACCGCCCGCGCACTAGGCGCGGGCGGTTTTTCTAATGCTGGTGTTTAGGCTTTGCCCAAGATGCGGTTGACCTTAGTGCCGCATGTGGGGCAGATGCCCTGTGCCATACGACGACCAGAGTCGGAGACCTTTACAGTTCCTTCGAACTGACGCTTCTCTTTGCACTTTACGCAATAGGCCTCACCTTTATATGTCTCTGCCATAGCTTCCTCCGATCCTCGCAGCCCTTGGAGTGTCTGCGAATAGGCTCACGATACCCCCGTCACATCCGCAAACACGCGTAACCCACGCTCAAAAGCCAATCTTTTTCCGCGCGGTTTACGCTCAAAACCGCATAAACCTGCAGAAAACCCTCCCAACCGAGGTTCTAGCCCCAAGCTCCCGCCTCGTAACCCTCTAGGTAGGCGCTGGCTCGATCACTGGCCTCATAGCGCGCCAAAAGGGCCTGGAACTGGTCCCCATGGTCTGGGATAGAAAGATGAATTAACTCATGGACTAAAAGGTAATCCACCACATATTCGGGGGCGCCATTGAGCCGCTCTGAGATGCGGATGGTCCGGTCAACTGTGGTGCAGGATCCCCAACGCTCATTCATGACGCGCCAGGTGACGCTCGCGGGAGAAATTGTGAACTCGGGAAGATATGTAGCCAACAAATGCTGCGCCCGTTGCATCAGCTGCTCATCAGAAATCTTTTCACGGGCCTCGCGGATGAGGATCTTCTCCACCATCTCCGGAATCAACTCGCTGACCTTGCTGTTTGATAGGCGAGCGGGGACTTGAATGACTATTGCGCCCTGCTCACGGTATGCGCTGATACTTCTCTTACGTCTTGAACTACGGATGACGCGAATCTCAGCGCCACCTGACTTTTCACTGCCAGGAATCTTTACTTCAGAGCTGGGTTTAGAGGCTTGAGCGCGCATTTCGCGCAGATTAGTGTCGAAGATTTCTTGTTGAGTGAAGTTATCCACACCATAGCCTCTCGATATCTCATAACTCTATAGCAGTACATGAGTGTTGGTGTGTCAGAAACCCGGGAAGGAAAGTTGATTATTGCCAGTTATCGTCGTACTTTTCGCACACGAAGACTCCGGATAACCGTTCATTATCTGCAAGGGGAAGGCAGATAAAGAATTGTGCGCCCGGGGTCTTCGCTTTTTCTGAGCTACTAGATCAAGCCGGATAGATCATCGGGAATGGTGCGACTTTTTAGGAATCCTTCAGGATCTTGTAATGCGGCCGCGGTAGGTAACAAAACCGCTTCCTCCCAGACCTGATCTCTTGTTTGTACATCCTTTAGCTCCACAATCTTTTCCCAGAATGCAATCGCTTCACGGGTGCGACGTGGTGAAACCTCAAGCCCTACCAATGCTGCAAAAAGTTGTTGCGTCGGTGAGTTGGTTGCCCGCCTTCTCTGTTGGGTTTCTCTTAACTTAACCATTGAAGGTAATCGGTTTCCTGCCGCCGCTGTAACAACCGCATCAATCCACCCATCAATTAGAGCCAACACAGTTTCAATTCTTTCCAAGGCCGCTTTTTGTTGGGGGGATTCTTCGGGAGTGAACATGCCACCGGATAGTGCTGCGCTCATTGATTCTGGGTTTGAAGGATCGATGAGACCAGAGTTCATCGCATCCTCAGCTTGTTGGGTAATCGCAGTTATATCAACGCGAATCCCTTTGCCGTAATGTGAAATGCAATCACGGATGTACTGGCGCAGCCATGGCGTCGAAGCAAATAAACGAGCAGCAGCTACTTCACGTAATGCCAGGTAGATTCTGATTTCTGCTTCGGGAATCTCTAGATCTTTGCCCCAATTAGCAACATTTTGTGGAATCAGTTGAGGGCGGATGGGGCTGGTGAGGGGAAGTGCAACATCATTTGCACCAGTCACAGTGGTGGAGAGATTTCCAATTGTTTGGCCGAGTTGAGTGCTGATCAATGAACTCATAAATGTGCTCATGATGGCTGCGATGCTTGATTGAGGAATATTCATTGCACCAACTCCTGGTATTTCAATGCCGGTAGCTTGATCATCACCACCCAAACTCTCCTTGAGCATCTCAGACATTGCTTGTGACATGCCATCAACTAGAGGAGTTGTTAACTCTTCCCATCCAGTCAAAGTCGAATCAATCCAATCCCTTCGACTTACAGCGCAGTTATCGGGAATTGCCAGGTTGGGAAAGGTGGTGGCTTCATTGATCCATAAATCTGCGATATCAAAAGCCTCTTTCAAGGTGGCTAGATCCTGCAAGGTAACGGGAACCTCTCCATGCGCGGAGAGAAACTTTCGAGAGATATCACGGATCATTTGTTTGGAAAGTGCGCTAGGTGAACTTTGTCCAGATAGCGAAGCCATCAACCCTTGAAGGTTTAGTCCCATTCCTGAGAATTGTTGAAAGATTTCGCCAAAGTTGCCGAAGCCGAATGGATTGCCATCAGGTTGATTGTTTTTGGAGTCGTTTTCATCCGGCTCATTTGGGCCAAAGCCAAATCCCGACATAAAACCCTCCTATCAAGTAAAGCCACCATTGTGCATGCCGGCTCGGTTCTGTGTGATTACCGTTATGCCGAGAGAACAATCGGGAGCAGAGAATTATTTCCTAGCCTAGGCTTTGCCCATGATTACCGCCATGACCCGCGCCGCTGATACTCCAGCTCTATCTGCGTTGTTTTGGTGGTTCATTCCACTCACCGCCCTGTTTGGGGCTTTGGCTTACGTTCTCTGGGTTACTAGATTCCAAGACAAATACGAAAATCAAACTGAACGTTCAGTTAGCAAATTTAAGAAATTCCAAGATTCATTTAATAAGCCCGAGTAGGTGTTGTGATTTTTAAATCAATTTCGCCGCTTCGTTATCGTTGGCCCTCAACTGCCAAATTCTTTTTTTACCTGTTAACAGTTGCAACATTGCTGGCACCGATTCCCTTCGTGTTTTTTAAACCAGGTGTTCCTGACAATGTAAGTGGCAGAATAATTCAAGTAAATGATGTAAAAACTTATCCAGTTAATGGCAAACTTTTCATCACCTCAATCTTGGTAACTAATCCAGATTCACCTGTTTTTGGCGCAGAGACAATTGTTAACTGGGCACTTGGACCACATGTAGTCCTTCCAAGAGATGCGGTTTACCCACCTGTCCAGCCAGCAAAGGTCATTAATCAAGATAGCCGAAGCGAAATGAGATCTTCGCAAGTGACCTCTACTGCGGCGGCTTTGCGATTCTTGGGTTATGAGTTTCAGGAGCTTTATTTCGTGAGCAATATCCGCGAATACTCAGATGCAAAGGGCAAGTTGAAGCCCGGTGACTTCATTATGGAGATTGATGGCAAAGCAATTAATGACATCGAGGAGATCCGCACCTCTTATGCAAAAAAGAAGATCGGCGATGAACTATTGATTACCGTCGATCGCGAGAATCGCTCTGGGGATCTAGAACGCAAGAGCTTTGAAGTGACTCTGGTGGAAAATCAAGAGCTCCAACAATCCTCTGGAGAAAGTCGACCTGCAATTGGAATTTTGGTGGGAACAACTGCCAGGTTCCCGATTGATGTTGACTTCAATCTTTCAGGTGTTGGTGGTCCGAGCGCAGGTTTGATATTCGCAATTGGAATCATCGAAAAACTCACTCAGGAAGACTTACTGCGCGGCCGGGCGGTTGCCGGTACCGGCGCAATCACAGCCGCGGGCAATGTTGGTGGCATCGGGGGAATTGAAGAGAAAATGATTGGGGCATCAAGAATTGGTGCCACGGTATTTCTTGCCCCAAGGCAGAACTGTCCTGATATGAAAAACATTCCTGAGGGTTTAAAAGTAATCCCCGTCTCAACTCTTGAGGAAGCGGTTGCGGCGTTGAGAGCCCCAGACAACTTTAAGCATCCAACCTGTCCAAACTGGTAGCTTTCAAATTCCCCGCCTTGGCCAAAGTTGGCTAATCTCGCCCCATGACTTTTGGCGATAATCCAGATAATCCATTCCGCAATCTTCGTTTTCCACAAAGAGATCCAAACCAGGGTCCACGTCGCATAGGTGCGCTGCCTTTAACCATCATCATCCTCACAGTTCTTGCGGTGATTCTGGTTTCACTCAGTGGTTTTTATGCCGACTTACTTTGGTTCCGCTCCGTTGATTACAGCGAGGTTTGGACAACTCTCTTAACTACTCGAGTTGCACTGTTCTTCATCTTTGGATTACTTACCTCAGCAATAATTACTGCCAATATTTATATCGCCTACAAAAAGCGTCCGATTTATGTTCCCCTAACTGTGGAAGCTGACAACCTAGAGCGCTACCGCGCACAACTAGAGCCGCTTCGCAAGGTTGGATTAATCGGTGTTGGTTTAGCGCTGTTCTACTTTGCCGGCATGGCAGGAACCAGATTGTGGGAAGGCTGGCTGCTGTATACAAACGCCACACCATTTGGCATTAAAGATCCCCAGTTCGGCAAAGACATCTCCTTCTTCATGTTCACATTGCCGTTTTGGCAGTCATTAGTTGGTTGGGCTATCTCAACATTAATTCTCGCAACTATTGCAGCGGTGGCGGTCCATTATGTTTATGGCGGAATCCGTCCCCAGGTGCGCGAAGATCGCACAACTGTTGCGGCGCGAGTTCAACTCTCAGTTCTTCTTGGCTTTATTGTCGCCATTAAAGCTGTGGCTTACTGGCTTGATCGTTATGCGCTTGCAACATCAGACCAAGGTTTGATTACTGGTTTGACCTTTACTGATGTAAACGCTGTGCTACCTGCTAAGGCAATCTTGACCGGTATTGCTGCGCTCTGCTCCTTACTTTTCTTCGCCAACATCATTCGACGCTCATGGGTACTTCCTGCAGCCGGCGTTGCATTGCTAGGAATTTCCTCCTTCTTGATTTCAGGTGTGTACCCCAGCTTGATTCAACAGTTCCAGGTAAAGCCCAGCGAATCATCAAAAGAGGCGCCGTTTATTCAGCGCAACATTGAGAATACTCGCGCGGCTTATGGCCTAGACAAGATTGAGGTCGTTGATTATCAGGCCACAGTTGATACTTCAGCTGGCCAACTTTCTGAAGATGCAACCACAATTTCAAATATCCGCTTGATGGATCCAAATGTTCTATCTGCCACCTTCAGGCAGCTACAGCAAATCAAGCCGTACTACACCTTCACAGAGTCATTGGATATTGATCGTTACAAGATTGATGGAAAGACCCGTGACATGGTGGTAGCGGTCCGTGAAATCAACATCGAAGGTAATCCAAATAGAAACTGGATCAACGATCACTTGGTTTACACCCATGGCTTTGGTTTTGTAGGTGCGTATGCAACTACACAGGATGCCGATGGAAAGCCGGTCTTCTCAGTCGGCGATATTCCACCTAAGGGTGACCTCGGTGATTTCCAACCACGTATTTATTTCGGTGAGAACAATCCGGAGTACTCAATTATCGGTGGTGCCTCTGAGGGAGGACCGGTTGAGTTTGATTATCCAGATGATGCTTCTCCTAATGGACAAAAGAACTACACATATACCGGCAAGGGTGGAGTCCCAATGGGATCAATCTTCTCCCGCCTGCTATTTGCAATTAAGTATCAAGAACAGCGCATCCTGCTTTCTAACTTAATCAATGAAGATTCAAAGATTATCTTTGATCGTGTTCCGCGTGAGCGGGTAGCGAAGGTCGCTCCTTGGTTGAAACTAGATGGCGATCCATATCCAGCAATTGTTGACAATAGAGTGGTTTGGATTATCGATGGCTACACAACTTCTGCCGGATATCCATACTCAAGAACTGTTGATGTTTCAGGCGCCACAACCGATGCGCTAAATATCAACACAAACCCATTAACAGCGGTTCCTAACTCCACCATCAACTACATCCGAAACTCAGTAAAGGCAACAGTTGATGCTTATGATGGAACAGTCACACTTTATGCGTGGGATGAGAAGGATCCAGTACTTGCTACTTGGATGAAGGCTTTCCCAGGAGTAGTGAAGAAGAAGGCAGAAATGTCAGAAGAGCTGGTATCTCATGTTAGATATCCAGAGGATCTCTTCCGGGTACAGCGAGATGTATTGGCGCTTTATCACGTCAAAAATGCCAATGCGTTTTACGGTGGACAAGATTTCTGGCGCGTGCCAAGAGATCCTTCAACACTAGGCGCTAATGCAGGAGCTCAGCCTCCTTACTACTACACACTTCAATTACCAGGTGAGAAGAAAGCTTCATTCTCATTGACAACCCCATTTGTGCCACGCGGTGGTCGTGAAAACTTATCTGCATTTGCGATTGTTAACTCTGATCCAGGTCCAGATTATGGAAAGTTCACAGTTCTGCAACTACAACGTTCAACTAACGTTGCCGGACCTTCACAGGTTGCTTCTAACTTCGAAGCCAACCCAACAGTTGCACTCTCGCTTTCATTGCTGCGTCAGGGTGGTTCAGATGTAGTGCTTGGAAACTTGTTGACATTGCCGGTTGGTGGAGGATTGCTCTACGTTCAACCAGTTTATGTTCGCGCTACCGCAAACGCTGCTGCTTATCCGTTACTCCAGAAGGTGCTTGTTTCATTTGGAGAGAAGATTGGATTTGATGACACTCTAAAGGGTGCGTTAGATCAGGTGTTCGGCGGTAACTCTGGAACTACAACCAGCTCACCATCTACTGGTGGAACTGGCTCACAAAACGATGGCAATAGAGATCTATCAAACGCACTTGCTAGCGCACAGCAAGCTTTGGCTGACGCCCAAGCTGCGCTCGCAAAAGGTGATTTTGCCGCTTATGGAAAAGCTCAAGATCGTCTCAAGGCCGCAATTGAGGCCGCAGTTTCTGCACAACGAAGGTAGTCGAGGTTGATCGTTTTGGCGTAATCGCGTTACGCCTCTACGATTAGGACATCCGACGCGGGGTGGAGCAGCTCGGTAGCTCGCTGGGCTCATAACCCAGAGGTCGTAGGTTCAAATCCTGCCCCCGCTACTAGTCCACAAAAAAGGGCGCTTAGATAACTAAGCGCCCTTTTTGGTTTTACTCTGAACTAATTACTTATCTTCTTTAGGTTCTTTTGGATCTGACATGCGACCAGCATGACCTTTGGCGGTTGGATCAATCTTGGATTTGATCAAGCTCGCAACGGTTGAAATCAACAGAATCGAACCGATAACGGCAAGGGAGAAGTTGGTGGAAACCTTCGGAATGCTCTCAATCTGCTCGTGACCCCAAAGCATAATCAACTTGGTTCCGATGAAGATCAAGATGAATGAAAGCCCCAATGATAGGTAGACCAATTTATTGACCAGGTTCTTGATCAAGAAGTAAAGCGCACGCAATCCGAGCAGCGCAAAAGCGTTAGCAGCAAAAACCAAGAATGGCTCTTGTGTTACGCCGAAGGTTGCCGGGATTGAGTCCAGTGCGAACAACAAGTCAGTTGCACCAATCGCAAGCATCACAAGGAGCAATGGTGTTGCGATGCGCTTGCCATTCTCTTTGATGAAAATCTTTCCGCCGTGGTACTCATTGGTGAATGGAATTCTCTTTTGAGCAAACTTCACGATTGGATTGTTGACGGGATCAGGATCTTCATCCCAGTGCTGGAATAGTTTTACACCGGTCCAAAGCAGAATCGCTCCGAAGATAACAAATGTGAATGAGAACGCTGCCAAAGCTGCTGCGCCAAGTGCGATGAAGATGGCACGCATGATTAGCGCCAAAACAATTCCGACCATCAAAACTCTTTGATGATAAATGGATGGAACGGCAAAGTTAGTAAGAATGATTAGGAAGACAAAGAGATTGTCGACCGAAAGTGATTTCTCCACAATGTAGGCCGCAAAATACTCTTTACCAAATTGAGCCCCGAACTCACCCCAGACCCATGCTCCAAACAAAATCGCAACTGCGATGTAGAAAATGGACCAGAAGGTTGCCTCTTTGAAGGAGACATCATGTGCTTTTCGAGTTGAGGTCAGAAGATCGAAAAGAAGTAGACCGATGATTAGGCCAACGGTTAAGAGCCAGGTTTCAGTAGTTAAATTCACGCGGTGAGCGTAGTGGTGCGATTGAGCCTAAGCGAATTTAGAACCACCAAAAGACTTGATGCCGCCATTGCACCTCCGGCGTACATCGGACTCAACATTCCAAGCGCAGCGATTGGGATACCAATCACATTGTAGATAAATGCCCAACCCAGATTTACTCGGATAACTCTCAGGGTATTTTTCGCCAGATTTAATGCAGCAACAGCGCTTCCCAGGGTTGTTCTCATCAACGTGATATCTGCGGTCGCTATTGCGGTATCTGTACCGGTTCCAAGCGCCATGCTCAGATCTGCTTCAGCAATTGCAGCAGCATCATTGATGCCATCACCAATCATCAAGACCTTGGCACCGTTAGCACGAAGCTCCTTTATCTTGGCAATTTTTCTTTCGGGGGTTGCACTTGCGATTACATTCTTGATTGGAATGCCGACCTCGCGTGCAATCTGATGAGCGGCGGTTTCATTGTCTCCGGTGATCAACCAAGTCTGGATATCTCTACTTTGTAGTGCGGCAATCGTTTCAGCTGCATCTGATCGCAAAGTATCGCCCACTTCAAACACCGCCGCCGCAATTCCATCAATCGCTAGAACTGCAATGGAGTTACCTTTTAATCGAGCAGCGGAAATAGCGGCCTCAATGTCTCTGTGGAAACTAATTGTTGCGCGCCGAATCGCCTCTGGTGTTCCAATCAGAACCGGCATGGTTTTTTCACCAAAAGAAATTCGAGCTGCGATCCCTTGTCCAGGTGTCTCCACAAAATCAGTGACTGATCTTCTGGCTACACCCTGTTCGAGCAGATGCTTCGAGATTGCTTTTGCAATTGGATGAGAACTCTCATTTTCCAAGGAATGAGCCGCAACGAGGATTTCATGAGCGGTAACACCCGGTGAGTCCTTGCCTAAATCAGGAATTGTGATGTTTTGTAGCTTCATGATTCCGGTAGTCAAAGTTCCGGTTTTATCCAGTACCACAGTCGAAATTTTGGGAGCGATTTCCAAGGATGAGGTGCGGCGCAGAACAATTCCGTTTGCAGCGCCCTTTCCAGTGGCAACAAGAAGTGCGACCGGAGTGGCAAGTCCTAAAGCACACGGACAAGCGATTACTAGGACGGCAACAGCGGCCCGTACCGAATCCTGCAATGGGTTATCAAGCAGCAACCAGGTAGCAAAAGTAGCGCCAGATAATGCAATAACGATAGGTACGAAAACGCTGCTAATGCGATCTACAAGCTTTTGAATGGGCGCCTTTTCACCTTGCGCAGTCAAAACCATCTTTGTTATTCGAGCTAGTTCGGTGTCATTTCCAATTCGCTTCGCCTCAACAACTATGCGACCGGAGGTATTTATCGCACCAGCAATCACCGCAGAGCCTGGATGAACATCAACTGGAATAGATTCACCAGTGAGAAGTGAATTATCAACTGCGCTAACACCCTCGACAATTACTCCGTCAGTAGGAATACGGTCGCCAGCTTTTACAACGCAACGGTCGCCGATTTGTAGGTTTGCAATCGGAGCCTTGATTTCCTCACCACCCCGCAAAATTGTTACCTCTTTAGGGTTGAGTGAGAGTAAGTGAGCTAACGCCGAGCCGGCACGCTTTTTCGCACGGGACTCAAGATATCTACCTAAAACAATAAAGGTAACGACAGATGCAGCAACCTCAGCGTAGATATCTCCAGCTCCAGTTGAGTTGGCATAAATTGACCAAGCAAATGCACTAATTGCTCCAAGCGAAATCAAATTATCCATTGTCGGATGAGTCAAATTTCTGAGCGCTGCGCGATGAATGGGCCAGGCAATAATCAGAACAACGGGAGCGGTTAATCCAATCACCAACCAACCAGTTGGTGAGTAAAGTGGAAGAGGAATGCCCAAATTGAGCAACTGTTCGATGATCAACTTATCTACTTCGACGTGCAGGCTATGCCACATTGATAAAACAACAACTGGAATGGTTAGCAAGGCAGATAGGAAAACTCGTAATCCCATTGCTCGTGACCGGGAAAAACTCTCCATCTCATCGGTTCGCAATTTTGCGGTGTAGCCGGCCTTTGTTACCGCTGAAATCAAGGTCTTTGGAGATGTGCCCTCGGGTACCAAAACATGGGCGGTTTCAGTAGCCAGATTTACTGTGGCTCTCGCACCCTCCACCTTATTTAATGACTTCTCCACCGTTGCAACGCAGGAGGAGCAGGTCATGCCGGAGATTGATAGATCAATCTGCTCCAGAGATTCTTGACTGCCTGTTTGTTGGCTCATGAGTTAATCGCTCCAATGAAGATGTCATGCAGATGGCCGTTAGTGGAGACCCCACTTAGACCAAATGGTCCTTCCTTATTGTCTAAATCAGAAAATCTTCCTCCAGCTTCGGTGACAATCGCTGCGACCGCTGCCATATCCCAAAGTGCAAGTGATGGTTCGGCGGCGATATCAACCGCGCCTTCGGCAACCAACATGTGTGACCAAAAATCACCAATTCCGCGCACCCGCCAGGCAGATTCCATAAACGCCAAGTACATCTCTTTTCTATCGCCCCAGCCAACTAGATCCGAAAAGGAAAGAGATGCATCATTCAAACTCTTGACCTGCGAGACGTGAATTTGAGTGGCCGGGCCACCATTAACCTCCGTGAATGCCCCAAAACCTTTTGCTGCGTACCATCTGCGAAATAGAGCAGGAGAGCTGACAATTCCGGCAATTACTGTGTCAGCACCAGATTCATCTCTACTAACTAACCCAATTAACGTGGCCCAAATAGGTACGCCACGCAAAAAGTTCTTTGTTCCATCAATCGGATCAATCACCCAATAACGAGTGCCGGATTTGATATCAGAAGGAGTACCAAACTCCTCACCAACAATCGCATCGCTAGGACGCTCAACAGAGAGAATTTCTCTGATTTTCTTTTCAACCGCACGATCAGCATCGGTTACCGGAGTTGTGTCTGGTTTAGTTTCGATTACTAAATCTTGAGCATGAAAGCGATCAAATGAAATTGCATCGCTGGCATCTGCGAGTTGCTTTAGTAGCTCAACATCGCTGATTAGGTTTCCGGGGTAACTCATAAGGTGCTTAGGTTATCGGCTGGGCAGTTGTGGCGAGCAGTCGTCGCAAGCCAGCAACCCGTTGGGCCGATTCAGGATGAGCCAAAACATAGTCATTTAAGCCACATTTCTCCTCATCATGTGAGCAGTTCTTTGGACAAGCGGTAATTGCATCTTGCAGTTCAGCAAATGAGCCGATTACTCGGGAGCGATCTATGTGTTCTAATCCAAAGGAACGGACTCCAGGAGTATCGATGATTTGACCCCCTGATTGTGGAATATCAAAAGAGATTGCACTCGATGATGTGTGTCTCCCTCGCCCAGTAGTGTCATTTACATCTCCAGTTGCTCTCTGTTCAATGCCTAAGAGCGCGTTGACGAGAGTTGATTTACCTACACCAGAATGTCCAATAAGCACAGAATTCTTGTCGGATAGCGCAGCACGTAACGAGGATAAATCTGCACCGCGTTGGACCATAAAGACCCTGACATCTAAGCCATCGTAGGCTTTAAGAAACTCGCTTGGATCTGCTAAATCATTTTTGGTCATCACAATGATTGGATCAATACCTTGATCAAAGGCTACTGCTAGACAGCGATCAATAAATCCATGACGTGGTTCAGGGTTGGCTGATGCAGCAACAATAATCATTTGATCTATGTTTGCAGCAATCGTTTTCTCAAAAGCACCAGCATCATCAATCGTGCGAGACAAGGAGTTTACTCTGGGCTGCACGGCAACAATTCTTGCCAAACTTCCCTCTTTTCCCGAGGTGTCTCCAACCAAATTAACTACATCGCCCACAACAACTGAGTTTTTTCCAAGCTCACGTGCCTTCATTGCATTAACTAGAACTCCAGATTCAAGCCGACATAAAGTTCTTCCGCGATCAACCGTAATTACCTTTGCGATTAAGGCATCGGAATGGCTGGGACGATCCTTGCTGCGTGGCCTTGTGGAGCGCGCAGGTCTAATTCGAACATCGCTCTCGTCTGGTCGTCTTCTAACCATTTAGTAATGAGCTCCAGAGACCAGGAAAATCGGGCAGCGTTTTTCGGGTTGTTGCTATGTTTTCTACCTGAACATCTTCTACGACTAGGCCAATTACCGCGGCCGCAGTCGCTAAACGATGGTCCTCGTAAGTGTGGAAAACACCGCCATGCAAAGGTTTTGGCTTGATGTGCAGAGCTGTTGGCTCCTCGGTTACTTCGCCTCCGAGGTTGTTTATCTCATTCTTTAAAGCACTTAAGCGATCAGTTTCATGAAGTCGCAAGTGACCTATTCCGCGCAATGAGGATGGGGTAGTAGCCAAGGCAGCAAGAGCTGCGATTGACGGAGTCAACTCTCCGACATCGTGAAGATCTATATCAATACCCTTTATTTCATCTTGGCCGGTAATTGTTAAACCTAACTCAGTTCTCTCAACCTTTGCTCCCATGGCAGAAAAAATTTCTCGGAGTTGATCTCCGGGTTGAGTGGTATTCATGGGCCAATCCTTAATGGTGACCGAACCGCCACACACCATGGCGACTGACATAAATGGCGCGGCATTTGAAAGATCAGGCTCAATCACAAAATCTTGACCTATTAACTCTCCGGGAGCCACGCTCCACTGGTTCGGAATTGAGTCATCAACTTTGGCGCCAAATTTTCGCAACATAGAAATTGTCATATCTATATGTGGTTGGGAGGGCAAAGTTTCGCCAACATGCTTTACAACTATTCCATTCTGCATTTTGGGTCCTACTAGCAATAGCGCCGAGACAAATTGACTTGAAGCACTGGCGTCAATCTCGATTACGCCACCCCTAATTGATCCTGCTCCATTGATTGTCATGGGTAACGCAAATCTATTGTTGTGATCTATTGAGACCCCGAGTTGTTCCATAGCTTGAATGACAGGAGCTAGCGGTCTTTCATAAGACCTTGGATCACCATCAAAATTGATTAATCCATGGGCAAAAGCAGCAAGGGGTGGCAGGAATCGCATAACTGTTCCGGCGTTGCCAACATCTATTGAGGCAGGGCCGTACAGATCGGCACGGGGAACAATGTGCCAAATCTCTTGTCCAAATTTGTTTGTGGACTCCTGAATTTCAATACCTAGAGCCCGCAACCCTTTCATCATCAATTCGGTATCGCGAGAACGTAAAGGTGCATGCAAAAGTGATGGAGAAGAGGCGATAGAACTCAATATCAGAGCCCGATTGGTTACGGACTTTGAACCTGGAATCGCAACCGTGGCCCGCACGGGATTTCTTCCACGGAAAGGAGCGTTCCAAAGAGGTTGCGACATATGGTGAAGTCTAGGACATAGATTAGGAGCATGTGCGGTCGTTTTGCCCTGTCTGCCAGCCTCACAGACATCGCAGAGGAGTTTTCAACGAACTCTGCACCAGAGCGCACATTGCCGGTTGATTGGAACATCAAGCCAACACAAGAAATCTACATAATCAAAAATGACAAAATTGATATTGCATCTTGGGGACTGATTGCTCCTTGGAGCAAGAGTTCAAATGATGCACTTCGCAGTCAATCACAAGCAATAAATGCGCGTTCAGAAACGGTTCATGAAAAACCAACCTTTCGAAATGCATTTCAGCGAAACCGTTGTTTAGTTCCAGCGTCGGGCTATTACGAATGGGCAACAGAGCTTGGACGCTACAAAACCAAGCAACCAGTTTTTATTTCTCGAGATGATGAAAAACTTTTAGCATTTGCTGGAATATATGATCGTTGGATTTCCCCTGAAGGAGAGGTGAGGGATTCGGTTGCAATCATCACCAGAGATGCGGTAAATGATTTAGCAAAAGTTCATAATCGAATGCCGGTTTTTCTACCCAGAGATCGCTGGTTATCGTGGATGGATCCATCTCTTACAAACCTTCAAAGCGTGCGTTCGTTGATGGATATCCCAGAGCCAGATGCGAATTTGAGGTACTGGCCTGTTGCCGACCTTGTGAACTCGATTCGCAATAACGGTGCTGAACTCACAGCCCCGATTGAGTTAGGTGAGCCAGAAACTCTCTTTTAGAGGGAATAAACCCATCAAGGTGCGGGTTTGCCGGATGTGGCTATAACCTTAGATTTAATGCCAACCGAGATTTCTACCTCTGACTCCAGCAGCGCTGGAGAGTTGGTGCGTGTCGACCGCGAAAAAGAAACAGCCGCCGAACGCACTAAGCGTTTTGAGCATGATGCGTTGCAATACATGAATCAGCTCTACGCGGCAGCATTGCGCTATACAAGAAATCCCGAAGATGCCCAAGACTTAGTTCAAGATACTTACGCAAAGGCTTACACCTCATTTCATCAATTCGAACCCGGCACAAATCTGAAGGCGTGGTTGTATCGCGTCTTAACAACGACTTTCATCAATACTTATCGCAAGGACCAAAGAAGACCTCAGACCTCTGACACAGAGCTTGAGGATTGGCAGTTAGCAGAAGCCTCATCTCACACAAGCGATCAAGGTAAATCTACCGAGGATGTAGTCCTTGAGAATCTGCCCGATAGTGATATCAAAAATGCGTTAGCTCAAATTCCTGAGGAATTTCGTATGGCGGTTTACTTAGCTGACGTAGAAGGGTTTTCCTACAAAGAGATTGCAGAAATTGTTGGCGTCCCTGCCGGAACCGTAATGTCGCGATTACATCGTGGTCGCAAGCAACTTCGTGAGAAGTTGGCCGACTATGCGCGTGAACGTGGCTATGTGAAGGGGGGAGCGCAATGAGTATGCAATGTCAGAGTTGTCGTGACTCACTAGTTCTCTTTATTGATAATGAAATTGAGGATTCGGCGATTTTTAATCAAATCGCATTTCATTTGCAAGAGTGTGATGGCTGCCGCAATCAATTGGAGATTGAGCGCCGAGCACTCAACATGATTAGAACCCTTCTCACCCGCTCTTGCTGCGAATCTGCTCCATCAACTCTGCAAGAGAGAATCGCTCAACAGTTACTGGAGCTGCAATATCAGGAGATGGCCGGCTATACCCAGACTGAGATCATCACCCAATATCGCCGAACCGAAATTACGATCGATGGCGAGACTCAAATTGAGATAGAAACATCCCATGAAATCCGGAGAGATTTTCCCTTCTAATCACTAAAGCCCTGCTAAGTTAATTGCCGATGCAAATACAAGCGGCAATTGGAGCGGTCGGGATTTCACAAATGGTGGTCCGCCCGGGCGATACCGCATTGGCCCATGGCAGTGGAGATATGCCAATTCTTTCGACAAGTTTTCTTGTTACTTTGATGGAGAGCGCATGTAACTCTGCAATTGCTGAGTTTTTAGAAAATGGAGAGTCAACCTACCTCAGTGAAATTCATCTGGAGGTTAAGGAATCTGTTGGTATCGGAACCGAGATTCAAGGCTCTGCAACCTGTGTATCAATTGATGATGAAGTCTTGACCTTTGCCTGCGAAATACATGACGGCCCGCGCTTGATTGCTGCATCTTTGATGCGTCGCAATCTCGTGGAAAGAGTAGCTTTCCTTGCGCGAGCCGCTGCTTTAACCCTGATGTCTCAACAAGAGAACAATTAGTTTCTGCTATCTGTTGAACTTTTTTGCTTGATTACTTCTTGGTAGCCCAGAAGATATCTGCAATCTCATCAATCTTTGCAATCAATTTCTCTGCTACCGCTACATCAACTGTTCCCTTTGTTCCAGCAGCACCAGCTAACTTGGTTGCTTCATTGAACAATGAGTGAAGTTGTGGGTAAGCCTCGAAGTGATTTGGCTTAAAGTAATCGGTCCAGAGAACCCATAGGTGTTCCTTGACCATGTTTGAACGGGCTTCTTTGATAGAAACTGCACGAGCTTTGAAATCCGGATCAGTTGAAGCTGCGTACTTCTCCATGCAAGCCTTAACTGATTGAGCTTCGATCTTTGCCTGTGCTGGGTCATATACGCCGCAAGGTAAATCGCAGTGCGCGTGAACTGTAAGCATTTAATCCTCACTTTATAACTTCATATATGGGGCTGTTAAGTGCAAGACTACCCGTCATGGGTTTGTTTGGCTTGTCGGGCCTAAAGCGGGTTAAGGTCTCGGGGAACTCAATGGCACCCACTTTCAATGAGGGTGATGTCTTATTGGTGAAGTGGTTCTCTCAGGTACCCCAGCAATTGGCTTTACTGAGTGTTGTGGTAATCGAACGCGATGAAATGCCCGGGGTTTTCTTCATCAAGCGGATACAAAAATCCCATAATGGTCTCTATTGGGTGACTGGAGATAATCCGAAAGAAGAGCTACAACCATTGATGAATGATTCAAGAAAATGGGGATACCTGCCAGCAAATGAGATTAAGGCAAAGGTTTTATTTAGAATAAATAAAGGTTAGCGGGCAAAAACTTCGGCGATTAAAGCCTTTTGTTCCTCTTCGTGAACATAAATACTTCCGGTTGCTGGGCTAGCAGCAGCGCGGCGAGAAACTCGACGAAGGGTTTTTCCACCTAGGTGTTCAGCCAAGTTTGCGGAAACAAATGGCCATGGCCCCTGGTTTGCCGGCTCATCTTGAACCCAAACAATCTCAGCCTGTGGGTGTTTATTTATCTCCGCAACAATCTGATCAATTGGAAGTGGATAAAGCTGTTCAACTCTCGCGATAGCGGTCGAGTTTTCGCCCAACTTGGCACGCTCAGCAACTAACTCCCAATAAATCTTGCCACTGCAGAGAATCAATTTCGATGCATTTGAAACTGAATCATCGCTGATTAGAGGTCGGAAAGTTCCAGATGTAATGTCACTTAACTTGGATGCAGCTGCCTTTAGGCGCAACATAGATTTTGGTTCAAACACAATCAAAGGACGACGAGCCGGATTTTTCACATGCCAGCGAAGAAGATGGAAGTAAGAGGCTGGAGAGGAAGGCTGTGCAACTGTCATATTGTTTTCGGCACAGAGTGTCAGGAATCTTTCGATACGACCTGAGGAGTGATCAGGACCTTGACCTTCATATCCATGAGGAAGCAATAGAACTACAGAGGAGCGCTCACCCCATTTTTGTAATGAGGAAGAGATGAACTCATCGATGATGGTTTGAGCACCGTTGGCGAAATCACCGAACTGAGCCTCCCAAATCACCAAAGCATTTTCCCGCTCTACAGAGTAGCCATACTCAAATCCCATTGCGGCGTACTCCGAAAGAAGTGAATCGACTACAAAGAATTGATTTTCATTATCTAGAAGACCACGAAGTGGAATCCACTCGCTGCCATCTTCGTGATCACGGACAACTGCGTGACGGTTTGAGAATGTTCCGCGGCCAACATCCTGTCCGGCGATACGAACCGGGTGACCTTCAAGCAACAATGAACCGAAGGCCAGCATTTCGCCGCCAGACCAATCGATAGTTCCATCATCGAGCATTGTGACGCGGCGTTGTAGCTGGGGCGTTAGTTTTGGATGAATCTTGAAGCCTTCTGGCACAGCAACCTGGGTGGCTGCAACTTGACGGGCAACCTGTTCGGAAATTGCAGTGTTGGTTGTTAATGGATCAAAGGTTTCTAACTTGTTAAAGGCTGGCTTCTCGGGCAACTTGTCATGAACTGAGTTGAAGATGCCTTCAAGTTGAGCGTGGAACTCACGCGCAATCTGATCTGACTCTTCCTGGGTGATATCGCCACGACCGACAAGTGCCTCTGCATACAAGACACGAGTGGTGCGCTTTGCATCAATCAACTTATACATGCGAGGTTGGGTGAAACTTGGCTCATCACCTTCATTGTGACCACGGCGTCGGTAGCAAACCATGTCAATCACTACATCTTTATTAAATGTTTGGCGATACTCGAAAGCCACTCGCGCAACACGTACACAAGCTTCTGGGTCATCTCCGTTTACATGGAATACCGGAGCTTGAATTAACTTCGCAATATCTGTGGAGTAACGGGAAGAGCGGGCTGATTCTGGTGAGGTTGTGAAACCAACCTGGTTGTTAATGACAACATGAATGGTTCCACCGGTGCGATAGCCACGAAGTTGAGACATGTTCAAGGTTTCGGCAACAACTCCTTGACCAGCAAATGCTGCATCGCCATGAATCAGAATCGGCAGGACTGAGAATGCGCTTTTTACATTTTTGCGATCCTGTTTTGCGCGCACAATGCCCTCAAGAACTGGATTAACCGCCTCTAAGTGTGAAGGGTTTGCCGCCAGATAAATCTTGGTTTTTTCGCCAGCCTCGGTAATGAAATCACCGTAGGTTCCCAGGTGGTACTTAACGTCACCAGATCCTTGAACTTCATTTTCTTGGTAATGCCCTTCAAACTCTTGGAAAATCTGTCCATAAGATTTGCCAGCTACGTTAGCCAATACATTTAAGCGACCACGGTGCGGCATTCCGATACAGACTTCATCTAACTGGGCCTTGGCGGCATATCTAGCAATTGCATCAAGAAGTGGGATTACAGACTCTCCACCTTCAAGAGAGAAACGCTTCTGACCAACAAACTTGGTATGCAGGAATGTTTCAAAAGCCTCAGCTGAGTTAAGTTTGCGCAAAATTCGCAACTGTTCTTCACGAGGGAAGAATGGTGAGCCAACTTCAACCTGGTTTTGAATCCATTTTCTTTCATCAGGAGACTCGATGTACATGTATTCGACACCGATTGAACGGCAGTATGAGTCACGCAAAGTTCCTAGAACATTTCGCAACTTGGCATAAGGACGTCCACCAAAACCACCAGTTGAAATCTCGCGATCCAAATCCCAAAGTGTTAGTCCGTGGGTTACGACATCAAGATCTGGATGACTTCTTTGCTTGTACTCGAGTGGGTCAATATCTGCCATCAAGTGGCCAACAGTTCGATAAGCCTGAATTAATTGCTGTACACGCGCTGCTTTGTTTAGCTGATCTTTGCCTTCTGGAATATCAGCATGCCAATGGATTGGTACATAAGGAATGCGAAGCGCGGCAAAAATTTCACCATAGAAATCGCCATCACCCAAAAGAATTTCATGAATTCTGCGGAGGAAATCACCGGATTGGGCACCTTGAATGATGCGGTGATCGTAAGTTGAGGTAAGGGTTACAACCTTTGATATTGCTAACTCTGCGATGGTTTCTTCGCTGGCACCTTGAAATTCAGCCGGATAATCCATAGCTCCAACGCCAAGAATCAAGCCTTGACCCTGAACTAATCGAGGAACTGAGTGAACTGTTCCGATGGTTCCGGGATTGGTTAGAGAGACAGTTGTGCCGGCAAAATCTTCTACAGTTAAAGCACCTTTGCGCGCCTTTTTGACGAGCGCTTCATACTCTGACCAGAACTGGCCAAAGTCGAGGCTCTCGCAACCTTTGATGGATGGAACTAATAGTTGGCGCGAGCCATCTTCCTTTGCAAGGTCAATCGCAATTCCGAGATTGATGTGATCAGGAAATCCAATCGCTGGCTTTCCATCTTGTTCGGTATAGAAAGCATTCATTTCTGGCATGGCGCGCATTGCTTTGATCATGGCGTAGCCAATTAGATGTGTGAAAGAAACTTTTCCACCGCGCGCCCTCTTGAGGTGATTATTAATTACGGTGCGGTTATCAATCATTAGCTTGGCCGGAACCGCGCGCACACTTGTTGCGGTTGGAACTGTTAGTGAGGCCTCCATGCTTTGTACGACACGATTTGCAACGCCGCGCAACGGTTCAACACGAGCAGAGGTTGGTGCGGAAACTTGTGGTGTTGGTTTTGTTACCGCTTGCGCTGGAGTTGGTGTTGGTTGTGTTGCAGGACGAACTGCTGATTGAGCTGCGGGTTGAGTTGTTGGCTGTGCAGCTTGAACAACTGGAGCAGCAGCAGGGACTGCAGGAGTAGCAATAGATTGTTGTTGACGCTTAGGAACTGGAGGAGTTCCGGGTTGCGATGTTGAAGAGGTTGATTGAGCGCCAGGCTGGTAGCCAGCGAAAAATTCTTTCCAATTATCTTCAACGGAGTTTGGATCGGCTAGATAACGCTCATACATTTCATCGACGAGCCATTCGTTGGAACCAAAAGATCCACCAAATTTATTGTCGGGAGTCATACCTGCCACGAAAGCGAAGCCTATCTGCGAAAAGCGAGTGCTCTCCACCTGGCAAAGGCGTAATTGGACACAGTTTCAACCTGCGTAACCCCAGGGCCTAGGGCAGGCTCATCCCATGAGTTTGGTATTTGTTACTGGGGCCAGCAGAGGTCTGGGATTTGAGGTGGCTCGTGCCCTTATGGAAAAGGGTCATCAAGTAATAGGTATCAGCAAAGACCCCGCTAAAGCCCAATCAGCATCACAGCTTCTTGGAGTTCCATTTGAGACCGTGGATTTTGAGAACATCCCAGAGACTCGGGAGTTCGCCCAACGCATTTTGCAAAAGTATGGCACCCCAGAGATTCTTGTTTTGGCCCATGGTGTGATGAGTGAAAAGCTAGCCAAAACTTTGCGCACCAACGATCAAGAGTGGTCGCGCGTTATGAACATCAACTTAAACTCCGTATTTACGATGGTAAATGCCATAGGTGCACCAATGGCGGAAATTCGAAAAGGCAGAGTCATTATCTTCTCAGCTTGCCTCGGAAGAATGTCAGGTCCAGGAAATGCTGGAGGACTTGCGCCGTACCGCATTTCAAAGGCTGGCGTAAATGCATTAGTTAGAAATTTGGCACATGAGACCGCTCGCGGTGCGCGCGGATTTTTGGTAGATGCAATTTGTCCAAATCATTCTCGGACAGATATGGGTGGGCCTGATGCACCGCGCAGTGCACAAGAAGGAGCTGCAACAGCGGTTTGGTTAGCGACCCGAGAGTTTAACGCGGGAGATTTAACCGGCGTTCTTTGGGAGGATCAGGAAGTTGTTCCCTGGTGAGGTATCGCGGCTAAGGCTGCAACCAAAGTTGCAAGGGCGAAAACTCCTAGTGAAACGCCCATCGCAATTCGTTCTCCATCAATCATAAAATAAGAAACACCAATTGCAATTAGATTTGCCATCACAGTGGGCCCACGACCGTAGTTGCGCCGTTGTAGAAAACCCTTTCCGGCATAAAACAAACCAATGGCTCCCAGCAACAAAAAAATAATCTCTGCAATAACAGCGTCCAACTCTTCAACCTCAGAGGTTAGAGTTCTATAGGTTAGATACAGAGCTAGACTCAATAGAAAAGCCGCTTCGATTCGAACGAGAGTGGCCGCAATAAAGTGCACCCGCCCAGCAAATGGAGTCATAGCGCTCAGAATAGGGTATGAGAAAGCTCTATTCCGGAATGAGCAATAGGCAATACCTTGGTTTGTGGCATTTTTTGATGAAGGTATCCATGACCCCGCAACCGGGCTGCTTTCTCCACTTTACTTTTATGAAAGTGCTGCCCGTTTGATTTCTTGGGCCGATAGAACTCAGCGACAAACCGCGTTAATTTCAATCAAACTCCGTGCTTCTAGTGATGATCAAATTAATGATGATGAAATCGTGGAGTGTGCCGCATTGTTGTCTGCCGAATTACGAGGTGGTGACTTACTAGCACGAATGGGCGAGAGATTGTTTGTGCTTTTGTTATTGGGCAATCAACTTGCCGGCGAACAGTTAGTTTTTCGATTAAAGAACACTTTGCAGTTCCAATTAGATTTTCAGGTGACTGCTCTAGAACATGGTGAAAATGTGAGTGATGGTCTGGAGCGTTTGGGGGTCTAGTTGTGCAATTAACTGCGTGGAATAAAGATTGATGATTGGTAATAGCGGAGTTCTTCGATTGAATCCTTTATGTCACCCAATGCTCTGTGATTGCCAAGCTTTTTAGGTGCGTTGAAGTAAACCTTTGGATACCAACGACGGGCAAGTTCTTTGATTGATGAAACATCTACTGTTCGATAATGCAGATATTCATTTAGTCGAGGCATATCGCGGGCGATAAAATTGCGATCCATTCCGACAGAGTTTCCAGCTAATGGAGATTTGCCTGGCTGGGTATGCATTGACAGGTAATTAATTACCGCTTCTTCCGCCTCTGCTAGTGAAACACCGCCAGGAATCTTTTCTAACAACCCAGATGCGGTGTGCATGGCCCGTACCTCATTACGCATTTGAGCTAACTTGTCAGGTGTTGTGGCGATTATGAAATCCACGCCATCGCCCAAAACATTCAACTCTTCATCAGTGACCAATACGGCAATTTCGACCAGAGCATCATTTTCCAAACTGAGCCCAGTCATCTCGCAATCAATCCAAATTAAAGGGGGGTTTTCGCCGGCCATGAGGGCAGAGCCTATTGCCAGAGCGACATTTCACCACTCGTTCACCTTCCGTTAACTGATACTCAACCCTTCTGGCCGGCTTTACTAGCAATATCCGCCGCGTGAGCGCAACGCAGAGCACGCCTGGATTAACGCCAGCCCCTCGCACGATAACCACCCAACCGCGCCGTTCAGATCAAATTTTTCGCGCCGTTGTTTTTCTTGGCGGATTGTCCTCTCTAGTCATTCTTGCTGCGATCGCAATCTTTTTGGGAATCCGCGGCTTTGAAATCATCGCAAGAGAAGGTTTGAGTTTCATTACCGGGTACGAGTGGTACTCCTCAATCAACGCTGATGGATTGTCTGGCGATCAGCCATCGTTTTATGGAATTGGTGCGATGTTGATTGGCACCATCATCACAGCTTTGATTGCAGTAGCTATCGGTGTACCGATAGCGGTAGCTACCGCTCTCTTTTTGAACTTCTATGCACCAAATGGAATTCGTGGATTTTTAGTTGGTGTAATTGACTTGATGGCTGCTTTCCCGTCGATTCTTTTTGGGTTGTGGGGATTAAATGTTTTGATGCCTAGCGCCGAGTACTGGGCAAAACTTTTGCACAAGTACATGGGCTGGGTTCCGCTGTTTGATGTTTCTGCTCCAGTATTCACTCGTTCACCATTTGTCGCTGGAGTTGTTCTTGCGATCATGATTATTCCAATTGTTACCTCTGTTGCTCGCGAAGTATTTTCTCAAACCCCGTTGGATCGAATTCAAGCAGCATATGCACTCGGTGCCACAAAGTGGTCAATGATTCGCGCGGTTGTGATTCCCTTCGGTTCCAGCGGTGTTGTAGGTGGCGCGATGCTGGGATTAGGACGGGCAATGGGAGAAACCGTTGCGGTCTTTACCGTTTTGAATATTGTCTTCCAAGCAAACTTCCAAATCTTGTTGGGCGCAGGCGGCAACGTCGCATCGTTGATTATTTTGAAGTTTGGCGAAGCAACTGCAGAGGAAATCAAGGCTCTTATGGCAGCAGGCCTGGCTCTGTTCTTGCTAACGCTTGTGGTCAATATGATTGCGGATTTAATAGTTAATCGCACGGGACGTCAGGGGCGATAATGACAACCGCGATTCCTTCAAAACCTTGGCGCGCTACACCACGTGCGATGCTCCCTAATTTTCTGGCGGCGCTGTTCATTATTTTTGGAACTTGGGGTCTGATTCAATTCACTGGACTTGCCGGAAAGCTCGGTGCTTTCGGCGCAGCCTCTTTTCTAGCCATTATCAGCCTCTCGGCCATTGCGGGCATTCAACGCGGACCACAAGCTGCAAAAAATGCAGCAGTAGGAACTTTGGTTGCTATTGGAGCAATTGTTGCGATGTTCCCCGTGGTTAGTATTTTGGGAACAGTATTAGTTCGCGGAGTTCGTGGAATTTACGTTGGGTTCTTTACCTCAGATATGTCTCTTGCATCAGTCAATGATCCTTTGACTAATGGTGGAATTCTTCACGCGATAATTGGAACCTTGCTTTTAATTCTGTTTGCCATGCTGATTTCTGTTCCACTTGGAATTCTGACTGCGCTCTATCTGACTGAAATCAAAGGACCAGGATCGCGCTTGATCAGATTCTTGGTACAGGCGATGAGCGGTGTCCCTTCTATCGTTGCTGGTTTATTTATTTACTCCGCCTTTATTTCCGGTACTGGTCGTGGGTTCTCCGGATTTATGGGATCTCTTGCACTTTCTATCTTGATGTTACCTACTGTTGCGCGTACCGCCGAAGAGGTTTTGCTGTTAATTCCTTCTGATCTGCGTGAGGCTGGCTTGGCCCTAGGCGCTACTCAATGGCGCACAGTCGCAATGGTTGTTGTTCCAGCAGCCAAGAGCGGTTTGATCACCGCGGTCATCTTGGGAGTAGCGCGAATCGCTGGTGAAACGGCACCGCTGTTGTTCACAACAGGTGGCGGAGATGCGATTAATGGAAATCCATTTGACGAAGTTATGGGCTCTATCCCAATTGCAATCTGGAAGGCACTGATAGCTGGTTCTGAAGAGTCAAACGCTAGAGCCTGGGCTTCAATTCTTGTTCTGTTAGTTATCGTAATGGTGCTTTTCTTCTCTGCGCGCCGTCTAGGAAAGAGGAAGATCTAATGGCAGATACAGTGCAACCATCATCTCTAGCCAGTATTGCTAGCTCGCACTCCCGAAACCTGCAGAGCAATCAACCACTTGGCACTGGACTTGAGGCAAAAGGTGTTCATGCCTGGTTCGGTAAGAACCATGTCTTATCCGATATTTCTTTGGACTTTCCATCAGGAACTGTAACCGCATTAATCGGCCCCTCAGGTTGTGGAAAATCGACCTTCATTAGAACCCTTAACCGCATGCATGAGTTCATTCCAACAGCTGCAATGGCGGGTGAGGTTTTGCTTGATGGTCAAGATATTTATGCACCTGGTACCGATGTAACCAAAATACGTTTGAAAATTGGAATGGTTTTCCAAAAACCAAATCCATTTCCATCGATGTCAATTGGGGAAAATGTTCTTGCCGGCCTAAAACTTGCTCAATTGAAGCAATCAAATAAAGAGGATTTGCTAGAAGAGTGTTTGGTGCGTGCTGGGTTGTGGAATGAAGTGAAGGATCGTCTTGATGCTCATGGCGGATCATTATCGGGCGGACAACAACAAAGACTTTGCATAGCTCGATCCCTTGCCGTTAGACCTCAGGTGCTTTTGATGGATGAGCCATGCTCTGCTCTTGATCCAGGATCAACTCTTAGAATTGAAGAGACTATTCGCGAGCTTTCCGAGAATATGACAATCATCATTGTTACCCACAACATGCAGCAGGCTGCTCGTATCTCTGACTACACCTCATTTTTCCTCGCAGATGGTGGTCCTGGAGTGATGGTAGAGGTAGGTCCAACGAGTGAGATCTTCTCCAGGCCAAAAGATAAGCGCACAGAGAACTATGTAACTGGCCGTTTCGGCTAAACCGTACGAAATTGGCTTTACCAACTGTTCACTTAACGTTGCTCCAGCGTTTAGCAGAACCAGATTTGTTGTTTCCCATAGATTCGTAGGTTTCCCCTCGAAAGATATCCATTATCGATTAAAGGAGACCAAATTGGTCCGCAAGTTATTGTTCAAAGCTACGCTGATTGCAGCGCTAACATCTTTGATCGCCACTCCAGCATATGCCGTAAATCTTGTTGGTGGCGGAGCCACCTTCGCTAACCCATTACTTGATGCTTGTAAAGCAGAGTATGCCCGCGAAACCGGTGATAACTACGTTTACAACTCACTTGGCTCAGGTGCTGGACGATCCGGAATTGATAAAGGTGATTTTGATTTTGGTTGGTCAGACACACCACATCTGGGTGCAACCGCACCAAAGTCAATGATTCATCTACCAGTTGTTGCTGCACCGGTTGCTCTCATCTATAACGTTCCTGGAATTAGAGGAAACACAAAGCAAATTACGCTTTCACCAGAAACAATTGCCAAGATTTTCTCTCGCCAAATCACAAAATGGAATGACCCAGCAATCAAGGCTGACAACAACCGTGTTATCAGAACCCCGGTTTTTGCTACAGAACGAGTCAGGGTCAATGTGGATGGAAAGTCCACAGTGCAACGTGTGACCAGGAAAGATAAGGACGGAAATCCAATCATCTCTCGTTATACCCAAAAGAGAGAAGCAGTACAGTTCCCAAATACCGACATTGTTGTGGTTTACCGCAATGACTCATCAGGAACCACAGGAATTTTCACAAACATGTTGCGTGCGGTTGTTCCATCTATCTGGACAAAGTCCGGCAACAATGACTTCACCGCAACTTTCCCAGGAAACATCAATGACATTCGTAACCTTGGAAAGATTCAAGGCGCAAAGGGTTCAGAGCTAACAACTGCATTGGTTGCTAGAACGCCCGGTGCAATCACCTATGCAGAAAAGGATTATGCCAACAAGGCAAAGCTTCCCGTTGCAAAGGTACTAAACAACGCTGATGTGGCGGTCGAGCCAGGTGCAGCAGGCGTATCAACCTTCCTTGGATCAGCAAGGTTCAATGACAATGGAACGTTGACATTGGATTACGCAACCAAGAATCCAGGTGCATACCTTCTAGGTTCTACCTCTTATGCGTTGGTCCTGACTGACTACAAAGACAAGGCAAAAGGTGATGCGGTTAAGAAACTAATGACCTACATCTTGGATAACTGTGCAAAGAAGTTCCCAGAAACTGAATTCGCAGTTATTACTGGCGATCTTTATGACTTCAACAAGAGGTTGATTGCCCGAATCGGCTAGCTGATTCAATTGAAAATCCCGGGCACATGAGGGGTGCCCGGGATTTTTCATTTCAAGAGTTTCATTTCCTGAGACAATCAAAAACGAGCGCGCCCGGCAGGAATCGAACCTGCGACAACCCGCTTAGAAGGCGGGTGCTCTATCCGACTGAGCTACGGGCGCTGATGAGACTCAAGTCTACCTAGTCGCTGCGAGAGTACGAATTACAGCTCGGTTAGAGATAAGGTTTCGCCTCGTGGCAGAGTTCATATATACGATGAAAAAGGCGCGAAAAGCGCATGGTGACAAAGTAATCCTTGATGATGTCACATTGATGTTTTTGCCGGGCGCAAAGATCGGTGTGGTTGGTCCAAATGGAGCTGGTAAGTCCACAGTTCTTCAAATCATGGCTGGCCTACAACAACCCTCCAATGGTGAGGCATATCTAACCCCCGGATACTCCGTAGGAATTCTGCTCCAAGAGCCTCCACTAAATGAAGAGAAGAATGTTTTAGAAAATGTTCAAGAGGGCGTTGCTGAAACCATGGCTTTGTTGGCCCGCTTTAACCAAGTGTCGGAAGAGATGGCTAGTCCAGATGCCGACTACGACAAGCTTTTGGCGGAAATGGGAACACTGCAAGAAAAACTTGATCACTTAAATGCTTGGGATTTGGATTCACAACTAGAACAAGCGATGGATGCGCTGCGCTGCCCGCCACCTGATGCTGATGTAAAGGTTCTCTCTGGTGGAGAGCGACGTCGCGTGGCTTTATGTAAATTGTTGTTGCAAAAACCAGATTTGCTTTTGCTTGATGAGCCAACAAACCATCTAGATGCTGAATCAGTGCTTTGGCTAGAGCAGTTCCTCTCTAAATATGAAGGAACCGTTGTAGCAATTACCCACGATCGTTACTTCTTGGACAATGTTGCCGAATGGATTCTCGAGCTAGATCGTGGCCGCGCCTATCCATATGAAGGTAATTACTCCACTTATCTTGAGACAAAAGCAGCTCGTCTAAAAGTTGAAGGTCAAAAAGATGCAAAGCGCGCCAAGCGTTTAGCCGAAGAATTGGACTGGGTTCGCCAAAATGCGAAAGGAAGACAGGCTAAATCCAAGGCTCGTCTCGCACGTTACGAAGAGATGGCTGCCGAAGCTGAAAAGGCACGCAAACTTGATTTTGAAGAGATTCAAATTCCAATGGGTCCACGCCTTGGAAACATCGTGGTAGATGTCGAACATCTATCCAAAGGTTTTGGCGAGAGATTACTGATTGACAATCTTTCCTTCTCATTGCCAAGAAATGGAATCGTTGGCGTCATTGGACCAAACGGTGCCGGAAAAACCACATTATTCAAGATGATTCTTGGGCTTGAAACTCCAGACTCCGGATCAATCAAAGTGGGAGAGACCGTAAAGATTTCTTATGTTGATCAGTCACGCGGAGGAATTGATCCCAAGAAATCCCTCTGGGAAGTTGTCTCTGATGGACTTGATTACATGAAGGTCGGAGCGGTCGAGATGCCAAGCCGAGCATATGTTTCAGCATTTGGCTTTAAAGGTCCTGACCAACAAAAAGCTGCCGGCGTTCTATCAGGTGGTGAAAGAAATCGTTTGAATCTTGCTTTGACACTAAAGATGGGTGGCAATCTTCTACTTCTTGATGAGCCAACAAATGACTTAGATGTTGAAACACTTGGCTCACTTGAAAATGCATTGTTGGAGTTCCCGGGCTGTGCTGTTGTTATCTCGCACGATAGATGGTTCCTTGACCGAGTAGCAACTCATATTTTGGCTTACGAGGGTGAGTCACAATGGTTCTGGTTCGAAGGCAACTTCGAGTCTTATGAGAAGAACAAGATTGAACGTCTAGGTCCTGAGGCTGCTCGTCCGCACAGAGTGACTTATCGAAAGCTAACTCGATGAAGTATCACCATAAAGCCTTTGTGCGTTGGGATGATTTAGATGCAATGGGTCATGTCAACAATGCAAAGTATTTGACCTTTGCACAAGAAGCCCGTTTTGAATGGTCCTTTGTTCAGAACGCACATCTACAAAATGCCAATGGCAATAAACGACCAGGGTTTCTTGAAATGGTGGTTGCCAGAGCGGAAGTAGATTTTAAACGCGCCATTTTTGAGGGCGGCACATATGTAGATGTTGTCTTGTGGGTAGATTCAATCGGAAATTCATCATTCAGCATGGTTTATGAGATCAAAGGGGAAGATGTTCTCTTTGCCCGGGTAAAGACAGTTCAAGTAGCCGTTGACGAAACAGTTGCAAAATCACGCCCTCTCAATGATGCGGAGCGTGCATTTCTGCAGCAATATCTCGAGGAGAGCAATTGAGTTCACAACTCGCACCCCGTGGCATCCGACCTTGGTGGCGTGATGCCGTCACTTACCAGATTTACATCCGCTCCTTTGCTGATTCCAATGGCGATGGAATCGGAGATGTTGAAGGCATTCGTTCCAAGTTAGGTTACTTGCAAAAGCTAGGTGTAGATGCAATTTGGATTACTCCTTGGTATCCATCACCTCAGAATGATCATGGCTACGATGTTTCTGATTACATGAATATCGAACCTGATTACGGCACCATCCAGGATGCCGAGAGATTAATCCGAGAGGCCCATGATCACGGACTTAAAATCATCATCGACATTGTCCCTAATCACACATCTGATCAGCATGCCTGGTTCCAAGCAGCACTAAAGGCAAAACCTGGTTCACCTGAACGTAACCGATATATTTTCAGAGATGGAAAAGGTCCAAATGGAGATTTGCCACCAAATAATTGGCAAGCGGTCTTTGGCGGTCCAGCATGGCATCGAATAACCGAGGCAGATGGAAAACTTGGACAGTGGTATCTGCATTTATTTGCAGTTGAACAACCCGACTTAAATTGGGAGAACCCCGAAGTTGTAGAACATTTTGATCAGGTGTTGAAATTCTGGCTTGATCGAGGAGTAGATGGTTTCCGCATCGATGTAGCGCACGGAATGTTTAAAGAGGCTGGCCTGCCAGATATCCGCAAGAGCTGGTTTTCAAAACTGTTAGGCAAAAACAATCTAACTCGGATGCTCAGTCCAGAACACAAACCCTTCTGGGATCAAGAAGGTGTGCATGATATTTATCGCCGTTGGCGCAAGATTTTGGACTCATACGAAGGTGATCGAATGGCGGTAGCGGAAGCTTGGGTTAGCCCAGCTTCACGAATTGCGCGCTATGTCCGAGCAGATGAATTACAGAATTCCTTCAATTTTGAAATGTTGACCACGCTCTGGAAGGCTGATGAAATCAGAGCGAAAATCAATAATTCAATCTCAGCACTAGCAGAAGTAGGAGCTCCTACCTCGTGGGTGTTCAACAACCATGATGTAGTTCGCTCAGTGGATCGCTTAGATCTAGGTCTAACAAATCACGGCGAAACAACCCTTTCTCGCCAGGGAGATGCATCAAAGCTAAACATTGCTAGAGGAACTTTGCGTGCCCGCAGCGCAACCTTGATGGCTTTAGCGCTTCCAGGTGGCACCTATCTATATCAAGGCGAAGAGCTAGCGCTTCCTGAGGTAAGAGACATTCCAGAGAATAGATTGACTGATCCGCGTTGGAAGATGAGTGGATACAAAGATCGTGGTCGAGATGGATGTCGCGTTCCAATCCCTTGGAAGAGTTCTCCAAAAGGAGCCTTTGGATTTTCATCTCGGCAAACATTGAATCCCGAGGAGGCGTGGCTGCCTGCAAGTTCTTGGTGGGGTAACTATTCGGCGGAATCTCAAGAGGATGATGCAAACTCAACACTTAACATTTATCGTCGTGCTCTCGCAGTACGTAAAAAAGAGGCCGGACTGGGAGATGGTCCGATGGATTGGATCAAAACCCACAAGGATGTTGTGGCCTTCTCTCGTCCTGGAAACTTTGCCTGCTACATAAACTTTGGTGCAGATTTTGAGTTACCAGAGGGCTCTGAGGTTTTGGTTTCGAGTGGACCTCTAAAAGGAAACACACTGCCAACTGATACTGCAGTCTGGATTCGCACAAAGTAGATGCCTAATACCGCAACACAAATGCGCACGGTAAAAATATTAGCTACTGCGCAGGTTCTAAATGGTGTTGGAGTAGCAGGAACCGTTGCTGCTGGCTCTCTACTGGTTGCCTCGATAACTGACTCAGAAACCTTGGCGGGATTGGCTCAAACTTCATCAGTACTTGGTGCAGC
>CAZIAI010000001.1:73881-120578 GCA_964536895.1 uncultured Clavibacter sp.
CAGCTTTCCTTTGTGGTTTGGGGCTCAACAATTGGTGCGGTAACTGGGCCTAACCTCATGGAACCCGCCGGCAATCTCGCAGAAAATTTCGCATTACCGCGTTTAGTCGGACCATATCTGGTGTCGGCCACAACATTAGCTTTAGCCACTTTGGTGATTTTGTTTTATTTGAGACCAGATCCGTTTCTGCTTGCGCAAAAACAGTCCGGAGAAAATCACAGAGCAAAAGGCGCCACAAAATCCGCCTTGAAGCACATTAGAAGAAATCCAAGAGCGCTTTTTGCAATTCTTTCAATCGCCATCGGACATATTGCGATGGTTTCTGTAATGGTAATGACGCCGGTTCACATGGCGCATGTCGATGTAACGCTAACCATTATTGGATTGGTAATCAGCATCCATGTTCTTGGTATGTATGCATTTTCACCGTTGGTTGGTTCATTGAGTGATCGCTTTGGTCGAGTGCGAGTAATCCAAATTGGAATCGTCACTTTGTTGCTCTCTTGCTTGATTTCCGGTTTGGCAGAGGCGTCAAATGCTTTAACTCTTGGAGTTGGCTTGTTCCTATTGGGACTTGGCTGGTCTTGCACGCTAATCGCCGGCTCTGCCTTGCTTACAGAATCGGTTGCTCCCGAGCAAAAAACCTCTTCGCAAGGCGCCAGCGATCTTGTGATGAATCTTTCCGGCGCAGGTGGTGGTGCATTGGCAGGCTTGATTATTGGCACCCTTTCATATGGCTGGCTTTGCTTTTTCGCCGCCTTACCGGTTGCTGCGCTTGGTATCTCCTCGTTAAAGATAGCCCGTCATAATTAACTTGCTATGAACCTTTATGACGAGATGGGTGGGCGAGCCACATTTGAACAACTGGTCTCGCACTTCTATGCACTGGTGTCGGTAGATCCTGTACTACGTCCGATGTACCCGGATGATGACATGAAGGGTGCGGCAGAGAGACTGTTGCTATTCCTAGAACAGTATTGGGGTGGGCCAAAAACATATAGCGAACAAAGAGGACACCCCAGACTTCGCATGCGTCATGCTGAATTCAAGATTGGCGAAGCCGAGAGAGATGTCTGGTTAAAGCATATGCAATCTGCGGTGTTGGGTTTGGAGATTGAAGAGCTTTTGAAGCAAGAGCTTTGGAATTACTTTGTTATGGCAGCAGATTCCATGGTAAATCAACCACGTGGTTTTTGAGATTTATTTCCTACTTTTAGAATTTCACCATTTCTCAAGTACCACAATGTGCCTTGACGATCACGTACTGTTGTAATTCGTAAGCCCACAGTTTCAACTTTTCCTTTAACATCTAGAACTTCGACCTGATCGCCAACACCATATTGGTCTTCAACCAACATTATGACTCCGGAAAAGACATCACGCACGATTGTTTGGGCACCAAGGCCTACTGCAAATCCCACAACACCAGCTGATGCGACAAGTGGACCAAGGTCAACACCAAGTTCACCAAGAATCATTGCGCCAGCAACTAATCCAATAATCGCTTTTGAAGAACTCTTTAATACAGATGCAGCGGTGCGGGCTCTTTCACGTTGGCGCGTTACCGCGGTTTTTTCTCCGGGAATGAAATCTGCTTCCGCAACTTTGCTCAAGGCCTTTGTTATTGCCCGGGTGGCAACTTTTTGCAGGAAGATCGCCAGGACCAAAATGATCACAATTCGAAGGGGGGAGCCCAAAAACCACTCGACTGCCTCATTTACGCTTACATTCAGCTTCATTTGAGCAAGACTTTATAAGAACTTAATCAAATATCCTCACAAATCGGGCTGAATTCGGGCAGGATTTCCCTCACGACGCGAGCCACGCGTCGGACTAAAGGGGAAAAGGCAGTGACGACTTCGTCGAGAAGGACGCTAGTTCTAAACGCCACCTACGAGCCACTGGGTGTCGTTTCTGATAGACGCGCGCTTATTTTGGTGCTGAACAATCGCGCCTCCATGATTGAAAACTCTGGAATCAAACTGCATTACGCATCTGGATCATTGGATCTACCCGCTGTTATTCGACTGCATAAGTTTGTTCGAGTTCCTTACAAGCACACTGTTCCACTTTCGCGCCGCGCAATATTTGCTCGCGATGGAGGTCGGTGTGTTTATTGCTCCGCCACCGCAACATCTATTGATCATGTGATTCCAAGAAGTCGGGGCGGGGATCACGCTTGGGACAATGTTGTGAGCGCTTGCCACCGATGCAACCATGTCAAAGCAGATAAAACCTTGAAGGAGTTGGGCTGGAGATTGCGAATCTTGCCCCGCGAACCAGTAGGAGCTGCTTGGAGAATTCTTGGAACAGGTCGGGCCGAAGAACGTTGGGTGCCATATCTTGCTCCATTTGGCGTTGTTGGCGCATCTGCTTAGACTTCGCGCATGCTTCTTAAACTCTCAGCAGATTTACAAATCGCACTTAATGAAGATGGATCAATGCCAGGAGAGCCTCTTCCATTTTTAGATGGCGTACTTTGGTTTGTTGTCGCCCCAGTGGGAATTTCGCTATTCGTTTGGGTTGCAGTGATAGCTCAAGAAAATCTTAAGAAGTCAAAACAAAACCGCACAAAGCAAGATCTAATTACTCGAATCAACGAGTAATTAAGCATCTTTAGCGCGAACCCTCAAAGCTCTTTCTAGCGAATCTTTCGCCTCAAGCACATGACGTCGCAATGTTGGATGTCCATCTTTGCCAACGCCATTTAGCCAAGCATTTGTCTTGTCTAATGTTGACTGAGAGATGACATATGAAGGGTACAAAAGATCAATGATGCTGGTCGATACCTCATATGACTTGTTGTTGTAGGCGTCCAAGATCAATGCAAAGTAGCGATCAATAAAGGCTTCATGGAACTTACGGTGCATCGGGCGCGAAAACCCTTGAATTGCCGAAAGTCGAGACCAATTGGTGATGGTTTCATCCTCTGTTGCACGTTTGAAAGCAGTCTCCTTGGCTTGCATGTTTGGAAATGCTGCCACGCAACGCTCAAATGCCAGCTGGCCAGTAAGAGTGTTGTCTCTCTTTAGTTCAGCTTCGATTTCTTCTTGAGAAGATGCATCACGTTCAACCAGGTTGAGGATGAAGTGCCAACGTAGGTCTGCATCTATCACTAAGCCTTCTAGCTTGCCTTCTAATAACTCGCGAACACGTGCGGTCTGAGCTTTGTTGTGTGCCAATGAGGCAAAAGTTCGAGCGAACTGCAGTTGGTGCCCACTGGCTGGTTTGGATTTATCCAATAGATCAGAGAGCACAGCGGCAATCTTTTCGCGAAGTGAATCGCGATTCTTGTCCGATGAATAGATTTCTACCGCCGAAATCAATTGATTACCCAGGGCGGTGACAGTTGTGATGTCATCCTCACCAGGTAGTCCCGCAATAGCTATGTCAATGAAATCAGTGGCTGAGAGCTCTGCATCCCGCAACATATCCCACGCCGCAGACCAGCAGAGTGCGCGAGATAAACCATCATTTAACTTGCCGAGGTGTGCCTTTAGAGTTGAGATAGACCGCTCATCAAATCTGATCTTTCCGTAAGAGAGATCGTGGTCGTTTATCAAAAGTAGATCAGCAATCTTCTCGCCACTTAATCCATCAACTTTGGTTAGTTCACCTGAGACATCAAGCTCAACTGATTTTCGGCGGGACAAAATCCCATCCTTCAAGTCGTATAGCCCGACAGCCATGCGATGTGGGCGTAGTTCTGTGGAATCAGATGGGATTAGCGGCGGTTCCTGCTTCACATAAATCGCAGAGTAAGAATCACCATTCATCTCTACGACAGGGCGAAGTGTGTTGACGCCAGCGGTTTGTAACCAAGTTGAGACCCAGGTTGAGAGATCTCTTCCGCTTGTTGCTTCTAGCTCAGTCAACAAATCCTGCAAGGTAGTGTTTTTGAATGCGTGCTTTGCAAAGTATCTTTGCAGGCCGGTAATGAAGTTATCTCTACCAACATGGGCAACCAGCTGTTGCAAAACAGATGCTCCCTTGGCGTAGGTGATGCCATCAAAGTTTGCTTTCACCGTATCGATATCCACCATGTCTGTAGCAATTGGGTGGGTAGATGAGAGTTGATCCTGGCGGTAAGCCCAGTTCTTTCGCTCGGCATTGAATCCAGCCCATGAGTTTTTGAACTTAGTCGCCTCAACGAGCGCGAGGTATGAGGACCACTCGGCAAATGATTCATTGAGCCAAAGGTCATCCCACCACTTCATGGTCACCATGTTTCCAAACCACATATGCGCCATCTCATGCAAAATTGTGTTGGCTCTTGCGTTGTACATACGTTCTGTAACTTTAGAGCGGAAGACCAAGAGATCTTCGCGGAATGTAACCGCACCAGCGTTTTCCATCGCACCCCAATTGAAGTCAACCACTGCAATCTGGTCATACTTTTCAAATGGATAAGCAAGACCAAATACCTCTTCAAAGTATGCAAAGCCCTGTTTGGTAATTAAGAAAATCTCATCTGAATCTAAATGCTCAAATAATGACTTGCGGCAATAGATTCCCATTGGAATGTTCTTTTTGCCTTTGTACTCATCTTGAACATATGAGTAAGGACCAGCAACCAATGCTGTGATGTAAGTAGACATAACTGGGGTAGTAGTGAACTCCCAAGTCTTCTTTCCAGAATCTTCCTTGACGCTCTTAACTGGATTATTTGAAATGACCTGCCAATGAGCGGGAGCTGTAGCGGTGAATGCGAACGTTGCCTTTAGATCTGGTTGGTCAAAACAGGGGTACATGTTTCGGATGAATGCTGTTTCTCCTTGGGAGTACAGATATACCTCATTGTCGACTGGATCAACTGAGCGTTGTAGTCCTTCACCGCACTTGGAGTAAATTGCTTCAATCTCAATCACTAAAGTGTTTTCACTTTGGAGGTTCTTGATGAAAACGCTCTCACCGTCATAGTTGGAGGTGTCGACCGGTGCACCATTTAGGGTGGCGGAGATGATCCGCTTTCCAACCGCGTCCACGAAACTGTCATACCCTGGCTTGTTACAGCTAAAGGTGATTTCAGATTTGGCTATGAAGGTTTCCTCACCTGTTGTGACATCTAGGGTCACGTTGTAATGCTTCATAGAGAGGTGAGCTGAGCGTTCGGCGGCTTCCGCGCGAGAGATATTGATTCCAGGCATGCGCGTATCCAAGCAGAGATGGCACTCTTTGCCACTATGGAGCAAGTCACAGAGGGCCAGTTTCGCCTCCGCAGTTTCCGCCTTAGGGGGGAGCGGATGACCAAGGCTCAATCAGAGGCGATTTATGACCACTGGAACAAGTTCGAGATTCCACTCCACGGGGTGATTAATCCCCGAGAACTTTTCCCGTCGCTCGCACCACGAGAAGTGGTTTTTGAAATTGGAAGCGGAATGGGTGAGGCCACCTCTCAAATTGCTGCAAACAATCCGGAAACTGGTTATGTCGCAGTTGAAGTTCACAAACCAGGTATCGGTGCACTAATAATTCGTGCGGAGAATCTCGGTGTAAGAAACCTAAAAATCATTAACGATGACATTTATGTTGTCTTAACTAAACACATCGCTGATCACACGATTGATGCTTTTCATATCTTCTTTCCTGACCCTTGGCCGAAGAGAAAACAACATAAACGTAGATTGTTGCAACCAGCATTTATTGAGATTTTGGCACAGAAGCTAAAGTCGGGTGGAAGGGTAAATATTGCAACTGATTGGTATCCCTACGCCCAAGAGATTGAAAAAAACTTTGCGGCAAATCTAGACTTCCAAGGCGGCGTTATCGCCCGCCCTGAATGGCGACCACTTACTAAATTTGAGAGTAAGGGCATAACAAAAGAACATGTAGTGACAGACTTTCAATACATTAGAAAGTGATTGTCGAGAGGTTTAAATAACCTTGATGAAATACCTTGATTGCCTAAATGTAGAGGCAAATACAAGGAAGCGATATGAATCAAAGGTTTGCGGGACAAGTAGGAATAGTTACAGGAGCCGGATCTGGTATCGGTAAAGCGACCATTGAAAGGTTCGTGGCCGAAGGTGGAACAGGAATTGCAGTAGATATATCGGCGGATAGGTTAGAAAAACTGTCTGATGAGTTCAAAATGAGAAATCAACAAATCAAGTTGGTTTATGGTGATCTAACTAGCGACTCAACCATAGAGAGAATCCTTGAAACAGCAGGCAAAAGGGTGGACGTGTTGATTAATAACGCTGGAATAATGGATGACTTCATACCCTTAGATGAGATGGATGATGATGTTTGGGAGCGGGTCTTGGCGGTAAATCTAACCGCTGTTATGAAGTTATCAAGAGCTGTTATTCGGGTGATGTTGGAAAAGGGCAATGGTTCAATAGTTACCACTTCAAGCGTTGCTAGTTTGAAATCAGGTGTTGCAGGAACAGCATATACAACCAGCAAGCACGCTGTTAACGGATTAATAAAGTCAATTGCAACAATTTATGGCTCAAGAGGTATTCGATCTAATGGCGTTGCACCCGGTGGAACAAAAACCAACATTATGGATATGACTAAACCAATTAAAGGGAAGAAGACTATGGAGTTGCTTGGCCCCAATATGGCCAACGCAACAAGAACTGCAGAGCCAGAAGAAGTCGCATCATGCATACTTTTTCTTGCAAGTCAGGATGCCTCGAATGTGAACGGCACAATAATGACTTCAGATAGCGGATGGAGCGTCAAGTAACTGTTAGAGCTTTCCTTCGTTTTCGTACTTTGACATCAGGCCAATTCGTCTTACATGTCGTTCATCGCCGCTGAACGGTGTCGCGAGAAATGTGTCTACCAAATCAAGGCAAAACTTTTCATCATGCATTCTGCCGCCAATAGAAATCACATTTGCATCATTGTGTTCCCGTGCCAATTTTGCGGTTTCTATGCTCCAAACAAGCGCCGCTCGCACTCCTTTAACCTTGTTCGCGGCCATCTGTTCGCCGTTTCCAGAGCCACCAAGTACAACTCCGAAAGAACCCGGCTCTTTAGCGGTGGCTTCTGCCGCAGGAATACAAAACACGGGATAGTCATCCAAAGCGTCATATACATGTGGACCGTGATCCTCAACGGAATGACCTTTAGACCGCAGATGTTCAACAATCTTGTTCTTGAAATCTAGTCCAGCATGATCGCTGCCAATATGTATTTTCACGAACGTACTTTCTCAAAGATAAAAGGAAACCGCTGGCATTTCTACCAGCGGTTCCTAAGTGCTTCTGTCTGCGGACTATCTGCCGCCCCGACCATGTCCTTTACCTTTAGGGCCATAGCCTTCAAAGCCGAACTCGCCATGATGACCCTTGCCCATGCGGTGGCCATAACCCATTGCGGGTGTTGCCTCAACCATCGCGGTTATTCGGTCTCTTAGCGAAGCCTTCAAAGTTGCTGCGCGCTCGGTGCTCAATTTTCCAGCTGTGACCGCTGCATCAATTCTCTTTGCTTCGAACGCTACAAGCGCAGCTATCAAAGAATCCTTCTTTGCGCCTGCGATCTTCGCTAATGATTCACCTGCCTGAAGTTTCGATTTCAGAGTAGCTTCATCAATTCCAAGAGCATCAGTGATTACCTTGGTTCGTTCTGCACGTTCAATTTTGTGCTGTGCTCTTGAATTATCTCGAGCATCAGTCATTGCTTTTGTGATTGCATCAGCCTGTGATTGCGTAATTGTTCCTTTTGTTACAAGTCCGCTCAAAACATAAGTGACTTTGTCTCCGGAATATCCACCATGATGATGCGCTGATGCAACATTAGTAGTTCCCAAAGTGAGTGCAAGTCCAGCAACCGCTGATGCTGCAATTAACTTTTTATTCATTCATACTCCTTAACTAATTGAGTACTGCTGTCAAACAATTGTTTGTTTAACAACAAGATAAAACTACTCCGACCTGAGTGCGTTGGCGATTTTCCATGTGAGTGACATCAGAGTTCGTGATGCTTGTGTGAGACTTATACGCTCAGAGACTGTGAATATACATAGAGAAATCAGTCTGTTAATTGATAAACCGCTCATTGACGATTGAGATTGAAACTCTTCTGAATTCAGAAGAACCTATGTGAAAGAAGATCCAACATGACTAGTCAAATCAGATTAGTGACGATGTTAGCGGCAATTTCATTTTTTACAAGCCACTCACTTGCGCCGGGATTCGGCGCAGGAAGAACAAATAAATCAATTGCAAATACTGTGTTGAATGGCAAGGGTGCGCCATCGTCCAAACTAGGAATAAACGGTGACTTTTACATAGATTTGAGCAGCTTTAGCTTTTATGGTCCCAAAACGAATAATCGTTGGCCTTCGCCATTTAGTTTGCGCGGTCCTTCTGGAACTGATGGCAAGCAGGGAGAGAGGGGTTTATCTGGAAATAGCTCCTCTGGTAGCAAAGGTGATCGTGGTGAAAAAGGTGACAAGGGCGATAAAGGAGATAAGGGCGATGCAGGTGAAGTTGGAGCGAAGGGAGAAAAAGGAGATACAGGATTAGCAGGTGCAATTGGTTTGACGGGCGCAATGGGGTTACAAGGACTTAAGGGCGATAAGGGTGATGCAGGAGTTGCAGGTGTTGTTGGTCCCATTGGATTAACAGGTGCAATTGGTTTGACGGGCGCAACTGGATCGCAAGGCGCAACAGGTGCACAAGGATTAAAGGGTGACAAAGGCGATACAGGTGCTACAGGCGCACAAGGTTTGCAAGGCATCCAAGGTATTCAAGGATTGAAAGGCGACACGGGAACTTCTGGTGCGCAGGGCGCAACAGGTGCAACTGGAGCGCAAGGTCCTGTGGGTCCTTCAAATGTTCAGTCAGGAAATTTAGTTTTTACTGGTCTGCTATCGGGTAGTTCGGGAACCTCTACAGCAACTTCACTATTTGGCTCCCTACAACCAGGCAAGAGCTACGTTTTTGATTTTTTAATTTGGGGTTCAATAAATTTGTCATCGACGGCTTTGAGTTTTGCAATTTCGGCTACCGGTGCCAATCCAGTGATTACTTCTCATTGGATAACTTCAAACTCAAGAAATTACAGAAATTTCACCACTCAAAACGAAATGTCTATAGTTGCAAAAGTTCACGTAAACGGGAGTGCGACTGTTACGCCTTATCAATTAGCAGTAACGATTACGAGCGGAACGACTCTTACTGGATCTGACCAAATTCAGTTCAACGGTGGATTTTCAGGGCTTCTCGTAGGGAGCATTAACTGACGCTTGAGGAGAATGGAGCGGGCGACGGTAATCGAAACCGCGTAACTAGCTTGGAAGGCTAGGGCTCTACCATTGAGCTACGCCCGCACTATTTCTGGTGTGGATCTCCTTCGGGGGCGGTTGCCCGTCCCTTCAGGGGGCACAGGGTATCGGCTCCGGTAATGAGTTGTGAATTTTTCATCTAGAATTCTGAGTCTGCGCCGCGGGGCGTAGCGTAGTGGCTAGCGCGCCTGCTTTGGGAGCAGGAGACCGTGGGTTCGAATCCCTCCGCCCCGACCAGATCTCGTAATAAATAAGTGAGTCAGGAGTCCCGTGAAAAGCGCTGTCGAAAGTATTTCCCCAACTCGAGTACGTATTTCGATTGATGTTGATTTCAGTGACCTTGAACCGCATGTAAAGCGTGCATACCAAGCAATCTCAGAACGAGTTGTCATCCCAGGTTTCCGTAAAGGAAAAGTTCCTCGGGCCATGATTGATCAGCGCGTCGGCCGTGGCACGGTTTTGGATGAAGCAATCAACAACGCTCTTCCAGAGTTTTATACCCAAGCAGCTCGTGAGAATGATGTTTTGGTCGTAGGTCGTCCTCAAGTTGATATTAAAGAACTAAAGGACAACGAACTAGTTAAATTTGAAATCGAAGTTGATATTCGTCCCGAGATTAATCTTCCAGACTTTTCCAAGCTAGAAATCAATGTTGATGATGTTGCGGTTTCAGATAAAGATGTAACAGATCAACTTGAGGCGCTAAGAATTCGATTCGGAACTTTAACAACTGTAGAAAAAGATGCAGCATCCGGTGATTTTGTTTCTATTGATCTAGTTGCTCGCGTTGATGGAAAAGAAATTGATGGCGGCAGTGCAAACGGAATTTCTTATGAAGTTGGTTCAAACCGAATGATTGATGGTCTTGATGCGGCTCTTGAAGGAATGAAAGTAGATGAGAGCAAAACTTTCACAGCTCCACTTGTAGGAATGCAAGAAGGGGAGACTGGCGAAGTTGAAGTTACTCTCAAGGCTGTAAAGAAGCGCGAGCTTCCAGAACTAAACGATGATTTTGCAAAGCTAGCAAGTGAGTTTGAAACTCTAAAGGAACTAGAAGCTGATGTCCGTGAGCGATTGACTCGCTTAAAGGCTATGGAGCAAGGCGCGCAGGCACGTGACAATTTATTGAAGTTGTTGCTTGATACCGTGGAGATTCCAGTACCTGAAAACCTAGTAGTTGATGAGGTTAATGATCATCTCGAGAAGGAAAATCGTCTCGAAGATGAGACTCATCGTGCCGAGGTAACTGAGGAAATCACACGCTCTGTGAGAGGCGATTTCCTCCTAGATGCGATTGTTAAGGCCGAAGAGGTGCAGGTTTCTGAGGCTGAGCTCACCGAGTATTTGATTCGCACTGCGGCTCGTTATCAAATGACCCCAGATCAGTTTGTTCAGCAGATCACTCAAGCTGGCCAAGTTGCGACATTGATGGCTGAGGTTGCTCGTACTAAAGGTCTCGCTGTTGTTCTCGAGCGGGTCACAGTTAAAGATGCATCTGGCAACAAGGTGGACCTTTCGGCGTTAGCTCCTAAGAAAGCCGAAGAGCCTCAAGCCTAATTTCGCTCTGCCCTGAGCGAACATCACTAGTTTTACCCAATTCGAGGAAGCATTTTTGCCTCGCGCGCGTTAGGGTCACTACATAACTTTTATCAGGAGGAATTTGTGGAGCTGATTACCCCACGCATGGCTACACCAGGTGCCGGCGGTTTAGATGACCAGGTCTATAACCGACTACTCAAGGAACGCATCATCTTCCTTGGTTCAGTCGTAGAAGACACTATGGCCAATGCGATTGCAGCACAGATGTTGCTACTTGCAGCTGAAGATCCTGATAAAGATATTTATTTATACATTAACTCTCCCGGAGGTTCTATCTCTGCGGGTATGGCGATTTATGACACCATGCAATACATCAAGAATGATGTGGCAACAGTAGCGATGGGTCTTGCAGCATCTATGGGTCAATTCCTGCTGTGTGCAGGTGCGCCAGGCAAGCGTTACGCATTGCCGCACGCAAGAATCATGATGCACCAGCCATCTGGCGGAATCGGTGGAACCGCCTCTGACATAAAGATTCAAGCTGAGCAGATGTCCTTCACCAAGAAGAAAATGGCGGAATTAATTGCTCATCACACTGGACAAAAAATGGAAACAATCACCGCTGATTCAGATCGCGATCGTTGGTTTACCGCTGATGAAGCGAAGGAATACGGTTTTGTAGATCACGTAGTTAAGTCAGCCGGACAGGTATCAGGAAGTGGCGGTACAGCTCGATGAAAATCAACGACATACACAATCGTTATGTTCTTCCAACTATCGAAGAGCGCACCGCATATGGTTACAAGAGACTCGATCCATACACAAAGCTATTTGAAGAGCGCATTATCTTTCTCGGCCAGGGAATTGATGACACCGTAGCTAATGATGTTATGGCCCAGCTATTAACACTCGAGTCAATGGATCCAGACCGGGACATCATGATGTACATCAACTCTCCGGGTGGTTCTTTCACAGCCTTGACCGCAATTTATGACACCATGCAATTTGTTCGTCCAGATGTCATGACGATCTGCTTGGGACAGGCTGCCTCAGCGGCTGCAGTTTTGCTTGCCGGCGGAACAGCAGGAAAGCGTTACGCACTCGAGCACTCAAGAATTTTGATTCACCAGCCATATAGCGAAGGTGGCGGACAAGGTTCTGACATCGAAATTCAAGCGCGCGAAGTTCTACGCATGCGTGAACTTCTAGAGGAGATGCTTTCAAAGCACTCTAAGAAATCCAAGGAAGAGATCGGCAAAGACATCGAGCGCGACAAGATTCTTACCTCAGCCGAGGCTGTCGAGTACGGTCTGGTCGATCAGATTCTTGCTTCACGCAAAGCTTCTTCGAAGAAGTAACCCAAAGGGTAATTACTCTCAGGGCGAACATGTTCCGCCCACATCGGTAGAGCCTGTCGTTTTACGATTAGGACCTTCCCTAACGAAAGTAGGCGTTCAGTGACTCGCATTGGTGAAAGCGGCGATCTTCTTAAGTGTTCATTCTGTGGCAAAACCCAGAAGCAGGTTAAGAAGTTAATCGCAGGACCTGGCGTCTATATTTGCGATGAGTGCATCGACCTTTGCAATGAAATCATCGAGGATGAACTTTCTGAAGCATCCTCCGAAGGCTTTACGGAACTACCTAAGCCACAAGAAATCTTTGATTTCCTAGATCAATATGTAATTGGCCAGGAACGTGCCAAGAAATCTCTTTCTGTAGCGGTCTATAACCACTACAAGCGCATCAAGTCAGGCGATCGTCATCGCGAAGATGGTGTGGAACTTTCAAAGAGCAACATTCTTTTACTAGGACCTACGGGTTGCGGCAAGACTCTATTGGCTCAAACTCTGGCTCGAATGCTCAATGTTCCATTTGCTATTGCGGATGCAACTGCGCTGACAGAAGCTGGATATGTTGGTGAAGATGTCGAAAACATTTTGCTTAAGTTGATTCAAGCTGCTGACTTTGATGTTAAGAAGGCAGAGCAAGGAATCATCTACATTGATGAAATTGACAAGGTAGCGCGCAAGAGCGAGAACCCATCAATCACCAGAGATGTATCCGGTGAGGGAGTTCAACAAGCGCTGTTGAAGATTCTAGAAGGCACAACTGCCTCAGTACCTCCTCAAGGTGGACGTAAACATCCGCATCAAGAGTTCATTCAGATTGACACCACCAATGTACTTTTCATTGTTGGCGGTGCATTCTCAGGTCTCGAGAAGATAATCGAAGGCAGAAAAGGAAAAGCAGGGGTTGGATTTAATGCAACCCTGCAGACTGAAAAAGATAAGCAGACCAACGATCCGTTTGGTGATGTAATGCCTGAAGACCTACTCAAATTCGGAATGATTCCCGAGTTCATCGGTCGTCTTCCAATCATTACTTCGGTCGAAAATCTAGACAGAGCAGCACTTCTACAAATTCTTACTGAGCCAAAAAATGCGCTGGTTCGTCAGTATCAACATCTTTTCGAAATGGATGAAGTTGAGTTTGAAATCACCAATGAGGCGCTCGAGGTTATTGCTGATCAGGCGATTGCCCGGGGCACAGGTGCACGTGGTTTACGAGCCATCATGGAAGAGGTATTGCTGCCAGTTATGTATGAAGTCCCCAGCAAGAAGGAAATTGGAAAAGTTTTGGTTACCCCAGAAGTTATTCTCACCAAGGCGGCTCCAACTTATGTTGAGCGCGGACCAAATAGCGTAAAACGATCAGCGAAACGTGGGGAAGAGAAGACCGCGTAACACTCGGTAGTATCTCGCCTTATGTCAGAGCTGCCTGCCCAGTTTTCTCCCAATGAGATCGAGGGACCGCTCTACCAAAAATGGTTAGATGCCGGATATTTCTCGGCGGATGCCAAATCTGACAAACCAAGCTTCTGCATAGTTATTCCGCCACCTAATGTGACCGGAAGCCTTCATATTGGTCACGCCTTAGATCATTCAATCCAAGATCTTCTAACTCGCATGAAGCGTATGAAAGGTTTTGAAACTTTGTGGTTGCCAGGCATGGACCACGCAGGTATTGCTACCCAAAATGTTGTAGAGAAACAACTTGCAGCCCAAGGAAAATCCCGGCATGACCTTGGTCGTGAACAATTTGTAAAGCGTGTTTGGGAATGGAAGGCCGAGTCAGGTGGCGCAATTCTTGGCCAGATGAAACGTCTTGGCGATAGCGTTGATTGGTCCCGCGAACGTTTCACCATGGATGAAGGTCTCTCAGAGGCCGTACTAACAATTTTCAAAAGACTTTACGATTCCGGATTGATTTATCGCGCCGAAAAAATCATTAATTGGTGCCCTAGATGTTTAACTGCACTTTCCGATATCGAAGTAGACCACAGCGATGATGCTGGCGAGTTTGTTCAAGTTCGATACGGAGATGATGAAATCTCAATCACTGTAGCCACTACCCGCCCTGAAACGATGTTGGGCGATGGTGCAGTAGCTGTTCATCCCAATGATGAGCGTTACAAACATTTGATTGGTAAAAAAGTCCTATTGCCTCTAGTAGATCGCATGATTCCGATTATTGCTGATGAACTTGTTGAGCCGGAGTTTGGTACCGGAGCAGTTAAAGTAACTGCAGCCCACGACCCAAATGACTTTGAAATGGGAATGCGACATAACGTTCCATTGATTGTGATTATGAATGAACACGGAATCATGTCCGGAACCGGAACTGAATTTGATGGCATGGATCGCTTCGATGCCCGTAAAGCAGTTGTTGAAAAATTGCGCAGTATGGGTCGAGTAGTTTCTGAAAAACGACCATATGTTCACGCCGTTGGCCATTGTTCGCGCTGCGATACAACTGTTGAACCAAGACTTTCCAAGCAATGGTTTGTGAAGGTTGCGCCATTAGCTAAAGCAGCCGGTGATGCCGTAAGAGATGGCAAAGTAAAGATAGATCCAGTTTCGATGGAGCCGCGCTACTTTGAGTGGGTCGACAACATGCATGACTGGTGTATTTCTCGCCAACTCTGGTGGGGTCACCGCATTCCGGTTTGGTACGGCCCAAATGGCGAAGTAGTAGTTGTTGGTCCAGGAGAGCAAGCCCCTGAGGGTTATGTGCAAGATCCTGATGTTTTGGACACTTGGTTTTCTTCTGCGCTTTGGCCGTTCTCAACTCTTGGCTGGCCCAATCAAAGTGATGATCTAAAGAAGTTTTATCCAACGAGTGTTCTTGTAACTGGCTATGACATTCTATTTTTCTGGGTAGTTCGAATGATGCTCTTTGGTCTTTTTGCAATGGATGGAGTTCCGCCATTCAAGGTGATTGCACTGCATGGATTAGTCCGTGACAAGCATGGCAAGAAAATGAGTAAGTCTCGTGGTAACACCGTAGATCCGCTTGAATTCATGGATAAGTACGGATCCGATGCCTTACGTTTCACATTAGCTCGCGGCGCCAACCCAGGCACCGATCAGGCGTTGGCAGAAGAATGGATTGCTGGTGCCCGAAACTTTGCCACAAAGGTTTGGAATGCATCGCGCTTTGCCATGATGAATGGCGCAAATGTTGATGGACCATTACCTGATCGTTCTGAGTTGAATCATGTGGATCGATGGATTTTAGGAAGACTTGAAGAGACAATCAGAAATACAGACCATTTGTACGAGAGTTTTGAGTTTGCCAAGGGTTGCGAAGAGATTTATCACTTTGCCTGGGACGAGGTTTGCGATTGGTACCTAGAATTAATTAAAGACACTTTTGCTCAAGGTGGAGCTGAAGCTGACAAGACAAGAAGAGTTTTGGGTCATGTGTTGGATCAGCTCTTGAGATTGATGCATCCGACTATGCCTTTCTTGTCTGAAGCCCTATGGACCTCTTTGACCGGGGGAGAATCACTTGTTATTGCCAAGTGGCCACAAGCAAAAGAGATAATTGAAGATAAAGAGTCATTCGAAGTTGTAGGAAACCTTCAGAGATTGATCACTGAGATTAGAAGGTTTCGCTCTGATCAAGGAATCAAGACCTCAGCTCGTATCGTGGCAAAGATAGAGGGAATGCAAGGGGCGTTGACCCAATATGAATCAGCTTTACGTTTTCTGGTTCGTCTCGATGAGCCAAAAGACTCATTTAACCCTAGTGCCAAGATTGAAGTGGGTGAGTTCGTAGTTCACTTTGATTTAACCGGAAGCATTGATGTGAAAGCCGAGCGGGCTCGATTAATGAAGGATTTAGAGGCAATAAAGAAGGACCAACAAACCGCTAAGGTTAAATTAGAAAATGAAAACTTTATGTCTAAAGCTCCTATGGATGTTGTAAACACAATCCGAGAGCGCATGGAATTTTGTGATTCAGAGATAGCTCGCATCAATACCCTTCTTGCGGCTCTTCCTCAAGCTTGATTGAGCATCATGACCTCCAAAGATGATTTGCAGCGCTTAGAAGCAATTGAGCTTGCTCTTTTGAATCGCTGGCCCGAAACCAGAATCGCTCCTTCACTTGAGAGAATCGCAGCTCTTGCTGATGCTCTAGGTTCGCCCCAGCTTTCTTATCCAACAATCCACATAGCTGGCACTAATGGAAAGACAACCACAACACGGTTGATTGATTCATTATGTTTTGAATTAGGGATGCGCACAGGTCGTTTCACCAGTCCACATCTAGAAAGTTTTCTGGAGAGAATTTCAATTAATGGTGAACCAATTTCACCCGAAGGAATGATTGCCACTTACAACGACATTGCACTCTATTTGGATTTGATTGACTCGAGAATGCCAAACAAGTTGTCATTCTTTGAATCTATGTGCGCTCTGGCATTTGTGGCATTTGCTGAGTACCCAGTAGATGTTGGCATCTTTGAATGTGGAATGGGCGGTGAGTGGGATTCCACCAACGTGGTGAATGCCGCAGTATCAGTTGTGACACCAATTGGCTTTGATCATATGGAGTACTTAGGTGACACATTAGAAAAGATTGCCCTAACCAAGTCGGGAATCATCAAACCTAGTTCATTCGCCGTACTTGCTCGCCAGGAGGCCGAGGTAGCGCAGATTTTGATGCGCAAATGTGCAGAGGTAGATGCTACGCCACTACGAGAGGGCATCGAATACTCTGTAAAGAGCCGTTCTGTTGCGGTAGGTGGGCAGTTAGTTTCGATTGCAGGAATTTACGGCGATTACGATGATTTGTTTTTGCCGCTTCATGGCGCCCATCAAGCGTCAAACGCAGCAACTGCGTTGGCCGCGGTAGAAGCTTTTGCTGGAGAAACTAAACTTGATGAGAATGTAGTACGTGAAGCGCTGGCAAATTCAACATCGCCCGGCAGATGCGAAATCTTGATGCGAAACCCAACTGTAATTATTGATGCAGCTCATAACCCGCACGGCGCACAATCACTTCGCAAAACCTTGCAAGAGGAGTTTGACTTTGAATCTATCATCGCAGTTATTGCCCCCATGGGCGATAAGGATGTTGATGGAATATTTGAGGAGTTAGAGGCCGTAGTTTCCCAAGTTATCGTTTCCAAGAATTCATCTCATCGCGCAGCCCCAATTGAAGATTTGCTTGCTAGAGCCAAAATGGTTTTTGGAAGCGAAAGAGTTATAGCAGTCGAGGCATTAAGCGATGCAATTACAACTGCTATAGATCAAGCAAAGTTAGAGAATGCTGTGAATGACTTGAATACCGCCGTTCTGGTTGCGGGATCAGTTGTTACTGCTGGAGAATCCCGCGGAATCATTCGTCGCATGAAAGAGAAAAAGTCATGAGAATGTTGGCGCGCAGCGTTTTGCTGATGGAGATTTTTGTTATTGGCTTTGCGGTGTTGGTTGCGAAAGATTTGACCAGTAAGAGTTTGGAAACAGAAGCGTTTTGGTTTGCCGGTGTAATTGCATTTTTAGCCTTCATCTCATCAGGAACTCTTAAGTACAAGTTTGGCTGGATTCTTGGCTGGATTACTCAGTTTGCCCTAATTGCTTATGGATACTTTGTGTTCACCATGTACTTCCTGGGGGCGGTATTTGTCGGCCTTTGGGTCACTGCCATAGTGGTAGGCCGTAAGGGTGAGGCGGCTAGGGCGGCATTTAGCGAGGGCGAAAAAACACAATAGACTGCCCCCGTGACTAACTCATCTTCCTCATCCTCACGGACACTGATTCTTGTAAAGCCTGATGGCGTCCGTCGCGGACTAGTCGGCGAAGTAATCGCACGTGTAGAGAAAAAAGGTTACAAAATTTCTGCGCTTCGAATGCTGCAAGCTGATCGCCAAATTTTGTCAGCTCACTACGCGGAACATGAAGGTAAGCCGTTTTATGAACCGCTTATTGAATTCATGCTCTCAGGTCCTATTGTGGCGATGATTGCTGAAGGCGAGAGAGTGATTGAAGGATTTAGATCATTAGCAGGCACAACTGACCCAACAGTTGCAGCACCTGGTTCGATTCGTGGTGATTTGGCCAGAGATCAAGGAACAAAAGTCGTTCAAAATATTGTTCACGGCTCAGATTCTCCGGAGTCAGCTGAGCGCGAGATAAAGATTTTCTTCCCCAACTTGTAAGGAGCAACTTAAATGCCAAATCAGATTAACCGCTGGACATTTCTTGGTCGCGACATGGCGATTGACCTAGGAACCGCGAACACACTTGTGTATGTGCGTGGAAAAGGTATTGTCCTAAATGAGCCGAGCGTTGTTGCTGTAAATCAAGATACCGGCGCAGTTCTTGCTGTGGGCACAGAAGCCAAGAAAATGATTGGTAGAACCCCTGGAAGTATCGTTGCGATCCGCCCGCTAAAAGATGGTGTTATCGCAGATTTCGACACCACCGCTTTGATGATTAAGTACTTTATTCGCCAAGTGCATAAGCGCACTTATCTTGCAAAACCAAGAATTGTTATCTGCGTTCCCTCAGGAATCACCGGCGTTGAACAGCGTGCAGTTAAAGATGCTGGATATGAAGCAGGTGCACGCAAGGTCTACATTATTGAAGAGCCAATGGCAGCAGCTATTGGAGCAGGTCTTCCTATCCACGAGCCAACCGGAAACATGGTGGTAGATATTGGCGGTGGAACCACAGAGGTAGCTGTTATTTCTTTGGGTGGAATCGTTTCTGCGCTCTCTATCCGCGTTGGAGGAGATGAACTAGATCAAGCGATCATTAATTGGGTAAAGAAGGAGTTCTCCTTGATGCTTGGAGAACGTACTGCCGAAGAAATAAAAATGGCAATCGGTTCGGCATATCCATTGCGTGATGAACCAGATGCTGAAATCCGTGGCCGTGATTTAGCAACAGGTCTACCAAAGACGATTGTTGTTTCATCAGAGGACATCCGAAAAGCACTCGAAGAACCGGTAAATGCAATCGTTAACGCCGTTAAGAACACCCTTGATAAGACTCCGCCAGAATTAGCAGCCGATCTAATGGATCGTGGAATTGTTCTTACCGGAGGCGGTGCGCTACTTAAAGGTCTTGATGAAAGATTGCGCCACGAAACCAACATGCCGATTCACATCTGCGAACGTCCACTAAACGCTGTAGTTGAAGGTTCTGGAAAGTGCGTTGAGGAGTTTGAGGCATTAGAAAAGGTTTTGATTTCAGAGCCACGTCGTTAGGAACTAAATGGCAGCGAGAGGATCGAATCGGGTAAGACTCCTTTGGGTCTCGCTGCTCGTTACCTCCTTATTTCTAATCACATTAGATCTACGGGGAGTAAGTCTGGTTTCATCGATTCGCAGCGGAATGCAGAGTTTTCTTGCACCAATCCAAAGTGTTGGTTCTGCGGTGATTTCGCCTTTCGGAAACCTCTTTGAGGACATCTCCAATCTGGGAAGAACTCAATCCAAAATCGATGCCTTAAAAGAGGAAAACGACAAATTAAAGAGTCAGTTAATACTCAATGAGGATGTGGTTGGAGAGCTCGAGCAGCTTAAAGGTGTTCTAGATCTAGCGGGCAAAGCTCGCTTCAAAGTTGTTTCCGCCAGAGTAATAAGCAAAGGCGGCACCGCCACCTTCGGTGAAACAATTGTGCTCGATGCTGGCAGTAGCGCCGGAATTAAGCGTGACATGACGGTGATATCAGCCGCTGGCTTAGTCGGGGTTGTTAAGTCAACCACCCAAACCTCCTCTGTTGTTTTGCTGATGAGCGATCCCTCATTTCGTATCGGAGTTCGAGTAGCTGGTACGCAAGATATGGGCGTGCTATCTGGAGAAGGTGGAGCTCGTTACACAATTCAAATGTTGAGCGCTACGGGCCAAATCAGCGTAGGTGATGTCTTGTTGTCTCGCGGTAGTTCAGGTGACAAACCATTTGTTCCAGGAGTTCCCGTTGGCAAAGTAACTTTTGTTGAGAACACTGTTGGACAACTTACTAAACAGGGAAGAGTAGAAGGTTTTGTAGATTTGAACTCTCTTGGTGTTGTAAGTGTCGTGCTTTCATCAACATCAGGAAATCCCGGCGATGCACTTGTTCCGCGTGCGCCAAAACCAGCCCCAACCGTAACCGTATTTGTCACTCCTGAACCATCACCTAGTGAGTAGATGAGCTTTCTGAGATGACGGCAAATAGAATTCCTGCAATTACGATGGTATTTGGTTTGTTCTTTTTACTGCAAGAGGTTTTGATTAATCGGATATCGTTTTTTATTGGGGGCTTCTCGCTTTATTTGGCATTTTTCATCGCCTGGGTAATGCAAGAAGAGCGAAATAGTGCGGTCGTCACGGGCTTCATAGCTGGCTTCATCGCCGATCTTTCGCCAACACTTGAAGCGCCAGTTGGATTGTGGACTTTAGTTTTGACGCTTATGAGTTATGTACTTGCAACAAATGTTCGCTCTGCTTTGGATTCTGATCCCAGCCCAGTAACTATGAGTTTGGTTGCAGTGATAGGAAGCGCAGTATGCATGACCCTTTTCTTACTGCTCGGTGCAATATTGGGACAAGAGGTCGGCGCAATCGGATATGTAATTAGAGAGTTGATAGGAAACAGCATCTGGAGTTTTCTTTTGTCCCCCATCTACGTTCCGCTAGCGGTAAAGCTTTATCGCGCTAGCTTGACCGCAAGGAATAGATAGATGAAAGACCGCTCATCATTAGGGTTATTAGTAGTTCAAATCTTTGTGGTTTCACTCATGTTGGCACTTTTTGGTCGATTGTTTTATCTGCAAATTGCTGATGGACCGCGATATCAACAAGCTGCTCTAGATATTCAAAGCAGAGACATCGTCACTCCGGCACTACGTGGACTGATTGTTGACAACGAAGGAAACCTCTTGGCTACTAATCGTGCCGGATTAATGGTCACAGCAGATAGATCAGTACTCGACAAATTGGAGGACAAAGGCAACTCTGTACTCGCCCGGGTATCACAGGTTTTGAAATTGAATTTCGATGATGTTTATCTGCGAACCAGGTTGTGTCCAGAACTTCCAACAGGCGAAAGAAATGGATGTTGGAATGGAAATCGCTATCAGCCTATTCCAATAACTAAAGAGGCAAATGAAGCTCAAGTACTTTCCATTCTCGAGCAATCAGATCTATTTCCTGGAATCGCTGCTGAGCCAGTTTCAATTCGCTATTACCCCGGAAAGGCAGGGGAACGCGGGACGCATGTTTTGGGTTATGTAGGCCCAATTACTGAAGCAGATCTCAACAATGAAGAGGGATACCGTTATTACCGGAATGAGTTTAAAGGTAAAGCAGGTATGGAGGTTGTTTATGATCGACAACTTCGGGGTGCTGCAGGAATTCGAACTGTCATTGTGGATCGCAAAGAGGCGGTAACTCAAGAGTCTAGAAATACTCCACCAACACCTGGAAATCATTTAGTGCTCAATATCAACGCCAAACTTCAATCGGTAGTAGAGCAAGAGTTAAAAAGTGCGGTGCTAAGAGCAAGAGGCTTTGGATTTCGCGGTGATGCTGGCGCAGCAATTGTGCTTGATGTGAATACTGGAGGAGTTCTTGCCATGGCTTCTTATCCAGATTACGACTTAAATATTTGGGAAAATGGCATCACCGTCAAGCAAGCACGTGAGCTATACAGCGAAAAGAGCGGTGTTCCAGCACTTTCCAGAGCAATTCAAGGCGGCTTTGCTCCCGCATCCGCATTCAAAGTAGTTTCTCTAGCGGCTGCCGTTGAGGCTGGATATTCGCTCAAGAAGAGATATGACTGCCCCGGAACGGTTCAGATTGGTACCAGAACTTTCAAGAACTTCGAGAGTAAAGCTGCAGGTCTGATTGATATGACCAAGGCGATGGCCATTTCATGTGACTCAATTTGGTATCAAATCGCATATGACGAATGGGTTAGAGATGGTGGTTTGAAACCAAATCCAAACCCAAATGATTACTTCTTCAAGACAGCAGCAGCTTTTGGGGTTGGAAAGAAAACTGGCATAGATCTGCCTTCGGAGTCAGCGGGAAGATTGCCAAACCGAGAGTGGAAAGTTCAGCGTTACGAGAACAACAAAGACTTTTACTGCAATTACGAGAAGCGGGCAAAAAAATCTCAACTGACCGCTTATCTAATTGAAATTGCTCGAGAGAATTGCCTTGATGGTGACAAAGTTCGCGCCGGTGACATGGTTAATTTCTCAATCGGACAAGGCGATGTCTTGATGACTCCATTGCAGATGGCGGTTATGTATGCCGCGATTGCAAATGGCGGAGATTTTGTCGTACCAAAAGTCGCTAAGGCCATAGTGAAACCAGATGGAAGAGTAGTGAAGCAATTTAAGCCTGAACTAAATGGCAAACTACCTATAAGCAAACCAGTTTTGAAGTTTATGCAAAACTCTCTCAGAGCGGTCGTTACATCTGGAACAGCTCAAGGTGCATTCGCTGGTCTCGGAGTTGAGGTAAGCGGAAAGACTGGAACTGGCCAGGTGTTTGGTAGAAATTTAGATGGCTCGGCAAAAGATGACACCTCATGGTTTGCTTCATACGCCCCGACCAAAAAACCGCAATATGCTGTTGTCATGATGGTTAGTCAGGGCGGTTTTGGTGCCAGCACCAGCGGTCTTGGCGTAAGAAGAATTTATGAAAGCATCTTTGGCACCAATGGAAAGACCGCTATATTTCCTAACGGAGTTCCTAAACAATTGCCTTTCATCGACCCATCGAAAGCCTCGATCTCATGACCGCTATGTTGAATAAAAAAGGCAGAGAGCGAGCTGGATTCTTTGTTGGCGCAGATCGAATCCTCAACTCCGCGGTACTAATCCTCCTTCTTTTGGGAGTGGTATTGGTTTACGCGGCCACAAGGGATTGGTTTGCGGCAAATGGACTAGACCCGGAGTACTACCTAAAGCGCCAGCTAATCAATGTCGTTATTGGTATTGCTTTGGCTTATGGAACAACCTTGATTGACTACCGTTTGTTGCGGGCATACACACCTATTGTGTGGGGTCTCGGGGTTCTGGGACTGGTTGCCGTTTTGATTCCAGGGATTGGATCAACCGTCAACGGCGCCCGATCATGGATTTCTTTCCCTGGTGGATTCCAAATTCAACCTGCAGAGTTGGCGAAGATTTCAATAATTGTTGGGATGGCGCTGATACTTTCAGAGCGCATAGCAGGAAATGATGCGCCTACTGACAAACAGGTTTTGCAATCACTCGGTGTTGCAGCGATTCCGGTTCTCTTCATTGTTCTTCAGCCTGATTTAGGAACCGTGTTAATTATTTCTGCATGTGTAATCACCATGATTGCGGTTTCTGGAGCGAGACTACGGTGGATTTTTGGATTAATCGCGCTCGGAGTCACAGGTGCATACCTAGCTGTTGTGACCGGTGAAGTGAGCGAATACCAGTTAAATCGCTTACGCTCCTTTGTTGATCCTTCTGCTGATCCGCAAGCCAGCGGTTATCAATTAAGGCAGGCTCGCATAACTATTGGTTCTGGTGGATTGTTTGGCAAAGGATTATTTGATGGGCCGCAAACCAATGGACGTTTTGTTCCAGAACAACAGACAGACTTCATATTTACTGTAGCCGGAGAGCAACTTGGATTCGTGGGTTCAGCTTTCATCCTCTTTCTCTTTGGACTGATCTTGATGAGAGCTTTTTCTATTGCACGTCGTACTAATGATTTGTTTGGTCGCATGGTTTGCGTTGGAGTTATTGCCTGGTTTTCATTTCAAATCTTTGAAAATATCGGTATGACTATGGGCTTAATGCCCATGACCGGTGTCCCGTTGCCATTTTTGTCCTATGGCGGCTCAAGCATGTTTGCCAATTTGATTGGGGTAGGCCTGCTGCAAAATGTGCACCAAAGAACACGCTAAAGCCCCAGATTAGGCGGTGGGCGGCGCCATCTGCCATACTTCGGGGGTTCCAATCGCCTCAACACTTCGAGGTCGCCAGGACCGCTCTTTAGGTGCGGTCGGCTGATCCAAGTACAGGCGCCACCAGAGATTTTTTTAATAATGACCGCAAGGCCATTAACTAGGAAACTTTCTAGAAACCAAAAAGGATTTGATCGTATGGCTGATGAGCCAAAAAAAGTGCGTAAGCGCGCTGTGAAGAAAACCGTCCCTAAAGAAGCTGCGGAAAAGCCGGCCAAGAGCAATGATGCCAAGCCAGTTGAAAAAGAAAAGCCGGTTGAAAAAGAAAAGAAGGTCAAGGCAGCTGGCGTAATCCCAGCACCAATTTTTCAAGCAGCCCCAGTAGTTGCAGCGGCACCCAAGGCACGTGCCTCGCAAAAGTCGGCAGATAAGCCAACCCAGAAGCCAAATCAAAAAGCAGGCGCAAAGACCAATCAGGAAACTCGCGAAGTAGTTTCTGATCAGGAAAGCGAAAATGAAAATCGTCGCCGTCGTCGCAGACGTGGCGGTCGTGGGCGTCGCCGTTCTGACAAAGATGGTGGCGAAGAGCTTTCACAAGAGAGCACCAATTCACCAGTAGTTGATGATGAGTCAGCTACCGCTGTTGGATTTAAGAAACGTCGCCGTCGTCGCAGATCTGGTTCCGACGGGGTTACACCTGGCGAGACTGTAGAAGAAGATGGCGTTGTAACGGTTGTAAAGGTTAGAGAATCGCGTCCCGCCCAGGAGAAGCCGGCTCGAGAGAGAAAGAATTTTGACCGAAACGATCGAAACGATCGAGGAGGTCGCAATGATCGTCGTTTCCGCGATCGCGATAGAGGTCGTGAGCGTCATCGCTACAACGATCACAAAGAACACCGTGGTGAATATCGCGAAAATAGAAGACGCGGCACAATTCTTACTGATGCGGAGTTCTTAGCTCGTCGTGAGTCTGTTGATAGAGAGATGCTGGTTCGTCAACAAGGTGATCGCACTCAGATTGCAATCCTAGAAGACAACATCTTAGTTGAGCATTATGTAAATAGAAATAGCAACATTTCCTATGTCGGCAATGTTTATCTCGGAAAAGTTCAAAACGTTCTTCCTTCAATGGAGGCGGCATTCGTTGATATTGGAAAAGGTCGTAATGCGGTTTTGTATGCCGGTGAAGTTAACTGGGATGCAGCTGGTTTAGCCGATAATCAAGAGAGAAAAATTGAACGGGTACTAAAAACCGGACAATCAGTTTTGGTTCAAGTAACCAAAGATCCAATTGGACAAAAAGGCGCCCGTCTAACCAGCCAAATTTCTCTACCTGGCCGATACCTGGTTTATGTCCCGGGTGGTGGCATGAGCGGAATTTCACGTCGACTTCCTGATTCAGAGCGTTCTCGTCTTAAGGAAATTCTTAAGGGGTTAATCACTGATGAAGAAGGTGTAATTGTTCGCACCGCCGCTGAAGGCGCATCTGATGAAGAGTTGACCCGTGATGTAGTTCGCCTTAAAGCTCAATGGGAAGACATAAAGAAAAAGTCAGAGAATTCAAGTGTTAACGCTCCTGCACTGCTTTATGGCGAGCCAGATTTAACAGTACGAGTCATTCGTGACATCTTCAATGAAGATTTCCGAAAGTTAACTGTGCAAGGTGACGGAGCCTGGGAGGACATCAATAACTATCTTGGTCACATTGCTCCTGAATTGCTGGCAAAGATTGAAAAGTGGACCGGCGTAAAGGATCTCTTCACGGAAAACAGAGTTGATGAACAACTTGCAAAGGCGCTTGATCGCAAGGTTTATCTGCCTTCAGGTGGTTCACTAGTAATTGACCGCACAGAAGCAATGGTTGTTATCGATGTCAACACCGGTAAATTCATTGGTAAAGGTGGAAATCTAGAGGAGACTGTCACTAAGAATAATCTTGAAGCGGCAGAAGAGATTGCTAGACAACTTCGCCTACGCGACTTGGGTGGAATCATTGTTATTGACTTCATCGACATGATTTTGGAATCAAATCGCGAGCAGGTTTTGCGTCGCTTAGTCGAATGTCTTGGCAGAGACCGCACCAAGCACCAAGTTGCTGAGGTAACCTCACTAGGTTTGGTACAGATGACCCGCAAACGAGTTGGTCAGGGCTTGATTGAAGCTTTCTCAACAACCTGCGAAAGCTGCGGTGGACGTGGAATTCATGTTCAAATGGAGCCGGTTAATAAGAAGAGTTTGGATCGCGAAATTACTCCAACCCATGAGAGCCACTCACCCGAGGAGAGCTCAGTGGATGCGCAGGAGCCAATCGAGCAGGAAGACTCCGCTCCAACACAAAGCCCTGAACAGGCTGAGGAAGATTCAGATAAGCGTGGTTTTGGGCGTCGACGCCGCCGAGCAGCCAGCTCGGGCGTAGTTACCGCCTAGATAGAAGCCCAGAAAAAAGCCATCTAGCACCAGAGCTCATAGCGGGCGAGTTGCTCAGTTTGACCCCAAACGGGCTCAATCCGTAACCTAGCCCCCTGCTTCTCGCCAGCTTCCAGCTCGGCGAGCGCCAAGCTGGCCAGGTAGGTGATTTACTGGTTGAGCAAAAGGCACAAAGCGAAATGAAGAACCGGAAGGAAAATCGTGTACGCAATTGTTAAAGCTGGCGGGCGCCAGGAGAAAGTCGCTGTTGGCGATACCGTCTTTGTAGATCGTATTGATGCTGCAGCTGGCTCAACCGTATCTTTCCCAGCGGTTCTTGTTGTCGATGGTGCTGCTGTTACCTCAGACCCAAAGGTTCTTTCTGGAGTCAAAGTAACCGGCGAAGTTGTTGCAGAGGTTAAGGGTCCAAAGATCCACATCCTGCGTTACAAGAGCAAAACTGGTTATCGTCGTCGTCAAGGTTTCCGTTCCAAAAATACTCGCGTGAAAATCACTGCGATTAATGGTGTGAAGTAAGGGGTACGAAGAAATGGCATCCAAAAAAGGCGTCTCCTCAACCCGTAACGGTCGCGATTCCAATCCACAATTTCTCGGAATCAAGCGCTTCGGTGGTCAGGTGGTAAACAGCGGCGAGATTCTTGTTCGTCAACGTGGCACCAAGTTCCACCCAGGCAAAAATGTAGGAATCGGCAAAGATGACACTCTCTTTGCACTTGCATCAGGTTCAGTTGAGTTTTCAAACGCACGTGGTCGTCGCGTCGTAAACATCGTTCCGGTTTCCTAATCCAACGGACTTTATAAATTGCGGGTCCGTAACTACGGGCCCGTTTTTTATTTCATCGCAATTTCAATAATAGATCAATAATAGAAATGAAGGGGAGGAAAAAAAGTGACAACATTTGTTGATCGCGTAACCCTTCATGCCACCGCTGGAAAAGGCGGAGATGGCTGCGTTTCAGTACACCGCGAAAAGTTTGTTCCACTAGGCGGTCCAGATGGTGGCAGTGGTGGCCGAGGCGGCGATGTAATTCTTGTAGTTGATCCCAGCGTCACAACTTTGTTGGATTTTCATCACTCCCCACATCGCAGCGCAGGATCTGGTCGTCAAGGTTATGGCGCGTTGAAAAATGGTCCTGACGGTGAAGATTTAATTCTGGGAGTTCCAAACGGAACCGTAGTGATGACAAAGGATGGCCGCGTTCTGGCAGATCTTGTTGGAAACGGCACCCGCTTTATTGCCGCAAAAGGTGGCCTAGGGGGATTAGGTAACAACGCATTGGCATCATCGCGCCGACGAGCTCCAGGTTTTGCATTGCTTGGCGAGCCAGGTGAAAAGAGAACTTTAGTTTTAGAGTTGAAGTCAGTTGCAGATATCGGATTGATTGGTTATCCCAGCGCTGGCAAATCATCTTTGGTCGCTGCAATTTCAGCAGCTCGTCCCAAGATTGCAGATTATCCATTCACAACTCTGGCGCCTAACCTTGGTGTTGTTCAAGCAGGTGAATCACGCTTCACTGTTGCCGACGTACCAGGATTAATTCCAGGAGCCGCAGAAGGTAAAGGTCTGGGTCTGCAATTTCTGCGACATGTAGAACGTTGTGCCGCTTTGGTTCATGTTTTGGATTGTGGAACGCTTGAAAGTGATAGAGACCCAATCAAAGACTTTGACATCATTGAAAATGAATTAAAGAAGTATGCAGAGGATCTAAGTGATCGCCCACGAATAGTTGCGTTGAACAAGGTTGATCTTCCTGATGGAAAAGCGATGGCAGATATGGTGGAGCCAATTTTGCGAGAGCGGGGCTACGAGGTCTACCAGATTTCGGCCGCCGCACGAATAGGTCTCGATCCTTTGTTGTACGCCATGGCCAAGTTGGTTAATGAGTATCGCACCCGTCAATCACAAGAGGAAAAGGCGAGAATCGTTTTGCGTCCTACACCAGTAGATGATGCTGGTTTCAAAGTTACTGCAAATGAAGATGGCTCTTTCACTGTGGTTGGTTCTAGACCGGAACGATGGGTGCATCAAACAAACTTTGGAAACGCTGAAGCAGTTGGATACCTCGCTGATCGCCTGGCCAGCCTGGGAGTAGAGAAAGAACTATTCAAGCAAGGCGCAAAACAAGGTGATGAAGTAAGAATTGGCACAGGTAATGATGCGGTTATCTTTGATTGGGAGCCAACCATCGAAGCTGGCGCTGAACTACTTTCTGGTCCGCGCGGCGATGACATGCGTATTCCTCGCGGATGGGAAAAGTATGATGAAGAGGCTGTAGATCAACTCGATGATGAAGAGTTAGCTCAACAGTGGGAGTACAAAGTTTCTGATCCAACAAACCCTCGAATTGAGGAGCAACAGAAGTGATGAAGGGCGAGTAATGAGCAGAGATGTCATTAGCCAAGCCCGTCGCGTTGTGATAAAGATTGGATCATCTTCGCTAACCGGTAAAGATGGCGCAGGTCTTGATGCGGGCGCTGTAGCCAAACTGGTTGCGGCTGTCGCTACTCTAAAGCAATCAGGTAAAGAGGTAATCGTTGTCTCCTCTGGTGCGATTGCAGCCGGACTAACACCACTCGGACTAACCTCGCGTCCCAAAGATTTGGCAACTCAACAAGCAGCAGCCTCTGTTGGGCAAGGCTTGCTAATTCACAGTTATACCGAAGCCTTTCGCCATCACTCCATTACCGCATCGCAGGTTTTGTTAACCATCGAAGACATTGTCAGGCGTTCGCACTATCAGAATGCTCAAAGAACACTGTTCAAATTGCTGCAACTGGGTGTAGTCCCAATCATTAATGAGAATGACTCGGTGGGAACTCAGGAGATTAGATTTGGTGACAACGACCGAATAGCGGCTCTGGTATCTCATCTAGTAGGGGCGGATTTATTGGTACTAGTTACTGATGTAGATGCACTTTATGACGCACCGCCATCACAACCCGGCGCGAAGAAGATCTCTATCGTCGATAGCGTTGATAAGTTATCTGACGCGCAAATCGGTGGTGCCGGATCCAAAGTTGGAAGTGGCGGCATGATTACCAAGATTGAAGCCGCACGAATTTCTACTGGAGCAGGAATTCCAATGTTGCTTACCTCTTTAGATGAGGTGGCTGAATCAGTGTTAGGCAAAGAATTAGGCACATTATTTACCGCGGCCAAAAACAAGAAACCATCACGCCTGCTTTGGTTGGCACATGCTGCAACGCCTCGCGGAAGATTAGTTTTGGATGCTGGTGCTGTTACCGCTTTGAAGGAGCGGGGTGTTTCATTACTTCCAGCCGGAGTTACCGCTGTGGAGGGTGAATTTAGTTCTGGTGACACCGTTGAATTAATTGATTCCAGCGGAGTTGTCGTAGCGCGAGGATTGGTCGCTTTTGATTCGGAGGAGATTCCTCAATTACTCGGTCGATCAACCAAAGAGTTAGCCCGTGAGCTCGGACCAGAATACGAGCGCGAATTAGTGCACAGAGATGATTTGGTGTTGATATGAACAATGATCAATTAATTGCAGAAATTTCCGACATTGCTCGAAAAGCAGCCCGCACTCTTGTAGCCGCCACATACGAAGAGCGTCAGAAGGCTCTAGGTGTAATTGCCGATTCGCTTGAGCAAAATGTCAGTCGAATTTTGACCGCTAATCAAGAGGATATGGCACGTGGACAAGCCAATGGCTTGAACTCTCAACTTTTGGATCGATTAATGCTTGATGAGGCTCGTGTCAGAGGTATCGCTGGAGGTGCCCGTAAAGTTGCAGCGTTACCTAGCCCATTAGGCACAGTATTGCGGGAGCGCACATTAGAAAATGGCTTACACCTGCAACAAGTCACGGTGCCCTTTGGTGTGGTCGGGATGGTGTACGAAGCCCGTCCAAATGTCACAGTGGATGCTGCGGTAATTCTTTTGATGTCTGGTAACGCAGCTTTACTCAGAGGATCATCATCGGCCGAAAAGAGCAATGAGATATTGGTCGAGATAATGAGAGAGGCGTTAGCCAAAACTGTTATTTCGCCCGAAGTAATTCAGTTGATTCCTTCAAATGATCGTGACACAACAAGAGCGCTTTTGAATGCCCGCGGAAAAGTAGATTTGGTAATTCCAAGAGGCAGTGCGGCTTTGATACGCATGGTGGTTGACGAGTCAACAGTTCCTACGATTGAAACTGGAGCTGGTGTTTGTCATGTTTATATAGATAGTGCAGCAGACCTTGATAAAGCTCTGCCCATCATCATAAATTCGAAGACTCATCGACCAAGTGTTTGCAACGCTGCTGAAACGCTCTTGATCCACCAAGATCTCCAAGAGAGCTTCTTGCCTCATGCATTGCAGGCGCTACATGAATCTGGTGTTGTGTTGCATTGCGATCCAACTTCTCTGGAAGCTGCTAAAAAACTTGGAATACCAGCTGATCTAGCAAGTGAAACTAACTTTGCTACCGAATACGGTGTTTTGGAGATGAACGTTGCGGTTGTGCCTAATCTTTTGGCTGCCAGTGAGCATATTTTGAAATACGGAACAAATCACACAGAAGCTATCGTGACTGAATCTGAGCAGAATGCCGCCACTTTTATTGCGCTTTCAGATTGTGCCGCTGTCATGGTTAATGCTTCAACTAGATTTACTGATGGAGAAGAGATGGGATTTGGGGCAGAGATTGGAATCTCTAACCAAAAGCTGCATGCTCGTGGCCCAATGGGACTAGAGCAAATGACTACCACCACATGGATCGTTAGAGGGGATGGCCAAATCCGAAAGTAATTCGCCTTCAATGCGAAAGACTCGGTAAGGTGACCCTCATGTCCAACATCTCACGTGATGATGTCGCAAACCTTGCAAAGCTAGCCCGCATAGATATGTCTGACCAAGAGTTAGACCATCTTTCAAATGAGCTTTCAGTAATTCTTGATGCGGTAGCTCGTGTACAAGAGGTTGCTGGTTCTGATGTACCACCAACTTCGCACCCACTTCCACTGAAAAATGTATTTCGCGAAGATCAGGTGCGGCCAAGTTTGACACCGGAGGAAGCGCTTTCAGGTGCACCCGCACAGGAGGAACAGCGTTTCAAGGTTCCACAGATTTTGGGTGAAGAGTAATGATTTATAAATCAGCAACCGAGATGGCAGCCTCATTAGCTGCCGGTGAGATTTCCAGCGTTGATCTGACCAAACAACATCTTGAGCAAATCGCTAAGGTGGATGGAGATGTCCATGCCTTTTTGTATGTTGATAATCAAGGTGCAATTGAACAGGCAAGTGAAGTTGATAAAAAGCGTGCCGCCGGCGAGAAACTCTCACCGCTAGCGGGAGTTCCGCTCGCACTAAAAGATGTTATGACGCAAAAGGGAGTTCCAACTACATGTGGCTCCAAGATGCTCGAGGGTTGGCGACCACCGTATGACTCGACCGTTGTTTCAAGACTGAAAGAAAACGGTGTTGTTATCTTGGGCAAAACCAATATGGATGAGTTTGCAATGGGATCCTCCACTGAAAACTCAGCTTATGGACCGACCCACAATCCATGGGATCTAACCCGCATCCCTGGCGGATCTGGTGGTGGATCATCTGCGGCTCTGGCTGCATTTGAAGCACCGCTAGCTATCGGAACAGATACCGGTGGATCAATCCGTCAACCAGCAGCTGTGACGGGAACAGTTGGAGTTAAACCAACTTACGGCGGAGTATCACGTTATGGTCTTGTGGCTTTCTCATCATCTCTAGATCAAGCTGGACCATGTGCACGAACAGTGTTGGATGCTGCTTATCTTCATGAAGCAATTGGCGGATACGACAAACTAGATTCCACTTCAATTAATGCGCCGGTTCCGCCAGTAGTAGCGGCAGCAAAAGATGGAAATGTAAAGGGCATGAAGATTGGTGTCATCAAGGAGCTCCAAGGCGATGGTTACCAGCCCGGAGTTTTGAAGTTATTCAACGAATCACTCGAGCTATTGGCCTCTCAAGGTGCAGAGATTGTTGAAGTTTCTTGCAAGTACTTTGATTATGCACTTGCAGCTTATTACTTGATTGCGCCGAGTGAGTGCTCTTCAAACCTCGCTCGCTTTGATGCCATGCGTTATGGAATGCGGGTCGGACAAGGATCTGCTGAAGATGTAATGAATCAAACCCGTCAAGCAGGTTTTGGTCGAGAGGTTAAACGCCGCATTATTCTTGGCACCTATGCGCTTTCCAGTGGCTACTACGATGCTTACTATGGAAGCGCCCAAAAGGTAAGAACCTTAATCTCTCGCGATTTCGAAAATGCTTTCCAGGTAGCAGATGTTTTGGTTTCGCCAACTGCACCAACCACAGCGTTTAAGATTGGCGAAAAAGCTAATGATCCAATCGCTATGTATCTCAATGACATTGCGACGATTCCGACAAACCTTGCAGGAATAGGTGGAATGTCTGTGCCATCCGGCTTGGCAGAAGAGGATGGCTTGCCTGCTGGTTTCCAGATAATGGCTCCAGCAATGATGGATGATCGTATGTACAAAGTTGGCGCATCACTTGAAGCCGCACTTCTAACAAAATGGGGCAAGCCGATTCTGGCCTCAGCGCCACAATTAAGCACCACAAGTAGGAGTTAAGTAATGGCTCTCAAATATGAAGATGTAATTGCAAAATACGAACCAGTTCTGGGTCTTGAGGTTCACGTAGAACTAGGAACTGAATCCAAGATGTTTTGCGGTTGCAATACTGTTTTCGGAGCCGCCCCAAACACTCAAACCTGCCCTGTTTGCCTGGGTCTTCCAGGGTCACTTCCTGTCGTAAATGGAAAGGCAATCGAATACACGATTGCAATTGGGTTGGCGCTGAACTGCTCTATCGCACCATTTTCTAGATTTGCTCGTAAGAATTATTTCTATCCAGATATGCCCAAAAACTTTCAAACATCTCAATACGACGAACCTATCTGCACCAATGGATACCTTGATGTAACCATTGATACTGAAGAGGGCGCCAAAGAGTTTCGCATTGAAATCGAACGGGTTCACATGGAAGAGGACACAGGAAAATCCCTCCATATGGGTGGCTCAACCGGTCGTATTCATGGAGCGGATTACTCGCTTCTAGATTACAACCGAGCTGGTATTCCATTGGTTGAGATCGTTACCAAAGTTGTTACCGGAACTGGAAAGTATGCTCCGGAAGTAGCGCGTGCCTATGTATCTGAGTTACGCGACATACTTCGTGGTTTAGGTGTAAGTGATGTGAAGATGGAGCAAGGTTCTTTGCGATGTGACGCGAATGTTTCTCTCCGCCTAATAGGTGCAGAAAAGCTTGGAACTAGAAGTGAAACCAAAAATGTTAACTCGCTGCGCTCTGTAGAGAGAGCGGTCAGAGGCGAGATGATTCGTCATGCAGAACTTCTTGATAAGGGTCAAAAAGTTGTGCAAGAGACTCGGCACTTTCATGAGGACACGGGACTAACCACGCCTGGGCGTTCAAAAGAACAAGCAGAGGATTATCGTTATTTTCCGGAACCAGATTTGGTTCCAGTAGCGCCAACTCTTGATTTAATCGAAAAGATCCGCGCTGGACTTCCTGAGAAGCCATCCGTACGCCGCAAAAAGTTACAAGAGGCTTGGAAGGTCCCAGACAAAGAGATGGCGGCGATGATTAACGCCGATGTTTTGGATCTAGTGGAAGAGACAGTAAAGCTTGGCTCTGATCCGACCCGTGCTAGAAGTTGGTGGCTAGGGGAGATTGCCCGAATTGCGAATGAAAAGGGCGTAGTTGCCGCTGAACTTGCGATTAAACCCTGTGATGTTGCTGAGATTGTCTCGCTGGTAGAAAAGGGAGAGTTAACTGACAAGTTAGCCCGTCAAGTTGTTGATGGCGTAATTAATTCAGAAGGCACTCCAAGCCAGATTATTAGCGCGCGAGGAATCAAGGTTGTATCTGATGATTCAGCTTTAATGGTTGCGATTGAAAATGCTATTGCGGCTCAACCAGATGTTGCCGAAAAGGTTCGTGCCGGACATCTTCCAGCCGCAGGTGCATTAATCGGCGCGGTCATGAAGGAAACCAAAGGTCAGGCCGATGCTGCCAAAGTTCGCGAGTTGTTACTCAAGCATTTAGGGCAAGCATAAGTAGGATTGGCTCATGACCAATCCAATGAAGCCCCGCTCTAGCGTTGTAACTGATGGATTAGAACGTGCACCAGCGCGAGGAATGCTCCGTGCTGTTGGCATGAAAGATGAAGATTTTGAAAAACCTCAAATTGGAATCGCTTCATCTTGGAATGAAATTACTCCATGTAATCTCTCGCTAGATCGACTTGCTAAAGCTTCAAAACAAGGAGTCATTGAAGCTGGTGGTTTTCCAATGCAGTTTGGAACCATTTCAATTTCAGATGGAATATCAATGGGTCACGAGGGGATGCATTTCTCCCTGGTTTCGCGCGAGGTAATTGCAGATTCTGTTGAAACTGTTATGCAAGCAGAGCAACTTGATGGAATGGTTACCTTTGCAGGTTGCGATAAATCGCTTCCCGGAATGATGATGGCCGCAGCCCGCCTTGATGTAGCCAGCGTTTTCGTCTACGCCGGATCTACTTTGCCAGGTCAGGTTGATGGAAAAGATGTAACGATTATTGATGCTTTCGAAGCGGTAGGAGCCTGCGCTCGAGGATTGATTACCCGCGAGCAGGTAGACAAGATTGAGCGCGCTATTTGTCCAGGCGAGGGAGCTTGCGGCGGTATGTACACCGCAAACACTATGGCCACAATCGGCGAAGCAATCGGCCTGTCTCTTCCAGGCTCCGCAGCTCCGCCAGCGGTAGATCGACGCAGAGATACTTACGCAATTAAGTCTGGTGCGGCGGTTGTTGAACTCATTAGACAAGGAATAACCACAAGACAAATTCTTACCAAGCCTGCATTTGAAAATGCAATTACCGCACTGATGGCTTTGGGTGGATCAACAAATGCGGTGTTACATCTTTTGGCTATCGCTCATGAGGCAAGAGTTGATTTAACCCTTGATGATTTCCACCGTATTGGATCAAAAGTTCCTTTGCTAGGTGATTTGAAACCATTTGGTAAGTATGTAATGAGTGATGTGGACAAGGTTGGCGGGATTCCAGTTGTCCTAAAGGCCCTGCTCGATGCCGGCCTGCTTCATGGCGATTGCTTAACGGTTACCGGAAAAACCATGGCCGAGAATTTGGCAGAAATAAATCCACCAGATCCAGATGGTGAAATTTTGAAAGCCACAAAAAATGCATTAGCCACAACTGGTGGAATCACAATTCTTGGTGGATCACTCGCACCAGAAGGCGCGGTCACAAAAGTTGCTGGTGTTGGTGTCGATGTATTTGAAGGTCCAGCACGGGTCTTCGATCGCGAACAATCAGCCATGCAAGCTCTAGAGGATGGAACGATTCAAGCCGGCGATGTTGTTGTCATTCGATACGAAGGCCCAAAGGGTGGACCTGGCATGCGTGAGATGCTAATGATTACTGGTGCAATTAAAGGTGCAGGATTAGGGAAGTCAACACTTTTGTTAACTGATGGAAGATTCTCTGGTGGCACAACTGGATTATGTGTCGGACACATTGCGCCCGAAGCGGTCGATGGTGGACCGATTGCTCTTGTAAGAAATGGCGATCGAATCCGCATCGATACTAAAGCCCGCACCCTAGATCTACTGGTTGATGAAACTGAGTTGGCAGAGCGACACAAAAACTTCCAGCCTTTGCCACATCGCTACACAACAGGGGTGTTGGGCAAATTTGTGAGAATGGTGGGTTCGGCCTCGAAAGGTGCGGTCTGCGACTAAAGCCCCGTTCATAATGTGAGATGTGCATCTCAGGGGTTGACTCATACTTTTTGTGACGGGATAATTCTCCTCATGTCAGCAATCACCTCATCTGTTTGCGTATCTGTATCAGTGGTGGTGATTCGCTGCGCGTGAACTAAATCCAAGTTCACGCGCACCCTCAGGAAACTGAGGGTTTTTGCATTAATAGGGCGGGAAAAGAAAGTAAGCAGGGAAAGGAGTGGAACATGAGCAATCAGATCACAGGAGCGCAATCTCTCGTGAAAGCGTTAGAGCAGGTTGGCGTTGATGTCATGTTCGGCATTCCTGGAGGAGCAATTCTTCCGGCCTATGACCCAATTTATGATTCAAAGATCAGACACATTTTGGTTCGTCACGAACAAGGTGCAGGTCATGCCGCAACTGGATATGCGCAGGTAACTGGAAGGGTCGGAGTCTGCATCGCGACCTCCGGACCAGGTGCAACAAATCTTGTCACTCCGTTAGCTGACGCTCAGATGGATTCAGTACCAATAGTTGCGATCACTGGACAGGTACCAGGTCCAGCGATTGGAACAGATGCTTTTCAAGAAGCAGATATCCGTGGCGTCACAATGCCAATCACTAAACATAATTATCTGATTACCGATCCGAAAGACATTCCGCGGGCGATTGCAGAGGCGTTCTACATTGCAAAATCTGGAAGACCAGGACCAGTACTTGTTGACATTGCAAAAGATGCTCTGCAGAAAATGACAGATTACGACTATCCGCAGTCGCTAACTCTGCGTGGGTATAACCCGCAGGTTGAGCCAGAACAATCTGCGATTCGTGATGCTGCCGCACTAATTGCGCAATCAATCAAGCCAGTTTTCTATGTCGGCGGCGGAGTTATTAAAGCCAATGCTGCTAAGGAGCTATTGCAATTAGCAGAACTAGTTGGAGCTCCAGTAGTAACCACATTGATGGCACGTGGCGCTTTCCCCGATAGCCACGCCTTACATCTGGGAATGCCGGGCATGCACGGAACTGTTGCTGCGGTAACCGCCCTGCAAAAGGCTGATCTTTTGATTACTTTGGGAGCGCGATTTGATGATCGCGTAACTGGAAAACTCTCAACCTTCGCTGTTAATGCCAAGATTATTCATGCCGATATTGATCCCGCTGAAATTGGAAAGAATCGTTATGCCGATGTGCCAATAATTGGTGACCTCGGTCCAACAATTCGTGCGTTAATTCCTGCAGTAGAAGCGGAATTCAAAAAGAGTAAACCAGATCTGACTACCTGGTGGCGACAGATGGGCTCCCTTCGAGAGAAGTATCCATTGGGTTATAACCACCCAACAGATGGATCGCTTTCACCGCAATATGTAATTGAAAGAATTGGCGCCATTACTGGACCTGACGGGGTTTATGTTGCAGGTGTTGGTCAACATCAAATGTGGGCATCTCAGTTTGTTAAATATGAAAAGCCTCGAACTTGGTTGAACTCAGGTGGTTTAGGAACCATGGGATATGCGGTTCCTGCTGCAATGGGTGCCAAAGTTGGAGCACCTGACACGCCAGTATGGGCAATTGATGGCGATGGATGTTTTCAGATGACCAATCAAGAGCTGGTTACCTGTTCTCTAAATAACATCCCCATCAAAGTTGCGATTATCAACAACGAAAGCCTTGGCATGGTCCGCCAATGGCAGTCCTTGTTCTATCAGAATCGCTATTCCAATACCGATCTGCATTCAAAGCGCATTCCAGATTTTGCCAAGCTTGCTGAGGCCATGGGATGTGTCGGTTTGCGCTGCGAAAGCAAGGGCGATGTCGACAAGATCATCAAGGAAGCTAACGCAATAAATGATGCCCCTGTTGTAATTGATTTTAATGTTTATCGAGATGCCATGGTTTGGCCAATGGTTGCAGCCGGAACATCCAACGATGACATCATGATTGCCAAAGAGATGGCACCGGACTGGGATTCACAGGAGTTATAGAGATGGCACAACACACACTTTCAGTTCTGGTTGAGAACAGTCCGGGCGTTCTAGCCCGCGTAGCTTCACTGTTTTCTCGCCGCGGTTACAACATCGACTCTCTGGCGGTAGGACCAACTGAGAATCCAGAGTTATCCCGTATGACAATCGTGCTCAATCTCGAAGGCCATGCATTGGATCAAGTAAGTGCACAGCTATTCAAACTAGTTAACGTTCTCGGAATTCAAGAGATGAAGTCAGGTGACGCAGTTCAGCGGGAGCTGCTGATGGTTAAAGTCGCAACCAATTCAAATTCTCGTAGTGAGATAGAACAGTTAGTTGCCAAGTACAAAGCAGAAATTATCAATCAAGGTGAATCATCATTAACTATTCAAGCGCTTGGCAATAGCAAGGAGCTTGCTGCGTTATTGGGCGAGTTAAACAAATATGGCGTGAAAGAGTTAGTTCAATCAGGGTTAATCGCAATCGAAACAGGCGATATAACTTTGGCAGAACGAACTTTGAAGGAAACTGGACTAGCCTCATCAGAGTCGCATAGCCAGACTGCGGACTATCAAAACTAACAAGAAAGCTGGAGCAAACGTGGCAACTATCTATCATGATGAAGATGCAGATCTATCGGTTATTCAAGGCCGAAAAGTTGCAGTAATCGGTTACGGTTCTCAAGGACATGCGCACGCGCTAAATCTGCGTGATAGCGGGGTAGATGTCCGTGTTGGTTTAGCTGAAGGTTCTAAGTCTCGCGCCAAAGCGGAGCAAGAAGGACTGCGTGTAGTGACTGTTGCTGAAGCGGTAAAGGAGGCAACAGTGATTATGTTGCTGGCTCCCGATCATAAGCAGCGCCATATCTACAAGGAATCAATTGAGCCAAACTTGAAGGCGGGCGATGCCCTCTTTTTCGGACATGGATTTAATATTCGATTCGGATATATCAAGCCACCTGCCAATATTGATGTCTGCATGGTTGCACCAAAGGGTCCTGGCCACTTAGTACGCCGTGAATATGTTGCGGGGCGTGGAGTTCCCGACATTGTTGCCGTAGAACAGGATGCAACAGGAAATGCTTGGCCGCTAACTCTCTCCTATGCAAAGGCAATGGGTGGATTACGTGCTGGAGGAATCCTGACTACTTTCACTGAAGAAACAGAAACAGATTTGTTTGGTGAGCAATCAGTTCTGTGTGGTGGAGCTTCCCAACTTGTGCAGTACGGCTTTGAAACCTTGATCGAAGCTGGTTATCAACCTGAGGTGGCCTACTTTGAGTGTCTACATGAATTGAAGCTGATTGTTGATCTCATGTACGAAGGTGGAATTGCAAAGCAACGCTGGTCGGTATCTGATACCGCGGAATACGGAGATTACATTTCTGGTCCACGCGTTATTGATCCTCATGTCAAAGAGAATATGAAGGCAGTACTTGCCGACATCCAAAGCGGTGCTTTTGCAAAGAGGTTTATCGACGATCAAGATGCAGGTGCGCCTGAATTTAAGGCTCTGCGAGCCAAGGGTGAACAGCACCCAATCGAGGAAGTTGGTCGAGAGCTTCGCAAGATGATGTCTTGGGTGAAAGCTGCCAACAAGGATGATTACAAGGAAGGTTCTGCAGCGCGTGAGTAAACCAGTAGTACTAATCGCTGAAGAGCTAAGTCCGGCAACACTTGATGCGCTCGGTCCAGATTTTGAAATCCGAAACTGTGATGGGGCGAATCGAGCAGAACTTTTGCCTGCACTTGCTGCTGGAGTAGATGCGGTTTTAATTCGCTCTGCAACCAAAATGGATGCAGAAGCGATTGCTGCCGCGAAGGGCTTGAAAGTTATTGCCCGTGCAGGTGTCGGTTTGGACAATGTTGATATTCCCGCTGCAACCGCAGCTGGAGTAATGGTGGTAAACGCACCAACCTCGAACATTGTTAGCGCAGCAGAGTTGGCAATAGCCCTTCTTTTGGCCTCTGCTCGCCATGTCTCGCCAGCTCATGCGGCTTTAAAGAATGGCAAATGGGCCAGATCAAAGTACACGGGTGCGGAGCTATTTGAAAAAACTTTAGGAGTAGTCGGATTTGGAAGAATCGGTCAATTAGTGGCCCACCGTATGCAATCTTTTGGAATGAAGGTGATCGCCTACGATCCATACCTCCAGCCTGCTCGTGCAGCGCAACTAGGTGTTGACCTTGTTTCACTAGATGATTTGTTGGCGACATCTGATTTCATAACCATTCATCTTCCAAAAACTAAAGAGACAGCGAATCTGATTGGCGATGCGGCGCTAAGAAAGGTAAAGCCAACAGTAAGAATCATTAATGCTGCTCGTGGCGGCGTCTTGGATGAAGCCGCTCTCTATACCGCAATCACTGAAGGCCGAGTGGCCGGTGCTGGTCTTGATGTATTTGCAACTGAACCTTGTACGGATTCACCGCTGTTTGCATTGGACCAAGTAGTCGCAACTCCTCACTTGGGAGCTTCAACAGATGAGGCACAAGAAAGAGCAGGTATCGCAGTAGCGGTATCAGTTCGAAAAGCGCTATCTGGTGAACTGGTTCCTGATGCGGTGAATGTAAAGGGTGGAGAGATTCACCAAGAAATCAGACCATCACTCCCACTTGTAGAGAAAATGGCACAGATTGCCACAGCGCTCGAGGCCGAACTTCCAGTTTCAATAGAAATCACTGTTAGCGGCGAAGTTTCTGAACATGATTGTTCAATTCTTGGAACCTCTGCTCTCAAAGGTGCATTGCTGGCAACTGGCATGGAAGATGTCACATACGTGAACTCACCAAACCTTGCTGCAGAAAAAGGCCTGACCTCTTCCGTGACTACTGAGCCGGAATGTGAGGATTACCGCAGCATGATTTCAATGCGGGCGGCGTTCTCAAATGGAAACCGAGTAGAGGTTGATGCGACCTTGATGGGAATTCGTAAAGTCGAAAAGATTGTGCGGATTAACAAGTTTGATATCGAGCTCCCACCTGCAGACCATCTACTTTTCTTGATTTATGAGGATAAGCCAGGCGTGGTTGGTGTAGTTGGAAATGTACTAGGTGCAGCAAAAACCAATATTGCAAACATGCAGGTCGCAAGAGACAAAGCTGGTGGGGAAGCACTTATGGCCCTTACTGTCGACTCCGCAATCTCGACTGAGGTTGTAGCAAAGATTGCATCTGAGACTGGTGCTCGCGTTGCAAGATCGGTTTCACTCGTATCATGACACAAAACTTTAAACTCGCTGTTATCGGTGGCGATGGCATAGGCCCAGAAGTTGTGGATCAAGGATTAAAAGTTCTAGATGCAGTGGCTGCAAAGTACGATGTTAGTTTTGATAAAAAAGAGTTTGATCTAGGAGCCAGACTCTGGCACAAAACTGGAGAAACTCTGCCGGATGCTGTTCTTGAGGAGTTGAAAAGTTTTGATGTAATTCTCTTGGGCGCTGTAGGTGATCCATCAGTACCCAGTGGAGTGCTAGAACGTGGTTTGTTGCTAAAGCTACGTTTTGCATTTGATCATTACATTAATCTTCGCCCAGCCAAGCTTTATCCAGGAACTACAACTCCACTTCGTACCGAGGCTCCAATTGATTTTGTTGTAGTGCGAGAGGGGACAGAGGGACCATATGTTGGTGCCGGTGGAGTCTTAGCTCACGGTACTGCCGATGAAATCGCTACCGAGGAGTCTTTGAATACAAGACGAGGCGCTGAGCGGGTAATTCGGAACGCATTTGCTCGCGCGCAGGCCAGACCTCGTAAAAAACTTACATTGGTGCACAAAAACAATGTCTTAACCCGAGCTGGCGGTTTGTGGACAAGAACCTTTGATGAAGTGGCCAAAGAGTTTCCTGATGTTGCGACTGATTACCTACATGTGGATGCGGCATCGATGTTCTTTGTTACTAATCCAGAGCGTTTTGATGTAGTTGTTACCGATAATCTGTTTGGCGATATTCTTACTGATATTGCCGCTGCAATATGCGGTGGAATTGGCTTGGCAGCATCCGGCAACATAAATCCAGAAGGAAAATTCCCATCAATGTTTGAGCCGGTTCATGGCTCGGCTCCAGATATTGCCGGCAAAGGAATCGCTGATCCAACCGCCACCGTAATGTCAGTTGCGATGCTGCTCCACCATTTAGGTTTATCCGCAGCAGGTACCGAAGTAGAGAAGGTTGTAGCACAGGATATTTTGAACCGTGGCGCTACAAAGCGTTCCACCTCTGAAATCGGAGATGCATTTGTAAAGGCTCTGCAATCATGAAGATAAACATAAACCTCTCAAGCACCCCAGTTCCGGCTGCGGAACGTGAAAAACGAGTTGCAGAACCAGGTTTTGGTAAGTACTTCACAGATCACATGGTTACCGCTGAATGGAATCAAGATTCTGGATGGTCTGATGCTCAAGTACAACCTTATGGACCGATCAGCCTTGACCCAGCAGCCATGGTTTTTCATTATGGGCAAGAGATTTTTGAAGGAATGAAGGCTTATTCGCAACCAGATGGAAGCATTGGACTCTTTCGTCCCGACGCAAATGGTTTGCGCTTTATGAAAAGTGCGGCGCGCATAACATTGCCTGAACTACCAGTAATTGACTTTGTATCTGCTGTTGAGTCACTAGTGAAGGTTGACGCTGGGTGGGTGCCAAAGAAAGTCGGGGAGTCGCTTTACATTCGCCCGTTCATGATTGCAACAGAGGTAGGTCTTGGTGTTAGACCTTCAAACAAGGCTTTATTTGCTGTAATCGCTACTCCAGCCGCAGCATATTTCAATGCAGCAAAAGCGGTTACGGTTTGGATTTCAACCGAGTACGTGCGAGCAGCACTTGGTGGAACTGGTGAAGCAAAATGTGGCGGCAACTACGCAGCCTCACTATTGGCCCAACAACAAGCCGCTAAACAAGGCTGTGATCAGGTTGTTTGGCTTGATGCACAGGAGCGTCGCTGGGTAGAAGAGATGGGCGGCATGAACCTTTACTTTGTTAAAGGCCGCGGCAAAGATGCAACCATCTTTACGCCAAAACTAACTGGAACTCTTTTGCCTGGAATCACTCGTGACTCTATTTTGTCTGTAGCCACTGATTTAGGTTACAAAGTCGAAGAAGGAATGATCTCCACTGATGAGTGGCGTGATGGCGTAGCTAACGGCGAAATCTCTGAAATCTTCGCTTGTGGCACTGCAGCGGTAATTGCACCGGTAGGAACCGCTAAGAGTGCTCACGGAACATGGGTTACCGGAGATGGAAATCCTGGTCCAATAACCATGGAGATTCGTAATCATCTGTTGGGTATTCAACATGGAACGATTGCTGACAAGCATGGATGGATGAAGAAAGTAATTTAATGACCATCTCAGATGCTTTTCATATTTATGACACCACACTGCGCGATGGTGCGCAGCAAGAGGGATTGAATCTCTCGGTTCATGACAAGTTAACTATCGCCAGACATCTAGATGATCTGGGCGTTGGCTTTATCGAAGGTGGATGGCCAGGCGCCAATCCAAAAGACACTGAATTCTTTAAGTTGGCACAGAGTGAGTTGAAGTTAAAAAATTCAACCTTTGTCGCATTCGGCGCCACCCGTCGGCCAAATGTTAAGGCCGCAGATGATGCCCTCCTTAGGGCGCTGCAAGATTCTGGCGCACCAGTTGTGACTTTGGTGGCGAAGTCTCATGACAGACATGTTGACCTGGCATTAAAGACCCATCTTGACGAAAACTTAGCGATGATCCGTGATTCTATTGAGTTTTTAAGATCTGGCGGCCAGCGAGTATTTCTCGATGCAGAGCACTTTTTTGATGGATACCGCTCAAACCCGGCATATGCGGTTGAGGTGGTCCGGGTAGCTGCTCAAGCTGGCGCTGATGTAATCGCTCTGTGTGACACAAATGGCGGCATGTTGCCTGATGAATTGTCAGATGTAGTTCATGAGGTTTTACAAAGGAGTTCTGCTCGACTTGGAATTCATTGTCACAATGACACCGGCTGCGCAATTGCCAATTCTTTAGCTGCAATTTCGGCAGGTGCTACTCACGTACAAGGCACATTAAATGGGTATGGTGAAAGAACTGGAAATGCTGACCTTGTTTCGATAATTGCCAATCTTCAGTTAAAGAAGAAGCAACAGGTTTTGCCAGAGGGCGCTCTACAAGAGGCTTTCAGAATTTCACATGCGGTCGCAGAGGTAACCAATGTTTCTCCGAGCGCTCGCCAACCTTACGTTGGAGTATCGGCCTTTGCACATAAGGCAGGTTTACATGCGTCAGCAATTAAGGTTGATCCAGCGCTGTACCAACATGAAGATCCAGAAAGTGTTGGCAATGACATGCGTATGTTGGTGTCAGAGATGGCAGGACGAGCATCAATTGAATTGAAATCACAGGAACTAGGTTTTGACTTAAGCAAGGAGAAAGAGGTCGTAACCCGGGTAGTTGAAAAGGTTAAGAACTTAGAGGCGCGTGGTTACACCTTTGAAGCCGCTGACGCCTCTTTTGAGCTTTTGCTTCGGGAAGAACTTGACGGGCGTCGACCATCCTTTTTTAAACTTGAAAGTTGGGAAACCACAGTCGATTTGGGCACAGATAAATCCGTAACTTCGCGTGCCACGGTTAAGTTGCGTGCGCTTGGAAAGGATATTGAGTCTCAAGGAACTGGAAATGGACCGGTCAATGCTATTGATAATGCGCTGCGCAACGGATTAGAACAGTTTTATCCCGAGCTCAAAGCTTTGGAGTTAACTGATTACAAGGTGAGAATTCTGGAAGGAAGACTGGGAACTGGTGCGATAACCCGTGTTTTAGTTGAAACTAGTGATGGCGCAGGGGAGTGGAGCACAATTGGTGTTCATGAAAATGTCATCGCTGCCTCCGCTATGGCGCTAGAAGATGCTTTGACTTATGGTCTGCTCAGGCAAGGCAAGGCACCGGAGTAGGAGACTGAGGTAGGCAATGAAGACGTCGCTCAGAAGAGCTAACCGTTTTAGCTCTGCTGAAACCGCAGAGTGGCTTAGGAATCAAATGACCGCTCTAGGTATGAGTGGGCTTGAAGATTTGCATATCAAAACAGGAATTGATCGTGGTTCGCTTTCGCGTTATTTTCGCCAGGAACGAGTGCCACGCATCGATGTGATTGCGCCACTATGCAAAGCGCTAGAAGTTTCTCCAGAAACGCTTTTAATTGCACTTGGTGCGATAGATAGAAAGAATCGCTAAATTTTTCTTTCCGAGATAAGTAACTCATCACCTAATCTTTTAAACTCTCGGGGAAAAGAATCATCTGACCAGAGTTTGTGTATATGAGCAATTTGCTCATTAGAAAGATGGCCAGCGGTAACTTCTAAGATGTCATCAAAGTCATGACCCAATCCAATGGTGACCTTGATCTGTTCAACCTGCATGGAGAGAAGCGGCGTTAAACAGAAATCATTTATCGCCAGAAAAATCTCCACATCTCCTCCTTAGTGAGCCCCGAAGTAAGCCAGCGCCTACTGACAAACTTATTTTGGCTCAAGTGTTGCTTATAAGCAACACAGTGTCCATTAACCTGGTGGCCAAAGTTTGAGTACTCTTTTGGATGTGGCACTAGATCAGGAGCTTGCAGAGGCTTACCGCTCACATTTGATTACTGAGCGTAATCTCTCCGAAAACTCCATTCGCGCCTACCTGGCTGATCTTGAGTCATTACTTCTTCATATAAATCAATTAGGGATCACGGAGTTCTCTCAACTTGAACTCAATCATCTGCGCTCCTGGCTCGCTAATCTTCAAGTAAAAGGAGCGGCACGCTCCTCAATAACCCGTCGAGTTGTATCGATTCGGGCATTTACCTTCTGGGCAGCCCGTAACGCTTGGATACCAAGTGACATCGGTAAAGATTTAGTAGCACCAAAAGCAGAACGCACACTTCCGGAGATTTTGGATGTTGCTGGAGCGGCAACCGCTTTGGAAGCTCTACAGCAAAGAGCGACTGAAGATTCCTCTCCAATCAATCTTCGTGATCTGGCGATGGTAGAAACTTTGTATGGAGCTGGTATTCGCGTTTCTGAATTAGTTGGGTTGGATTTAGATGATGTTGATAGAAATCGAAATACTTTGCGGGTGATTGGTAAAGGGGACAAAGAGCGAATAGTTCCGATTGGAGCCCCAGCTCTTCGTGCTATAGATTCTTGGATAAATACAGGAAGAGCTCAACTTATTAATGAGCATTCAGCCAGCGCTTTGTTTATTGGCTCTCGTGGAAAGAGGGTTGATCAAAGAATTGTGCGTGAAGTGGTATACCAATCTGTGATGGCGGTAGATCCAAGCAAGAAACTAGGACCTCACTCTTTACGGCATAGTGCAGCAACTCATCTTCTAGAAGGTGGTGCAGATTTAAGAACTGTGCAAGAAATACTTGGTCACTCTTCATTGTCGACTACACAGATCTATACCCATGTGACAGAAGATCGCATCAAAAAGGCTTACGAACAGGCACATCCGCGCGCCTGATTTGCCGGCCACTTTGTAAATTACTTGGGGGTAAATCACTTGGGG
>CAZIAI010000001.1:120678-130139 GCA_964536895.1 uncultured Clavibacter sp.
ACTTGGGGGTAAATCACTTGGGGCTTTTTTGTTTTTGTAGTACCCCTCCTTGCCAGGGGGTGCCTGATACGCGTCGGGAGCGATCAGGGATAAGCCAGTCGCAAAGCCAATGAAGAAACTGGTGGCAAAAGCTGCAATTTTCATGGGTGGAATCTCCTGGGAGCCCCGAGTGAGTTGTAATTCAGCCGACTTTCCGTGGGGAAAAGCTGGGTTGTGGTTCAGGTAGGCTTACGCCCAGCACAGAGACCTCTGTGACTTCACGCGTCTACTTCCCAGTTGCTAACGCAGCGACTGAAAGAAGAACCATCTCGGTCTAGCTAGAAATAGTTAGTCGGTGCTCAGACGCTAGAGAGCTAGCAAAGTGCTAGTTCATTAACCGATGCGAACAAATATGTTCGCACTAAGGAGCGTGCCGCCATGGCGGTTGTAACAATGCGAGAACTCCTCGACAGCGGTGTTCACTTCGGACATCAGACTCGTCGTTGGAATCCAAAGATGAAGCGCTTTATTTTTACAGAGCGTAATGGCATCTACATCATCGATATCCAACAATCTCTTGCCCTAATCGACAAGGCGTATGACTTTGTGAAGGACACTGTCGCAAAAGGTGGACATGTTCTTTTCGTAGGTACAAAGAAGCAGGCTCAAGAGCCGATTCAATCCCAAGCGGCGCGAGTTGGAATGCCATTTGTGACAGAGCGTTGGCTCGGTGGAATGCTTACTAACTTCCCAACTGTATATAAGCGCATTCAGCGCCTAAAGGAGCTTGAGGCGCTAGAGGCATCAAATGACCAAGTTCTTACAAAGAAAGAACTACTACTTCTCCGTCGTGAGCGCGAGAAGCTACACAAGAACCTAGATGGAATTAGAAACATGACCAAGTTGCCATCTGCAATTTGGGTAGTAGACACAAAGAAGGAACACCTTGCTGTTGCTGAAGCGCACAAGCTAGGAATTCCAGTTATTGCGATTTTGGATACTAACTGCGATCCAGATGAAGTTGATTTCAAGATTCCAGGCAATGATGATGCAATCCGTTCAGTAACACTACTTACCCGTGTTATTGCTGATGCAATCGCTGCTGGTCTACAGGCTCGCTCAGCTAATGTTGCGAAGGAAGCAGCAGAAGCTGCTAAGGCCGGAACAGAAACTGTCGCTGCCGGCGAACCTCTCGCGGATTGGGAGAAGGAAATTTTGGCTGGAGCAGAAACTCCAAAGACCGAAGGTGAAGGAGCATAAGTGGCATACACAGCAGAAGATGTAAAGCGTCTCCGTGAGGCCACAGCGGCCGGCATGGTCGATTGCAAGAAAGCACTCGATGAAGCAAATGGAGATTTCGATAAGGCGGTTGAAATCATCCGCGTTAAGGGATTGAAGGGCGTCACAAAGCGTGAGGGCCGTTCAACCTCTAATGGTTTGATTGCTGCTAAATCTAAAGGAACCACCGCTGTAATGCTCGAACTTAATTGCGAAACAGATTTCGTAGCCAAAGGTGATCGCTTCCAAGCAGTAGCAGATGAATTACTCGCACACCTCTTTGCCTCAAAGCAAAGCGATCTTGCGGCATTTGTTGCATCCAAACTGCCTTCCGGCAAAGGAGTCCAAGAGGCTATTGATGAAGCTAATGCAACTTTGGGTGAAAAGGTAGAGCTACGTCGTATTGCAGTAATCGACGGAACCGCAAGCGCTCTTTACTTGCACCGCACAAGCCCTGACCTTCCACCACAAGTTGGAGTATTGGTAGCACTTGCAAAGAGTGATGATGTTGTCGGCAAAGATGTCGCTCAGCACATTGCAGCTTTTGCTCCGCAATATCTGAACCGTGAGGCTGTGCCAGCTGAGGTAATCGAGAATGAGCGACGGGTAGCAGAGGAAACCGCCCGTAATGAGGGTAAGCCTGATGCTGCGATTGCAAAGATTGTCGAAGGACGTGTGACCGGGTTTGTTAAAGAGGTTTCACTCCTTGAGCAGGCTTTCGCAAAAGACCAAAAGAAGACCGTTCAGCAGGTACTGACTGAGGCAGGAAACTCCGTGTCAGCCTTCTATCGTTTCCGAGTAGGACAGTAACCTTTAGTTCTAGATAAAAAAGTTAGAGAGGAGCATTCGCATGAGTCAGGTTCGAAAGAGCTACAAGCGGGTGCTCCTTAAACTTTCTGGTGAGGTTTTTGGCGGCGAAAAAGGGGTAGGAGTAGACCCTGATGTAGTCCATGATGTTGCACTTCAAATTGCAGATGTAGTTCGAAGTGGGGTTCAGGTCGCAATCGTTGTTGGTGGAGGTAATTACTTCCGAGGTGCTGAACTTCAAGAGCGCGGTATGGATAGAGCGCGTGCTGATTACATGGGAATGTTGGGCACAGTAATGAACTGTCTTGCTTTGCAAGACTTTCTGGAAAAAGAAGGCATAGACACCAGAGTTCAGACCGCAATCACCATGGGTCAGGTGGCCGAGCCTTACATTCCTAGAAGATCAATTCGCCATCTAGAAAAGGGACGAGTTGTAATTTTTGGTGCTGGTGCAGGAATGCCATTTTTTACCACCGATACCGTTGCTGCCCAAAGAGCGCTAGAAATCGGAGCAGATGCATTGCTGCTTGCAAAGAGCGGAGTCGATGGCGTCTACTCAGCGGATCCACGCAAAGACAAATTAGCTACCAAGTTTGACCTAATTTCTTATGATGAAGTGTTATCAAAATCCCTAGCAGTAGCTGATGCTGCGGCATTTAGTCTCTGCCGGGAAAACAAACTACCGATTGTTGTGTTCAATCTGTTAGCAAATGGCAACATCGCCCGAGCGGTTCGCGGCGAAACTATCGGTACCCTTGTTAACTAGATAGCTCAACGAGCCAGGAGACAGTAATGACGATTCAAGCGGTCCTTGCCGACACCACCTCAAAGATGAACAAAGCGGTTGATGTAGCAAAGGAAGATTTCGCAGCCATACGAACCGGTCGAGCACATCCTTCGATGTTCGCAAAGATAATGGTCGAGTATTACGGAACGGCTACACCGCTTTCTCAACTAGCCACAGTTCAAATTCCTGAAGCTCGTACCGCACTAGTCACCCCATTTGATAAGAGCGCTATCCCATCAATTGAAAAAGCTATTCGTGAATCTGATTTAGGTGTTAACCCTGGTGGGGATGGAAATGTAATCCGAGTTAACTTTCCTCAACTCACCGAAGAGCGTCGCAAGGAGTTCATCAAGGTAGCGCGCGGCAAAGGTGAAGATTCGAAAATTTCTATCCGCAGCATTAGACGTGCGGCAAAAGAAGCCATGGAAAAGTTAGAGAAAGATGGCTTGATCGGAAAAGATGATCTGACCCGTGGCGAAAAAGAGCTAGAGAAGGTCACCTCTGATCACGTAGCAAAGATTGATGAGTTGCTGAAGCACAAAGAGGCAGAGCTTCTCGAAGTGTAACTTTGAGAGATTTTTATGAGCGACCTCCACTCACTTAATGAGGCGATCAATAAGCGGGCCGGTCGCAAGTTAATTCCCTCAATAATTGTTGGCTTAATACTTCTGGCAATCATTTTTTCCTCTATGGCATTCATCCCAGTTTTGTTCGCGGTTTTTGTGGGTATTGCTGTTTTGATTGCGCTTCGAGAGTTAACTTCTGCCTTTAGCGCGAAAGAGATACCAACAAATTATTTACACCTTGCGATTGCAACTGGATTAGTTTTAACCAGTGCATGGGTGGGCGGATTACCCGGTCTTGCGGTTTCTGTAGCTCTTGGTTTCATAACATTATTGTTCTCAGTTCTCCTAAAGGGCACTGATGGATTTGTTAAGAGAGCCACCGCAACTGCATTTTCCTTGCTTTATCCCGGATTCCTAGCCGGATTCATCTTTTTGCTTGCTAGATCAGGGGATGGTTTTTCTTATATTGCCACTCTGGTAATTCTGGTGGGATGTAATGACACATTTGCATATGTCTTTGGTGTGTTATTTGGAAAGCACCCTCTTGCGCCACAGATATCTCCAAAAAAAACCTGGGAAGGATTTATTGGAGGTTTGGTTTTTGCAGCCATCGGTAGCGCACTGGCTTTTTACTATCTACTGGATTATCACCCACTTATTGGCGCTTTAGCAGGATTAGCTGGAGTTTTTGCAGCAACCGTGGGGGACTTAATGGAGAGCGCGATAAAGCGAGATTTATCGATTAAGGATATGGGAACTCTGTTGCCTGGTCATGGTGGAATGTTGGATCGAATTGACTCTGCATTGATTACCGCACCGGTTCTTTGGTGCTGCATAGAGCTACTGAAGAGATTCTCATGACAGAACTAAAGTTAGTTTTTGATGAGCCCAAGCAACGAAAGAAAGCTCCAGAGCATCTAGCCGACCTCACAAAAGAGGAGCGAAGAGCAAAAGCGGAATCACTCGGTCTTCCAGCCTTTAGAGCTAATCAGATCTCAACCCATTACTTCACCCACTACAACGATGACCCAGATTCTTGGACCGATATTCCGGCGGCGCTACGACCAGTAGTTGCAGAGCATTTTCTTCCAAAGTTGATTACTTTGGTCCGATCAATCACCTGTGACAATGGAAAGACGCGCAAAGATTTGTGGCGCCTGCATGATGGTGTTTTAGTGGAATCAGTTTTGATGCGTTACTCAGATCGCACCACGGTATGCATTTCATCTCAAGCTGGTTGCGGAATGAACTGTCCTTTTTGCGCCACGGGCCAAGCTGGCCTCACAAGAAATCTGACAGCTGGCGAGATCACCGCTCAGATTGTTGCCTCTGCAAAAGCCTGCGCTACTGGTGAACTACCAGGCGGGCCCACCCGGCTTTCAAATGTTGTCTTTATGGGTATGGGGGAACCGCTAGCCAATTACAACGCGGTTTTGAGAACCGTTCGAAACATAATTACCCCACAACCTGATGGTCTGGGGATCGGCGCCCGGTCTGTGACCGTTTCAACGGTAGGACTAGTTAGCGGCATCGAGAAGTTAACTGAAGAAAATCTCCAGGTCACCTTGGCGGTTTCATTACACACCCCAGATGATGAGTTGAGAGATACCTTGGTGCCAATCAACTCAAGGTGGAAGGTCAAAGAGGTTTTGACCGCCGCGGACAAATACGCGGAAACTACCGGTCGGCGGTACTCGATTGAGTACGCATTGATTAGGGACATTAACGACCAGCAATGGCGCGCTGATTTGCTGGGAAGATTGTTAAAGAATCGTCACGCCCACGTAAATCTGATTCCATTGAATCCCACCCCTGGTTCCAAATGGACCGCATCTCGAAAAGAAGATGAGCGCACCTTCGTGAAGACTCTAGAAAATTATGGCGTTCCGGTGACTGTACGAGATACCCGGGGTCGAGAGATTGATGGGGCTTGTGGCCAATTAGCCGCTGCTGAGAATCAAAACTCTTGATACTGCTTGCATTACTTAACTAAACTCCAGCCCTGACCATCACTGTTTTAGACAGACCCTGGAGGCTTACGTGAGAACGTTGCAGAACTTCATCAATGGCGAAAAGGTTTCTTCATCTTCGGATAAGACCCAAGACTTAATTAATCCGGCGACCGGCGAGGTGTTTGCTAAGGCTCCAGTTTCAAATGCAGCTGATGTTGATAAAGCGGTTAAGTCTGCGGAAAAAGCTTTTGAAATTTGGAAAGAATCAACACCAGGGGAGCGTCAAAAAGCAATAAACAAAATCGCAGATGCAATCGAAGCTCGTTCTGAAGAGTTGATAAAGATTGAGAGCGAAAACACGGGTAAGCCAATCGCGGTAACCCGCGCAGAGGAAATCGGTCCCATGTTGGATCAAATCAGATTCTTCGCTGGTGCCGCTCGTCATCTAGAAGGCCGCTCCGCTGCAGAATACTTCAAGGGCCACACCTCTTTTATTCGTCGTGAACCAATCGGAGTTTGTGCCCAGGTAACACCTTGGAATTACCCAATGATGATGGCGGTTTGGAAATGGGCACCAGCAATTGCCGCAGGTAACACAGTAGTTTTGAAACCAAGTGACACAACACCAGTATCAACGGTATGGATGGCGGAGTTGATGCAGGAGTTCTTGCCCGAAGGTGTCATAAATGTAGTTGTTGGCGACAGAGATACCGGCAAGCATTTAGTTGAGCACGAGATTCCGCAGTTTGTTTCCATCACCGGTTCAGTTCGAGCTGGCATGGAGGTCGCAAGCAGCGCTGCAAAAGATTTGAAAAAGGTTCACCTCGAACTCGGTGGCAAAGCGCCAGTTGTAATCTTTGATGACGCCAATCTAGAGGCGGCATGTGAATGGATTGCTGTAGCGGGTTACTTCAACGCCGGCCAGGATTGCACCGCCGCAACCCGTGTTCTCGTAGAAGCCAGCGCTTACGATGATGTTGTAGCGCTACTTTCAGAGCAGGCAAAAAATGTCATTAAGGTGGGTATGCCTGATGAGGATGTATTGGTCGGCCCCGTAAACAACGCCAACCAACTTGCTCGAGTTCAAGGATTCCTAGATCGAGCCCCAGCCCATGCCCGGGTCACCGCTGGAGGTTCTGCAATCAACCGCCCTGGTTATTTCTGGAATCCAACTGTCGTGGCTGACCTGCGCCAAGATGACGAGATGATTCAAAATGAAATATTTGCTCCAGTTATCACGGTGCAGAAGTTCTCCGATGAAGCTGAAGCGGTCCGTCACGCTAATGGCGTGAAGTACGGCTTGGCTTCGAGTGTCTGGACTAAGGATCATGGTCGGGCCATGAGGATGGCAAAGGCCTTTGATTTTGGATGCGTCTGGATAAACACCCATATCCCAATGGTGGCTGAGATGCCTCATGGCGGCTTCAAGCACTCTGGGCATGGCAAGGACCTTTCAGGTTATGGATTCGAGGAATACACACGCATCAAACATGTGATGACAAATCTCAACGCCTGATAGATTTCCCCAACTTCCCTGATGGCTAGCCACTGGCACCGACTAGAGAAAGTGAAATGATGAAACTAGATCCACAATCACTATCACCCGAGGCGCGCGCAGTTATCCGCGCTCAAATTACTCGTCGCTCACTTCTTGTTGGAGCGGGCGCAATCGCAGGTGCCACAACTCTTGCAGCATGTGGAACCGGATCTGACTCAGGCGCTGAAGGAGTTGTAGATGTCAGCGATACCGAGAAGATTGTTCGCTGGGCTAACTGGCCGTTGTATCTAGATTTCAATGAAGACACAAAAGAGTACCCAACACTAAAAGCATTTGAAGCGGCTACTGGTATCAAGGCGACTTATACCGAAGATATCGATGACAACAATACTTTCTACGGCAAAGTACAAGGCCAGCTAGCGATCGGTTCTGATATTGGATACGACATCGTCACCCCAACAGACTGGATGGCATCTCGCTTTATTGAACAGGGTTACGCACAAAAATTAAATGCGGACAACATTCCCAACAAGGGAAACATTCGCAGCGTCTTGGCAAATGTTGGTTTTGATCCAGGCCGTGAATACTCCCTAACCTGGCAATCAGGTTTTGCGGGTTTTGGCTGGAACACTGAAAAACTGCCAAAGGGCGTTCGCACAATTGAAGATTTGTTCGCTCCGGCAAATAAAGGACGCATCATGGTGCTCTCCGAGTACCGCGATACCGTCGGAATCATCATGCAGTACCAAGGTGTAGATCCATCAGGTGATTTCACCGAAGATCAATTCATGAACGCGATTGATTTCCTAAAGGGCAAAATCGCTGATGGTTTCATTCGCCAGGTAAAAGGAAACTCCTACGCTGAAAGCTTGGTCAACGGAGATGCCGTCGCAGTAATCGGATGGTCCGGAGATATCTTCGTTTTGCGCTCAGAAAATGATGGAAAGTTTGATTTTGCAATTCCAGAATCAGGCGGAACTCTCTGGAGCGACAATATGTTGATTCCTTCCACCTCAACTCACAAGAAGAACGCCGAGTTGTTGATGAATCATTACTACGATCCAGCGATCGCAGCCCAGGTTGCGGCGTATGTGAACTACATCTGCCCAGTCGAAGCAGCTCAGTCAGAGTTGGAGAAGATTGACCCAGATCTAGCGGCTAGCCCATTTATTTTCCCTGATGAAGCGACGTTGGCTAAGGTCAAGGTATTCCGCTCTCTTGATTCAGATGAGAGCACCAAGTACCAGACCGCATTCGACGAAGCCATCGGAAACTAGGGGTTTGGTAAGTAGCCTGTGATGGCGAACTCCAAGGTCTCTCAAGACACCGGCGATTTAGTTCTAAATCGCGTCTCCAAGTTTTATGGAGATTTTTGCGCTGTTGATGATCTTTCATTGACCGTACCTGATGGTTCATTCTTTGCATTGCTTGGACCATCAGGATGCGGCAAGACCACAACCCTGCGCATGATTGCAGGCCTAGAAGAGCCATCTCAAGGAACAATTCATATTGGCGAAAATGACATCACTACACAAAAACCATATCGCCGAAATGTGAACACGGTTTTTCAAAACTATGCGTTGTTTCCGCATTTAACAATATTTGAAAACATCGCTTTTGGTCTTCGGCGCAGAGGCCTAAAGGATGTAAGTACTGAGGTAGAGAATGCACTCAACCTTGTTGAATTGGGTCATCTGGCACAGCGCAAGCCCGGTCAACTTTCAGGCGGCCAGCAACAGCGCATTGCAGTAGCTCGTGCGATCGTAAATCGACCAGAAGTTTTGCTACTTGATGAGCCTTTGGGAGCTTTAGATCTCAAGCTGCGTCGCCAAATGCAGATTGAGTTAAAGCGGATTCAGATGGAGGTTGGAATCACCTTCATTCACGTTACCCACGATCAAGAGGAGGCCATGACCATGGCCGACACAATCGCGGTGATGAATCAAGGCAAAATCGAACAGATGGGTTCTGCTACCGAACTTTATGAAGCTCCAAAGACTGCCTTCGTCGCTAACTTTCTTGGTCAGTGCAACTTAATCAAGGCCAAAGTTCAATCTCGTGCGGGTGGTAAAGCCGTGGTTACTGCAAAGGGTCACACCTTTGAAGTTCCTCTTTCTCGAGTTTCCACCGACAACGATTCAGTACTGCTAGGTGTTCGTCCTGAGAAGCTTCGTCTTGATGATTCCGGCATCAACTCAATAAAAGAATGCGTTGTTACTGATCGATCATTTGTCGGCACCTCAACTCAGTATCTAGTGCGCACACCATGGGATCTTGAGCTAGTTGTATTCGAGCAAAATGATGAGGGATTACATGATCTGCGTGTAGGGGACAAGGTTTCCCTCGAATGGGATGCCGAGCACACCTTTGCACTAGACGGCGCTCAAGATATCAATGCGGGTGCTGATCTCGACGATGAAGAGTAGATAGATGGCATTTCTTCACGGCGCCACTAAATCTCACTCGGGACCCAAGAGCGGTATCAAATCACGTTCGATTACACCGTATCTTTTGTTGGCGCCAGGATTGATTTGGTTAATCACCTTCTTTGTAATTCCGATCATCTCTCTAGCCAGCACATCCACCATGGTGCG
>CAZIAI010000001.1:130239-155969 GCA_964536895.1 uncultured Clavibacter sp.
GGCCTTACCTATAACTTCCTACCGTTCATGACTTTGCCGCTATACGCCAGCCTTGAGCGAATTGATCCGCGCACGCTTGAAGCGGCCGGCGATCTTTATGCAAATGGCTTCACAACATTTAGAAAAGTAACAGTGCCCTTATCGATGCCTGGGGTAGTTGCCGGAACCTTGCTAACATTTATTCCGGCCGCAGGAGATTATGTAAACGCTGCATTGCTAGGCAACCCAAGTACCAAGATGATTGGAAATGTCATTGAATCGCGATTCTTCGCAGTCGTTGATTACCCAACCGCAGCAGCACTTTCCTTTACCTTGATGGCAACAATCCTGATTCTGGTAACGCTCTATATTCGTAAATCTGGAACGGATGAGTTGGTATGACGACTTTAGCCGCGCCACCTATGCCATCTCTGAGCCATCGAGCCTCGCGCTGGGTTTCACGAAATTTAATCCGTATTTACGCTGCTATTGCCTTTATTTACCTCTTCATTCCCGTGGCTTACACCTTTGTTTTTTCCTTTAATGACTCAGGCAAGAGCAATTTGGTTTGGAAAGGATTCACTCTAGACAACTGGAAAGATCCTTGTGGCGCCCCCCAGGTTTGTCAGGCGGTGGCCAACTCACTACAAATTGGAATCATCTCCACTGTTCTTGCCACGATTTTAGGAACCATGATTGCTTTTGCATTGGGTCGTCATCGCTTTAAAGGGCGGCGCACCACCAACCTGATGATTTTCATTCCAATGGCTACTCCTGAAGTTGTCCTCGGAGCCTCCTTGCTTGCCATGTTTTTGAATCTGCGTATCAATCCAGGTTTCTGGACAATAGTTATTTCACATGTGATGTTCTGCATCTCATTTGTTGTTGTCACCGTGAAGGCCCGCATTGCCTCATTGGATCCTCGACTAGAGCAAGCTGCCATGGATCTTTATGCCAACGAGCGGGAAACCTTCCGTTATGTAACTTTGCCATTAGTAATGCCGGGAATTGCTGGCGCGGCTTTGCTGGCCTTCTCCTTGTCATTTGATGATTTCATCATCACAAACTTTAACTCTGGAATTGAATCAACCTTCCCTAAGTTTGTTTATGTTGCTGCAGCGCGCGGAATTCCAGCTGAAGCAAATGTGATTGGAAGTGCGATGTTCTTCATCGCTTTATTTATCGTTATCATCGGTCAATTCGTAAGTCGCCAAAGAAAGAAGTCATGACAAATATCGGCAACATGTATGGCCCAAACTTCACGTTTCTAGGTGTTCCAGCTTGCGATTTGGATGATCCAAACACCTACAAAGGTGCTGATGTCATTATTGTCGGAGCGCCAATCGATAGCGGAACTTCGCATCGCTCGGGAGCCAAGTTTGGTCCGCAAGCTATCCGCATGGGGGATTACCTGCCTCACGATGGAGAACGACCTCACTTAGCCTTACGAATCGATGGCTTAAAGGCACTAAAGGTTTTTGATGCCGGTGATTTGATGATGCCGCCGGGAGATCTAACGGCATCACTAGAGGTTTTGAAAGCGGCTACCGAAAAGATTTCCCGGGCGGGTGCCATTGCGGTAGTTCTCGGTGGAGATCACTCAATTGCTTCAGCGGATGTCGCAGGAATTGCAGAGCATCGTGGCAAGGGCAGAATTTCGATGGTGCATTTTGATGCACATGCTGACACTGGGGATCTACAGTTCGGCGCACTTGTTGGACACGGAACTCCGATGCGCCGATTAATTGATTCTGGATACGTTCGCGGTGATCGATTCCTACAGTTGGGCTTGCGTGGATATTGGCCAGATGATGCAACTCTTCAATGGATGCGCGACCAAGGAATGCGCTCTTATGAAATGACCGAGATTCATCATCGTGGATTAAAAGCGGTACTGGATGAATCCTTCGCGACACTTACCAATGAGTGCGATGGAGTGTTTCTATCTGTTGATATTGATGTAGTTGATCCAGGCATGGCGCCCGGAACTGGTACTCCTGAACCAGGCGGCATGACCTCTCGCGAACTTCTAGAGGCGGTAAGAAGAATTTGTCTTGAGTTACCAGTTGTCGGAATTGATGTGGTCGAGGTGTCGCCGCCATTTGATTCAGCTGACATCACGGCAATTCTTGCTAACCGAGTAGTGCTTGAAGCGGTAAGTGCAATTGCAAAGCGGCGCAGCGGCGAGGGTTACAACCCAACTCAAAACTTATTAGATCGTTAAGCCTGGGCTAAAGCCTCATCAAGTATCTGTAGCGCTTCCTTTAGCAGGTGCTCTGGCATAACAAGAGGTGGCAGTAAACGGATTACATTTCCGTAAGTTCCGGCAGAAAGAATCAGCACACCTTTTTGCTGGCAGTATTTAACCGCCGAGGCAAGTGCTGCAGAGTTTGGATCCTTTGTTCCCGGCAAAACTAATTCGATGGCCTGCATTGCACCTCGACCGCGAACATCTCCAACAATTGGGTATTTGCGCTTCATTTCATGCAGTGCAGCGCTCATGATTGCACCCAATTGATTAGCGCGGTCTACTAGGTTTTCCTCTTCAATAGTGGCGATAGCACCTAGTGCTGCAGCACAGGCGATTGGTGATCCACCGAAAGTGCCGCCAAGGCCGCTCATATGAATTGAATCCATTACATCAGCTCGCCCTGTTACTGCAGCAAGTGGTAGTCCGCCAGCAATTCCTTTGGCGGTAGTGATTAGATCAGGAACAATCTGCTCATCTTCACAGGCAAACATCTGGCCGGTGCGTGCAAATCCAGTTTGTACCTCATCTGCCACAAACAGGATTCCATTTTCTTTACAGAACTTCGCTAATCCTGGAAGGAATCCCTTGCAGGGCACAATGAATCCGCCTTCGCCCATGATTGGCTCTATAACGATGCAAGCCACATTCGTGGCACCAATTTCCTTTTCAATTTTGTGGATTACTGTTTCAAGAACTGTTTCCTTGCAAGAACCCGAGCATGAATCGCAACGGAATGGATAAGCCATTGGCATGCGGTACACCTCAGGGGTGAATGGTCCAAATCCATCTTTGTATGGCATGTTCTTGGCGGTCATTGCCATAGTTAAGTTTGTGCGCCCGTGATAGCCATGTTCGAAAACTACGACAGCTTGGCGTTTAGTAAATTTGCGGGCAATCTTTACGGCATTTTCTACCGCTTCTGCACCAGAGTTAAACAGAGCAGATTTTTTTTCATGAGTGCCTGGAGTTAAGCGATTCAAAGCTTCACAAACTTCGATATACCCCATGTATGGAGCAATCATGAAGCAGGTGTGAGTGAAGGCAGCTACCTGTTCTTGAACATTTTTAACGACACGATCTGCGGAGTTTCCAACATTTACAACTGCGATACCTGCACCCATGTCAATGATTGAGTTTCCATCAACATCTACAATTACGCCACCGCCAGCTTTTTCAACTACAACCGGAATCGCCATTCCGAGCGCTGCTGACACCGCTTGTGAGCGTCGCTTAATCAACTCTTGGGATTTAGGTCCTGGGATTGAAGTAACAAGTTTGCGCTCTTGCGGAATATGTGGCCCGGTAGTCATGGGGGGATTCTATCTTTTCCGATAATTTGCCTCATTTCTGAGAAGATGGCCCCGTGCGCGATATCGTAATTTTGGGCTCAACTGGATCAATTGGAGTCCAAGCCCTCGAGGTAATCGCTGCAAACCCGACAAAGTTCCGAGTAGTGGGCTTGAGTGCCGGCTCAAACAATCTTGAAAGATTGATTTCTCAGGTTAAGAAATTTCAAGTTCCTATCGTTGGAACAACTGGAGATGCCGCAATTCTGCGTGATGCTCTTCCCGGTGTCGAGGTAGTCGATGGAGCAGACTCATCTCGCTCCATAGCAGCGCTTTCCTGCGATGTAGTACTAAATGGAATCACCGGCTCAATTGGTTTAGGTCCGACCTTGGCCGCTCTGGAAGTTGGAAACAAGGTAGCGCTGGCAAACAAGGAATCACTTGTCGCTGGTGGCGATTTGGTCATGGCCCATGGGCGGGATCGCATCATCCCGGTTGATTCTGAACACTCAGCTTTATTTCAAGCGATGTTAGCGGGTAAAGCCGCTGATGTTGAACGCTTTATTCTCACCGCTAGTGGCGGACCATTTAGGAACAAGGCTGATCTCTCATCTGTGACATTGGCCGATGCATTGAATCATCCGACTTGGTCTATGGGGCCGGTTGTCACCATTAACTCTGCAACATTAGTGAATAAAGGTTTAGAAATTATTGAAGCTCATTATCTATTTGATATGCCCTACTCAAAAATTGAGGCTGTCGTTCACCCGCAATCAATCGTGCACTCCCTAGTGGAGTTCAAAGATGGCTCAACCATCGCTCAGGCTTCTCCACCAAGCATGAAGGGTCCAATCGCATATGCGATTTCCTATCCTGATCGAGTAGCGCGCGCTATGCCAGCTATTGATTGGAAGATTGCCCAAAGCTGGAGCTTTGAACCTATTGACCATGAGAGATTTCCAGCTGTTGATTTGGCACGACGCTGTGGATCACTTGGTGGTGCTGTTACCGCCATGTACAACGCCGCCAACGAAGTTGCGGTAGAAGCATTTTTGAAAGAACAGATACCTTTCACAGCAATTGTCGATACCATTGAAAAAACCGTTACCAAATTGGGTGCAGGTGCAGCCTCTTCGGTGAGAGATTTAAGCGATGTCGGCGCTATCGAGAATGATGCCCGCCGCGTAGCGCAAGAAGCGTTACAAAGAGGATAGGGGAGTTTGTGGGTCTGTTAGGAGTGCTCGCCTTTGTTGCAGCATTACTTTTATCGGTGATGGTCCACGAATATGGCCATTATGCAACTGCACGTCGATATGGAATGCGGGTAACCGAGTTCTTTCTGGGATTTGGTAAACGCATCTGGTCAACACAGCGCGGTGAAACCGAGTTCGGATTAAAGGCGATTCCTGCCGGCGGCTATTGCAAAATTTCTGGAATGTCCATGCATGAGCCGCTGGACGATGATGTTAAGCATCGGGCGTTTTATTTGGCAACTGTTCCAAAGAAATTAGTTGTTTTGGGAGCTGGCTCGTTCCTACATTTCGTGCTCGGAATTGTTTTGCTCTTCACATTGTTTGGAGTCGTAGGAACATCGCAGGTTTTACCTACCGTCTCTCAAGTATTGCCATGCGTTCCATCAAGCGCTGAGTGCCAAGCACAAGATCCCATTTCACCTGCAAAACAGGTCGGAATTCTTCCAGGTGACAAAATTGTTGGCATTAATGGAGAGCGAAAAGATTGGGATGAGATAACTCCAATCCTTCGTGATTCTGCTCTAAAGCAGATAACACTGTTAATTGAAAGACAGGGTCAGGAATTAGTCCTTGAAGTGACCCCCGCTGTAAGGGTTGTTGAGGGACAAACTCGAGGCTTTTTAGGAATCATTAATGAATATGGATTGGTGCGCCAAAATCCAATTACTGCAGTTGGTTCATCTGTAGAGGCGGGCTACTCTATTTTCCAAGGTTCGATCAAAGCGCTAATCGGATTACCATCGCAGATTCCAGCTTTGTTGCGTCAAACATTCTTGGGCGAAGAGCGCAACGCTGAAGGTTTGGTTGGAATTGTCGGGGTAGCTCGTGTCAGCGGAGAAACGGTTTCTAGTGGAAACCTTTCTTTGGGTGAGAAGTTCGCTACCTTCTTGCTAATTGTTGCTTCACTCAACATCTTTGTCGGCATCTTTAATCTTTTGCCGATTCTGCCGCTAGATGGTGGACATATGGCGGTCGCGCTTTATGAAGGCGGAAGACGCAGATGGGCCAAGCTGCGGGGTAAGGAGGATCCCGGATTTGTTGATGTGGAGAAACTCACCCCGATTACGATGGTGGTCTTCATTTTGCTGGCCTTTTTGACCCTACTGCTGCTCTTCGCCGATATCTTCAATCCGATTAATTTGAATCTTTGAGGCAGAATACCGACATGGTTAATCTAGGAATGCCGCAAGCGCCCCTTCAAACCTTGGCTCCGCGCCGCAAAACAAAACAACTAAAAGTTGGCAATGTTCTAGTTGGTGGCGATGCTCCAGTTTCAGTGCAATCGATGTGCACCACTTTGACTGCTGATGTTAACTCCACGCTCCAACAGATTGCTGAGTTAACCGCATCGGGATGTCAGATTGTGCGCGTAGCGGTTCCTAGTCAAGATGATGCAGATGCGCTCAAGCACATCGCCAAGAAATCTCAAATTCCAGTTGTGGCAGATATTCACTTTCAACCAAAATATATTTTTGCCGCAATTGATGCTGGTTGCGCAGCGGTTCGAGTCAACCCAGGAAACATCAAACAATTTGATGACAAAGTTAAAGAGGTTGCCAAGGCTGCAGGCGATGCTGGAATTCCAATCCGCATCGGAGTCAATGCAGGATCACTTGATCCCCGCCTTCTTGCCAAGTATGGAAAAGCAACGCCAGAAGCACTAGTTGAATCTGCACTTTGGGAAATCGGATTATTTGAAGAGCATGGATTTACCGATATCAAACTCTCTGTAAAGCATCACGATCCAGTCACAATGGTGAAGGCTTACCGATTGCTAGCTGAAAAGTGTGAGTATCCATTGCACCTGGGTGTAACTGAAGCGGGTCCGTTGTTCCAGGGAACCATCAAATCCGCGACAGCATTTGGAATTCTTTTATCTGAAGGTATTGGCGACACAATTCGTGTTTCATTGTCAGCGCCTCCTGTAGAAGAGGTCAAGGTTGGCATTGCGATTTTGGAATCATTAAATCTTCGTCAAAGAAAACTAGAAATTGTCTCCTGCCCTTCATGCGGACGTGCCCAAGTTGATGTTTATACATTGGCAGAAAAAGTGCAGGCTGGATTGCAAGGGATGACAGTTCCACTCCGCGTTGCAGTAATGGGTTGCGTAGTTAATGGTCCAGGCGAGGCTCGCGAAGCTGATCTTGGTGTTGCATCCGGAAATGGCAAAGGCCAAATTTTTGTGAAGGGCCAAGTAATAAAGACTGTTCCAGAGGCGCAAATCGTTGAAACATTGATTGAAGAGGCTATGCGTCTTGCAGAAGAGATGGAAGCCGCTGGTGTCGAATCCGGAGAACCCACAGTAAACGTAAAGTAATTCGCTAGGCTACAGCGCATGTTGCGGATGTCTTCTTTGTTCTTGCGCACCTTGCGTGATGACCCATCAGATGCTGCGGTCGCCAGCCACAAGTTATTGGTGCGTGCCGGATACATCCGTCCTATCGCAGCCGGTATTTTTTCTTGGCTACCGCTCGGAGTAATCGCACTTCGTAACGTAGAGCGTGTAATCCGGGAAGAGATGGATAACGCTGGTTTTCAAGAGGTTCATTTCCCTGCTTTGCTGCCAAAAGATCCTTATGAGAAAACCAATCGCTGGGAAGAGTATGGACCGGCCTTGTTTAGATTGCAGGATCGCAAAGGCAGTGACTACCTTCTAGGTCCCACCCACGAAGAGATGTTCACTCTTATGGTCAAGGGGGAGTACTCCTCATACAAAGATTTACCGCTTTCCATTTACCAAATTCAGACCAAGTATCGCGATGAAGCCCGTCCACGCAGTGGAATCATCCGCGGCCGCGAGTTTGTAATGAAGGATTCCTACTCATTTGATGTTGATGATGAGGGCCTAGAGATTTCCTACCAAAAACACCGCGAGGCTTACGTAAAGACTTTTAATCGCTTGGGATTAAAGTTCAACATCGTCTCTGCAGTTTCAGGTGCAATGGGCGGCTCAAAATCAGAGGAGTTTTTGGCTCCTTGTGTAACTGGAGAGGACACATATGTTTTGTGTCCCAACTGTGGATACGCAGCAAATGTTGAAGCAATGGTTACCAAGTTGCCTGCCTCCACTTTCGACACAGTTCCTGAAATGGAGATACTTGATACTCCCGACACCCCAACCATCGATAGCTTGGTTGCGGTTATGAATGAAAAATTCAAAGCCAATATCTCCGCAGCAGATACCTTAAAGAATGTTTTGTTGATGGCAGATGGTGAAGCAATCTCGGTATTGGTTCCCGGAGACCGGGAGGTAGATCTAAAACGTTTAGAGGCAAATCTTCCTGGTGTTCAAGAGCTACGATTATTTGAGGATGCAGATTTTGCAAAACGTCCTGAGTTAGTTAAGGGATATGTCGGCCCACAAGATGCAAAACGTTTCGGATTAAAACTTTATGCAGATCCTCGCGTCCAGGTTGGCTCAAGTTGGGTAACTGGCGCAAACCAAAAAAATAAACACATGCGTTATGTAACTCATGGTAGAGATTTCAAAGTTGACGGCTTTATTGAGGCAGCTGAAGTTCGAGAGGGAGATTCCTGTCCTTCCTGTTCAACCGCGGTGGTAATTGATCGAGCAATCGAAATCGGTCATATCTTCCAGTTGGGACGAAAGTACGCCGAGTCATTAGATCTGACGGTTTTGGATAAAGAGGGTAAGTCTCGCGTAGTGACAATGGGGTCATACGGAATTGGTGTATCTCGCGCAGTAGCAGCCATTGCCGAACAAAGTCATGATGAGATTGGGTTGGTTTGGCCTGAGGAGATTGCTCCAGCTAAAGTCCACATAGTTGCCACAGGCAGAGATGATGCACCTTTTGATATGGCCGAACAGATTGCCAAGGAACTAGAGGCAAAATCAATTTCAGTAATGCTTGATGATCGCCGCGATGCAAGCCCAGGAGTTAAATTCAAAGACGCTGAATTAATTGGCAACCCCTACATCGTAATTGTTGGCAAGGGTCTACAAGAAGGAAAGATTGAATTCAGAGTTAGAAAAACTGGCGAAAAATCTGAGATTCCTGTTGGCGAAGTTGTTTCACACTTATCAAACCTCTTCAATTAGGAAACTTCAGGTTTAAGTGGAGATTTCGGTAGAGGTAATACTCTTTTTGGTATTGGCCTCTGCATTTGCTGGATTTGTAGATTCCATTGCAGGAGGCGGGGGGCTAATTCAACTTCCTTCGCTTTTGATTTCTTTACCTAACACCGCTCCATCTGTCTTGCTCGGCACCAACAAGCTACCCTCTTTTTTGGGAACGCTTGGAGCCACCGCCTCCTATTTGCGCAAAATCAAACCTGATTTCAAATTAGCTTTTGCGATGGCCCTGCCGGCATTTATTGGCTCTGGACTTGGAGCAGGGGTCGCTACCAAGATTCCAAGAGATGCTTTCCGACCAATTATTTTGATTCTATTGATTGTTGTGGCGATTTACACCTGGCGAAAAAAAGATCTTGGTCTAGTAGAGAATTTTCGATTTGCTAGACATCACCAGGTAGGAATGGGAGCTGCAGCAGGTTTAGTAATTGGTTTTTATGATGGGATATTTGGTCCGGGTACCGGATCTTTCTTGATGTTGATTTTGGTAGCGCTATTGGGGTTTGCATTTCTACAGGCATCAGTGACTGCAAAGATTGTGAATCTTGCAACTAACCTTGGAGCGATTCTGGTGTTCGGCTTCAATTCTCAGATTATGTGGATACTGGGTCTAACCATGGCGGTTGGAAACATTACCGGTGGGTTTCTTGGTGCTCGTTGGGCGCTCAAGGGAGGCTCAGAGTTGATTCGCAAGGTATTCCTCTTCGTCACGGCGGTGCTGATTCTGCGCTTGGCATATGACATCTTTCTTAGAGGCTGATTTGTGATGTACCATTAGACTCACAATTTAAAAACAACTAAACAATAATTAAATAGTTAAGAAGGTATAAAGATGTCATTAGTTAATAATCTTGTTGAGGTACTCACCCCTGCGGTTACACGAGCAGGATTCATTCTTGAGGAAATCACCGTAACGCCGGTTGGAAAACGCAGATTAGTTTCCGTTGTAATTGATTGCGAAGAGCGCAACCCCTCGCTAGATGAGGTTACGGTTGTTTCAAAAGAGGTCTCAGCAATTCTTGATACCTATAGCCAAATGGGCGAGATGCCCTTTACCTTAGAGGTCACCACTCCGGGAATTGACCGGCCCCTTACCTTGCCCCGTCACTGGAAAAAGAACATTGGACGACTCGTAAAAGTCACGCCTAAAGAGGGGGAGAAGTTTGTTGGGCGAATTACAACTTGTTCATCTGATCAAGTTGAGCTTGAAATTAATGGCAAAAGCACAAGTTTTGACTTTGGTGATTTTTCCCGCGCTCAGATTGAAGTTGAATTCAATCGCAAGGAAGTGAAGTAATTATGAATGTAGATATGAAAGTTTTAGAAGCCCTGACACTTGATCGCGATATTCCTCTTGATCGCCTGATTACCGCAATTGAGATTGCGGTTAAGACCGCTTACAACGAGATGGAAGGCGCAAAACCATTTGCGCACGCAAAGCTCGATCGAATCACCGGAGAAATAAAGATACTAATTCCTGTTTTCGGTCCGGATGGTGAAAAAATTGATGAGATGGTTGATGAGCCTGAAGGTTTTAGTCGAATCGCCTCTTCTACAGCGCGCAAGATAATCAAAGAGAAGTTAAGAGAATCAAAAGATCTCGAGATTGTCGGCGAGTTCAGCGCCTCAGTAGGTGACATCGTTTCTGGTGTAATTCAACAGGGCCGCGATCATCGAATGGTTTACATCGATTTAGGTCGAGTTGAAGGAAAAATCCCTCCGCACGAGCAGGTTCCAGGCGAGGTCTACAATCATGGCGATCGAATCAAATGTTTTGTAGTCGATGTTAAACAAGGACAAAAGGGTCCTGAGGTCCTGTTATCTCGCAGTCATCCCGCTTTGGTTAAGCAACTTTTTGCTCTAGAAGTTCCAGAAATCAGAGAACGAGTTGTTGAAATCATGGGAGTGGCACGCGAAGCCGGCCATCGAACAAAGATTGCGGTGCGCGCACATAGAGCGGGTGTAAGTCCTAAGGGCGCTTTGATCGGACCCATGGGCGCACGTGCACGTGCTGTTATGGATGAGTTAAATGGCGAAAAGATTGACATTGTTGATTGGTCAGAGGATCCAGCGGAGTACGTGGGGAATGCCTTGGCACCAGCGCGCGTTTCTAAAGTTGAAGTGGTTAACGCCGATGCTCGCTCAGCCAAAGTGGTAGTTCCTGACTATCAGCTCTCCTTGGCCATTGGAAAAGATGGACAAAATGCTCGATTGGCCGCACGTCTGACCAGCTGGCGGATCGATATTCACTCTGATGGCGCTGCACCGCAAGAGCCTGAAGTTTCGTGAAATAGGACCCCTAGGGGTATTGTTGCGGCGTGAGGATTTCCCTCACAAATCTCCCACAGGAGCGAAAGCAAATGGCACTCAAATGAGCACCAAACAATCATGAGTAGGTCAATTTAGGCTTCGCGTTTTCAATAAGTAAACGTGGGGCCACAAAAGGAGAAAAGTGGCAAAGGTCCGCGTTTACGAGTTAGCAAAAGATTTAGGCATGGAGAGCAAGGATGTCCTTGCAAAGCTCCAAGAGATGGGCGAGTTTGTTCGTTCCGCATCATCGACTGTTGAGCCTCCAGTTGTAAGAAAGTTTCTTGAGAAGTTCCCTCCAGTAGAAAAACCTGCGCAAGAAGCAAAGCCTGCTAAGAAGGCACCTGCCAAAAAAGCCGCTGCAAAAAAGACAGCAACTGAAGTTGCTGAGGTAGCGCCAACTCAAACACCAGTTGTGCCACCAACTACAGTTGAGCAAACAATTTCTCCAACCCTTCCACCAGTTTCAGCTCCTCGCCCAACAGATATTCCAAAACCAGTAAATCCTCCTGCAGCAAATCGCCCAGGCAACAATCCATTTGGAACTCCTGGATTGCCAGCTGGTGTCCCACGACCTCCACGTCCTGCCGCACGTCCAGGTAATAATCCATTTGGAAGTGGTGGACCACGTCCACAAGGTCCCGGAGCGCCAAGACCTGATTCAGGAAGACCTGGTGCACCAAGACCTGGAGCACCAAGACCTGGAGCACCAAGACCTGATTCAGGAAGACCCGGAGCACCAAGACCGCAAGGTGGAAACATGGCTGGACCACGTCCAGGATCTGTTCGCCCCGGTTTTGCAGCACGCCCACAACGTCCCGACAGCGGAACACGTCCGCAATCTGGTGGCGGAAAATTTGGTGGCGCACCATCCTCTTCATCTCCGTATCGCACTCAAGGTGCTCCCGGTGCAAGGCCGGGTGGTCCAGCAAAACCTGGACAAGGTGGAGGCGGTTTCGCTTCAGGTAGACCAGGTGCAAGACCGGGTGCCGGCGGTGCATTTGGAAAAGGTGGCGGAAAGAAAAAGAATTACAAGAGTAAGAAGACCCGTCGTGAAGAAATCGACAATATGCAAGCGCCAACAATTGGTGGTGCAGTTGTCCCACGCGGTGATGGAAATACACCGATTCGACTACGCAGAGGTGCATCACTTGCTGACTTTGCCGAGAAGATTGGCGCAGATCCAGCAGCATTGGTTTCAGTGCTATTTCATCTTGGTGAAATGGTTACCGCTACCCAGTCGGTAGATGAAGACACTCTTCATGTATTGGGTGGGGAATTCGGTTACAAGATAACTGTTGTTTCACCAGAGGATGAAGACCGTGAAATTCTGGAAGAGTTTGATATCAATCTCGAACAAGAGTTGTCAGATGTAGATCCAGATTCCCTAAGCCTAAGGCCGCCAGTTGTTACTGTCATGGGTCACGTTGACCACGGTAAAACTCGTTTGCTCGATGCAATTCGTCAAACAGAGGTTGTTAAAGGTGAAGCTGGTGGAATCACTCAGCACATTGGTGCTTATCAGATTCATCATGATCACAACGGGGTAAATCGAGCGATTACCTTTATTGATACTCCAGGTCACGAAGCTTTCACCGCGATGCGTGCCCGAGGCGCCAAAGTAACTGATATAGCTGTTCTGGTGGTTGCTGCAGATGATGGAGTAATGCCACAAACAATTGAAGCGCTTAACCATGCTCAAGCCGCCAATGTTCCTATCGTTGTTGCGGTAAATAAGGTTGATAAAGAGGGATCCAATCCAGCAAAGATTCGTCAGCAATTAACGGAATACAACCTAATTGCCGAGGAGTACGGCGGAGATACTTTGTTTGTTGATGTATCTGCTGTTAAGGGAATTGGAATCGATAACTTGATTGAGGCAATTCTGCTAACCGCAGATGCCGCCATCGATCTACGTGCGATTCATGAAGATGATGCACGTGGTGTTGCAATCGAGGCGCATCTTGACCGCGGTCGCGGACCAGTAGCTACAGTTCTAGTTCAACGCGGAACCCTAAGTGTGGGAGATGCGATTGTTGCTGGAAGTGCATTTGGTCGCGTTAGAGCGATGATGGATGAGTTCGGCCATGCGGTAGATGTGGCTGGCCCCTCACGTCCCGTTCAGGTATTGGGATTCACCTCAGTTCCAAGCGCTGGCGACAGTTTCATTGTGGCTCCAGATGATCGCACCGCACGTCAGATCGCCGAAAAACGTCAGGCAGGCGAGCGACATGCTGCATTAGCTAAGGCCCGCAAGAAGGTTTCTCTTGAAGACTTCCTAGAGAAATCAAAGGTCACAACACTTAACTTGATTCTCAAGGGTGACGTCAGCGGTTCAGTCGAAGCTTTGGAAGATGCATTGATTCAACTAGATGTTGGAACTGAAGTTGATCTAAGAGTTATTCATCGTGGTGTTGGTGCAATAACCAAGAGCGATGTAACTCTGGCATCAGCATCTGGTGCAGTAATCGTAGGTTTCAATGTTAAACCAGAAGCACATACTGCAATCTTTGCAGATGAAGAGGGTGTAGAGATTCGGTTCTACTCTGTCATCTACAAAGCAATCGAAGAGATTGAAGCCGCTCTCAAAGGACTTCTCAAGCCAGAGTATGAAGAGGTTACGATCGGAACCGCTGAAGTCCGTGAAATCTTCAAGTCCAGCAAGTTTGGACTCATCGCTGGTTCAATGGTTTCAACCGGCGTCATCAAACGAAATGCCAAGGTTCGAGTGCTACGTGATGGCGTCGTGATTGGCGACAACCTCACCGTTGAGTCACTAAAGCGCTTCAAAGATGATGCGACTGAAGTCCGTGAGGGCTTCGAGTGTGGAATCGGCGTAGGCTCATTTAAGGACATCCAGCTTGGAGATGTCTTTGAAGTATTTGAAATGCGGGAGAAGAAGCGGGCATAAATCATGGGCAACTCTCATCGCGCCGCAAAGGTGGCAGATCGCATCAAAGTTGTGGTGGCATCTGCCCTCGAATCAAAGGTTAAGGATCCCCGTTTGGGATTCATAACCATTACCGATGTGCGCGTTACAGGGGATCTACAACAGGCCTCTATTTTCTACACCGTACTGGGCGATGATGAAGCCAGAGAAAACACCGCAAAAGCGCTGGAAAGCGCCAAAGGTTTGTTGCGCACAGAAGTTGGTCGAGAGTTGAAGACCAGAATTACCCCCTCACTAACCTTCTTTGCCGACGCTTTATCGGAAACCGCTAAGAACTTTGAAGACTTACTAGATCAGGTGCGTAAGCATGATGAAGAGATTGCGCATCTGCGGGATACCGCCTCACCAATAAGTGGAACAGATCCCTACAAAACACCACGTGTGCGCGAAACGGAATGAACAGCTTAAACGGGTTTGTCATAGTTGATAAACCTTCTGGCATTACCAGCCATGATGTTGTGGGCAAACTAAGAAGAACTCTTGGAACAAAAAGAGTTGGTCATGCAGGAACTCTTGATCCCATGGCGACTGGAGTCTTGGTTCTGGGAATTAATACTGCAACTAAGTTTTTGCAGTACATAACTGAGGGCAAAAAATCATACCTCGCAACGATTCGACTAGGACAAAGCACATCTACTGATGACAAAGAAGGAGAGTTGTTGAGCAGTCACGACATCTCACATGTCACAGACAAGTCGATTCAAGATGCGCTAGGTAATCAAGTCGGAACCATCATGCAGGTTCCAAGCAAAGTCTCTGCAATAAAAATTGGCGGTAAGCGTGCATATGATTTGGTGCGAGAAGGGAAAGAGGTAGAAATTCCTGCCCGCCAAGTTGAGATTTCAAAGATATCTATCCTAGAAATTCGCCGCAACAATGACTCTATTGATATTGATATCGAAGTTGATTGTTCTGCCGGAACATATATTCGCTCCATTGCCCGGGATTTAGGCGAACTTCTTGGGGTTGGAGGACATTTGATTGCGTTGCGACGAACTCTGGTTGCCCCCTTTGATCTAAGCGCAGCAACACCACTTGAAAGCCCTGCAGTGCTGCCTTTGGCTCAAGCGTTGCAAGGTTTGATGCCGGCGCGGATTTTGAAGTTTGAAGAGCTTGCAGAGCTCAAGTACGGCAGAGCACTAGTGAAGTCTGATTTTGATGGTGTGGGTGTTGCGATTTCCCCTGATGGCGAGGTTGCAGCAATCATCGAGAATCGTGATTATGGCGCCCAACCTATAGCGGTTTTTGTTTCATGAAAGAATATAGAGGATGAGATTTATTCCTGACATAACCTGGCATGGCAACCCAACTAGCGGTGCCGCATTAGCTATTGGAATCTTTGATGGCGTGCACATGGGACACCAAAAGATTATTCAAGAAGCAGCGGGTGATTCGGAGCCTGTTGTAGCGTTGACTTTTGATCCACATCCAACATCTGTTTTTGCTCCAGACAGAACTCCATCCCGACTGCTTACTTTAAGAAATCGAGTTCACTTTCTTTCCAAGCATGGAGCATCCAGTGTCGCTGTATTGAAATTCACCGCGGAATTTTCCCGGCTGTCACCACAAGAGTTCATCGATCAGGTGTTGTTGCCAATATTTGATCCAGCAGTTGTTGTGGTGGGTGAAAATTTCACATTTGGATCCAAGGCAGCTGGAAATGTTGAGTACTTGAAGAGCAACGGCAAATTCAAAACTATTGGTATGCCACTTCTTACTTTTTCTGGCTCTACTGTTTCTTCAACCAGAATCAGAGAGGCGATTCGCTCAGGAAACCTCGAAGTTGCCAACCAACTTCTTACCAGACCACATCAATTAGTTGGACCGGTTGTTCATGGCGAAAAACGCGGAAGAACAATTGGTTATCCAACTGCCAACATCGGATTAACTTCAGAAGCAACTATTCCCTCCGATGGTGTCTACGCAGGATGGTTAAGTGTCGAGGGGCAGAAATGGCCTGCTGCAATTTCAATCGGTACTAATCCAACATTTGAAGGAGTGCGTGGCCGACAAGTTGAGGCCTATGCCCTTGATAGAGATGACTTAGATTTGTATGACAAAGAAGCGACTGTGGAGTTTGGTTGGCGACTTCGAGACACAATCAAATTTGATGGCCTAGAGCCGCTTCTAAAACAGATGAAAATTGATTGTGATGAAGCCAGGAAATTGACGCATTCTCAGGCGTGATTTCACCCCGATTTCTAATATGTGAGACCCGCTGGTAGATTTTCACCCTCAAACGAGAAAGCGTGCCCTCGTGTACAAGACCGAGAGCCCTCGTGAAAGATGTAAAGGAAGTTAGACCATGGCATTAACACCTGCCGAGAAAAAAGAAATCATTGCAAAGTTTGGCGCCTCAGCATCTGACACAGGTAGCCCAGAAGCCCAAGTCGCGCTTCTCTCCAAGAGAATTGAACAAGTTACTGAACACCTACAAACCAACAAGCATGATCACCACAACCGTCGTGGCCTTTTGTTGCTCGTAGGCCGTCGTCGCAGAATTCTGCAGTACCTTGCCAAGACAGATATCGCTCGTTACCGCGCGATTATCGACAAGCTCGGCATCCGCCGATAGTTTGTATAACTAAACAAAACAAACCAGCGCAACACCGGATGATTGGTCCTCGGTGGTGGCTTACGGATTTTTACAAGAACGCCGTTGGCTTCGATCGAAGATCCATTCTCTAGAGGTGCGCTGGGCTAGAGAATAGGAGAGACCCATGGAGGGTCAAGAGGTTAAGTCTGCCGTTGCAACAATTGATAACGGAAAATTTGGAAAACGAGAGATTCGTTTTGAAACAGGTCGCCTAGCGCGACAGGCGGCTGGAACAGCTGTCGTATATCTAGATGATGAGTCGATGTTGCTTTCTGCGACTACCGCTTCAAAGTCACCGCGTGATCAATTCGACTTCTTCCCACTCACAGTGGATGTAGAAGAGCGTATGTACTCAGTAGGAAAGATTCCGGGTTCATTCTTCCGTCGCGAAGGACGTCCATCTGAAGATGCGATTCTTACCTGCCGTCTAATTGATCGTCCACTACGTCCATCTTTCATAAAGGGACTTCGTAACGAAGTTCAAATCGTCGTGACTGTAATGGCACTAAATCCTGATCACATGTATGACGTAGTCGCAATCAATGCAGCTTCTATGTCTACACAATTGGCTGGTTTGCCGTTTTCAGGTCCAATCGGTGGAGTGCGAGTAGCGCTAATCGACGGACAATGGGTGGCATTCCCAAATCACAGCGATCTTGAGCGAGCAGTGTTTGACATGGTTGTAGCGGGTCGAATCGCTGGCAACGATGTTGCAATCATGATGGTCGAAGCAGAAGCAACCGTTAAGACAATTGGTCTAATCGGTGCTGGTGCTTCAGCCCCAACTGAAGAGATTGTCGGTCAAGGACTCGAGGCGGCAAAGCCATTTATTCGCATTCTTTGCGAAGCACAACTAGAGCTTGCAAAGGTAGCTGCAAAGCCAACTGCAGAGTTCCCAGTATTCCTTGATTACCAAGCAGATGTCTTTGAAGCGGTTGAGAAATCAGCAAAGGCAGATCTTGCTAAAGCTTTAACCATTTCAGGTAAGCAAGAGCGGGAAACTGAAATTGATCGTATTTCAGCTGCCACAACTGAGTCATTGGCTGCTTCATTCGAAGGTCGAGAGAAAGAAATCTCAGCTGCCTTCCGCTCTTTAACAAAGAAATTGGTTCGTCAAAGAGTTTTGCGTGACAAGATTCGTATCGATGGTCGCGGTTTGCGTGATATTCGCGCTCTAACTGCTGAAGTTGAAGTAGTCCCTCGCGTACATGGTTCCGCTTTGTTCGAACGTGGCGAAACCCAGATTCTGGGTATCACCACCTTGAATATGCTCAAGATGGAGCAACAACTCGACACTCTGAATCCAGAAGATCACAAGCGTTACATGCACAACTACAACTTCCCGCCTTACTCAACCGGTGAAACAGGTCGAGTGGGATCACCAAAGCGCCGCGAAATTGGCCACGGTGCGCTGGCTGAGCGTGCATTGCTTCCTGTTCTTCCAGCCCGCGAAGAGTTCCCATATGCAATCCGCCAGGTCTCAGAAGCCTTGGGTTCAAATGGCTCAACATCAATGGGCTCTGTATGTGCCTCAACTCTTTCACTTCTCAACGCAGGTGTTCCTCTAAAGGCGCCGGTTGCTGGAATCGCAATGGGTCTGATTTCAGATGAAATTGATGGAAAGACAGAGTATGTCGCGCTAACTGACATCCTTGGTGCAGAAGATGCATTCGGCGATATGGATTTCAAAGTTGCCGGAACAAAGGATTTCGTAACCGCACTACAACTTGATACCAAACTAGATGGAATTCCAGCTAGCGTACTTTCGGCTGCACTTCTTCAAGCAAAAGAGGCTCGCCTTGCGATTCTCAACGTAATGAATGAAGCCATTGATCGTCCTGATGAAATGAATCCTTTGGCACCACGCATCATTTCTATCAAGATTCCAGTAGATCAAATCGGTGCAGTTATCGGCCCTAAGGGCAAGGTAATCAATCAGATTCAAGAAGAAACTGGAGCGGAAATCTCTATTGAAGATGATGGAACAATCTTCATCGGAGCAACTAACGGCACCGCAGCAGATGCCGCAAAAGCACAAATTCTTGGAATCGCAGATCCTAAGCTTCCTGAGGTAGGAGAGCGCTATAACGGAACCGTTGTAAAGCTCGCCACATTCGGTGCATTCGTAAATCTTCTTCCTGGCAAAGATGGATTACTCCATGTTTCTCAGATTCGTAAGATGCACGGTGGTAAGCGAATTGAGAACCTTGAGGATGTAATGAAGGTTGGCGACAAGGTGCATGTCGAAATTGGCGAGATTGATCCAAAGGGCAAGCTCTCCTTGGTCCCAGTTCTCGAAGATGGCGCCCAAGCAGCCTCGTCTGAAGAGTAAGTAATTAGGTTATGACTGTACGCAGAACCGTTCTCCCGAGCGGTCTGCGTATTGTCACCGAAGAAATTCCCGGAGTTAGATCTGCCGCATATGGCATTTGGGTAAACGTTGGCTCCCGTGATGAAGGAATCAAAGTCGCCGGAGCATCACATTTTTTGGAACATCTCTTATTTAAAGGCACAAAAACTCGTAGCGCTTTAGATATTTCTTCATCCATTGAAGCCGTTGGCGGAGAAATGAATGCGTTCACCTCCAAGGAGTACACCTGTTTTTATGCTCGAGTAATTGACACAGATCTGCCTATGGCAATTGATGTGATTTCAGATCTCATAACCTCATCAGTTGGTAGACCAGAGGATGTGGAGGCCGAGCGCAAAGTAGTGCTCGAAGAAATCTCAATGCGCGATGATGATCCTTCAGATTTAGTTCATGAATTATTCGGCGAAACTTTCTATGGAGACACCCCGTTGGGTCGTCCGATACTAGGTTCAGTAGATTCCATCAAGTCTTTATCCAGAAATGCCATATTCAACTATTACAAAAAGCGCTATCTACCAAACGACATAGTTGTTGCGGTCGCAGGAAACATCAAGCATCAAAAGGTCGTAGATCAGGTTATTGTTGCAATGTCTCGAGATGGTTTTCTAGATAAATCGAAGAGTGACTTTAATCTTCGCTCTAACTCCACCGTGCGCCGTGCGCAAAAGCAAAGCATTGGATTGATGAATCGCAAGACGGAACAGGCCCACCTATTCCTAGGAATGCCAGGGGTGGCGCGTGATGATGAACGCCGGTTTGCAATGGGAGTTCTTTCTGCTGCACTAGGTGGCGGAATGTCTTCTCGCTTGTTTCAAGAAATTCGTGAAAAACGCGGATTGGCATACTCGGTTTACTCATACGCCCAACAATTTGCTGGCAGTGGATTTATTGGTTTTTATGCGGGATGCAATCCCAGCAAAGCTACCGAGGTGGTTTCAATAATCCGAGAAGTACTTCATGATGTTGCAGGAAATGGATTGACGCATGAGGAGCTAGAGCGGGCAAAGGGAGCGGTGCGAGGAACTTTGGTTCTGAGCCAAGAGGACACCGGATCGCGTATGAGCCGAATCGGAAAAAGTGAGTTGGTATACGGGCAGATTATGACCTTTGACCAAATTCTCAAGGCGGTAGCTGATGTTTCTTCAGCCGACATCAGAGCCTTAGCCGATGAAATTTTGCACTCGACGCCTACGCTTGCGGTTGTGGGACCATTCTCCAAGCGCTCTATCTTCGAACGAGCATTGAAGTAAAGAGCACAGAACAAAAGCAAAGGAAGAGATTCTTAACATGGCAATCAAGGTGGCGGTTCTCGGCTCCAAAGGACGCATGGGCTCTGAAAGCGTAAAAGCTATTAAGTCGGCTACCGATCTAGATTTAGTAGCTGAGCTTGATCAAAATGATTCATTAGATGCATTGGTCAAGAGTGGAGCACAGGTTGTTGTTGATTTTACCCATCCAGATTCTGTGATGAACAATCTTGAATTTGCGCTTAAGAATTCTATTCATGTAGTAGTTGGCACCACAGGTTTTGATGATAAACGCTTGCAACAAGTTAAGGATTGGCTTTCAGCAAACCCGGGCGTTGGAGCTGTGATAGCACCCAATTTCGGGCTGGGAGCGGTACTAATGATGCAATTTGCAGCAAAAGCTGCGCAGTATTTCGAGTCAGTAGAGATTGTTGAACTTCATCATCCAGAAAAAGCAGATGCGCCGTCGGGGACTGCATCCAGAACAGCGGAATTAATCACGCAGGCAAGAAAAGATGCAAAGCGTCCTCCTATGCCAGATAAGACCTCGACTTCACTAGAAGGTGCTCGAGGCGCCAAAGTTGGAGATGTTCCTGTGCACTCAGTTCGATTAAGGGGCTTAGTGGCGCATCAAGAAGTTTTGTTGGGGGATCAGGGAGAGACGCTATCTATCCGCCACGATTCAATTGATAGAACTGGCTTTATGCCAGGTGTACTTTTGGCGATTAGAGAAGTTGTTAATCGTCCAGGTCTTACTTTTGGCCTTGAACACCTAATGGATCTCTAGAGAATCGGGAGCACAAAATGAGCAAGCAAATAACTATGTACAGCGCAGACTGGTGCGGAGATTGCCGTCGCTCAAAGCGTTTACTTGATTCCTTAAATGTGCAGTATGAGTTAATTGATGTAGAAGCTGATCCTACTGCTGCAGAAAAAGTAATCGAGATTAATGGCGGAGCTAGATCTATTCCAGTAATTGTTTTCTCAGATGGAACTCACCTAACGGAACCATCAGATATTGATCTCGAGGCAAAACTTAAAGCTCTATCCATCATCTAGTTCTGCAACGCGATTAAGGTGCGATAACTCCGGGAGATAACCGGGATTTAATCCCTTTCAAACACTGCGAGTATTCCTCCGTACGAGAGGGGGAAACAGTGATCTACGTGGTTAAGTCACAGAGTTATCTGCGTACCCCTCTCGTATCCATTTTGATGGAGGGTGAGGACTGGTTAGTTGGTTTCGACAGAGTCTTTGAAGAGATGCCGGATGGCTCATTAATTGAGTTTGATGGATTCAACAATTATCCCGCAGCTCGGATTCGGGCTCTTGACCCGTTCCACTTTTCTATCGAATTGGACCTGCGGGGTTTCTCTGAGAAATCGCCACAAGTCCTGATTGAAAATGGCTTCCTAGTGATTACTGCTTCACAAAACGATGATTCCAATCGAGAAAATCGGAATTACCTACAAAGAGGAATCAGCGCACGCGGCTTTCGACGTAGCTATCAGCTGGGAAAGAATGATCGTGTGGTTGATACCAATCTGCAGCAAGGGATCCTGCAGGTTGAAATAGATCGGACGGATTCGACAGCTGTGGCGTCCGTGTCGAGTTGGGTTCGTGCTGGATAGTTTTATAGCGCGAATCTTCATCTGAGTAGGTATAGCGAGATGACGTGTCTATCCACGCCATCTCGCGCCACAGCAATACTCAAAGATCCCGATGATGAGATTAGGAGAGATACATGGCGGACTTAATGAGACGTGAGAGCAAATTTCGCTCTCCGCTATCTTCCATTTTGCAAGATGGTGAAAAATGGATGGTCGGCTTCGATGACATGTTTAATCGTCTAGTTGAAAAATGGGAGGATGGGTTTGATGGTTTCCACGAGTACCCGGCCTCAAACATCAAAAAAATAGACGACAACCACTTTAGAATTGAGTTGGCGGTTGCAGGTTTTAATCGCGATGACATCAAGGTTGAACTGCAAGATGAAACGCTGGTAGTTAAGGGGCAAACCAGCAAAGAGAGTAAGGAGGAGCGGGAAGGATATCTTCAGCGCGGAATTCATGCCCGAAATTTTGAACAGCGTTTCCAATTAACTGAACATGACAAGGTTTTGGATGCTGTGTTGAAGAATGGGATTTTGGAGATTGATGTAAAGCGAGAACTCCCGCAGCCCAAAAAACATACCGCAATTACAGTTCGGAGCTAGTAGAGAACCAATTCAAGATTGCTTTTGAGCTACAGTGCCAAAAGCAATAAAGGGCGATGCGTTCTAGCCGCATCGCCCTTTCTCTATTTATCGAGGGTCGATCAGGAACTCTTCCTTGCCAGATGGGAAGGTGCGATGAATCTGACACCTAGGCCTCTGATGGAATAAATGAAATCTCCGCCGCCATTTTCCTTTATCTTGATGCGCAACCTTGATAGGTGAGTGTCAATTAAATGGCTAGATCCGATACCATCCTTGACTTTGATTACGTTGAGAAGCTCGGGACGCGAGATAACTCTTTCCGGTTCTGCAAAGAAAGCCTGAGTCAACAAGAGTTCTGTTTTTGTCAGAGGCACAATTTTGTCCCCAATTCGGAATTCGCATTGCGGTACATCAAGTGTCATATTCCCCCAGGTATAAATCTCGTCAAGCAGTGAATTGCGCTCTGACTGCTTATCCAGCTGATAATTGACCCGCTGCATGAAGAGTTTTTGAACTAGAGGTTTGCCTATGACCTCATCAGCTCCGGCTCGGATGCACATCTCCTCAGTAACAGGGCTGCCTTGATCGATCAACGGAATCAGTGCTCCTGTGGTTTGTAGCCTCATCCAACCCAGGAGATCAAGTGATTTCATAAAATCTTGGGCTAAGTGAAACAAAACAACTTTGAAGTCATTCAGCGCGAAATGGTCGCGTACCTTGCTTGTGTCGCTTTCTGCGCGAACATTCAAGTTCCAAGACTCTAATGTGTTCTGCATGAATTTGCGATCAATTGGATTGTTTTCTATGACAAGTGCTGAGTTGCTGTTAGTAATCATGGGGCGAACATAATGTGGAAAAAATCGCATACTTTGATATTGAATATACAAAGACTGGTCTCAATAATTAATTGACCATTTGCCAGTGTTTTAGATTGATGGCAGGTTCTAGGGTTTTGGAGTATTCGAAGAATACAAATTCATCTTCTAGAAGACGAGGAATCAAATGTATAAGAAAACAATTTTGGCGACAGCCAGCGCTCTGGCTGCTCTGTCAATTACATCTGCTCAGGCGACGGAGTATCCATTTCCAACTGGAATGACTGTAACTATCGAGAGAGACAAAGTTCCCACCTATAAAGATGGATCAAATGTGGTCTATCAGGTTGTAAATTACTTCACAGTTTTAATGCCAAATGGTGACACTGGTTTTGCCCTCAAAAATGAAGCAGGGGAGAATCTGACGGTTATTCAAGACGGCGATCGCTACTTCATTAATGCAAATGTTCCAGTGGGTGATGTTGTCTATTTTGGCCCAGATCAAGAGAATGTGGCAGACCCAGTTCGAGTAATGCTTCAAGGACCAATCGATATTGGACATGTGCACTTTGCTGCTGGATCCGCCAAACTAATGCCAAAAGCCAAACAGGCTATTAGATTGATGGCTCAAGAGATGGCCGAGAGCAATCTGACTAGCGCGTATTTGGTTGGCATGACAGATAGGTCAGGCGGTATTGATACAAACCTATCCTTATCAGAGCGTCGCGCTAATGCCGCAGCGGCCTACCTGCAAAAGAGTTTGACCGCACTCGGGGTTGCTAAATCAGTAATCACTACGGAACACATGGGTGAGTATCTGTCTGACTCCAAAGATGGAGTGGTGAATGAGTTTGATAGAAAGGTGACAGTCCTAATTTATCCAACCATTTAATACCTATGACTTGCTAGAAGAAAAGGGTCTAATCAAAGGGGCGGGTGACACCAAGGTCACCCCCCTTTTTTTGATTCATATTGATTTACCTTGATTTATATGTCAAACAGCTGTTGAGTTCAATGAACTAGTTAAGCTCTTTAGAAAGATTTGGGCAGCCTCATTCCTTCCGGAACAGCCCAACTTCGCATAGATCTTTATTGTTTCCTGTCTGATTAGTGATTCGGAGTAACCCAGGACATCTGCGATTGCAGCATTGGTACGCCCTTCGGAAATCAGTTTGAGAATTAGATTCTGTCTCTCCGTCAAAGGCTCTTGATATTCTCTTAAGGTCAGCATCGAATCATCTGAGTGAGAATTCAGATGGTTTAATCTTGCACTTTGATTCGCCCCGTTGTGACGTGTGGCTGTTACCGCATTGGAAATAATCATTGAAAGTGCCTCTATGAATTGAGATATTGATTCATCTGGTGCAAGTTTGTCGTTTGAGAAAATAGAAATACACCCAATTGGCAAGCCTCTACTTTCAACGGGGCAACAAATCATGGTTCGAAATGACTTGGGAAGATTTATCGACTTCATCGCTGAATATGACTTGGGCCAGTTAGGCAGAGATTCCAGCCAGATGATTTTGCCTCCCTTTATGGCATCTGCGCATGGAGTGCTCTCTGAGATATTGAATGAGGGTTGTAAGCCAGCACTGTCAGAGATCTCAACTCCAAATGATGCACTGGGTCTTAAATGACCGACTGAGTCCAGCTCTTCATAAACGAGAGCATCTACCTGAAGACCAGACATTGCCTTAAGACAGAGCATTTGAAGTACTTCTTGCATATCATGATAAGAATCTGAGATGTAAACACTCACTTCTGCTAGTTGTCTATAGAACATCTTTTTCCAATCTATTCCTGGATAGCTGTTGGACAGAGTTGGAGAAGCCTAGATCTGTGTGTCTCACGATTGGCGGTCATTTCAGACAAATTGTCGTCAATGACTAGTTAAAGATTTGTCGCAGGAATTGTTGCTTGGTCAATGCCAGAACACTGATCAATACGGCGATGGGAATTATGAAATCTTCCTGTCCTCAAAAATCATGTCTGAGGAGAAGAAATGAACCGGAGCAGAACCAGTTACAAGAGATCGCTAGTGGTTTCAACAATTTTAACCTTGTTAGTTTTTGTTGTTCTGTTGATTAAGCCATCGCCAAGCTTTGCAGCTGACTTCCAGTTTTCCGGACCTTCTGCGGGCTTTGTTAATCAAGAGTCAATCCCATTTGTCATCACGACAGATGGCCGGTTCAATGGCAACATCAGAATAAAGATTGAAGGTGCAGGTCTTGACCAGACACTTGCCTTTGATTTTGTTTCCGACGAGACCACAAAGATTTTTACTATCACACCGAGCATGACCGGTACTGTCTCCTTGTTAGCTACCCAACAAACAGGAAATCCGTCATCTAATACCCTCAGTTACATTGTTGGTGAAGGCCCAAC
>CAZIAI010000002.1:0-5149 GCA_964536895.1 uncultured Clavibacter sp.
CTCTATCGCCTTCCCGTGTCCGACCGCTAGGACCACCACATCAAAACCTTGGGCGGGTTGGTCTCCAAAGCTCGCGTCAAAACCTTTTCCGGTCCTCTTTAATGAAGTAACTCTCTGCTTGAGATGTGAAACTTTCACCAAATCATTCTGCGCAACTGATTGTGTGAAGATCTCTAGAAGATAATTTGCATAAACCTTGCGGGGAGCAAATTCATTAGTATCAATGCCAGTCCAGTTACTAAAACTGTGGGAATCATCCATAAGTGCCGACATCCTGCCCGAAGGAACGTTGAGTAGATGTGATTCATCTGCGGTGCTGTAGGCAATCCCTTGACCCAAGATTTGTCTCGGTTCAGCAATTACTACCTCCATTTGAGCTCTGGCTTTTCGAGCGATATTGGTTGCGACCAGGAGACCTGATGCTCCCCCACCAACAATCAAGACTCTCTTTGCGCCGTCGCCCATTGCACTCACGCTTTAACAATATCTCAGGCGGTCCAAATTTCACCCCATCGACAGGTCAATCAGCTGATTCGAAGAAAACTTTGGCTAACATCGCCTCAACAATCCCTTTAAAAAGGCTTTCCTGAGAAATAAAGGAGACATCATGGGTGCAAATAATCAGATGCCATGTGACTTCTGCCATTTGCCCTACGACCCAGTCGCGACCAGGTGGTTATGCCCTAACTGTCATATGAAAACTAATTGTTGCGATGGTGCCCCTTGTGAGATTCCTGCTTCTGTAGATATTGAAACTAAGCGGAAATAGATCCAGTCATTAATAAAACAATTATTACCAAACCTAAGGTCACTCGATAAACCACAAAAGGCATGAAGCTCCTTGTTTGAACAAACTTCATCAACCAAGCGATTACTGCATAACCCACCACAAAGGCTGTTACCGTTGCGATAAAGGTTTCTACAACTCCAAAAGTATTAGTGGGTTCGCCAAAAGAGTTGAGTAGTTCATAGGTACCGCTGCCCAGTACCGCAGGGATTGCTAAGAGAAATGAATACCGCAGAGCAGCCTCTCGCCTGTAACCCAAAGCCCTCCCCATAGCAATTGTGGCGCCAGAACGTGAAACACCGGGAATGAGAGCTAGCGACTGGGCCAAGCCATACCAAAGTCCATCACGGGTACTCAATTCTTCTAAATCCTTTGCTTTGCGACCATAAAAGTCCAGCAAACCCAGCAATAATCCGAAAAAGATTAATGTAAAACTAATCAACCATAGAGATCTAAAGTTATCTCTGATGTAGCTCTGCCCAAGAAAGCCAAAAACGAAGATTGGCAGAGATCCAACAACTATCAACGCTCCTAGTCGAGCATCCTTGTGCTCTTGGGTGCCAGTGATTGATGACCTGCGGAATACGTACCTTAAACAACCCTTTAGGATCCTTGCGATATCGCGCCGGAAATAAATTAGGACCGCGATTTCAGTGCCAATTTGCATTATGGCTGTGAAAGTCGCTCCAGGATCACTAGCAGTTGGGAGAAACTCGCCAGCGATACGAACATGGGCGCTTGATGAAATGGGGAGAAACTCCGTTAAGCCCTGAATGATGCCTAGGAAGATTGCCTCTAGCATCGTAACTACTTCTTTAGTCCGCGTCGGCGCAGCAAAGGTTCAATGTCAGCATCTCTTCCCCTAAAGTTACGGAACATTTGCATGGAGTCAAGGGAGCCACCACGACTCATCAGCGTTTTCCTGAAGTGATCGCCATTCGCGCGGGTAAGCCCACCATTGCTTTTAAACCATTCAACAGTGTCGGCATCCAAAACCTCACTCCAGATATATCCGTAATATCCAGCGGAATAACCTCCGGCGAAAATGTGAGAAAAATAAGTCGAGCGGTATCGAGTTGGAACTGGCGAAAAGTCCAGACCATAGTCAGCTAACGCTTTTGCTTCGAAAGCAGCAACATCATCAATCTCTTCCGAAGCGGAAATCGAATGCCACGCCAAATCCAAAACCGCTGCCGCCAGGTAACTGGTCGTTGCATAACCTTCATTAAAGGCAGATGACTCATGTAATTTATCAATCCAAAGTTGCGGCAATCTCTCACCAGTTTCATGATGTCGTGCATAGTTATCAACTACTTCTGGCCAAAGAATCCACATTTCATTTACCTGGGAGGGAAACTCCACGAAATCTCTTTGAACGCTAGTCCCCGAGAATCTTGGGAATGTGACATCTGATAGCAATCCGTGTATCGCATGGCCAAACTCATGAAACAAGGTTGTGGTTTCATCGTAGGTCAACAAAGTGGGCTGACCTTTTGGTGGCTTTGGAATATTCATGTTGTTAACAACGACGGGTTTTTGCCCCAAGAGATGATTTTGATCTACCAAGGAATTCATCCAGGCCCCGCCTCGCTTAGAGTCACGAGTATAGAAATCTCCTATATAGAGCCCTACCGCCGAGCCATCCTCATTAAAAACCTCAAAAGCCCTGGCTTCGGGGTGATAGGTAACGAGATCGTTTCGCTCTTTGAAGCGCAATCCATAAAGTTTTTCAGCTGCAAAAAACACGCCATCGATTAAGACTCGCTCCAACTCAAAGTAAGGCTTCATCGCCGATGTATCCAATTCGTACTTCTCGGCTCTTACCTGTTCGGTGTAAAAATCCCAGTCCCAAGATTCAAGTGCGTGAGAATCTTTTGAATCAATTATTTTCTCTATCTCGATAGCTTCCGCCCGAGCATTAGCAACCGCTGCCGGAGCAATCTTTCGCAACATTTCATGCACACGCTTCGGCTCTCCTGCTGTCTGTTCACGAAGTACGTACTGGGCATGCGATTGCAATCCGAAAAGTTCAGCTCGTTCCGCTCTCAACTTTGCCATCTTTACCAGAGTTTCGCGGGTGTCATTTTGATTTCCGCGCGCACCTTTGGTCATCGAATTTTGCATAATGGCAGATCGCAGCTCTCTATTCTCAAGATTGCTCAAGAATGGATGGCCTGTGAAATTAACCATTCCAATCATCCACTTTTCGGAGTGACCCCTGGCTTCGGCCGCAGCCTTACATCCTGCAATTTGATTTGCCGACAATCCAATTAGGAGTTCCTCACTGTCCACAAAGAGCGCAAGATCATTGGTGTCAGCCAGCAGTTTCTTACCAAACAAGGTTTCAAGCGAGGATAGTTCCTCGTTTATCTCTTTGACTCGCTCCCGTTGCCTTTCATCTAAGGCCGCTCCTGCCTGAAGGAAGTCTTTGTAATATCGCTCTAACAGCCAGTGTTGCTCGGGATCTAAGTTCAAACTCTGAGTCCGAAGAACTTCTATCCTTGCAAACAGAGAAGGGTTTAGCCTTATTGAATCGGAATGCGCCGCTAACTTCGGCGCAATCTCAGCTTCAATTTCATCAATTGCATCGTTGGTATCACTTGATGATTTGTTGTAAAAAACATTTAGCATGCGTCCTAGGGTTTGACCACTTGATTCCAGAGCAATTATGGTGTTTTCAAAAGTTACCTCTGATTGACTCAGAATCTCAGCTACCTCATTTTGTTGTTCGGCAACACCTTGGTAAAAGGCTTCTAGATAATGATCTTCGGTAATTTCGGCAAAAGGAGGAAGCTCGTACTCCAGAGTAGACCTGGAGAAAAATGGGTTAGTCATTACTTGCTTCGCTCCTCTATGAAAAGTCTGGTGTTCTCAAAAATTATCTCGGCGTCATAGTCCAAGGTTGCTACATGGTAACTGTTTACCAATTCAATCCTCTGTTTGTCTTGGCTACTAATTTCATTCAGGATTATCTCGGTATTGGATACTGGGAGCACATGATCCTCTACGCTATGAAAAACAAGAATCGGCAGATTTATCCTGGAGAGTTTCTTTCGGGCTAGTTTCAAAAATTTGTAGAGTTGAGCAACTCCTCTTATTGGCAAAGCATCGTAACCCCATTCGGTAACACCAGGTTTTTTTATGTCATCCCCAACCGATGCTCTGCTTTTCTGAACGAGGGATATCAATGGAGCAAACTTAATTCGCAATCCAGGAATATGAATCATTGGGTTCACAAGTATCAAACCTGATAAGCGTTTCTGATTCTCCGCAGCTACAAAAAGAGTGTTCGCTCCTCCCATTGAAAGAGCGCAGATAAAAACTTTGTCACAGCTGGCAAAGAGGTGATCTAGTTCAGATTGCAACTTTGCAGGCCACTCGGGCCAAGAGGTCTGATTCAAATCCTGCCACTTAGTTCCGTGCCCTGGCATTAATGGAACCGATACGCGATAACCCAAATCATTCAAGTGCTTTGCCCAAGGACGCATAGAGGCTGGTGTCCCCGTGAAACCATGTACTAGAAGAACGCCGGTACGCGAGTTTGGTCCTCGTCCAACGGCTCGATAATCCTCAAGCCAGCCTTCTGGCGCTCCCTCTAAACTCACAAACCAACAGTAAAGAGATATGGGGTAAATGTCATTCATCAGCCCTAGATTGGCTTCGTGAAAAATTCATGGCAGCCATCTTTAGATGAGGTTAGTGCTGCCCTGATTGACACCACTTTTGTTGTAGTTGATCTTGAAACGACTGGTGGATCCCATTCCGCGGCCGCAATCACTGAAATCGGCGCTGTTAAGGTTAAATCCGGAGAGGTAATCGGCGAGTTTCAAACTCTGGTTAATCCAGAGAGTGAAATTCCACCGTTCATAACTGTCTTGACGGGAATTACTGATGCAATGGTTGTTGCCGCACCAAAAATAGGAGAAGCGCTGTTCTCCTTTCTCGAATTTGCCGGTTCAGCATCGGACACAGTTTTGGTGGCACATAACGCACCTTTTGATATCGGATTTCTAAAGGCGGCCGCCGCAAAATGCCATGTGGCATGGCCAAATTTCCAAGTTATAGATACCGCAAAAATCGCCCGTTATGTTGTGACGCGGGATGAATCTCCAAACTGCAAATTGTCAACCTTGGCGCAGTTTTTTGGCGCCACCACCAACCCTGATCACCGAGCACTATCTGATGCGCGGGCCACAGTTGATGTCTTCCACGGGATCTTAGATCGATTGGGATCTCACGGCGTTACCACTTTGGAGAATTTGAAGAGCTTCACTAATCGCATCACTGAGGCGCAACGTCGCAAACGCTATTTTGCAGAAGGGCTCCCCAATACACCCGGTGTTTACATCTTTCGGGATGAAG
>CAZIAI010000002.1:5249-25716 GCA_964536895.1 uncultured Clavibacter sp.
TATTTTGCAGAAGGGCTCCCCAATACACCCGGTGTTTACATCTTTCGGGATGAAGCAGGCACTGCGCTGTACATCGGCACAACAAGAAACCTACGAAATAGAGTGAGGAGTTACTTCACGGCCGCCGAAACTCGAAAACGAATTCACGACATGATTGCAATTGCGCATCATTTGGATTTCATCCAAACCCCAACAATCATCGAAGCCGAGGTTCGCGAGCTAAGAATGATTGCTGAGAAGCAGCCTAGATTCAATCGAAGATCCAAGTTCCAAGAGAAGGCTGTTTGGATAAAGCTAACTGAAGAGAGTTTCCCGCGATTGGTATCGGTCAGAGGTCATGGTGGACTCAGTGATGACGTTGGGTGGTGCGGACCTTTCAACGGCAGAGATGAAGCAGCGCGCGCGATTGAAGCGATTTACGAAGTAACTCAGATTCGACAATGCAAACCGCGCATCACCCTGCAAAGCATGAAGAGCGCAAGCCCGTGTGCGCTGTTCGATATGGGTCGCTGTGGTGCACCATGTATCGGAAAAGAATCTGTGGATTCATATTCAACCCATGTTCTATCTACGAAAATGGCGCTTTTGCATGACGCTACGACGATTCTTGAATCAATTAACACCAAAATGATAAATCTGGCAGCTCAAGAACGTTTTGAAGAAGCAGCAGAGACAAGAAACAGGCTCAGTGCATTTATAAGAGGTAGTGCTCGCGGACAAAGGATCAGATCCCTAACCCGTATCCCCCAATTGATTGCGGCTTATCCTTGCGCTCCACAGGAGTGGGAATTAATTCTCGTTCGCCATGGACGTTTGTCTGGCACAGCTAAGGCAACATCTTCGAACTACAAAGATGTTTTGGAAGCTCTCAAGTTGACCGCAGAGGTTGTCGTTGACAATGGTGAAATTTTGCCGGCTTGTCACCATGAAGAGGTTGAAGTGGTGCTGCGTTATTTGAATCAAGATGGCGTGAGATTGGTAGAGATAGATGGAGAATGGAGCTTGCCAATACTGGGCTCTGGAGCCGCCAGATTCGAGCTAGAGCGAAACAAGGAAGTTGCAGAAAGTCATCGTTACAAAGAGGCGTTTGCCAATTGATGGGAAACTTTGGCCCACTCTGTTACTAGAGCTGCTGCATTACCGCTATCCACCGCTTGTTTTGCATATACATATCCATTGGCGAATTGCTGTTCCACTCCTAAGGCGAAATCTCCTTTAAAGGCGGCAATACCGACCGCTGCGTTAATTAAAATCGCCTCTCGATAGGGCGATCTTTCCCCGGAAAAAACTTGATTTGTTATCGCAGCATTCTGATTGGCATCGCCGCCGCGCAGTTCAGAAAGCGGCACGCGCTCTAGTCCTAGGTTTAGGGGATCAAACATCTCTCGACGAACCTCGCCTTTGCTCACGATGAAAACGGTTGAGGTAGTTGATAGTGAAATTTCATCCAAGCCATCATCGCTTCGAATAACAAAACCCTCGCAATCGCGATCCGCCAAAACCCTTGCGACGGTCTCCATCTTGTCTTGCCTAGCTACTCCAATTGCAAAAGCTTTAGTTCTGGCTGGGTTAGCTAGTGGTCCCAAGAGATTAAAAACCGTTGGAACTCCTAGCTCTTTTCGAGCGGTTGCAGCATGTTTCATTGCAGGATGAAAATTTGGGGCAAATGCGAAACCAATACCGATTTTTCTGACACATTCAGCGACAGCGTTTGCATCAAGATTTATATCAATCCCGAGCGCCTCCAAAAGGTCGGCTGAGCCGCTTTTTGAGGATGCAGCACGATTGCCGTGTTTCATGGTTCGCGCTCCAGCCGCTGTGGTAACTATGGCTGCTGCTGTAGAGATATTGATGGTGTTTGCACCATCTCCCCCTGTGCCCACGATGTCAACACATCGTTCAGGTATTTCAATCAAATTTGCATGTTGATAAAGCACATCAAGAAAATTGCGTATCTCTAAGGCGGATTCACCTTTTTGACTCATGTTTAACAGGAACTGCTTCAATACTTCGTTATTGCATTGACCAAGAAGAATCTCATGCATAACCCAACTACTTTGCTGAGAAGATAAATCCTCCCGCAGTGAGAGTTTATGAAGAACCTGCTCCCAGGTTGGAGCAAATGTGCTCATGATGATTTAAGCGGTGATACGTGTACTGCGAAAGATTTGCGCAACGGTGCTTGCCATCGTAAAGGGATCTATTGGATGGGTAATTACCCCTTCAGCCCGCGACCAGCCAGCTAGCCATGCATCAGATTTACGGCCCACCAAAACAACGACCACGCCACAGTTATAAACCTCGTCCTTAAGCTGCTTGGCTACCCCAAGTCCGCCCTCAGGGACTGATTCGCCATCAAGAATGTATAGATCAACCTTGTTCCCTGAATCAACATAGCTGCGCAGTGCAGGCGCGGTGGCAAACTCATGGATGCTGTGTTTGGGCAGATCCTGTGCCAGTTGACCGCCAAGTGCTTTCTTGACCGCATCTCTCACGGAGGAGTCATCGGAGTACAGGGCAATTGCCAAAGTAGGGTTTGAGTCACCGGCCATAGTGTGTGCAGTCTAGTCAAAAGCAGTGGAAAAGCATTTAATGCCCAAAAGACCCGACCCTTGCGTGATGAGTCTCACCGCAGGAACGGTCGGATTTGCAGCCTAACTAATAGGAAAAAGTGCGATTTCGGGAATAATCGCCCCCATGAGTAGCGCGGTAGCCACCCCTCCACGTTTGAACAGACCCAACATCGTCGCGGTTGGAACTATCGTTTGGCTTGCCAGCGAACTTATGTTCTTTGCAGCGTTGTTCGCTATCTACTTCACCACTCGCGCAGTTCAAGGTCCAGAAAAGTGGGCTGAAGGAGTGGCCTTTCTAAATATTCCATTCTCGGCATTCAACACTACGATCCTGGTTCTCTCCTCTGTCACCTGCCAGTTCGGTGTTTTTGCCGCAGAACGTTTTCAATACGCACGCACTGGCGGAGTTTTCCAACTTTCCAAATGGGGAATGCGTGAGTGGTTCGCACTCACCTTCGCTATGGGAGCTTTCTTTATTGGCGGTCAAGTTTTTGAATACGCCGAACTTGTACACAAGGGTCTATCAATTTCAACAAGCCCTTATGGCTCAATCTTCTACTTAGCAACTGGTTTTCATGGTTTGCATGTAACCGGCGGCTTAATCGCTTTCTTGATTGTCATGATTCGAGTTTCAAAAGCAAGACGTTTTGGTCATTCCCAAGCTACCTCAGCAATTGTCGTTTCCTATTACTGGCACTTCGTTGACATTGTTTGGATCGCATTGTTTTCGGCAATCTACTTGGTTCAATAGGCGGGGTAAATAATGAAGTTCATTTCCAAATATCGTCGTCATAGATTCGCTGGTCCGCTTTTGTTGCTCGCTGGATTGATGTTTGTAGGTTTCAGCTACACAGTTGCTCAAGCGGCTTCTCAGAACGCCACTATGACCTCATCGGATAAGGCGACTTTGATTGCTGAAGGAAAAGAGATTTTTGCCCGTGGGTGTTCTTCATGCCATGGCCTAAATGCTGAAGGTGCGGGTATCGCTCCTTCTCTAATTGGCGTAGGAGCTGCATCAGTGGATTTCCAAGTAGCAACTGGTCGCATGCCAATGGCAGACATGAGCCAACAAGCTATGCGTAAAGAACCGGTCTACAACGAGGCAGAGACAGCTGCATTAGCAGCATATGTTGCATCGCTCGCTCCAGGACCTGCAGCGGTAACTAATGAAGAATTAGCTTGGGAGCGCAGTGGTGATACCGCAGAGGGCGGAGAGTTGTTCCGAAACAACTGCTCAATGTGTCACAACCTTGCCGGACAAGGCGGGGCGCTCACTCAAGGAAAATATGCCCCGACTGTTATGGGTGTTGAACCAAAACATATTTATGAAGCAATGCTTACCGGCCCTCAAGCAATGCCAGTTTTCTCTGACACAACACTTACCCCACAAGAGAAACTCTCTGTAATCAAATGGATTAAGCATGCTGAAAATGAGCCAGCTCTAGGTGGTGCCGCTCTTGGTCGAGTTGGTCCTGTTACTGAAGGTTTGTTGGCTTGGACTTTGGGCCTTGGTTTGTTAATTGGAATTGCAGTCTGGCTAACCTCGAAGGCACGATAAACAATGACAAATGAAATCGCTCCATTAACCGATCCCGGATTACCAGAACATGTGCACCGCAAAGCTGATGTAGATGAAGCCGCAGCGAAACGCGCTGAACGCCAGGTTGGCATCCTTTTCCTGCTCTCCGTTTTGGGCACGCTTCTCTTTGTCTTCGCATATGTAGGAATTGACGAAGATGCATTCATCTTCGTTCCCATCATGGGAAGCACCAATGCGCATCAACTCTTCCTAGGTCTCGGTTTTGCGATGGCGTTATTCTTCATAGGAATGGCAGCGGTTCATTGGGCAAAAACTCTCATGCCAGACCATGAGGTGATTGATTACCGAAAAGAACAAAGATCCAAAGATGAGGATCGCTCAGAGTTTGTAAAGACCGTTAAAGAACGTGGCGCTGAAGCTGGATTGGGTCGTAGACCATTCATCAAACGCACCATGGGTTTAGCACTTGGTTTAGTAGGCATTTCACCGATTCTTTTGTTACGTGATTTAGGCCCACTGCCTGGTCCAGAGAAAAATGAGACAAATTGGAAGACCGGTACCCGGTTAGTTACCGATCCAGGTGACCGTCCAATCAAACCTTCTGACCTTGAAGTCGGCGGTGTTGTACAGGTTCAGCCAGAGTTTCCCGCTGGCAAAGAACGCCATTTGGATGACATTGCCAAAGACTCAGTTCTGCTTATTCGTGTGCGTCCAGAAGAGTTCAATCTTGATGCAGAACGGCTTTCTTGGACCTACGAGGGAATCATCGCATTTTCAAAGATTTGTTCTCATATGGGATGCGCGGTTGCACTCTATGAACAAACTACAAAACATCTTCTCTGCCCATGCCATCAATCAACCTTTGATGTCACCCGGGCAGCGAAAGTTATCTTTGGACCAGCGGCACGTCCGCTGCCACAATTAGCCATTACCGTGGATGCCGAGGGGTACCTCGTGGCTCAGAAGCCATTCATCGAAGCGGTCGGACCAAGCTTCTGGGAGCGTGATTCAATTTGAGAGCGCGTGATCGTGCGGCTGCAAATGTCGCTAACTATGTAGATGAGCGCACTGGCGCGGCCAAATGGTTAAAGAAAACCGTAACTAAAGTATTCCCCGACCATTGGTCCTTTATGCTGGGCGAAATTGTTCTTTACTCATTCATAATTTTGTTGCTTTCTGGAACTTTCTTAACTTTTTGGTTTGACCCATCGATGCGCGAAGTTGAGTATGAAGGCTCATACGAACCTCTTGCTGGCGTAAAGATGTCTGCGGCATACGCCTCGGCGCTACATATTTCATTTGATGTTCGCGGCGGATTGTTGATGCGCCAAATTCATCACTGGGCCGCTTTGATATTTATGGCCGCGATGGTCGCTCACCTAATGCGAGTCTTCTTTACTGGAGCCTTCAGAAAGCCTCGTGAATTCAACTGGATCATTGGTGTTGGATTACTAACTCTGGGAATTGTTGAAGGCTTCTTGGGTTATTCACTTCCTGATGATTTGCTCTCTGGAACAGGAATCCGTATTGCAGAAGCGATCATCCAAGCAATCCCAGTAGTGGGTTCGTATCTCTCCTATTTTGTCTTCGGTGGCGTGTTCCCAGGCGAGATGTTTATCCAACGAATTTACGTTGTACATATCTTGTTAATTCCAGGAATTTTCCTGGCTTTGATTACCGCGCACTTGATGTTGGTTTGGTACCAGAAGCACACACAGTACCCAGGTCCCGGTCGTACAGAAAAGAATGTTGTGGGATACCCACTCATGCCGGTTTACATGGCAAAAGCTGGTGGCTTCTTCTTCATCGTCTTTGGTGTGACCGCATTCCTCGGCGCAGTTGCCTCTATCAATCCAATTTGGATCTACGGTCCCTACAACCCAGGACAAATTGGCGCTGGTTCTCAACCGGACTGGTACATGGGTTGGCTAGATGGCCTAGTTCGTATGGCTCCTCCAATTGAGACCTACGCCTTCGGATACACCATCTCATGGAACATCTTGATTCCAGGTTTGATTATCCCCGGCATTATTTTCACCGGTATGGCTTTGTATCCATTCATTGAAAGCTGGATGACCGGAGATAAGCGTGAGCATCATCTCTTGGACCGTCCGCGCAACGCTCCAAACCGTACCGCTCTAGGTGCAATGTCAATTACCTTCATGTTGGTGACATTGATTAACGGTGGAAATGATCTAATTGCGACTCACTTCGATTTATCAATCAACCAGATCATGTGGTTCTCTCGCATCGGAGTCTTTGTACTTCCGCCATTGGTTTTTGTTATTACCAAGCGCATCTGTTTGTCACTGCAAAGGGCTGATCGCGAACTGGTCTTGCATGGACGTGAAACAGGTCGTCTAGTAATGCTGCCTCATGGCGAGTTTGTGGAGGTGCATGAGCCAATCTCTGCTCATCGCGCCTACACCTTGACCTCACATGAGCAGCTGACGCCTCTTGAAGCACCGTTGACTGATGACAATGGCGTTCGCAACCCAATGGGTGCTAAAGCTAAATTGCAAGCCCGTCTATCCCGTGCCCACAATGAGCAGGTGCCGAAGGTGACAGCCAAGGAGATATTGGAGATTGAAGATAAGCACTAAATAGCTCTTTACCGGCTATTTGGTGCTCAATCTCATTTTGCTTCGCAGTACTGCTTGAGTCTCACTAGGGTTTTCGCAGCAGCGATTTGCGCGAAACCGTAAGCCTTGCGCCCGTTTAGCCACCATTGAAATGGCGAAGGCCGACCATCAAAACTTTCAATGACAACACATTGATCATTAGCAATCTGCTTGATTTCATAGCGCCAGATCCATCTGCCTAGATGTCTCCAGGCAATCAATGCATTCTCTTCGAACTCAACCACTCGGTTGGTGACGCGGTATCGCACACCCAACTTCATTCTCATGGTGAACCTGGAGCCTAATTCCAATTTTTCCGGTCCAGAAATGGCGGATTTTACGGTGTTGCTGCCATCAAAAACTGAGTGCAAATGCGGGTTGGATAGTACGGCGAAGATTTTTTGTGCCGAAGCGTTGATGATTATGGAGGCAGATTTAAGTTGAGCTTCTCCGGTATCGATTATTTCAGCGCGCATACCCGGGAGTTTAAATGCCTTAGCGGCTAGTGATGTGAATCTGCGCCGTAAGGCGAGTTTGCTGGGCGGTCATACTCAAGAACGAAGCCCATTACAGCAATAATCAAGGCACCTACTGCAATCAAGGTTAGCCACCAGCCAACAATTAACCCGACGCCTGCTGCGGTAGCGGCAAGACCGACAGGAAGTGGCCACCAGGAATGAGGGCTGTAAAAGCCTAGCTCGCCCGCCCCATCTGAAATCAATGCATCAGGGTTGTCCTCTGGAAGCACTCCCCCAGTTCTGCGATCAAGGAACCAAATGTAATAACCAATAATCAGGGCTAAGCCAGCGCTTAAAAGAATTGCGGTGATACCCAAAGGCTCACCACCTAGCCACCAATAAACCGCACCGACAACTGCATAGAACACAAAGAGAAAGTAAAACAGTTTGTAGGAGGCCTTCATGGATTAATGTCCTTCAATCTTTGCGTGATTAGGATGGTGCAAATCAAAGGCCGGACGCTCGGAGCGGATCTCTGGCATGCGCAGGAAGTTGTGCCGTGGTGGTGGACAGGAGGTAGCCCACTCCAAAGATGCGCCGTAGCCCCAAGGATCATCTGTGTTTACCTTAGGTGCTTTACGAGTAATCCAGATGTTGATGGCAAATGGGATCATGGAAATCGCCAGCAAGGTAGATCCAACAGTTGAAATCATGTTCATGGTGGTGAACCCATCTGTTGCCAGGTAGTCGGCGTATCTTCTTGGGAATCCCTTAATACCCAACCAGTGTTGCACGAGGAATGTTGTGTGGAATCCAATAAACAACAACCAGAAGTGAATCTTTCCGAGGGTTTCGTTAAGCATGCGACCGGTGAACTTTGGCCACCAGAAATAGAAACCGGCGAACATGGCAAATACCACTGTGCCGAACAAGACGTAGTGGAAATGGGCCACCACGAAATATGAAGCTGAAACCGCGAAATCAAGTGGAGGGCTCGCCAGAATAACTCCGGTCAATCCACCCAACAAGAAGGTGACTAGGAATCCGAGAACCCAAATCATTGGGGTTTCAAAGGTAATCGACCCGCGCCACATGGTGCCAATCCAGTTGAAGAATTTAACACCGGTGGGGACCGCAATCAGGAATGTCATGAATGAGAAGAAGGGCAGCAACACCTGACCTGATGTGTACATATGGTGTGCCCACACCGCTACTGACAGTGCAGCAATTGCGATAGTGGCTGCGATCAAACCTTTGTAACCAAAGATCGGTTTACGGCTAAACACAGGAAGAATTTCGCTGGCAATTCCAAAGAATGGCAGAGCGAGAATATAAACCTCTGGATGTCCAAAGAACCAGAAGAGGTGTTGCCACAACATCGCTCCACCATTTGCTGGGTCGAAGATGAAAGAACCAAACAAACGATCCGACTCTAAAGCGAGTAGCGCCGCTGCAAGAGGAGGGAAAGCAATCAAGACCAAAATTGCAGTGAGCAACACGTTCCAGGAGAAAATCGACATACGGAACATCGTCATTCCTGGAGCACGCATTGTGAAAATGGTTGTAATGAAGTTAACGCCACCAAGAATGGTTCCAAGTCCGCTCACTGCCAGACCCATAATCCAAAGATCTGCACCAATACCTGGTGAGTAGATATTGCTCGAAAGTGGGGCGTATGCGGTCCATCCAAATGAGGCAGCGCCTCCTGGACTTAGGAAACCTGCAAATGCAACCAAACTGCCGAAGAGATACAGCCAATAAGAAAGCATGTTCATGCGCGGGAAGGCCACATCTGCAGCGCCGATTTGCAGAGGCATGATCACGTTAGCGAATCCAACAAAGAGTGGAGTTGCAAACATGAGCAACATGATGGTTCCGTGCATAGTGAAAACTTGGTTGTACTGCTCTGAGCTCAAGAACTGCATTCCAGGACGGGTTAACTCTGCGCGAATCAAAAGCGCCAATATTCCGCCAATCAGGAACCAGGCAAATGAGGTTGCGAGATATAGATAGCCAATTGTTTTGTGATCAGTGCTCGTTAAAATCTTTACCGCAAGACGTCCCTTGCTTGTGGGAGCTGGAGTAACGGGCTTTGCCTCATCAGCAATTGGTCTAGTTGCATAAGTTGTCATGCGTTAGCTCCAGCCTTTAGAGATTGGATGTATGCATCGTATTCGGAAGCAGTAACTACTTTCACAGTGAATCTCATTTGAGAATGTTGACGACCACACAAGATGTTGCAGAACCCGCGGAACTCTCCTAGTTCATTTGCTGTGAACTCAAGGTTGTTGGTTACGCCAGGAATATTCTGCATTTGAATCATGAAATCAGGTACCCAGAAAGAGTGGATGACATCGGTCGCAGTAAAGGTGAATCGAACCTTCTCCCCCAGCGGCATATACAAAGTTGGTGGCTGAGCAGGTGTTCCGGTAACCGTTGTGCCAGGTCCAGCCTCTTCATATGTAAACTGCCAAGACCACTGAATTCCGTTAACGGTTACATCATGAACCTCGGTTGAGGCCGGTGGTGAAACTGCAACGATCTCACTTTCCGCCTTTGCGGTGTAGCCGAACAAGACAGCAACAATGATGAATGGAATAACGGTGTAGGCAATCTCAGCTGGAACGTTGTACTGCGTTTGCTTTGGAAAAGGTGAATCATCTTTTTTGCGATGAAACAGCGGTGGCCAAAGAATTAAGACCAAGGTCAATGCGCCAACAATTGCTGCAGTTAACCAAGCGCCTTGCCACAAACCAAAGGATGAGTTGTTAACGCTGGAGACATTCTCTCGGAAACCGATCCCGGTGAGCTCTTCACTAGAGCAGCCGGTGAGCAGAAGGCTTAGGCCAATTAGAGCCAGAATCGACAGTCGGCGAAACATGCCCTAAGGATAGTCGGACCTCGCATCTGCGCCCATTAGCGGGTACCGTTCCAAGGGTGTCCCCTATCACAACTCATGATTTCCAAAGTGAGCAGCCGTTACATCCTGCGGCCCAAGAGTTGCTCCTTAGCTTTTTCAATCAAGGCTGGCCGGACCCCAGCAAAATCCACCACCAATCAGCCAAACTCAGGAACCTTTTGGAGTCAGCTCGAGAGGTTGTTGCAACAAACCTGGGAATTAAAAGCGGTGAATTAGAGATTGTTGGAGAGCTTGGTTATGCATTTGAGTTAGCTCTTGCCGGGCTGCTTGCTCCAAAATGGAAGACAGATTCTCAGGAAGGCTCAGCAGTATTTTCATTTGCGCCGATAGATCGTCAGATTGTTCATGCTTTCACTCGAGCACATCAGGCACATGGCGGAAAAGTGAATCAAATAAGGGTTGGCGAACAAGGATTAGTTGATTATGCATCCGAAGAGGATTGTGATGTTTTATCCTGGCAATCAACTAATCGTGAAACTGGCGTAACTCAAGCTGATCCAAACAGTGCCAATTACCAATCCCTTTTTGCAGATATGTCTGCCGCTTTACCCGGCACAAAACTTCCGGAGAAGTGGGACACCGCTGTTTGGGATCCTAGGTTTTTTGGCGGCCCTCAAGGCATTGCCTTTATTGGAATCTCTCAAAATTCAAAATGGCAAAAGCCAGGAGCTGATATTGATAAGAGACGGGTTTATGGTTCATTTTCAAAGCCGCTGTTTTTAGCGAGCGCCGTTGCGTTGGAAAACTCAGTACAAAACCAAAAATCAGAGTTAGAGAAACTGGCTCATCTGAACTCTCTTGCCTGCCAATTGCTTAAACAAGAGCTGCCAAATGTTTTGATCGCCGGAGAGGACAGCACAAGAGACCCCCGGTTTTTGGCGTTCTGCTTACCAGGATCTATTTCAGAGGAGGTCCTGCGCAAAGTTGAAATCTTGGGATTTTTGATTGATGCAGGATCTGCTTGTAGCAGCGGGCCCTTATCCCCTAGTCATGTTTTGACGGCTATGGGCTTTCCAGAGCAAGGCAATTTCCGGATAACTTTCCGCAGCAATCAGAAGGAAGAGGAAGTTGCAGAACTAGTTAAAGGAATCGCCGCAAGCGCATGAACCTTGGGCGTTAGGGTTATCGATTGTGAACCCTTGCTTGGCAATTGTGTCCACAAAATCAATGGTGGCGCCCATTAGATAAGGGGTGCTCATCTTGTCGGTTACTACCTTAACGGCGCCAAATTCCACAACAGTGTCACCATCTAATGCCCGGTCATCAAAGTAGAGCTGGTAACGCAGACCAGAGCATCCACCAGGTTGAACCGCAACTCTCAAAGAGAGATCATCTCTACCTTCTTGCGCAAGAAGTGCACCAACCTTTTCGGCAGCACCTGGGGTTAGGTTGATTCCAGTGGCTGTTGATTGAGTGCTGGTCTCTGTGCTCATCTTTGTCTCTTCCTCTTATTGCGGTCATAAATTGCGGTTGTAAATTGCGTTATCAAAACCTGCTACCTAGTAACCCGTACTTTACTCCCCACATTCCCTTTTTTCAGTAGATAATGGGGCGGTGATGGCATCGCTCACAGAACTGCTGCTCCTGGGAAACAACTCTGATCTCTCAAGCGAGCGTGGGGTTTCATGTACCGGAGAGCTTCCCGCCCCCAGTGACCCAAACTTGGTAGAACGAGCGCAAGCAGCCCGCAAGAAACTGGGCGGCCGAGCCATGATTCTTGGCCACCACTATCAAAGAGATGAGGTAATTGAATTTGCCGACATCACAGGAGATTCATTCAAGTTAGCTCAGGCCGCTGCCGACAATACCGCCGCCGAGTTCATTTTCTTCTGTGGCGTTCACTTCATGGCGGAAAGCGCTGACATTCTTACCAACTCGAACCAGAAAGTTATTTTGCCCGACCTAGCCGCCGGTTGTTCGATGGCGGATATGGCAACTGCAAACCAGGTTAATCACGCTTGGTCTGTTTTCTCCAAACTTGGAATCTCAAAAAAGACAATACCTGTTACTTACATGAACTCATCCGCCGCTATCAAATCCTTTACCGGCGAGAATGGTGGAACGATTTGCACCTCTTCTAACGCCGAGCGGGCCATGCGCTGGGCTTTTGAAAAGGGAGAAAAGATTTTCTTTTTACCCGATCAACATCTAGGTAGAAATACCGCAGTTCTAAAACTTGGCTTACAACTTGAAGATTGTGTCGTATGGAACCCATGGAAAGAAAATGGCGGTTTGAGCGATGAGCAAATTAAGAATGCCAAAGTAATTCTGTGGCGCGGTCATTGTTCAGTTCATGGACGCTTTAGCATCGACAACATAAACGAGGTTCGGCTCAAGGTTCCTGGAGTCAATGTAATTGTTCATCCTGAATGCCAGCATGAAGTTGTTAAGAACTCTGATCATGTGGGTAGTACCGAGATGATCATTAAGACTGTTTCTGCCGCTCCATCGGGAAGCACATGGGCGGTGGGAACTGAGTTAAACCTGGTCAAAAGACTTGCAGCATCCAACCCGGACAAGTCTGTGATTTTCCTGGACAAAACCGTTTGTTATTGCTCAACAATGAATCGGATAGACCTGCCCCACTTGGTTTGGGCTATGGAGTCACTAGTAGAAGGACGCCTGGTTAATCAGATCGTGGTCGATCCGGTCACTTCGCATCATGCCCGAGTTGCGCTAGAGCGAATGCTGGCTTTACCGTAGCGCTTATGACAGAGAAAAAAGGACGCCCAACTCCGAAACGCAAAGAAGCAGAGTCTCAAAGAGTTGTTAATCGCCTTGCTCCTGCAGCTAATAAAGAGGCAAAAAAATTACAAAAGGCTCAAGCCCGCGTCCTACGTGCGCAACAACGTGACGCCTACATGCGTGGTGATGAAAATGCTTTGCCACCTCGTGACAAGGGTCCGGTTAAGCGCTTCATCCGTAACTACGTGGACTCTCGTCGTTCTATTGGAGAGTTTTTCCTCCCAATAATTGTTCTCGTCCTGTTCTTAACTCTGATTCCTGTTATGTATGTGCAATTTGCCGCCATCGCGTTGATGTACTCCGCACTTCTCTTCTCTGTGGTGGATGGAATTTTCCTAACCAAGAGAATCAAACGAGAGGTTGCCAAACGCTTCCCAGATGCTCCACTAAAGGGTCTGGGAATGTACGGCTGGCTTCGCTCTACACAGATTCGTCGTCTGCGTGCCCCCTTGCCACAAGTAAAACGCGGCGAGCAGGTTTAACAAAGATTTATTGCAGTTAAGCGCGAGGCTGAGGACTTACAGTCTTTGCTGGATCTTTTTCTGGTAGCCCACCCAGAGCCTTATCTATCGCCTTCATGGTGTCAGCGCTTAATTTAACGCCACTAGCCTTCACGTTTTCCTTGATTTGTGATGGTTTAGTTGCGCCGATAATCGCGCTAGAAACATTTGGATTTTGCAACACCCAAGCAACAGCAAGTTGAGCCAGAGTTAAGCCTTCTTTTTCTGCAATTGGCTTTAGGTTTTGTACTGCAGTTAGGACATCATCTTTCATCCAACGAGAAATCATGTTTGCGCCACCCTTTTTGTCAGTAGCACGCGAACCTGCAGGAGGCTTCTTGCCCGGTAGATACTTTCCAGTCAATGCACCTTGAGCAATTGGGGACCAAACAATCTGTCCAATTCCTTCTGCCCGACAGAGAGGATCAACCTGTGACTCGATTACCCGCCACAACATTGAATATTGCGGCTGACTTGAGACCAATCGGTTATATCCTCGAGCATCTTGAATCTTTAACGCAGCTGAAATTTGCTCCGCATTCCATTCAGAGAACCCGATGTACATAACCTTTCCTTGACGAATCAAATCATCAAAGGCAGAAAGGCTCTCCTCTAGTGGGGTTTCGTAATCAAATCTATGGAATTGATAAAGGTCTAGATGATCTGTTTGGAGGCGTTTTAGTGATGCATGAACTGACTCCATGATGTGTTTTCGCGACAAGCCGCGATCGTTCTTGCCTGAACCTGTAGGCCAATAAACCTTGGTAAGCAGTTCATAAGACTCGCGTTTGATTCCTTTTAGAGCTTTGCCCAGTACCGTCTCGGCTTTTGTTCCGGCGTAAACATCAGCCGTATCAAAGGTTGTGATTCCTAGGTCAAAGGCGGTGCGCACACACTTAACCGCTGCATCCTGCTCCACTTGAGAACCGTGGGTAATCCAGTTGCCATAGGTAATTTCTGAGACATACATGCCTGAACTGCCGAGACGTCTATATTCCATGGAGGAAAGCGTAGTGGCTCCTTGCAGCCAGGGCCTTTTGGTGGTTTATTACCGCCACAACTTAATATCTCGTGGAGCGATCTCCACAGCTTTTTGGAATGGGGAAGTCGGTGAAAATCCGACGCTGACCCGCAACCGTAAGCAAATCTGAGTTACTCCTAAGGAGTTACCTCAAGTTTTGTAAGTCGGATTACCACCCTTAAGGCCTTCTTTACCACCCGTCGTGGTTTGCGGGGCGGAATTTTTTTTCGCCATCGTGAACTCCTTTTCTATCTTGAAAGGTTCACATGTTTTACAAAAGCAAGAAACTCAATCTTCTGGTAACAGTATTACTTTCAGTTTTCTCTCTTTCAGTTACCTCCATCAGTACCGCCAATGCATCAAAGGGATACCGCTATTGGGGTTACTTCCAAGCAGCCGCAGGGGCAACAACCTGGACCGCGGCAATGACCGGACCTTCCGTTGAAGTTAAAGATGGAGATGTGGAAGGTTGGAATTTTGTATTCAGCAGCAATGACATTCCTGCTGTAGGTCCAATGATGGATCCTGATTTCGCTGCCCTTTGTGGAGACACTCCAGAAGCTGCGGGCAAGGTTCGAGTTGGATTAGTTGTTGACTTTGGCGCCGGAAATATTGCCCCTGAAGGCGAAACACCTCTGGAGTTCTTCTCTGATTGCGTAGTAGTGCCAGAAGGTTCAGTTGGTTTGGATGTTTTACAAAGTGCTCTTGAAGTAAGAGCTGGTGACTCCGGCTTGATCTGCGGAATTGCAGGGTATCCAGCCAATGAATGCGGCGCAGAGATTGATGCCCCAGCAGCAGAGGAGGCAGTCACAATAGCCGCTCCTGTTGAAGAGGAAGATCAATCAAACAGCAGCGGAACTTTTCTTTTGATTGCTCTAGCTGCCATGCTGGTTGTTGGTTTTGTGATCAGCCGCCGTGCTAAAAAGTAACTGATTCCAACGAAGACAGCTTTCATGCCATCCCAGATCCGCCGCAACCAATTTCATCCTTTGATGTGGTGGATCTGGGCTAGCGCACTCGCGTTTGTAGTCCTTTTTTCTAATGACAAATTAGTTTCAAGCGGTGCGATATTGGCTACCGTTCTGATGGTTCGACTCTTTCCAAGTGAGAGCTATTGGTACTCCACTTTTAGATGGGCAATTCGACTGGCATGTATCGCCTTCACAATCAGAATGTTGATCGGCTTTGTAATCGGAGTTCCAATGCCGGGCAGAACACTCTTTAAACTTCCGGAGATAGCTCTTCCTGAGTTCTTGGTAGGCATCCGTCTTGGTGGTCCGGTAACTACATCGCGTTTGGATTCTGCATTGCAAGAAGCGTTATTGCTTTCATCATTGATTTTGATATTCGCCGCAGCCAATGCGCTAAGTAATCCACATTCGATTCTTCGAGTATTGCCGCGAAAGTTTTATGGAGTTGGCGTCTCTGCAGTAATCGCAAGTTCGGTTGCGCCACAAACCGCTCAAAGCATCGCCCGCGTGAGGCGGGCAAAACGGCTCCGTGGACAGCAAGTTTCAGGTGCAAAGTCATGGCGCAGCACCGCATTACCGGTTCTCGAAGATTCACTTGAACGTTCTATTGACCTGGCCGCAAGTTTGGAATCTCGAGGTTATGGGTATTTCCCACGACCAACCCGCTACCGTCCAATCAATTGGCAAAGTAAAGATTTTTTTGCGATAAGCGGCGTTATCTACTTGATAGTTGCTCTTGTCGTTGCGCCGCAAGTTCCAATTCTGTTCTTTGCCGCTGCTGTAGTTCTGCTTTCGCTAACCCCGGCGGTGAGTCGATGATTCACTTTTCAAAGGTTTCACTCACCTATCCCAACTCAGAGCGCACCATCATCGAGCAGGCCACATTCTCTGTAAATGAGGGAGAGTTCGTTCTTCTCATGGGTCACACTGGAGTTGGCAAGAGCTCAGTTTTGAAGCTGATCAATGGCCTAGTGCCACATCACACAGGAGGAATACTCTCTGGCGAAATCACAGTTGCCGGACGTCCTACCTACAGCTTGAAACCTGGTGAGTTGGCAGATGTAGTGGGAATAGTTGGTCAAAATCCAGTAAATGGATTTGTCTCTGATGTGGTTGAAGATGAGATCGCATTCACCTTAGAAACTATGGGAGTTGCATCTGATGTGATGCGCAAGAGAGTAGAAGAGGTTTTGGATCTACTCGCCTTAGCCCCACTGCGCAAACGGCCCATTTCCCAATTAAGCGGTGGTGAGCAGCAAAGGGTTGCAATTGCAGCAGCTCTCGTTACAAACCCAAAGGTATTACTGCTAGATGAACCCACCAGTGCACTTGACCCAATTGCCGCTGAAGAGGTTTTATCGATTCTGCATAGATTGGTACATGATTTAGGGCTGACGATAGTTGTTTCAGAACATCGATTAGAGCGGGTAATTCAATTTGTTGATCGCATAATTTTGTTAAACGGTGACGGAACTTTAAATCTAGGTACGGCGGCGCAGGTGTTACAAAACTCCCCCATTGCACCTCCTTTAGTGGAATTAGCAAAAGCTTTGAATCTGCCCACGATTCCCTTGAGCATCCGCGAATTTCGAAAATTGGCTCCGGAAATTTCAGATGAGCCACAAACTCTTGTTCTCTCTAAATCGAAGAGTGCAGAAGTAGTACTCTCTATTGAAAACTTAACATCCGCCTATGAGCAATCAGAGCGAGCTTACGCACTAAATCAGATTAATCTTGAAATTTGTGCCGGCGAGATCGTCGCCCTCATGGGAAGAAATGGCGCTGGAAAAACAACGTTGTTGAACTGCGTTGTTGGCCAGTCCCCTCTGGTTGGAGGCTCAGTTCAACTCTTGGGTCAGGATCCAGTCAATTTATCCGGAGCGGAGTTAATCAAGTTAGTGGGCTATGTTCCTCAGGAAGCCGGCGATTTGCTGTACGGCCAAAGCGTGAGACAGGAATGTTCATTGGCAGACAAGGACAACGCTGTCGCTGATGGTACGACGCTGTCTATATACAAATCCTTAATGGAAATCCCAAATGTAGAGGCGCATCCTAGAGACATCTCAGAGGGTCAGAGACTTGGTTTAGCGCTGAGCATCATTCTCTCGGCGGAACCTAAAGTGATTGTGCTTGATGAACCTACCCGCGGTTTGGACTACGCTGCAAAACAAACTCTAGTAAAGATTCTGAAGAAATTGGCGAACAAACAATCTCGAGCGATATTTATTTCCACCCATGATGTTGAATTGGTGGCTGAGGTTGCGGACCGGGTAATTTTTTTAGCAGATGGCGAGTTAATTGCAGATGGCGTTACCGCTGATGTACTCACAGCTTCACCGGCCTTTGCTCCTCAAGTTTCAAAAGCCTTGCCTCAGACAAATTTCTTAACTGTCTCTCAAGTGGTGAAGCATCTTGATGACAAAAAATAGCCTCCGACGATCTAGCGGCTTCTTACTTCTGATAATTGGAAGCATCTTGGGCGCTCTAGCATTCAGCTGGCCGCTATTCATCCCGCAAAGTAATTTGTTGCTGCTGCAACCAGATGGTGCAAGATTTCTTGCGATTGTCGTTGCGCTCTTTGCAGTGCTATTGATCGCAACAGAGATTTCGAGAGGTGCGATGGATGCTAAGTCTGTAGCGATACTGGGTGTGCTCTCAGCGCTGATCGCTTCCTTGCGTTTACTGGGCGCTGGAGCCGTTGGTGTTGAGCCGATGTGGTTCCTCTTGATTCTCTCTGCATATGCCTTTGGAGCAAGATTTGGGTTTTCCCTCGGGGTAGTTGCCATGGGAATTTCCGCTCTTTTGACCGGAGGGGTTGGCACCTGGTTGCCATTTCAAATGATTGCAGCGGGATGGATTGGATTATTGGCCGGATTGATTGGAAAGGTTCAGATTTCACGGAACAAAGTCAGGATTGTTGTTTTAGTGATGATTGGTTGCTTCAGCTCTCTTTCATTTGGCGCGTTAATGGATTTGCAACTTTGGCCGTGGCTTACCGGAACAGATACACAACTGTCATACCTAGCAGGTGCTTCAGTTGTAGAGAACATCCAACGTTTCTTGGTTTTTCACCTTGCAACAGCTCTCGCTTGGGACATTCCCCGCGCCTTTACAACCTCTGCTTTATTGGTGTTAACCGCAACTCCGGTCTTGCACTCATTTCACCGCGCGAAACTTCGATTGAATCTCATCGAACACGAGAGGGTACAAACGGTAAACGGGCAATCTTCGCCTTAGTTGCATTACCCCGGATATCAATTTGAACAACTGTTTCAGCTCCGAGCTTTATATTTAAGAGCGCCAAAGCGATACCGACTTTCAAACTAGGCGAAAAAGTTCCGCTAGTCACTACCCCGATTTCAACTCCGGCCTCATCCAGGATTTTCATGCCAGCGCGAGGAATCCCTCGTTCCAAAAGCATTACTGCATGTAGCTTGCGATGTTGTTTGTTTTCCCTTTGTCTTTGCAGAATTTCTTTGCCAGAAAAACTCTTGTGCCAGGCGACAGCCCATCCAGCGCTGGCCTCAACGGGCGATATTTCCAAACTCAGTTCATGACCGTGGAGCGGATAACCCATTTCAGTGCGCAAAGTGTCACGCGCACCCAACCCTGCAATAGCACCCCCTTGGGCTTTAACAATTGGAAGGATTTTGTTCCAAACCGCAAGAGATTCATCCCAATTAGTCAAAATCTCAAAACCAATTTCACCTGTGTATCCCGTACGACAAAGAACAACCTTCATGCCATCAATCAAGGCGGTGGTGAATGACATGTACTCTAAAGATTCCTGAATGCCTAAGGATTTCAATACTTCAATAGATTTTGGTCCTTGCAAGGCTAACACCGAAAACTTGTTATGTAGATTTTCAATTAAGACACCTGACGGCGCCTTGGAGCGCAACTGTGCAATCACAGCTTCTGTATTTGCTGCATTTGGGATTAGGAAAACTTCATTGGCGGAGTGGCGATATGCGATCAAATCATCAATCACGCCTCCACTATTTTCATCGCAGATCAACGTGTACTGAGCTTGACCATCTGAAATTTTGCTCAAGTCATTTGTAAAGATAGTGTTCAAAAAATCTAGCGCCCCTGGCCCAGACACCCGCGCTTTGCCCAAATGGGAAACGTCGAACAATCCCACCGTATTTCGAACCGCTAGATGCTCACTCAACACTCCCCCGCCATCCTTCGCGGGATATTCAATGGGCATCTGCCAACCGCCAAAATCAGCTAACTTGGCTCCAGCGGCAACATGAAAGCTGTGTAATGGCGAATATTGACTCACTCGAATAACCTAGCCCAATGCCCTCAATTAATGCGACAGATAACTCCTCGATCAATGACATTTTGGTTCTTGGCTTCTCTCGAGACAAGAAGAGCAAGAGGTATTCAATCGAGTCAGGTGATTTAGTTGTAGAGGCTGCCGCCTTGATCACAGCGTTAGATGATCTAGGCGCGAGTGCATCAGTTGATGAGGTTATAAAGTTGCCAGCAGGATTTGCTTCCGGAAATAAGAAGGCCAAGTTAATCGTTTTAACTGGACTAGGTGAAACTCAATCAAGAAGCACCTATCCCCACGAAACCCTGCGCCGAGCAGCTGGCGCTGCAGCCAGAGCACTTGCCGGGCACAGTAGCGCTACTTTCGCTTTGCCAAATCAAAACTTGGAGAGCTTTACCGCGGTCGCCGAAGGTGCCCTACTAGGCGCGTACGCCTTTGATGAGTTTCGTGGGACTTCCAAGTCAGAGCGAAAAGCTGCGCTAGGTAAAGTAAGTATTTACTCAAAACAGGCGGGCAAAAAAGAGTTTACTAATCGTTTGAAACGCAGCTCTGTGATTGCTGAGCACACTCACATTGTTCGCGATCTAATCAACACTCCACCAAGTCATCTCACACCAGACTCCTTCTGCCAGAAGTTTAAGAAGTTAGCAGCCGGCACTGGAGTTAAAGTTGAAATCTTTAATGATGCACAGCTAGCAAAACTTGGGTACGGCGGAATCATTGGAGTGGGCCAAGGTTCAGTAAACAAGCCACGTCTTTTACACCTTTCCTACTCGCCGAGAAAAGTAGGTAAAGGTAAATTGAAGAGATATGCCTTGGTCGGCAAAGGCATCACC
>CAZIAI010000002.1:25816-28271 GCA_964536895.1 uncultured Clavibacter sp.
AAAAGTAGGTAAAGGTAAATTGAAGAGATATGCCTTGGTCGGCAAAGGCATCACCTTTGACACAGGCGGGTTGGCGTTAAAGCCTGCGCAAGGCATGGAAGCCATGAAATCAGATATGAGCGGGGCGGCAGCTGTAAGCGCTGCAATTCTCGCAATCGCAAAGTTGGAATTGAATGTTGCAATTGATGCATGGGCACCTCTGGCGGAAAACATGGTCAGCGACACCGCTACAAGGCCGAGTGACATCATCACAATTTACGGAGGAAAAACCGTAGAAGTTTTAAATCCTGATGCAGAGGGCAGATTGGTATTGGCAGATGCGATGATGAAGGCGGCGGAGGTCGGCAAGAAAGCTGGCGGACTGGACGGCTTGATTGATGTTGCAACATTGACTGGCGCTCAAGTTGTTGCACTTGGCACGAGAACAAGTGCGGTAATGACAAACAACCAAAAGTTCAATGACCAATTCCTTGATTTAGCACAGCAAACCGGCGAGCAGTTTTGGCCCATGCCATTGCCTGAGGAGTTGCGAGCATCGCTGGACTCGCCCGTTGCAGATCTTGCGAATATTGGAGACCGGATGGGTGGCATGCTGGTAGCTGGCCTTTTCCTCAAGGAGTTTGTGGATCCGGAGCTTCCATGGCTACACCTGGATATCGCAGGACCGGCATACAACGATGGAAAGCCCCATGGCTACACCCCGGTCGGAGGTACAGGTGTCGCACTTCGCACCCTGGTGGCCTTGGCGGAGTCCGCAGCATCGCTTTGATGCTGGCAGGATAGGACAGTAATAAGCGGTCAATCGGTTCTTAAGTGTGAGGTCTCGTGTGGCGAATTTTGACTTGGTAGTGCTTGGTGGCGGAAGCGGCGGTTATGCCTGCGCCTTACGTGCGGCTCAGCTTGGTCTTCAAGTGGTTCTAATTGAGAAAGACAAACTAGGTGGGACCTGTCTCCACAGAGGATGTATTCCAACCAAGGCTTTACTTCATGCCGGAGAGATTGCCGACAGCACCCGTCATGCCAGCGAGTTCGGTGTCAAAGCAGAGTTTCACTCCATGGACATGGTCGCAGTCAATGCTTATAAAGATGGTGTAATCACCAAGCTTCATAAAGGTCTGCAAGGTTTGGTTAAGTCAAGAAATATTACATATGTCGAAGGTTCTGGAAAGCTGGTTTCTCGAGACACTGTCGAGGTTAACGGCCAACGCTACACCGGAAAGAACGTGGTTCTTGCTACCGGTTCCTATGCAAAAACCCTTCCTGGTCTTGAAGTTGATGGCAAAACAATTATCACCAGCGATCATGCAATGCACATGACACATGTTCCAAAATCGGTAATCGTTTTGGGCGGCGGAGTCATCGGCTGCGAGTTTGCCTCTGTTTGGAAATCTTTTGGTGCTGAGGTAACAATTATTGAAGCTCTTCCTCATCTGGTGGCGTTGGAAGATGAGTCCTCCAGCAAGCAGTTGGAACGCGCCTTCCGTAAACGTGGAATTAACTTTGAGCTCGGCACTAGATTCAAGAGCGCGACAAAAACATCAACAGGTGTATCAGTTCAACTTGAGGATGGAAAAAGTTTTGAGGCCGAACTCTTGTTGGTAGCCGTGGGTCGCGGACCTGTCTCTCAAGGGCTTGGCTATGAAGAACAAGGCATCAAAATGGATCGTGGTTACATTTTGGTCGATGATAAGTGCCGCACCAATATCCCAGGAATTTGGGCTGTAGGAGATTTAATCCCAACACTTCAACTGGCTCATGTTGGTTTTGGTGAAGGTATTTTGGTGGCTGAAGAGATTGCTGGACTTAATCCGCGGGCCATCAACTATGACGGCGTTCCTCGCGTTACCTATTCCGAACCAGAGGTTGCATCCGTTGGTCTTACCACCGCTGCTGCAAAAGCTAAGGGCTACGACGTGGTGGAGTTGAATTACGACTTGGCCGGCAATGGCAAGGCGCAGATTTTGAAGACCGCTGGCTCAATCAAATTGGTAGCACAAAAAGGTGGAGCGGTTCTTGGTATTCACATGGTTGGTTCGCGAGTAGGCGAACTATTGGCTGAAGCGCAGTTAATTTATAACTGGGAAGCCGAAGCAATTGATGTTGCGCCTTTGATTCATGCCCACCCAACCTTGTCAGAGGCAATGGGTGAAGCGCATTTAGCCCTAGCAGGAAAACCATTACACGCTCATGGATAAATTCAATTTATTTTTTTCCGCAGTCTTGTTTACAGGTAATGCAACAACTAGATCGGAGATGAAGCGATGAGTTTCTCAGTAAAGATGCCAGCTCTCGGTGAGAGCGTGACTGAAGGAACAGTTACTCGCTGGTTAAAGGCAGAGGGCGACCATGTTGCTCTTGATGAACCACTACTAGAGGTCTCTACCGACAAAGTTGATACCGAGATCCCATCACCTGCAGCCGGAATTCTTCAAAAGATTATCGTCGGCGTTGACAG
>CAZIAI010000002.1:28371-34137 GCA_964536895.1 uncultured Clavibacter sp.
AGATCCCATCACCTGCAGCCGGAATTCTTCAAAAGATTATCGTCGGCGTTGACAGCGTTGCACTAGTTGGAGCTGAACTTGCAGTCATCGCTGACGCTGCTAGCGGTGCATCCTCTCCAGCTGCGCCAGCACCAGTTGCTGCGCCAGTTGCTGCACCAGTTGCTGCACCAGTTCAAACACCAGTGGCTCCCCCTGTAGCGGCACCAGTTGCTGCTCCCGTTGCCGCTGCCGCACCGATTCCAACCGCACCAACCTCTAATACTGGCAACGCCACGCCCGTAGTCATGCCGGCACTTGGTGAATCAGTAACTGAAGGAACTGTTACTCGTTGGTTAAAGAATGTCGGAGATGTAGTTGCAGTTGATGAGCCATTGCTCGAAGTTTCAACAGACAAAGTAGATACTGAAATTCCATCACCAGTTGCTGGAACTCTTCTATCAATTGATGTTCCAGTAGATACCACTGCAGCGGTCGGTGCTCGACTAGCCACAATCGGTTCTTCAAGTGGTTCTTCAACAAGTGGTTCTTCAAGCGCTACCCCAGCTGCGCCAGTCACGCCATCAGTCCCAGCAACACCGCAGCCAGTTGTCACAGCAGCCCCAGTTGCTGCTCCAGTTCAGACACCAGTTACTGCTCCAGTTGCTACCCCGGTTGTGACACCGCCTGCTCCACAGCCGCACGCTCCTGCCGCGAGCTCCTCAGTTTTGGATGATTCATATGTAACACCGATCGTTCGCAAACTAGCCGCAGAAAATGGCGTCGATCTCACCCGGGTAAAGGGAACTGGTGTCGGCGGAAGAATTAGGAAAGAAGATGTTTTGGCACAAGTTGCCAAACCAGCAGCAACTGCAACAATTGTGTCGGCACCTTCAGTCGCTGCAACACCAGCTGCTAAGGCACCAGCACCAGTTGCGGTTTCACCGCTGCGCGGAACAACAGTAACCATGTCCCGTCTTCGCAAAGTTATTGCAGCGCGAATGTTGGAATCGCTTCAAGTTAGCGCGCAGCTCACTACGGTAGTTGAAGTTGATATCACCAAGATTGCGCGTTTACGAGAGAAGGCGAAAGCAAGTTTCGAATCTCGCGAGGGAGTAAAGCTCACATTCCTTCCCTTCTTTGCGGTAGCGGTATGTGAAGCATTGAAGCAACACCCAGTTGTTAATGCCTCAGTTGAGGGCGATCAAATTACCTATCACGGAGCAGAACATCTCGGCATTGCAGTAGATACTGATCGAGGATTGCTAGTGCCAGTTATTCGCGATGCCGGAGACTTAAACATGGGTGGAATCGCCCGCAAGATTGTTGATGTTGCCTCCAGAACTCGCGATAACAAAATCTCTCCAGATGATCTCGGTGGCGGAACATTCACCATCACAAATACCGGATCTCGTGGAGCGCTTTTTGATACCCCAATCATTAATCAACCTCAGGTAGCAATCTTGGGTGTTGGTGCTGTGGTTAAGCGCCCAATGGTCGTTAAAGGCGAAGATGGTGGAGAAACCATTGCCATTAGATCTATGGTTTATCTGGCACTTTCATATGATCACAGAATTGTTGATGGCGCAGATGCCGCTAGATTCCTAAGCACTCTAAAGGAAAGGCTCGAAGAAGGTCGTTTCGAGTCTGATTTGGGGCTCTAATGTCACTGCCCCAACGCATCGCCGTTACCGGTGCTTCAGGATTAATTGGAACAGCGCTAATTGGTCATCTCAAATCAGAGGGACACACAGTTCAAAAGTTGGTGCGCCGCCCTGTTGTCTCTCCTGATGAAGTGCAATGGGACCCAAGAGCTGGAACCGTGGATTTAGCTCCACTCGAGGGTGTTGATGCTGTAATACATCTGGCTGGCGCCAATGTTGGCGACAAAAGATGGACCAAAAAATATCGCGCAGAGATTCTTAACTCTCGATTGTTAGGCACCACAACAATTTCAAAAGCTGTTTCAGATCTAAAGCCTCAGGTGTTTATCTCATCTAGCGCTATTGGTTGGTATGGCGAAACCGGCAATCGCGCTGTAACCGAAGGTGATAGACCGGGCGATGACTTCCTAGCCGCAGTATGCAAGGAATGGGAATCTGCCGCAGATTTAGCTAGCGATACTCGTGTCGTGAAGATTCGCACCGGCCTAGTACTTGATCCAACAGGCGGTGCTCTCGGCAAGATGTTGCCGCTATTTCGTTTCGGTCTCGGCGGTAAGTTGGGCAACGGTAAGCAATGGTGGTCCTGGATAACTTTGCATGATCAGATCCGCGCAATGTGCTACCTCCTAGAAAAACCAATTGAGGGCCCGGTCAACCTAACCGCACCAAATCCAGCCACCAATCAAGAGTTCACCTCTGCTTTGGCGCGAGCTTTGCACCGCCCTGCGTTGTTGCCGGTTCCATCCATTGCGCTAAAGATTGCCCTTGGTGGATTTTCCACAGAGATTTTGGGTTCCAAGAAGGTAATGCCGCAAAAATTAATTGATGCGGGATTTACTTTTGATTACCCACATATCGCACCAGCACTTTCTGCCCTTATAGACCAGCAATAATTTCCTCTGCGGCCAAGCGGCCACTTTCCATTGCTCCATTTTGAGATGGCGTATTTCTATGGTCTCCAATTACATACAAATCAGGGTTTATGAATACCCCACTTCTCAACGGCTTACCTGGCAGGTGTCTGGGTAATGATTCAGGGATTACATACCGCTGTAACAATTCAAAATTCTGCGCACCTAGTCCCCAAATTGCTGACAGCTCCTGCAATACCTGCTGATCACTTAACTCCACTAAAGCTGAGGTTGAAATCAAGGTTTTGTCACTAGGTGCATAACTTGGAGCAATGTTGGAAATTGGCAAAGAGTTCAGCAACATTCCTTTTGAATCAATTCGCAAATGCTTGCTGCTAATCGCTCCACTTGGAAGACAGTGGTACCAGGTGACACTTTGGTTCATAGGCTGTTTAGGTTTTTGAAGCAATTGCTCTTCGGCGCCTTGACTTGTCGCCACAACTACAACATCGGCAGATACGCTGAGATCCGAGGTGTGTACTGTTTTGTTTTCCAACTTCAACACTTTTTGATTGACTCTGATGTCGATTCCACTTGCCAGAGAAATTGGTAACTGGGCAACCCCTTTCTCTGGAACTCCAGGAGACCCCTTTCTAAACCAATACAGGTACTGCTGGGCTAGGTCGCTTGAAACTACATCTGGGTTATCAAGAAATACACCGCGCAAAAAGGGCTTTATGACCCGCTCATAAAACGCGCCGCCATTCTTTAGGGCAGCAAGAAGTTCTTGATCTGGTGATTTGCGGATCATGAAACCCAGCAAATTAAGTTTTTCTGGCAAACGACCAGATTTACCACTTAATAGATCGCGAAGATATTTTGGATTGGTGCGCGGATCTCCTAGCAGGAGTTTTTGATTCCCCTTTGAAGAATCGATAAGAACTTCGACTCCTTTGGGCAGGGCTCTTAGTTGCAATTCTGGCAAAACCCCTGATCTCTTGATCTCAGGGTAAGCCGGGTTGATAACTTGAAAACCATGATCAAAAAGAAAACCGCCAATGCTATCGGTGGCGACACGACCACCTACATAACCCTTCTCTTCAAAGACCGTTACCTCGCATCCTTTGTCTTTAAGTATGCGCGCACAGTTCAATCCGGCAAGCCCTGCACCAACAATCACAACCTTTTTGCTCATGGTTATCTGATGCTCTGCACTCTTGCTTGATCAAGAATGGCTGCTACCTGTAGGGCAAACTCTCGACTCACCGGCATTTCTGTTCCAATTTCTAGAGAGATCCGAACCTTTTCGTAAAAGCTTTGATAATTGCCGGGAACTGCCGGATAGTTAAATGAATCCGCCCCTTTATGAATCCTGGCTTCGCTAGTTACATCATTGGGTGAAAACCACTGTCCGGGTGATGGCGAAAACCCTTTTCTAAGTAAAGACTCTTGATGATCCAGCTCTGGAATTACCAATGAACCGGCGGTTCCATTAACCCGCAACCTTGGACCTGATGAACCAATAATGGCGCTAACGCTCAAATATGAATCAACTCCCGAATAATGCTTTAAGACCAGTGTTACATCATCATCGAAACCACCACGCACATTACGAACTGCGGCATGTACTAACTCTGCAGGACCAAAACAATCCAAGGCTGTTGACACCAGATGCGTCTGCAGATCTAACAACAATCCGCCACCTAATTCGGGTGGCGAATTCTCGCGCCAAGCATTTGGGTTTGTCTGTGGCCTAAACCTTTCAAATCTTGACTCAACGCGAAAAATCTCTCCGATTGTTCCATCTCGAACAATCTGCTTTACAGTCAAGGTGTCGCTATCCCACAGCCGGTTAAAGAAAACTGTTACTGGAACACCAAGCTCGCTTGCGAGATCAAAAATCTCTTCAGTTTCCGCAAGATTTCTCCCCATGGGTTTATCAACCACGGTTGCAACGCCTTTGATGATTGCTGCTTTTGCCTGTTCCGCATGGACTTCATTGGTGGAAGCAATTACCAATAGATCTAGATCTTCATCCAATATTTCATCTATTGAATTGACGATGACCGCAGAAGGAAAATCTTGATGAGCCGCTGCTTTCCTTTCAAGTGATCGGGTGCAGATGGCTGCTACATCAAAGCCGGCAGAGCGCAGGGTTGGGGCATGGAAATATCTACCCGCTAACCCATAACCGACAATTCCTGCTTTCACAGTTAGTTCTGCTGGTGCTGCAACTTCGAGGGCCACCAAATCTTTGGCCCAATCACTCTGACAAGTGCTGGAACCAGTAGTGAGCGGACCACGATTGTGTCTAGAAGAACTCCGAAAGCAACCGCGAAGCCGAGTTGTGCAAGAAATACCAACGGCAGGACGCCCAGCACGCCGAAGGTAGCAGCAAGTACTACTCCAGCAGATGTAATGACGCCACCGGTTACGGTCAATCCCTTGATAACACCATCTCTGGTGCCAATTCGCATCGACTCTTCACGTACCCGAGTCATCAAGAAAATGTTGTAATCGATACCTAACGCCACAAGGAAAACGAAAGCGAATAATGGGAATGCTGCATCGCTGCCTGCAAAGCCAAAGACATGCTTGAAAACCAAAGCACAAACCCCAAGCGTCGCAGCGAAGGACAGAACTACTGTTCCTAGCAATAGCGCTGCAGCAAAGATGCTGCGCAATAACAAACCAAGAATTATCGCAATCAACACAAGAACGATTGGGATGATAACTCGGTTATCTCTCTTTGATGATTGATCGATGTCATAGCTAATAGCCGTTTGCCCGCCAACTAGAACATTCGGATTTACTGATTGAGCCGCCTGCCTAATCTGAGGAATCATCTGCTTCGCCTCAGTTGAATCCGCTGCCAGATTCAAAGTTGCGTTGAGCAATACCTTGTTATCCACTACACGGATCTCTGATGTTGGCTGCTTCGTTATTGGATCAATGTTGGTCAACGGAACTACGCTGGCGACATTTTCCACTTTTGCAATGGCCGCAGAAACCGCTGCTACATCTGATTGATCAACCACAATCTCAACAGGAGTGCCTTCACCGCTTGGGAAATGCTCGCCAAGTTTTTCAAGTCCTACAACTGAATCAGTGCGATTTACGAAAGCCTCTGTTTGCGCTAAACCATCAGAGTCAAGTGTCGGGGCAAATGCAGCAAAGAAAATGAGTGCTCCAGCAGTAGTTATCCAAACTCGCTTAGGGCGACGCTCTACCAAGCTGCCAACTTTGGACCATACCCCACTGAGCTTTTCATCTTG
>CAZIAI010000002.1:34237-65951 GCA_964536895.1 uncultured Clavibacter sp.
GCATTCAGATCTAGCAGCTCCGCTTTCGCAAGATAGTAAACAATCATGGTGGCAAAGACCAAGGCTGAGCCTGCAGTGAAAAGAGGAATAATCCAAAGCAAAGGTGATCGATAAACCACAATCAAAATAATCGCCACGACCAAAAGAGTGGTTTGTAGTAATCGAGTATCAATAGAACCAAATGCACCAAACAAATCAGCAAAAATTCCGCCCGGCCCGGTTACAAAAGATTCAACTCCAGATGAACCGAAATTCTTTTCTAGGTCCTCTCGAATAAACTCAATAATCATCGGAAGCACTGGTTCTTTATCAATATTCTCGCCAGCAATCGCAGAATCAAGTGAAACATTAATCAAAATGGCTTCCCCATCCGCCGATGGGATTGGCGCGATTGGCGTTGGAGCAAAATAGGTACTTAAAGGTTTACCTGATTGTGGCAGGACTTTTTCGCCAAGAGTTGCAGCGTAGTTATTGACCGCAGCGAAGGCGCTGGCATTTGTAGCAGGATTCAAATCTCCAACTAACAACAACAGGGTTGGCAACACATCCTGAGACTGTTGAGAGAACTTAACAATGATCTCCCCTGCAATTGTGGACTCAGCGCTATCAGGAAGGAAGTTTGAGTTGTCATTCTCTTGCACCGTTGAAATCTTTGAAAAGGCTTGACCAGAAAAACCGCCAATGGCCAACCAGGTGATAATCGAGACAACCGCAATCCAAAGCGCCTTGCGGCCTTTCACCTTGTTGCGCTTAGTAGCCGCTTTCTGTGCGGCTTGATCCTGCTTGCTGACCGGTTGTTGATCTGCGATTTCTGACACAAATACTCCTTCGTTGAATTACTGCGTTTCGCCCTCTTCAGGGTCTGATGCGACCGGCTCTGAATCAGCCAGCCAGGACCCCGTTAGATTTCTTGGGTAAATGCCTGCACTTGAACTATGGGTGAGAGTTTACCTCTGATTGAAGTTAGGCTCTGCTCGTGAGCACCTTCACGACTGACTCGGTCGACACCTTCGAAAGTTCTCCAGAGTTAAATCTCTCAGAGCAGCTTGTCACCGAGCCTATTGCCGGCATCGCCCTCAAGAAATTGGGCCTGCTGGAGTATGAAGAGGCTTTGGAGTTGCAGCGTTCATTTCATAGCGAGATAGCCGAAGGGGTTCGTCCCAACACCTTAATCCTTCTGGAACACCCGCCAGTTTTTACCGCAGGTCGAAGAACTGCACCTGATGAGATGCCAACTGATGGCTCAAAGGTTATTGAAGTGGATCGAGGAGGAAAGATCACCTTTCATGGTCCGGGACAAATCGTTGGTTACCCAATTATTAAGTTAAAGAAACCAAATGATGTCGTCGGTTTTGTGCGGGTTGTAGAACTAGCTCTTATTGAAGTTTGTAGGGAGTTTGGTATCGCCGCAGAACGCTATTGCGAGCGCTCGGGTGTATGGGTTCGCGATGAACATGGCGATCGCAAGATTGCAGCTATTGGAATAAGGGTGGCAAGAGGCGTCACCATGCATGGCTTCGCGCTAAACATCGATCCAGATTTATCATATTTTGATCGAATTGTTCCTTGTGGAATCTCCGATGCCAAAGTGACCTCAATGACCAACGAGCTAAACCGTAAAGTTGGCAAAGAGGAAGTAATTCCAGTTTTGGAGAAGCACATTTTTGAAGCCCTGATGAAAGTTTCTCAATCATGATTAACCCAGATGGCAGAAAGTTATTACGCATTGAGGCTCGCAATGCGGCGGTGCCTATTGAAAAGAAACCGGAATGGATCAAAACCAGAGCAAAGATGGGTCCGGAGTACACATCACTGCGGTCACTAGTTTCCCGAGAAGGCCTGCACACAGTTTGCCAGGAAGCCGCCTGTCCAAATATTTTTGAATGTTGGGAAGACAAAGAGGCCACCTTTTTGATTGGCGGTGAAGCCTGCACGCGGCGATGCGATTTCTGCAACATTGACACCGGAAAACCAGCTCCTCTAGATCGGGATGAACCACGTCGCGTTGCTGAATCAGTTAAAACCATGGGCTTGAAGTACGCCACCGTGACCGGCGTTGCCCGAGATGACCTTGAAGATGAAGGTGCTTGGCTGTACGCGGAAACAATTAATCAGATACATAATCTCGTTCCGGGGTGCGGAGTAGAGATGCTGGCACCGGATTTCTCTGGAAATCCCGAGCTCTTGAATCAAGTATTTGATAGTCGTCCAGAGGTTTTTGCTCACAATCTCGAGACGGTGCCCCGCATTTTCAAGCGAATTAGACCCGCCTTCAACTACGAAAGATCCCTAAACGTCATTACTCAAGCTATGCAATATGGCTTGATCACTAAATCAAACTTGATTCTAGGAATGGGAGAAACTCGAGAAGAGGTATCCCAGGCACTTTCTGATTTAAGAGCCGCAGGTTGTGATCTGATAACAATTACACAATACCTTCGACCATCAGCGTTGCATCATCCTGTAGAGCGTTGGGTGAAACCACAGGAGTTTGTCGAGTTAGCTAAAGAGGCTGAAGATCTTGGTTTTTCTGGAGTTATGAGTGGCCCGCTAGTTCGTTCAAGTTACAGAGCTGGACGACTCTATAAACAAGCCATGGAGGCGAGAGCTGGAGTAAACAATGGCTGATTTGGTATATCCACCAATCATCCGCATCGTAAAAGTTTTCTGGAAATATCTTGATTTGAAATTCACCTTTTACGGCCAATCACATATTCCGGTAAAAGGTCCAGCAATTTTGGCAATCAATCACATTGGATACCTTGATTTTGCATTCGCAGGCACGGCAGTACTGCCAACCGGTCGACTAGTCAGATTTATGGCCAAGAAGGAAATCTTTGATAACCCTATCGCCGGCCCACTAATGAGAGGAATGAAACACATCAGTGTTGATCGCAACAATGGTGGGCCATCCTTTATTGCTGCACTAAAGACTCTGAAAAAAGGCGAACTGGTTGGAATCTTTCCCGAAGCAACTATCTCTCAGAGTTTTGAATTAAAGGAAATGAAGAGTGGGGTAATTCGCCTAGCTATGGAGTCGGGGGCTCCTATCCTTCCAACAGTTATCTGGGGCTCACAGCGAGTTTGGACCAAGAAGTTACCCAAGGATTTCAGGAGAAATGGATACCCCGTTTATGTTTCTGTAGGGGAACCAATCTTTTTTGACCTAGAAACAGATATCGAGCAAGCGTTGAAGGATTTAGGTGAGTCCATGCACAAATTACTAAAACAGCTGCATAGCGATTATCCTGACTCCCCTATCGGGCAACGATGGGCACCGGCGAGCCTTGGCGGCACCGCACCCACACCGCTTGAACTCTCCAAAGCGAAAGAAAATCGAAGGGAACTGTAAAAGATGTTTGGTAGAAAGAAAAAAGATCCAAACGCTCCAAAGAAGGTTCGATTCAAAACAATTAAAGATGCCTACGCGCTGGCTAACAAGGAGTACTCCTTCGTTCTTCTTCGTTGCGCTGCTGTGTTTGTTCCAATTTGGGCCACAGGAATCTTGATTGGTGCTCAGTTCGGCCGTCCCGGTTACGCCGCCTTCATTACCTTTCCGCTGTCATTCCTCGGTGCTTTTTTCTATTTCACTCGCTTAGCAAGCAGCGCGGCATACGCTTCTATTGAAGGTCAACCAGGGGCGGGTGCTAGCGTCTTGATGTCAATCCGCAAAGGTTGGACGATCACTCCAGCGGTTAGCGTTAACAAAGCTCAGGACATGGTGCATCGAGCTGTAGGAAAAGCTGGTGTTGTTTTGGTTGCCGAAGGTGGATTTGGTGTCAAAACATTATTGAACGATGAACGTAAAAAAATGGAGCGATTTGCCCCTGGAGTTCCAGTTCATGAATTGATTGTTGGTACTGGCGAAGGTGAAGTATCAGTTCGCAAACTACAAAGAAAAATGAAAAAGTTCCCCAAGAAGCTTTCAACTGTCCAGCTTCGCGAACTTCGTGCGCGCTTAAAGGCGGTAGGCGGAATGAACATTGCACTTCCAAAAGGGCCGATGCCCAAGAACTTGAGGATGCCTAAACCTCGTTAATCTTTTCTTGATCGCACCTTCACAACCACAGTGCGGGCAATGCGATCATGCAATCCACGTCCATCTTGGTCGGTGACGACAGCTGGAATGACTAGTGCAATCAATACCGTTCGAATAAACACCGGGATTGGTCTAACAAAAAGATGATCTGGCCAGGTCAAGACTTTGATTCCCATGATGCGCTGACCAGCTGAAGCCCCGCCCAAGGCGGTTAGTAGTGCCACTTCCAATACAAATACTCCGAGCCTGACCAAAGTTGGCCCCAAAGCACTGGACTGTAACGGGATTATGAGCGCCGCTGAGAAGGTGGCGATCGCCCAATCGATTGAAATAGCGGCAAATCTTCTGCCATAGCCCGCTCTCTCCACCCCCAAAGGTTACCCGTGATGGGCCTAACAGGGTCACTCGTAGAGGAGCCGGTTCACTAAGGGAAATGAAACATATCTGTAACAGTCTGGTTATGGGTTTTTCACCCCCGCACCCTAGGTTTACCCCATAAGTTTTGAGCTCAGCGGCGAGCCCAGGCGACAAGTGTTACGCAACTAAAAACAGGAGAAACATGTTTAAGAATTCAACCGAAGTTCTTAACTTCATCAAGAAGGAAGATGTGAAGCTCGTAGATGTTCGCTTCATTGACCTTCCAGGAATTCAGCATCACTTTAATGTGCCTGCTTCGCAATTCACAGAGGATGTATTTACCGAAGGTTTCATGTTTGACGGATCTTCAATCCGTGGCTTTCAATCAATTCATGAATCAGATATGAAACTGCTCCCAGCTCCAGAGACCGCCTTCCTTGATCCTTTCCGCAAAGAAAAGACACTGGTACTTCACTTCTCCGTAGTAAACCCTGATGACAACTCAGCTTATAGCCGTGATCCACGTCAGATTGTTGCTAAAGCTGTTGAGTACATGAGATCTACCGGCATCGCCGACACCGCTTACTTCGCACCAGAAGCAGAGTTCTATGTATTTGATCGCGTTAAGTTTGAAACCAGAATGAATACCGGTTTCTATGAAGTAGATTCATATGAAGGAGCATGGAACACAGGTATTGATAACGATCCAGACGGAACTCCAAATCGCGGGTATCGCACACGTATCAAGGGCGGATACTTCCCTGTATCTCCAACAGATCAGTTCGCAGATCTGCGCGATCAGATGGTTATGAATCTAGAAAAGGTAGGTCTAGAAGTAGAGCGGGCACACCATGAGGTTGGCACCGCTGGACAAATGGAAATCAACTACCGCTTCACTGATATTTTGCATGCTGGCGATGATCTGATGAAGTTCAAGTACATCATCAAGAACACCGCATGGGCCGCCGACAAGACCGTAACATTCATGCCTAAGCCCTTGTTTGGTGACAACGGTTCAGGAATGCACGTTCATCAGTCTCTTTGGAAAGATGGAAAACCACTGTTCTGGGGCGATGGCTATGCAAATCTTTCCGACATGGCACGTTGGTACATCGGTGGTCTTTTGAAGCATGCACCTTCATTGCTCGCATTCACAAACCCGACAGTTAACTCATACAAGCGACTAGTTCCCGGGTATGAGGCGCCAGTAAATCTGGTCTACTCAGCTCGCAATCGTTCAGCGTGTATTCGTATTCCGATCACAGGATCTAGCCCGAAGGCAAAGCGAATCGAGTTCCGTTGTCCAGACCCATCCTCTAATCCATATCTTGCTTTCGCTGCAATTCTTATGGCTGGACTAGATGGAATCATCAACAAGATTGAACCAGTCGCGCCAGTCGATAAGGATCTCTATGAATTAGAAGGAGACGAAGCCAGATCAATTCCACAGGTTCCAGGTAGCTTGGATGCGGTAATTGATAACTTGGAAAATGACCATGAGTTCTTAACTCGAGGTGGCGTGTTCACCAAGGATCTAATCGAAACTTGGATTGAATGGAAGCGTAAGTCTGAGATTGATTACGTAAGACTGCGTCCACACCCAGCTGAATTCGAGCTTTACTACGACATCTAAAAGAGAATAACAAAGAAGGGGCTCACCTAGGTGGGCCCCTTTTTAATGCCTATGATCCAGAGTTACTTTGCTTCGATGTTATTGATTCTCTGCAGCAGAGTTGGATGCGTGTAATTGAAGGCAACATAAAGTGGATGAGGTGAAAGGTTTGCCAAGCTATCGGTTGAGATTTTCTCCAAGGCACTACGCATCGGCTTCACCTCGTAAGTTTGCTTAGCAAAAGTATCTGCATCGTATTCATTGTGTCTTGACCAGCTATTGTTAATCAGTCCGAGGAATATGCTTAAAGGTGTAAACAAAATGAAGAATGTAAGCACTGATAGGTGGAAGCTTTGAATCTCTCCACCCAGCGCCGTTGACAGTTCTGAATATCCCAACAACCAACCAAGCAAGGCAAAGGTCGCGAAGCTCTGGATAATTGTCGCAATAAACATGGATAAGGTGTGCTTGCGCTTATAGTGCCCAATCTCGTGAGCAAGAACCGCGACAATCTCCTTGGTATCCAATTTCTCAATCAAAGTATCGAACAGAACTATTGTTTTGCTCTTGCCGAGACCGCTAAAGAAAGCATTTGCTTTTGTGGAGCGTTTTGACCCATCCATTACAAAGAGACGTCCGATTGAGTAACCCTGTGAGGCGCAATATTTCTCGATTTCTTGCCGTAACTCGCCTTGCTCCACTGGCTTTAACTTATTAAATAGCGGTAGAAACAGATTTGTGCCGAACATAAACATGAAAAGTGAAAAAGCGGTCATTAACCCCCAGGCTGAAACCCAAAAACGCTCCCCCAATCTTTGATACAACCAGAGGATTGCCGATAAGAGTGCGCCGCCTAACAAGGTTGCCATAACACCAGCTTTGAGAGTGTCTGAGATAAAGGTTTTGAGAGTCATGTTGTTGAAACCATATTTGGCCTCAATTTTGAAAATTGAATACAAGGAGAAGGGAAGGTTGATTGCCCAAGAGACTACTGCCAGCAATGCGAAGAACACGAGCGATATCGCAATCTCGCCTGAAAACTGCTGGCGAACTTGTTCATCCAAGAACGCAAACCAACCCTGTGTAAGAGCCAAAATCAAAACAACTGTTGAGAAGGTGGTGGAGATGAAACCAAAACGGGTTTTCTCTGCCGAATAAGCAATAGATTTTTCGCGCTTACCTTGATCGTAAAGATGGGCAATTTTCGGATCCAAAGGCCAATTAGCCCTTCCTTGATTCAAATGATCCAAGAGCGCTTCAATCACGTAAGCGATTAGGACGATGGAAACCAGCGCGGTTAATAGCATGCGCCTAGATTATCTGAAGGGGTTACCTATAGGCTTTATTCATGTGTCGACTACTTGCCTTTTCCGCCAAGAATCAGACAACTATCCCCGATTTTATCGGCAAGGATTTTTCTCAGTTTGTAGCGCTCTCCAACATTCATCACGATTCATGGGGCGTGGTATTGGAAAATGAAAAAAACCTTACCCTTTTGAAGGCTGCTGAAACAGCGGCTACAAGCTCGACCTTTGATTCAACTATTTGCCATACCTCAGGAACCGGTGGCCTGCTGCATTTTCGCTGGGCTTCGCCAGGCTTACCGGTAAAGCAGGAGAATGCTCACCCCTTCACCTATCAGGACATTTCATTCATTCATAACGGAGCGCTCGCTCCATATGACGCATTACTTGGTGAGATCGATGAAACACTTCTTGAGTCTCGACAAGGAGAAACAGACAGCGAGCTCTTCTTCCTCTTTGTCTTAACCAAAATACAACAATCAGACTTTGTAACAGGCACCCTTAAAGCGATAACAGCTATTAGGAATAGTTTCAAGTACAGCTCAGTTAACTCAATCATCATGAACTCTGACTTCTTGATTGTTGTTTCTGAGCATGATCCAAATAACAAGCCTGATTGGGCTGATGATATTTACTATGAGCTGCGTTATCGAATCGATGAAAGCGGTGTTGTAGTGGCCTCATCAGGATGGGATCAAACAGGATGGAATTTATTGGAGAATCATCAAGCTCTTGTGGTCAATCGCCATTCACTTACCTTTGAAATAATCAATCTTTAGTTTCTTTTTTTCTCTTATTCTCTACAGATATAACGATGACTACGCCCAATACGATGATTGCTCCACCAATTGCATAAGCCCAAGTGATAACTTCATCGAGAAATATTGCACCTAATCCAACGGCAATCACGGGATTTACATATGCATAGGTTGCAGTAAGTGATACTGGCGCATTAGTCACCAACCACAGATATGCGCTGTAGGCAATCATGGATCCGAATACAACCAGATAGAAGAACCACAGCCAGGACCAATTGGAGGCATCTAGAAAATCTTCAAATGTCTCACCCTTAATGAGTCCGGCCAAAGTTAATGAGATGCCTCCAGCAAACATTTCGACAGCGGTGAAAACGAGTGCATTTTTAGGCAGTGGAAATCTGGGTGCAAGAAATGTGCCAAGAGCCCAACCAATGTTTCCTAGCAAAACCATAAACATGAAAAAGCTGACGGTTGCTGAACTCTCTCCGCTAACCGGTTCAATGCTTCCCGGCTTTAACAAGAGAGCTACTCCTGCAAAGCCAACTAGTAATCCCAGCCAACTCAAGCCCGACGGACGCTCCCCCGAAATGGTTCGAAAAATGGCAATCCACAATGGAAGAGCTGCAATTATCAATGCAACAATTCCAGATGGAACATGTTGCTCTGCAACCGCCACATTTCCCAATCCAAATCCGAGAAGGACAAACCCCATGACCGCAGAGGTAACAATTTGAGGTTTGGGGATCTTCATCTCCTGAACACCTTGGGTTAAAACAATGAACAAGGTCAAAAGCGCTCCAGCAATTAAAAATCTAATCCCCATTGCCAATAGCGGCGGCATGGTTTCGATTACATACGCAATTGCAAAATAGGTTGAGCCCCAGATGATGTACACCGTCCATAGCGAAACCCAAGTTAGTTGTGACTTGGATAGCGCTTTCATCTGCCCGAGTCTAGTGGGGCCGATATCAAGCGTTGATTAACGACCCAAAACTGCCTTTACCAGTAGGGTTAGAAGGTTATGTCGTCAACACCATTTGATCATCTTCCAGTAGCTGACCCAGGAACTCCGGACCTGCGCTCTGTTCCGAGATTTCTCTGGTGGATTGGTGTAAAACAAAGGAAGATTGTTCTGATTGGAACGTTTTTCGGAATCATCAATCTTCTCTGCGTTGCTCTTTTGCCTGGGGTGCTAGGTAGAGGCATACAAGCCATCGCAGATGAGAACCGTACCGAACTTCAGATGGCGGTTATCACCGCCTTGGCAATTGGCTTACTGCAAGCAACCGCCGGTATTTTGCGTCATCGCAGAGCGGTGGGAAGCTGGATTTCAGCAGCAACCCGATTGCAACAATTGGTGGCAAGAAAAGCGGTGAATCTGGGAGCGGATTTGCCGCGCTTAGTATCCACCGGTGAAGTGTCAGCAATTAACTCAAATGATGTTGAACGGGTCGCTCGTGTATTTGATTTGATACCTCGACTCAGCGGAGCAATCGTTTCTTTCTTCGTAGTGTCAATCTTGCTAATCAACTCATCTCCAACGCTTGGCTTGATGGTTGTTATAGGTGTCCCATTGTTGGGGTTAGCAATAGGGCCGGTTATCAAACCCCTACAAGCAAGAGAGTCGACACAAAGAGAAAAACTCTCTGAATCCTCTGCACTTGCTGCCGATACTGTTGCCGGTCTGAGAATTCTGCGCGGCATCGGTGGTGAAGAAACTTTTCTACAGAGATTTAGAACAGCTTCTCAAAATGTGCGTGCCGCAGCGGTTCGCACCGCGAAGATGCGTGCAGTCCTCGACGGTTTACAGGTAATTCTCCCAGGATCATTAGTTGTGGGCGTTATTTGGATTGGCGGCAATCTAGTTAGTCAAGGCGAGTTGAAGGTTGGAGAACTACTCGCTTTCTATGGCTACAGCGCATTTCTTATGATTCCTTTGCAGATACTTACTGAGTCAGCACAACGATTAACCTCTGGAACAGTTGCTGCTCGCCGAGTAATGAGGTTGTTGTCAGTTGAAAGCATGCAGAGTTTTGGCAATCAGCAATTTCCCATCGAATTTTCGCAGCTTAATGATGATGTATCTGGGTTAGTAATTAAACAAGGCTATTTTGTTGGAGTGGTTTGTGATGACTCACTTACCGCCGATGAGTTGGTAGATCGCGTTGGTGGATACATTGATCCCGAACAGGTGTTGATAGGAGAGGTAAAGCTTTCCAAATTCGACAAATCTCAGGTGCGAGCAAATATCTATGCCCAAGAAAAGGAGCCGGCAATTCTCTCGGGCACGATTGAAACCCTATTTCGGGTTCGCTCCTCTGGAAGAGTGAGCATCCAGCAAGCAATCGAGGCCGCCTCAGCCCAAGACATTTTGGATTCTTTGGAAGGCGAAGGTTTGACCGCGGAGGTTGTGGAGCGTGGTCGAACGCTATCTGGCGGCCAACGTCAGAGACTGGCTTTGGCCAGAACTCTTTTTGTCGATCCCCCAATCTTGATTTTGGATGACCCCACTAGCGCAGTTGATGCACACACCGAGTCGCGCATCGCAGCCAGATTAAAAGGGTTAAGAGACTCATTAACTACGGTTGTGGTGACAAACAGTCCTCTGCTGCTTGATCACACAGATGAGGTTTACTTCATTTCTAGTGGCAAAGTATGCGCATCTGGCAACCACTTTGATCTACTAAAGAACAACTCTGAGTATCGCCGTTTGGTGGTGCGTGGATAATGAAACTCAAATTCAGATGGCATAAACCGCCCAAGCCGGCGGATGAGCAGGCCTTGCCCTCAAATGCCTATCCAGCTCCCCCCAAAAATACTGAACGGCTGGAGAAATCTTTTGGTTTACAGAAATCCGCTAATCGACTGCCGATTGCAAGTGAAACCACGGTCAACAAGGAGATGTGGTCATTGCTATTAAGCCACAAAAAAGGATTTCTGTGGGTAGCCGTACTGCAATTATTCACAACTGCTGCGGCATTAATTCCACCCCGTGCTTTTGGCGGATTGTTGCAGGATCTCAAGGATAGGCCAGATGCAACTCAAGTAAGTCAAACCGTATACATAGTTATCGGCGCACTAATTCTGCAAGCTATTTTCGTCTACTTTACTAAGGTGCGCGCTGCCGTACTTGGTGAATTTGTCTTATCAGCCTTGCGTGAAAGGTTTGTCACTCGTGTAGTTGAACTGCCGCCAAATGTTGTTGAGCGTGCTGGCGCTGGCGAGTTATTGACAAGAACTACCACTGATATCGATCACATTACGTGGGCGGTGAGGGATGCCGTTCCGGTGATTACGATTTGCTTGGTCTCCATCTTTGGAATTTCAGCTGCGATTGCAATTACCGCCCCGGCTTTTCTCACCGCGGTCTTTATCGGAATTCCTTTGGTTTTTGCCGCTACTAGATGGTATCTGCGTCGCTCGCCACAGGCGTACCGGGTCGAATCATCTTCCTATGCCATTGTTAATTCGGTGCTAGTTGAAACAGCTGAATCAGGAAGAACGATCGATGCGTTGCAACTAGGTGAAAAAAGAACTGCGCGAACAGATGCCGCCATAACACGGTGGGTCGATTGGGAGCGATACACGTTAAGGCTGCGTTCCAGATGGTTCCCGGTTGTTGAAATAAATTACATACTGCCAGTATCTGCTGCATTGTTGCTCGGCGCCTATTTTTATGATCAAGGTGTTGCAACTATCGCAACCATCACCGCAGGAATCTTGTACGCCCAAATGTTGGCAGGTCCGATTGAAGCCATGCTTTGGTGGATAGATGAACTACAAAGCGGCAAAGCATCCCTATCTCGCCTCTTGGGAATTCATGAGGTTGAAGATCGCGAGATTAAGGATGAGACACCAGAGGGCGCACTAATTCACAGTGAAGATGTGCGTTACGGCTACCGCTCCGGTAAGGATGTTTTGAAAGATATCAATTTTCTACTGCAACCCGGAACTAAGTTGGCAATTGTCGGACCATCAGGCGCCGGTAAATCAACATTAGGTCGTTTATTGGCAGGTGTACAACCGCCAAATCAAGGGAAGATTACGGTGGGCGGCGCGCAAATAGGTTACATGCCAGTAGAGAAGGCCCGTACAGAGGTTGCCCTCGTTACTCAAGAGCATCATGTTTTTGCTGGAACGCTGCGTCAGAACATTACCTTGGCCAAACCAAGTGCTAGCGATGAAGAGGTTTGGCAAGCACTTGCCGCTGTGGATGCAAAGGAGTGGGCAGCTGCATTGAGTGATGGCCTTGACACTGTTGTGGGAAGTGGTGGAGCAAGATTGCTTCCCGCTCAAGCCCAACAGTTGGCGTTATCCCGTTTGGTTTTGGCCGATCCTCATACCTTGATTTTGGATGAAGCCACATCTTTGTTGGATCAACAGGCTGCTAAACATCTCGAAGCCTCACTAGGGGCGGTCTTGGAAGGTAGAACGGTTATTGCCATTGCTCATCGACTCCAGACAGCACATGACGCTGATCTGATCGCTGTTATTGAAGATGGCCGGATCACAGAGTGGGGTTCACATCAAGATTTACTCAAAACAGAAGGGGCTTATGCCAAACTTTGGCGTTCTTGGCGAGATGAAAGCTAGGTTTTGTTGCGATATACATGCAAATGCAAACTATTTGCATTAAGATGAAGGTATGCATATCCCAGATGGCTTTATCGATCTTCCAACCTCAGCTTCGGTTGGTTTGTTGGCGGTAGCAGGTACCGCAGTTGCGCTCAAAAAAGCTCGCACCGAGCTAGATGATCGCACCGCCCCAATGGCAGGTCTCACCGCTGTATTCATCTTCGCCGTTCAGATGTTGAACTTTCCGGTTGCTGCCGGAACTAGTGGACATCTTCTAGGAGGGGCGCTGGCAACTGTCTTAGTTGGACCTTATGCCGCAAGTCTTGCGGTTACCGTTGTTTTGGGTGTGCAAGCCCTGCTCTTTGCAGATGGTGGATTAACCGCTCTAGGACTTAACATCTTTAACTTAAGTATTGTTGCAGTTTTTATTAGTCATATTGCATTTATTGGTGCAAAGAAGCTCTTGCCAAAGAATAAAGGTTCTATCCCCTTGGCAGCTGCCTTTGCAGCTTTTGTTTCCGTTCCGATCTCTGCATCTGCATTCTCATTGCAGTATGCAATTGGTGGCACTGGAACCGCTCCGGTATCTACGGTGTTCGCGGCAATGTTCTCAACCCACGTCTTGATCGGCATCGGCGAGGCATTGATTACCATGCTGACAGTTTCGGCAATCATCTCTACCCGCTCTGACCTAGTTTATGGCTGGGATAAAAAAGATATCGTCTTGGAGGTTAAGAAGGTATGAGTACTGACACAAAAAACTCGTTAAGAAAGTTCTATGCTGGTTTTTTCTTGGCCGCTACCGTTTTAGCAGGTGTTGTTTCCTACTATGCATCTTCTAATCCAGATGGACTTGAGAAAGTAGCCGAGGATGAAGGATTCCTGGATACCGCAAAAGACTCTGCAGTTGCAAACTCACCGCTGGCTGATTATTCAGTAGCGGGCATCGACAACGAACGACTCAGCGTCGGAACCTCTGGTGTTATTGGAGTAATTGTGACCGCATTGGTTGCGATTGTTCTCTTCAATTTGGTCAAGAGTAAGTCAAAGTCATAGCAGGCAAACCGCACCACCATGGGCATGATGTCGGTGAACGTTTATACATTCACCGACATAGCTTCATTCATGATCTGCCCCCACACAGCAAGATAATCGCTGGCTTACTTTTCATAATCGTCGCTGTAGCTACGCCCATTACTAACTTTTGGGCTTATCTTGGTTTCTTCATTTTGATTCTGCTTGCTATACGGATTGCACAGCTTCCAGCAAAAACAGTTGCGCTGCGTTCTTTGATTGAGATTCCATTTGTACTCTTTGCTTTACTTATGCCATTTTTTGGCACCGGTAGAGAGTTTGAATTTCTAGGTTTTACACTTTACGAAACCGGTGTATTGGCAGGTTTAAGTATTGTCGCTAAGGGAACATTAGGAATTCTTACCGCAATCGTCTTATCCTCCACTACCAGCGCCCGTGAACTGCTGCGCGGATTAGAAACGATAAAAATTCCTACTTTGATAATTCAGATTGCCTCATTCATGCTGCGCTACCTAAATGTAGTCAATGATGAAATGGAGCGGATGAGAATCGCTCGAGCCTCTCGAGGATTTGAAGCTACCGGAGTTAGGCACTGGAAAGTGTTAGGCCACTCTGCCGGAGCGCTCTTTATCCGATCTTATGAACGTGGAGAGCGGGTCCACCTTGCTATGGTTTCTAGAGGCTACCTTGGACAAATGCCTCGAGATGAAAAATATGTAACAACTAGAGCTGAGTGGCTACGTGCACTTGCTCTACCAATAAGCGCCGCGGTAATTTCTATCTCTACATTAGTGATTGGATGATTTCTTGACTCAATTAAGCCTTGAAGTTAGCGAATTGGCTTTTGCTTACCCTGACGGCCACCAAGCCTTGTTCGGAGTCAATCTCTCTCTTAAACAAGGTGAGAGAGTTGCTCTGCTCGGCCCAAATGGAGCTGGTAAAACCACACTTGTTATGCACCTCAATGGAATACTCCCAACGATGCAAGGCACTGTAAAAGTTGGCGGAAAATTAGTTGATGCCACCAACAAGGAATCCTTACTGGAGATTAGACACAAAGTAGGAATTGTTTTTCAAGATCCCGATGATCAGTTGTTTATGCCAACCGTTGGCGAGGATGTTGCTTTTGGCCCCTATAACGCGGGGTTGCGAGGTGAGGCCCTAGATCAAGCGGTCCGCCATGCGCTGGAACTAGTTGGAATGTACGAGTTCATCGATCGGCCCCCACATCATCTTTCTTTTGGTCAACGTCGTAGAGTTGCTGTAGCGACAGTTCTTGCAATGAAGCCTGAGATTTTGGTGATGGATGAGCCTTCCTCGAACTTGGATCCGGCATCCCGTCGCGAATTAGCAGACATCGTCAGATCACTCAATGTCACCTTGTTGATGGTGACGCACGATCTGCCTTTTGCTTACGAGCTGTGTGATCGATCAGTGATTTTGTCCGGCGGCGTCATAGTTGCAGATGACAACACAGAAAAAATCTTGCGGAATCAATCTTTGCTTGCAGAACACAGATTGGAGTTACCGAGGGGCTTTAACCTCTAGTCCAAGAAGAAATCAAGCAAGAAGTCCTTGGTTCCAGGGACTACTGCGTATTTATCCAAATCTGTGATTCCCTCAGATGCCAGCAGCTCATCATCGACAAAGAAATTGCCGGTACAGGTATCGCTTGGGCGATTGAGAATAATGTAAGCCGCATCCGCCAGAATTTCAGGCGTTCTGCAAGCGGCGGTATCAACCCCAGGAATCATTTGTAGTGCTGCGGTATCAATTGCGGTTCTCGGCCACAGCGCATTTACTGCAATCTTGTCCCGTTTGAACTCTTCAGACATTCCAAGTACACACATGCTCATTCCATACTTCGCCATTGTGTAAGCCACATGATGTTTGAACCATTTGGCTTTCATCGACAAAGGCGGCGACAAGGTCAAAATGTGAGGATTTCTCCCCTGCTTGGCACTTTCTTGCAGATGTGGAATCACAGCCTGAGAAGTTAGAAATGTTCCGCGCACATTTACATCAAACATCAAGTCAAATCTTTTTGCTGGTGTTGCCAAAGTTGGGGTCAAATTGATGGCGCTGGCATTGTTAATCAAAATATCTAAGCCGCCAAACTCTTGGGCTGCTTTTTCTACCGAAGAGCTGATCTGCTCCTCATCCCGAAGATCACATTGCAGCGGAAGAGCCTTCCCGCCAGCAGCCTCAATTTCCTGGGCGGCCGAATAAATGGTTCCTGGCAACTTAGGATGAGGATCAGTTGTTTTTGCAGCGATAGCAACCATGGCGCCATCTTTTGCGGCCTTTAATGCAATCGCCAATCCAATTCCTCTTGATCCTCCGGTTATGAAGATTCTTTTTCCCTGTAGCGACATCTATTTGCCCTTCTTTGATAGGAAGTTCATGAATGCTTCCTTAGCCTCATCGGATTGCAAAGCCATCTGGAATAGTTGACCTTCTGCTTGCATGACCGCGCTGACCTTGTCATGTAGTTCGCTCTTTAGCAAAGCCTTGGTCTGGATTACGGCGTTAGGCGGCTGCGCGGAAATCTTGGCGGCGTAATCGGAAATTAACTCCTGCGGATTATCAGCGATCTGCGAAATCAATCCAATCTCCTTCGCAAAATCAGCTCCAAAACTCTCCCCAGTTAAGAAAACCTTGGCGGCTCTTTGATAGCCAGCCAACCTTGGAAAGAGGATGCTAGATCCAGCTTCTGGAACTAGGCCCAAATTCACAAATGGCATCGAAAATTTTGCGGTCCCAGAGGCGACAACTAGATCACAGTGCATCAACATGGTCGTGCCAATTCCCACCGCGTTGCCAGTAACTGCAGCAAGAAGTGGCTTTGGGAAGGAATGAATCTGTTCAAGAAATCGCATTACCGGCGAACCAGGCTCCAGAGGTGGATCATTGAGGAAATCAAATAAATCATTACCTGCTGTGAAGTGCGGACCCTCATGCGAAACCACTACGGCACGAATTCCAAAATCTCCAGCCGCCTCTTGAAGTTGATCAGCTAGATACGAGTACATATCTCTTGAAATTGCATTTTGTTTTTCGACTCGGTTTAACTTCAAAGTTAAAACTTGATTTTCCAGGGATCTAAGCACCTTGTCCATGTCGAAATCCTACTGTCCCCTGAGAAAAAATAAACCCTTTGGGATATCTCCCAAAGGGTTTAAGTTAATTTCTGCTGTGATTGCTTAGCGCTCTCGCCCACCCTCAATGAACTCGCGGGTGCGATTTAGCGCCTCTTCATCTGAGTACTGCTCTGGTGGTGATTTCATGAAATAGCTCGATGGTGAAAGCAAAGGTCCACCAATTTTGCGATCCATTGCGACTTTGGCGCAGCGCACCGCATCAATAATTACGCCGGCTGAATTTGGTGAATCCCAAACCTCCAGCTTGTACTCAATGGTTAGTGGGACATCGCCGAAAGCTCTGCCTTCTAGGCGCACAAACGCCCACTTGCGATCATCAAGCCATTGAACATAATCCGAAGGTCCAATGTGAACATTGCCAGGACCCATGTCGTAATCCAACTGAGAGGTAACAGATTGGGTTTTTGAGATCTTCTTAGACTCCAATCGATCACGTTCCAGCATGTTCTTGAAGTCCATATTTCCACCAACGTTTAGCTGATAAGTACGATCAACTTTAACTCCGCGATCTTGGAAAAGTTTTGTTAAAACGCGATGGGTAATGGTGGCACCTACTTGAGATTTGATGTCATCACCCACGATTGGCAGGCCTGCTTTAGTGAATTTATCAGCCCACTCTGGAGTTGACGCGATGAATACCGGCAGAGCGTTAACAAAACCACAGCCCGCATCAAGGGCACATTGCGCATAGAACTTCGTTGCTTCCTCTGAACCAACAGGCAAATAGCAAACCAGTACATCTACCGCAGCATCTTTCAACGCCTGAACGACGTTGACCGGAGCAGCAGAAGATTCAGTAATTGTCTCTTTGTAATATCTTCCCAAACCGTCATGAGTTTCACCGCGCAAAACAGTTACCCCTGATTTAGGAACATCAGAGAACTTTATGGTGTTGTTTTCGCTGGCCCACATTGCATCAACTAGATCTAGACCAACCTTCTTCGCGTCCACATCAAAGGCGGCAACGAACTTCACATCGCGGACGTGATATCCCCCGACGACAACATTCATGAGACCAGGGATTTCTTGATCAACCGGTGCATCCTTGTAGTAATGCACACCTTGGATCAAGGAGTTGGCGCAGTTTCCAACACCTACAATTGCTACACGGATTTCTTTACTTGCGGTCACGAAGATTTCCTTTCAGAGTTAATCATCTCTTCTAACCAGGCGATCTCTCGCTCAGCTGTTTCAAGCGAGTGACGACGCCACTCGATTAGATATTTATCAAGACCAACTGCGGACTTTTCTAGATCAGAGCGCAGGATCTCGGCTTTCTCCTTGAGGCGACGATGACGTCCCTCAAGAATTCTTAGACGGTTTTTTGTTGATGTTGGGCTAAAGAAGGCCACATGCACCTCGAAGTTGTCATCATCCCAAGATTGGGGGCTGACGGTTTCAGTTAGTTGATCAAACTTCTTTTGGCCTTGAGATGTGATGCTATAGACCAGGCGTATGCGCTTTGACTTTCCACCCTTGGGAACTTCGATCTGCTCAATCAACCCAGATTCCATCATCCGGCGAAGCTGGGGGTACAAAACCGAGAAGGACAAGGCGCGAAATGGACCAAAAATTGAGGTAAGGCGCTTTCTAAGTTCGTATCCGTGAAGGGAGTCTTGGGAAAGCAAACCCAGTAGGGCGAATTCAAGTGACTCAGATCGAGATCTCATCGCCTCCCCTTCCTCTATCTCCATTTACTACGCAACACCATGGGAATTTATATCGAGTCGATATATCGAGTGGATAGTTAACCCGATATATGCCGCTAGAGCAAACTTTTTCTAGGGTGTTTCGTTATCAAATTCTCAGAAAAGGCGAGTCATACCGAGGAGTAGGCCGGATACCGACTTACCCTCATGTTTTAGAGATTGCCCGCACCCTCTTATCGTCTATCGATCTACTGGGCGCTCTAGAAATGAGGACCTCGAATGAGTCTCTTCTCTTGGAAGCTTCACGGGACCGGAACCAGCATCGCACCTGGTGAGGTCGTTTCCACAGATGAACGACTAAGTTGGCCAAGAACTATTGGTGTTGGCCTACAACATATCGCAGCAATGTTTGGCGCAACTTTCTTAGTACCGATCCTGACCGGTTTGCCACCAACAACCACTCTTTTCTTCTCCGGAATCGGCACCATGCTTTTCTTAATCATCACACAGAACAAAGTTCCAAGTTATCTCGGATCATCCTTTGCTTTCTTAGCCCCCATCGCCGCCTCCGTTAAGAGTGACAGCATGGCGGTTGCACTAGGTGGCGTCGTTGCAACTGGTGTTTTGTTGGCATTGGTTGGTTTAATCGCAAAAGCGGTTGGCACCGGATGGATTAACTGGATGTTGCCACCAGTAGTAACCGGTACCATCGTCATGGTTATTGGATTCAATCTGGCCGGCGCAGCTAAAGGAAGTTTAGCTAGCGGTCCAGTTCTTGGAACTATTACCTTACTTGCGATTGCTTTCTTTGCTACTTTCTCACGAGGTTTCTTGGGTCGCATCTCAATCTTCCTAGGACTTCTTGTTGGCTACCTTGTTGCCTTTGTGATGGGTGATGTAAACACCGATGGAATCAAGGCCGCAAAGTGGGTTGCTGCACCAACCTTCACCTCCCCTGAATTTAAATTCAGCGCAATCATTCTCTTCATCCCAGTTGTTCTTGTGTTGATTGCAGAAAATGTTGGCCATGTTAAGGCGGTTTCTACCATGACCGGCAAAGATCTCGATGATCAAATGGGTAACGCATTGTTCGCTGATGGACTAGCCACAACAATTGCTGGCGCTGGCGGAGGTTCAGGAACTACTACTTACGCAGAGAACATCGGCGTAATGGCCGCTACCCGGGTTTATTCAACCGCTGCATACTGGATTGCTGCTATGGGAGCGATAGTGCTGTCTATCTCACCCAAGTTTGGTGCCGTATTGAGTGCAATTCCTGGTGGTGTTCTAGGCGGAGTGCAGGTTGCACTATTCGGAATGATCGGCATGCTGGGCGCCAAGATTTGGATCGAATCACGGGTTAACTTCGCTGATTCAACAAATCTTCTAGTTGCAGCCTCTGCAATCATCATTGGTATTGCTGACATCTCATGGACCAGCGGTGATTTCACATTCAATGGAATCATCAATGCAACCCTGGTTGCAGTCATTGGTTACCGCGTATTCCATAGCATCTCTAAGTCACGTGGAACAAGCGCCGCTTAACAAGCCATAGTTAAATTAGTAGTTAAAAAGGTAGAGATTTAGCGCCTAATCAATTTGGTTAGGCGCTAATTTTTTTCCTTTTCGCATTTATACTCAAGACATGAACTTGGATTTCCCTTCTAGATATCCAGAGTATCTAGTGGCGACAGTGATTATTATCTTAGCGCCAGGACCAAGTGTTTTATTTGTGATAGCTAGAGCGATTGCTTGGGGAAGAATCACTGCTTTGGCGACGGTCGCAGGAAATGCAGCCGGTGCATTTGTTTTATCTCTCATGGTCGCCTTTGGTCTTGGACCAATTTTGCAACGCAGCGATTTAGCATTTGTGGCCGTCCAATTTCTTGGCGGTTTATATTTGATTTATCTAGGAATCGACGCGATTAAGCATTCAAAAATTGATGCAAAAGACATGGTCTCCCAATCAAATGGCAGGCCTAGCGCCGCGCGCTCAATGAGAGATGGCTTCTGGGTTGGCGCGCTAAACCCAAAAGGATTGGTGTTCTTTGCCGCCATCCTGCCCCAATTTGTTGATCAGGATTCAAACTCTGTAACTGGACAGCTTGTCTTGATGGGCGCAACTTTTTCACTATTAGCGCTGTTCTCAGATGGAGCATGGGGTTTCATCGCCGGCACTGTTCGAGAATGGATGGCCACCACTCCAGGTCGATTAGTCAATATGCGACGCTTTGGCGGAGTTGTGATGATTTTGCTCGGGGTATTTACCCTAACCTCGGCGCTGTAAAGCGATAAATGTCAGTCGCCCAGGGCAGAATCACGCCATGAGCAAAGCCCGCGAATTCATTAGCCCTAGCGATCTAACCTTTTCCTGGAACGGTTGTCATCGTTGTTTATGGCTCAACTACAACCATGGGGTAAAGGCGCCTTCTTTCATGCCTTTAGTTGGCGAACTTTCTGCACTGCAGGAAAATCATTTCAATGGCGCAATCTCCTCACAATTACATCCTGAGATAAAAGAGGGGCGGGTTTTGGATCGAGGTGGATGGGTTAAATCAGTTCCGATCCCCTACAACGGCAAGCCATCGCCGTACGCTATTCGTGGAAAGTATGACCTTCTTATGGAGTTCCAAGATGGAACTTACGGAATCATCGATTGCAAGTTTCAAGGCAAAGACAATGACAAGAGTGATTTTTATTCACCCCAACTTGAAGCCTATGCCTACGCCCTCGAGAATCCACTAACAGGTGAACCGCGCAAAGTTTCCGTTATTGGATTACTGGTGTGGTCGCCAAAAAAACCGAGTGGCGATCCACATGCTGGCTTTTCACTAGAGCTTAACAGCTCATGGTTTCCAATAACACGAAATCCAGATGGCCTGCATGAGAGATTGCAGGATTTCATCGAGGTTATTTCTGGGCCAACACCCGTGCGTGACAGTAAATGTGAGACCTGCAAGTTCATTGCTGATCGCAGAGAGATTTTTGGCGCAGAGTAATTACTCTTCGCTAGCGCGCTTCCTCTTTCGCTCTTCATCCAAAGCTTCTTTAGCTTGGGAAGCGTAAATATCTACGTACTCCTGACCTGACATCTCTTGCAGCTTTTTCATCAGAACATCAGTTGCCTTGCGGAGTTCCTCAGGATCATTTGATTTTTCCGGAGTCGCGAAATAAATCGGTTCGCCAAAGACCATTTTGACCCGCATGATCTTTGGAATCACTTTTCCAGTTGGCTGAATCTCAGCGGTGTTGAACATCGCCACCGGCACGATTGGCGCACCACTTTCCATAGCAAGGCGTGCCACACCTGTGCGACCGCGATACAAACGTCCGTCGGGAGATCTTGTACCTTCTGGATAAATTCCTAGACAACCACCTTCTGCCAAAACCGAAAGACCGGTTAACAATGCAGCCTCGCTTCGCGATCCGCCGGCCCGATCAACAGCTACCTGACCCAAAGCAATAAAGGTAAGTTTCTTAGCAAGACCTTTCAAACCAGGCGAGGTGAAGTACTCACTCTTGGCGAGGAAGGTTACTTTGCGTGGCACTACTAAAGGCATAAAAATTGAGTCGCTAAATGAAAGGTGGTTGGAGGCGATAATCACCGGCCCCGAGGAAGGAACATTTCTTAATCCCTTTACCTTAGGGCGGAACAAAAGAGTTAGAACCGGCAGCAAAAAGGATTTGAGCAGACCATAAGCCAGCTTGTCACCCTGGACCATCGACTGCATCGATGATTGCACTGAGCGCTTTCTGCGTTTTGCCATGGCGGTAATTTAGAGCCTTTTGCTCCAGTTGTGACAATATGCGTGTCGTGAGCGTGATTCCCAACGGCGAAGAGATCCACCTTTCGGGTGGATCGGTAGCGGTTTTGATGATTCATGGCTTCACTGGTTCGCCAGTCTCAGTAAAACCCTGGGCTCAAGAGTTACACAATCAAGGTTTTACAGTGTTGGTTCCCAGATTGCCTGGACATGCAACCACCTGGGAGGAAATGAATCGCACAAAATGGCAAGACTGGTACCAAGAGGTAGATGCAGCATTTAACCGTTTAAAGAAATCTCATCAAAGAGTTTTTGTTGCCGGCTTTTCCATGGGCGGTTCTCTAGCCATTCGCCTTGCCACAATTAGGGGCCGAGAAATTGAAGGAATGATTTTGGTCAATCCAGCAGTTCAAGATAACCGACCCGTAATGAAATTAGTTCCGGCATTGAAATATCTCATTCCATCCATCGCGGGTCGCGGGACTGATGTAGCCGCTCCGAATCCGCCAAAACATAGTTATGGAAGAACCCCACTGCACGCCCTTCACTCTCTTCAAAAACTCTGGAAGATAGTGCAGCGCGATTTGTATTTGGTTGATGTACCGCTAATGGTTGGTTACTCGATTAATGATCATGTAGTTGATCCAAAAAATTCAGAGCTAGTGATTGATAATGTTTCTTCAGTTGATATACGAGAAGTGATTTTTGAGCGCTCATTCCACAACGTAGCCCTAGATTATGATCTTGATTTGCTTGTCGAAGAGAGTGGCAATTTCATCCGCGATGTGCTCACGGGAGCAGTTAATCGAGATGACAAGGATTTGATTGATGCCGAGTTCGAATCCATAGTTTCTGGTTTATCACTCGATGAATCTGGGCCCTCCACCTACTTGGATGAATTAGATGCGATTGATCAGATGGACTCAGCAGTTCCATATCAAGGGGACAACAAGCCTCTTCCAAAACTATCTCAAGTTCAACGAGGGGCATTACTGGGCGTCATTGGTGGACCGCTCTACGCCGCAACCGTTCAAATTCTTAATGTAAGTCCTTTAGGTCTTGGTCCATGGCCGGGAGCATTGGCTTTGGCCGCAGGAATCTTTGCCTTCTTTTGGCAAATAAAGCCCGACTCTGATTTAGATGGTGATGGAGTGGCGCTTTGATTTCAGCTGGAAATGATGGCTCAGCTACCAAGGTGCGTTGGGGTCTAATTGGCACTGGCTCAATAGCGCGAGCATTTGCAAAAGATTTAGCAAAGGCTCCAGGACACTCAATCGCAGCGGTCGGCTCAAGAAGACTCGACACCGCCGAATCTTTTGCCTCTGAGTTTGGCGCTATGGCCTTTGGTAGTTATGAAGAGTTGGTTCAAGCTGATCTGGATGCCGTGTACGTCGCTACCCCGCATCCCATGCATGCGGAAAACACCATGCTGGCATTGAACAACGGCAAGCCGGTACTTTGCGAGAAGCCATTTGCAGTCAACGCCACACAATCTGCTGCCATGATTGCAACCGCTCGGGATAAGAATCTCTTGCTGGTTGAAGCCATGTGGTCTCGTTTTTTGCCGCACTACCGAGTCATCAAAACGTTGATCGAGGATGATGAACTCGGGGAGATAATTTCTTTTACTGCAGATCACGGTCAGCCTCTTCCACTTCCCAAGTACTACAGATTGCATGCCCCTGAACTAGCAGGTGGAGCGCTGTTAGATTTGGGGATCTATCCAATTTCGCTCTCTTATCTTGTCCTCGGAAAACCTAAGGGCATCACCGCTAAAGCGAACTTCACCACCACGGGAGTTGATGCCCACACCTCCATGATTTTTGAGTATGAAGGCTCAGCTCAATCAGTTTTGACAACAAATCTATTGGTGCGTACCCCATGCACTGCAACAATAGTTGGCAGCAAAGCGACTTTGTTTATCGAAGGAAATTTCTATACCCCGACAAGCATGCTGCTAAAACGCACTGATGGCACCACTCAACATTTTGCAAAACAATATGAAGGTCACGGATTAAGGGAGCAAGCGATCGAGTTCGGCCGACTGTTATCTGAGGGTAAGAAGGAATCAGATCTAATGACTTTGGATGATACTCAATCAATCATGGAAACGATGGATGAAGTACGTCGGCAAATTGGACTGCGTTATCCATTTGAAAATTAACCCTAAACTTAAATGGTTTTGTTAGTGACGAGCTAAATCTGCTACTCCAACCAATCCCGCTTCATTTCCGAGTGTTGCAGCAACAATCACCGGAGCGGGGCGTTTGCCAGTAAATGGAATCAAACGATTCATGGCCTCCCTTGTTGGCGCCAAAAGAATTTCACCAGCATCTATGACTCCCCCGCCGATTACAAATGCCTCAGGATCAAGGGCGGCAACCAATGAGGCGCAAAGCGCACCCAGCCATTGTCCCGTTGTGTTAAACGCTGCGATGGCAACAGTGTCTCCCTCTTGAGCGGCCGCAGTTATGTGCCTTCCATTTAATCCTTCGATTGTTCCATTGCCTCGGGCTAACAAATTCTTGGCAAGATCAGGTGAAGCTTGGATCGCTTCACGAGCGTGACGTAGCAAGGCGTTACCTGACGCATACTGTTCAAAACAACCGCGCGCCCCGCAACCACACAAATGTCCTTCAGGAACCGCACGGATGTGACCAAACTCCGCGCCAATACCAAAAGCACCACGATAAAGATTGTGGTCAACAACAAGTCCTCCACCTAAACCAGTGCCTACTGTAAGCATGATTACCGATGAGTACTTGCTTCCTGCGCCAAATTTAACTTCGCCCCAAGCTGCGCTGTTGGCATCATTTTCTAGAACAACTCTGGTGCCAATCAATTTCTCTAACTGTTCAGTTAGATTTACTCCATTCCAGCCCGCAATATTTGGTGTTGCCAACATGGTCTTGCGATCTGATGAGATAAATCCTGCTGCAGAAACTCCAACTCCAACCACCTGGTGTTGCTGCATCAAATCTAATGCAACATCAGCGATAGTTTTCGTCAGTGCAACTCCACCTTCACGAGGAGTATCTCTGCGAGCAGTTTTTACGATTGAGCCAGATGCATCAACGACTCCACCTAATACTTTGGTGCCACCGACATCGATGCCCAGCGCAAAACTCATAAGAGAATTTTTAACCCTCTAGTTTTTGCTTCAACTGAGAGATGGTTTGCTCAATTGTGGTCATTTCAACTTTACGACGCATCATGTCAGGTACTGGCATGGCGAGAGCTGTTCCCAACGAATAGGTAACAGTTGTTGTGTCATCGCCGTTGTCCTTGATTGAGTAACTGCCGTTCATCTCAGTCATCATGTCAGCCTCATCAAGTGAAAAGGAGAGCTCGTTTGGCGCTTGGCTCCAGTCGTAACTGAGGGTGGCGCGATCCTTGAGCATTCCAGCTTCAACCTTGATGGTTAATTTGGTCGGGCGACCTGAGGCATCCTTTTCGTGAACCTCGACGGACTTGATTGCGGTCGACCAGGTTGGGTACGACTCGATATCAAAAAGTACTGCGCGGACCTCATCGGCAGGCGCATCGATTGTGGTGGTGCTTGAAGACATGTCAGCCATGGCGGCAGGTTACCTCTTCCGGTTACCTGCCAGTAACCGCTAATTTTCGCTCATGACTGAATACTTCACTCCCGCCCTTGAGCCCGCTGCCACCGCAGGAAACCTGACCAACCTCGTTGCTGAACGAGCCTGGTTTGAGCCAGAACGGATAATGGCATCCCGTCCTCTTGGAGATGGATGGCAACCAGTAACAGCTCGAGAGTTTGAAGCCGAAATTCGCGCTACAGCTAAAGGCTTAATCGCATCTGGAGTGCAAATCGGTGAACGCGTTGCGATCATGGCGCGCACCCGTTACGAGTGGACTATTTTGGATTTTGCAATCTGGTTTGCCGGTGGAGTTACCGTTCCGATTTATGAAACTTCCTCTGCAGAGCAGGTCGATTGGATTCTTACCGACTCAAGTTCTGTTGCAATCATTGTCGAGACCCCTCAACTAAAAGATGCAGTAACTCCAGTTTTATCAAACCAAGTTAAGAACTGTTGGGTAATGACTGAAAATGTTTTGGCGCAACTTGCATACCTTGGTCGCGACATCTCAGATGAAGAAATCGACAAGAGAAGATCTGCACTAACTCCAGATTCTCTCGCTACCTTGATTTACACCTCGGGTACAACTGGAAAGCCAAAAGGTGTTCAACTGACACATGGCAACTTCTTGAGCGAGTGCGGCAATGTTGTAATGGGCGCAGCAGACTTGTTCATGAAGCCTGGTGGATCTACCTTGCTATTTCTTCCAGTGGCTCACGTTTTCGGACGTATGGTGCAAATCGGTGCAGTACGTGCAGGTTTACATCTTGCGCATTGTGGAGATGTATTAGGTCGTTTAACTACTGATCTAGCATCCTTCAAACCGACATTCGTCTTGGCCGTTCCTCGAATTTTTGAAAAGGTCTATAACTCTGCAGAAGCAAAGGCTGATGCTGCAGGCAAGGGTGCAATCTTCCGCGCTGCAGCCAATGTGGCCATCGAGTACAGCAAAGCATTGGACACCGGAAGCGTTCCAATGGGTCTAAAGCTCAAGCATGGACTATTCGACAAATTGGTGTACTCAAAGATTAGAAATGGACTTGGCGGCCGTGTAGAAGCTGCGATATCCGGTGGTGCACCTTTGGGTGAACGTCTCGGTCACTTCTTTAGAGGTGCCGGCGTGCGCGTTCTGGAGGGTTACGGATTAACTGAAACTACCGCGGGCGCAACATTGAATCTCACCACCGCACACAAAGTTGGTTCGGTTGGTCGCCCAATTCCAGGAACCACAATAAAGATTGCCGATGATGGCGAGGTCCTAATCAAAGGACCAATCGTTATGCGTGGCTATTGGCAGAATGACGCTGCCAACAATGAGGTGTTCACTGAAGATGGTTACTTCCGCTCCGGTGATCTAGGAAAACTTGATGAAGAGGGATTCCTATATATCGTAGGCAGAAAGAAGGAGTTGATTGTCACCTCTGGCGGCAAGAACGTTGCTCCAGCGGTACTAGAGGATCGCTTAAGAGCGCATCCACTAATCAGCCAATGCATGGTTGTTGGAGATAACCAGCCATACATCGCCGCTCTAATCACGATAGATCCAGATGCCATCAAAGGATGGATCACAGCAAACAAGAAGGATGGTGCAACTCTCGCGGAGCTCACCAAAGATCCTGACTTAATTGCCGTGATTCAAACCGCAGTGGATGAAGCAAACAAGGCGGTAAGCCGCGCTGAATCCATCCGCAAATTCACCATCCTGCCAGTTGATTTCACAATCGCTGGTGGACACTTAACTGCAAAACTTTCAGTTAAGCGACATGTTGTAAACCAAGAGTTCGCGGCAGAGATCGCTGAACTATTTGCCTAAACAGACAAAGGAATTATCAGCAGTAGATCGACTTGGTCTTGCGCGACGTCTCCATGAAACGCTCGCGCAAGACCTTGCTGCTATTGGGTACCAGTTAGATGCACTAATCGCCGAAGAATCAATGGATGCCGCTTCACGTGCAGAGCTGCGAAGAATTAGATTGCAGGTAATGCGGACTAATCAAGGCTTTCGTGAAGAGATTTACCGATTGCGCCAGATAGATCGCCACGGACTTGAACAGCAAATCAAGCTGCTCCTATCCCCTGCAGAGTGCCACTTAGATTTTGCTTATCCACCCCTGCCTGAGCATGTTGAACAATGTCTCAACCAGGCATTGTTGGAGATTGCAAGAAACAGCGCTAAGCACTCGGGAGCAACAGTTTTCGAATTGCATCATTCGCTAAGTGATCAGTTCTTGTCAATCGAAGTTGGCGATAACGGGTCAGGTTCGATAACCATCAAAAAGGGCAGCTTTGGGTTGCGTGTCATTGATGAGTCCCTGAGTCAGATAGCTGCGGAATACTCCTGTCGCTCTGACTCCTCCGGAACATTTTTTACAATTCAAATCTCTCGAAAACTTCTAAATTAATGGCCCTGCGCGTCCTGGTAATCGATGATCATGCGATTGTTCGAGAAGGGTTGCGCCGTGTAATTGCAAAGGACTCCACGATAAAGATTGTGGGCGAAGCGGCATCCAAACGCGAGGCCATAGCTCAAATCTCTCACCATAACCCTGATGTGATTGTGGTTGATCTGCAATTGCCTGATGGAAGTGGATTGGAGGTAGTAGCTTGGGCTAGATCACTTTCGCAAAAACTTGGCATTGTGGTCTTAACTATGTCTAATCTTCCTGAACATGTAATCGCATCTATGCAGTCTGGTGCCAGCTCTCACGTTGACAAAACTGCACCCATCTCGGAGTTGCTCTTGGCAATTCAAAGAAGTGTCGATCGACCTTTAAGTTTCTCAGCTCGGAAGCTAACAGATGCAATAGCTGCTAAGAACAAAGGAATTGGACTCACACCAAGAGAGATTGAGATACTTGAGAAGCTCCCTAAAGGTGATACGGTGATCGAAATGGCAAAACAGTTGTTTGTAACAGAGTCAACAATGAAGACTCATCTATCAGCGATTTATAGAAAATTAGATGCAACCAATAGAGTTCAGGCAATCAACAACGCAAGAAAAGCAGGCTTACTGCCTTAAAACTTCATTAATTCGTTGAATCTTTTTGACCAGAGCTCCCATCCCCAATTTTCAACGCTCCATTGCCGTCCCTTTGCCCCAAGTTCAGCCCTTAGTTGGTGAGATTTCAATAACGCTACGCAGCGATCCGCAATTTGGTTAAGGTCATTTCCATCAACTACAAATCCAGTTTGTCCATCCAGCACCGCATCAGGCGCTCCCCCGGAAGCACCGCCGATGACTGGCAAGCCACAAGCGCTCGCCTCTAGATAAACAATTCCCAATCCTTCAACCTCCAGACCAAATAACCTTGATCTTGAAGGCATGGCAAACACATCACCCATTGCTATAAATCGTGGGAGCTCAGCAAAATTCACCCGGCCAATAAATTTCACATGATCTTCTAGTTGGTGTTTGGCTACTAATTTATCCAAAACCTTTCGATGTGGCCCCTCGCCCACAAAAACTAGGACCGCATCTGGAATCTCCTGCAAAATCAGCGGTAGTGCGCTAACCAATCGATCTTGACCCTTGCGATGTACTAATCTGCCAACACTGATTAATGTGGGTCGATCTCCTAAAGCAAACTTCTCACGCAATTCTCCTCCATCGTGAGGTGAAAAATGATTGGTATCAATTCCTGGAGCAATCTTCACTAGCTTGTGCGATTCCTTGAATCGTGGAGCAAGCGCGTTCTTTGTGAATTCACCTAAGTAAGTTACGTAATCCGCCTGATTAGAGATCTCATTCATAATCAAGGTGAAGGGCCAAATCTTTGACCACCAAACCTCGTGTCCATGGGTAAGTGCGACAATATGAGTTGCGCCAGCAGGTCTAAGGAATCGCGCAGAGAATCCCAATGGTGCGGCGGCGCCAAACCAAACTTTGCTTAGTTTCTCTTGAGAAATAATCCTTCTTAAATTTCGGATCACCCGCGGTGATGGCAAGAGAATCTTGGATCGATCTCGAATTACCTTTACACCGTATTTTTCTAGCCAGTTTTGGTCGTAATCTCGACAATCTGCTTGATTGGAGGTGTAGACAACTACCTCGCCAAATGGAGTGCGCTCAAGGAGCCCGATTACAAAGCTTTCAATGCCCCCAGCCCTGGGACCAAAATCATTAGTTACCAAAAGGGTGGATGCCATAAATTAAGAGTGGTTTAAGCGCGAAAACTACAGACGGCGCGCGCCCACATACTTCTTTCTACCGAAGAAGTTACCAAACTCGGCAATTTGAACTCGAGCACCAGGACGCGGAGCATGCACCATTTTGCCTTTACCAACATAAATACCGACATGAGAAATAGGAGATCCAAAGAAAACCAAATCCCCTGGCTGGAGATTGCCACGAGAAATTGATCTGCCGTATCCATATTGCGCTCTTGAGGAGTGCGGCAACCTTACGCCGGCCTGTTGATAGGCGCGCATTGTTAATCCAGAACAATCCCAACGAATAGGACCGGAGGCGCCCCAAACATAACTATCTCCAATTTGCTTAACAGCGTAGCGCAGCGCAGTTCCGGCTCTTCCAGATACAGCGTTAGCAAGTTTTGCCTGCTGGAGCGAATACTTGCGACGCTCCTCTTCATCCATCGCTTGTAACTTAAGTAGACGTTCGCGATCAGCTTTTTCTAGTCGGGTAAGCAATTTTTCTGCTTGATCCAACTTGGCTTTAACCTGCGCGGCTTGGGCGCGGTATCTTGCCTCCGCGGCTTGAACCAGACGCAACTTGTCGCCCACGGTCAAAGAGGTCGCATCTAATCTCTGTTTTGCGGTGGCATATTTTCTTAACTCTATGGATTGCTTGCGGGTTACATTTTCCAACGAACCGGCCGCTGAAAGATATAGGGAAGGGTCAGAGGAAAAGAGCAGCTCTAAACCTTCTCCCAATCCGGTGGATTTATAACGCGCGATAGCGATCTCAGCCAAGGAGCGCTCGATTGACTGCACACTTTGTTTTTGGACATCTGCTTGTTGTTGGACCGACTCCAGTTGTTTCTTTAACTTGGCCAACTGTATTTTGGCCGCTTGAGCATTTTCTCCAGCTTCAGCTGCATCTTCCTGGAGCCGTTCAACCTCTGCCCTAACTGCTCGAAGGTCGGCCGATGGCGCCGCCTGAACCGCCGGCATCAAGGTAAAGGTCAACGCCAAAGAAAGCCCGATAGGCAGCAGGAAGCGCAAATTGCGCCGCTTAGCCCCACCTAACTGGATATCCATCGCTTTAGGCTAACTGCGTCGACACGTATTGCTCAACCCGAGCGCGCCTGCGATTCCTGTGAATTCGACTCTAGTGTGCTGTTTTGAGCGTAACGCAGCGGTGGCACCATCCCCCTTGAGGCCAATAAATCAATTACCCGGGCCTGTTCTGAATCAATTCCAGATGGAGAGGGTGTGGCCTGATTAGAAGGTGTCGATATCAAAACTGAGACCACGCAGTCTTTGCAGGCGATATCTCTCATGACACAGCTTTCGCAATCGATGATCATCTCTGAAGAGTAAATCCAGCCACTGACATCCCACTCGCCTTGCTCCAATGGGTGACTGAAATAGAACCCAACGGAAAATGGATCTGACGGGTACCTTTTTATCGTGGATATCGACAGTGATCAGCTGCGTGAACTGAGCAAAGATGTCGGCTCTGCCCGGGTGATTGCAAACATTATGGTTGCCCCCAATCTGGCTACGACTCTGAATCAAACCTCAAAACCGCTGCGTACCCCCGAAGATGGTTTGCGATTTCACCAATTAAGGAAGCTAGCCAAAGCGATTCTCATAGGTGGGCAAACCTATAGAACTGAGCCTTATCGCAACCCTCCAAAGCCACTATATGTTTCCAGTAAATCACTTTCAGAAAT
>CAZIAI010000002.1:66051-68770 GCA_964536895.1 uncultured Clavibacter sp.
TTTAAGAGGCAGCAATCAGCAAGACACCGGACAACGCTAATGCGATTCCAACATACTGAACTTTGAGCAATCTTTCATTAAGAAATTTAAATGCCAACAAAATTGTAACTATTGGAAACAAAGACCCAAACACCATAGCGATGGAGACCAAGCCTTTGGTCGTGGCTACTCCTAATAGGAAGTTGGCAAGAAAATCCGCCACGCCAATAAAAATCAATAGCGGTAGATAATTCTTGGTAAATCCACCAATACTTCGGTATCGCAGCGCAATCATTATGCAGATTGAAACCGAAGCCACGCGCATGGCGGTCATGGTATGAAGAGAGTCAGTTTCAGATCCAATTGCAATAAAGGTCAAGGCGGTTCCAAATCCAACAGCCGCAACTAGGGCGAGAACTAAAGGCTTAATCGGCAATCCATTTTTAATCTCAGGTCCACTTGCAAGAAATGCTCCCGCGATGGCTACCGTGATGCCAATGGTTTGTAGCGCGGTGGGTCTTTCCCCTTGAACTAAGGCGAAAACAAGTGGGATAACAACTGACAAGGAGCTAATTGGCGAAACAACACCCATGCGTCCTGTAGCCAAACCGGTATAGAAGGCGATCAGTCCAATGAATCCCGCGACTCCTGCGATTACTCCTGGAATGAAGTAGCCATCAAATGAAAGATTAGGAGGGATAAAACTCCCAGTAATCAGGATTATGGAAACTCCGAAAAGCAAACCAAAGCATTGCGACACTCCGGTAACAGCCAAAGCCTTGAACTTCTTCGACAGGTTGCCAGCTAGGTAATCAGCGGTACCCCATAACACACTAGATAGAAGTGCCAACAATGAACCCATTTGGCAAGGATACTGGCTACCCTAGTTAAGTGAGGAATGAGACTGATTTCTTTCATGCTGTGGTTGATGAAATCAAGCAACTCAAAACCCGTTCCGAAATAACAATCACCGAAATCCCAGCCCCTCAGAGACTTGCTCCGTTTGCCTACGCAATTTCAGCGGATCTTCTTGATGGTGAAGCCGATGTGGCGACTGGTCGTTTTGTACTTTTACATGATCCCAACGGTCAAGAGACTTGGGAAGGAAGTTTTCGCTGCGTCACATTTGTGCGTTCTGCACTAGAGACTGAGATGGAAGCCGATCCTTTACTTCCCGATGTTGGTTGGTCTTGGTTTGTTGATGCCCTAAATAATTCGCAAGCAGATTATGTTGCTCCCAGTGGAACTGTAACTCGAGTTATGAGCGCTTCTTATGGCCAACTTTCACCGCAAGATGAGTCTTCAGAAATCGAAGTGCGTGCCTCTTGGACCCCCACAGATCCAAAACATTTGATTAAGCATGTGACCGCATGGCTCGAACTAATGTCCAGTGCTGCAGGCTTGGCACCACTGCCAGATGGAGTCGCTTCCCTTCCTGCGCGGCGCTAAATATGCGCGCCTTAATTGTTCCTGACCAAGGAACTCCAAAACTGATTGCGGATGAAACATCTCTTGAACAATGCATCCTGCAGCTAAAAAGCGGCACTGGGCCAATTGCAATTGATGCAGAGCGCGCCTCGGGGTTTCGTTACAGCTCGCGAGCGTATTTGATTCAGCTTTATCGTCGAGACGGCGGGCTTCACCTAATTGACCCAATTCCCTTGGCTAGTTCAAAACTAATCGCCGCCCTTAATGAGGTGATTTCCTCATGTGAAACTGTGATTCATGCCAGCACCCAAGATTTGGCATGCCTACGTGAATTTGGCATACATCCCACTCAACTATTTGACTCTGAGTTAGGAGCGCGAATAGCGGGCTGCGAGCGAGTGGGCCTCGGCTCGCTTTGTGAAACACTCTTGGAAATCTCTCTTGCTAAGGAGCACTCTGCGGTTGATTGGTCTATCAGACCTCTTCAACAAGAGTGGTTGGATTATGCTGCCTTAGATGTGGCGGTCTTGATTGATTTGCGAGACAAGATCTACAAGATGTTGCTCGACCAAGGAAAACTAGAGTGGGCTCTCGAGGAGTTTTCCGCAATTCTTAAGGCTGAACCATCAAAGCCACGTAGTGAACCTTGGCGAAGAACTTCGGGTATGCATGAGATCAAGTCCCGTTATCAAATGGCAATCATCCGTGAGCTTTGGATGAAACGTGATGAAGTTGCCGCGCAGATTGATTTAGCACCCGGAAGATTGCTATCTGATGCAGTTATTATTTCTTTGGCCAAGTCGCAAGTTAAAAATGTTGCTGACTTTATGAAGTTGCCAGAAGCTAAAAGCAGAGTGCGAAATGAGATTCAAAAACGCTATGTCACTCTTTGGGTTGAAACTTTTCAAAAAGCTGCAACGCTGCGGGAAGCTGAATGGCCACAAATCAGAGCAAAAAGTGACACGCTCCCTCCAGTTAAACTTTGGAAAGTTAAGTACCCCTTGGCGCATGCTCGCTTAACGCATGCCCGTGCTGGTCTATCTGAGATTGCAAACTCGCTATCACTTCCGGTTGAAAACCTTCTCACCCCTGAAACTGCACGAAAGATTTGCTTTGATAATGGCAACGAAGAGATCTTCACCTACAGTTCACAACTACTTAGCAAGGTACAAACCCAGTTGCGACTAAATGGCGCACGAGAATGGCAAATCGAAAAATGTGCTTCTTGTCTGACTCAGGCACTCATAGAGACAGAGCCATTGGTGATTCCCCAGCCTGAACAAGAGCCAGCTGATGACAAACCATCTGATGA
>CAZIAI010000002.1:68870-81765 GCA_964536895.1 uncultured Clavibacter sp.
TTCACCCCCTCAGGAGTGAGATGAATTACGCAACATAAATGTTGCGTAATTCGAATATAGGGCTTAAATTCCCCTCATGAACCTCAAATCACCGTTTGCTCGGGCTGTACTTTTCCTGGCTGCGAGCCTTACCGCTGCTTCGACACTTGTGGGCTGTGGCTCTGATTCCTCTGAGTCCAAAAGCCTGACCATCTATTCGGGCCGTTCCGAAGAGTTCATTGCTCCATTCCTGGAGGCCTTTACCGCCGAGACCGGCATTGAAGTTGATGTCCGTTATGGCGATTCAGCTGCACTTGCAGCACAGATACTTGAAGAGGGTGAAAACTCTCCGGCTGATCTATTCCTGTCGCAAGATGCCGGCTCATTGGGTGCGGTTAGCGCAGCGGGACTTCTTGAGACACTTCCAGGGGAGATTATTGAAAAAGTCTCCACAGATTATCGCTCTCCTGTCGAGGATTGGGTTGGCGTTACAGGCCGTGCCCGTGTTTTTGTGTATTCACCAGATCGGGTATCGCAAAAGCCCTCATCTATTGATGATTTGTTAGACGGCTCATGGGACGGGCGAATTGGAATTGCTCCTACCAACTCTTCATTCCAAGCCTTCATCTCTGCATTAATTCAGATTCGCGGTGAAGCTGCCACCGAATCATGGCTTAATGGCATTAAAGCAAATAATCCAAAGTTTTATGAGAAAAACAGTCAGATAGTAGAGGCGGTTGATGCGGGACAAATCGATCTTGGTCTCACTAATCATTACTACCTTTGGGAGGTTGCAGAGGATCTCGGAAGAGAAATAAATGCAGCGATTGATTTCTTTGCACCAGGAGATCTTGGAAATCTGGTAAATGTCTCTGGGGTGGGAATTTTGAACACTGCCAAAAACAAAACGGGCGCAAAAGATTTCATTCAATTCTTACTCAGCGATAACTCACAGAAAAAGTTTGTTGAAGATACTCATGAGTACTCACTGCTTCTGCCTGAGCTCGCGCCGGGATATATGCCCAAATTGAGTGAAATAAAGTCTCCAGCAGTTGACCTATCTACATTGTCAGATTTGCGCAGAACTCAACAGCTGCTAATCAAGGTTGGATTGATCTAATCCCCCAGAACACAAAGCCACATCAAGAGGTGGTAAAGCAGGCGCACGGTACAGATAGACACCGTGCGCCTTCTGTGCTGTTAGTAGCAACTTCTTTCTCCCTGCTTTTTGCGGCTATACCGCTTGTCTATTTGGTACGCCGTGCGTTACAGAGTGAGGGTCGAGCACTATCGACCCTGATATTCCGCGGAAAAACCCTGGAAATTCTCGCTACAACATTGAGCCTGACTATCTCTGTGGTTTTTCTAGCAACCACTCTAGGTGTAGCTCTAGCCTGGGTTCTACACAACGTTAAACTTCCTAGTTTGGGTTTGCTGCGCGCACTCGTCATCCTGCCAATGGCTATTCCGAGTTATGTCTTTACCTATAGCTGGATGTCACTGTTTCCATCATTCAGTGGTTTTTGGGCCGCCACTTTAGTTTTAGTTCTTTCAACTACCCCATATGTATCTCTAGCAGCGTTAGCCGCTTTACGACGGGTTGATTGGTCGCAACATGAAGTAGCTCAAACGTTGGGTTTAAATTCAATTGCGACATTTTTCAAAGTAACACTGCCTCAAATAAAGAACTCGGTCACCGCTGGAGCTCTTTTGGTTGCGCTATATGTGCTCAGCGATTTTGGCGCTGTTGCTTTGCTTGGAGTGGATACTTTTACTCGCGCGATTTCAAATCTTTATCGTGGCTCTTTTGATCGTAGCTCAGCGGCGGTTTTGGCTTTAATCTTGGTGTTAATCTCTGGATTGATTATCAGCCTAGAGTCAAGGATGCGAAATCAATCTAAATTACAAAAGAGTTCGGCCCGCATCATCAAAGCTCCACACCAATTAGATAAAACAAAATCGGTCATCTCCGCTCTTTCTATGATTATTGTCTACTTGCTATTGGGCCTGGTAATCCCTCTTTCTTTGTTGGTTTACAGATTTCTTGCAAATGCGGTGAACATTGATCTGGTTGCCCTTCTGAGCGCTGCTTTTTCAACAATCCTTGCCTCCTCTCTTGGAGCAGTTATGGCATTAGTACTTGCACTGCCTTTGGGCGTTTTGGTAGTGCAAGGTTCACGGGTTGCTCGCATCGCAGACAAGAGTGTTTTATTGGTTCATGCCTTACCAGGGATAGTGATGGGATTAGCTTTGGTCTCTTTTGGATCTGAGTTCAGTTGGCTCTATCAAACCCTTGGTTTGTTGGCTTTTTCATACGCCTTATTGTTTATGGCCAAAAGCGTTGGAGCGGTCCGTACCAGTCTGGCCCGTGTGCCCGCCAATCTGGTTGATATCTCCGCAACTTTGGGTCAGACAAAAACCCAAACTATGAAGCGGGTGGTTCTACCGCTTGCCGCTCCAGGGGTCTTATCGGGGACTTTATTGGTCTTTCTCTCTGCCATGAAGGAGCTGCCAGCAACTTTGATGTTGCGTCCAACCGGGTTTGAAACCTTGGCAACTGAGATGTGGAGTTACACCTCGATTTCTAGATTTAGCGAAGCTGCGCCCTACGCATTATTCTTAGTAATTATTGCGGCGATTCCAACATTTTTGATCAATCGCCCAGACAAGCTAGATAGCGCCGAAGGAGATTTACCATGACCTCCCTAGAGATTCGCGATCTTGGCGTCGAGTTTGATGGAAAAACAATTCTCTCCTCCTTGAACTTATCGGTTAATGCTGGAGAGTTTGCTGCAATTTTGGGTCCTTCCGGTTGCGGCAAGACCACTTTACTAAGAACCATTGCCGGACTGATTACGCCAGCACATGGAACAATCAGATTTGGCAAACAGTTGGTAAGCGTTTCCTCCTTGGTGCTTCCGCCTCACAAAAGAAACATCGGATATGTGCCACAAGAAGGTGGATTGTTCCCTCACTTGAATGTTGCGCAAAATGTTGGCTTCGCACTGGGCAAGGATTTTTCAAATAAAGAAAAACAAGATGTTGTAGCGCAAATGTTAGAACTTGTTGGGTTGTCGGGTTTTGAAAAGAGATTACCCCAACAATTAAGCGGTGGGCAGCAAACCCGCGTAGCGCTTGCGAGAGCTCTTGCAATGAAACCTGCGATGGTATTGATGGATGAACCCTTTGCCGCTCTTGATCAAGCTTTGCGTGCAGAAATTAGCCAGGAAGTTGTTGCACTATTGAAGAAAACTGGGACCACAACCATCATGGTTACCCATGACCGCGAGGATGCATTGGTATCGGCTGACTTAATTGCATTGATGCGCGATGGAACCGTTGTGCAATCCGGCGATCCCGCGACGGTTTATCTAAAGCCAATCTCAGCCGAGGTTGCTCAAAGCACCGGCGACATCGTGACCATTCCCGCATCCCGAATCGGTGATGGCGAATATCGTTCCGCACTTCATAACTCCAAAAACCTTCAAGGGGCTCCGGTTGGCTCCACCATGCAGGAAGGTGAGTTACTGATTCGTCCCGAGGAGATCAAGGTCAGCCTCCAACCCCTGGAAAAAGGTGTTAGCGCCCGTATTGGAAAGATCAATTACTATGGACATGACGCATTGCTTGAGCTCTCTGTCCCAGGGTTAAGCAAATCTGTTCAAGCCAGAGTAACGGGGCCGATCGGGTTTTCAGTAGGCCAAGAGGTTTACGCCGAACTCCAAGGCCCGTTGCGTTGGGTATCCGGAAAGGCTACTCGCGAGTAACCTAGCGGCATGAATACTGCCTCTACCTCAACCAATGTAGTTCTTGTCGATGCGGTCCGCTCTCCCTTCGGAAAAGCGGGCAGCCTTTACTCCGGGACCCGTGCCGATGACATTATCGTGCGATGTATTCGAGGGTTGCTAGAGCGAAACCCACAGGTTAAACCAGGTGATATCGATGATGTTGCTATCGCTGCAGCAACTCAATTTGGCGATCAAGGAATGAATATCGGGCGCAGCGCAACATTATTGGCGGGACTACCAAACACCGTTCCGGGATACTCAATTGATCGCTGGTGCGCAGGCGCCATGACATCAGTTACAACTTTGGCAGGTTCTATCAGCATGGGTGCTTATGATTTAGCAATTGCTGGAGGCGTTGAGCACATGGGTAATCACCCAATGGGCGAAGGAATGGATCCAAACCCACGCTACCTTGCAGAGAAATTAGTTGATACCGATGCGCTCTCAATGGGAAATACTGCAGAGAGATTGCATGACAAACTTCCTCATCTAACAAAAGAGCGCGCAGATAAATATGCTCTGGCCTCACAACAAAAAACTGCGGCAGCCTATGCAGCCGGCAAAATTCAACCAAATCTAATTCCTGTAGCGGTTCGCAATGCAGAGCTGGGTTGGGGCGTTGCCACAGTTGATGAGCCACCACGTCCTGGTACGACACTTGAAGCATTGGCTGCACTTAAAACACCATTTAGAGCAGCCGGTCGAGTCACCGCAGGAAATGCAGCGGGCTTGAATGATGGTGCGACCGCCGCATTGCTAGCAAGCGAGAAAAAAGCAAAGGAGTTAGGCCTACAACCAAAGGCTAAGTTAGTTACCTTTGCATTTGCTGGCGTAGAGCCTGAAATCATGGGTTACGGCCCAGTACCTTCCACATTAAAGGCGTTAGAAAAAGCTGGATTAAAGATAGAAGATATTGGTCTTTTCGAAATCAATGAAGCTTTTGCCATTCAGGTTCTATCATTTTTGGATTACTTTGGAATCGCAGATGATGATCCGCGAGTAAATATTTATGGTGGTGCAATCGCTGTTGGGCACCCTCTTGCCTCATCTGGAATCCGCTTGATGCTCAACTTGGCAGAAGGATTCAAGGAGCGTACCGATGTTAAATATGGAATCACCACTATGTGTATCGGCCTTGGAATGGGTGGCACTGTTATCTGGGAAAACCCTCACTACAAAGGTAAGGCGGCGTAATGATGTCTGAAGCAACCACTAATAATTCAAACATGATGGCTGCTCCAGCCGGTGCACCAGAAGAGGTTGTCACAAAAGCCTTCATGCGCGAGGTTGATCTCGCAGCATTTGGTGCGAATGGCACATTAGCGTTGATTACCTTGGATAACGGAATGGATCACACCAGACCAAACACATTAGGGCCTAAATCTCTCCAGGAATTAGATAACGCTATTACTGCAGCTGAAAACTCCTCTGCTGTTGCAATCGCAATAACTGGCAAGCCCTTTATCTTTGCAGCGGGAGCTGATTTATCAGCTCTACCTTTTGTAACTGAACGTAGTCAATCGCTGGCTATCGGAAAGTTCGGACATGATGTTTTTAAGAGATTAGGCGCTAGCAGTAAACCAACCTTTGCATTCATAAATGGTCTAGCACTTGGCGGCGGACTTGAAGTTGGTTTGCATTGCCACTACCGCACACTTGCATCGACCGCTTTCACAGCTCTGCCAGAGTGTTTCCTAGGAATTGTTCCTGGTTGGGGCGGCGCGACCATTCTCCCTAAATTGATTGGGCCCGAGAAGGCGGTTCAAGTAATCATTCTCAATGCGCTCAATAACAACACCATGATGAAATCCAAGGATGCGCTAGGTCTTGGAGTTGTGGATGCGGTCTATGAACCCGCTGATTTTCTTGAGAAATCCATCTCTTTCGCCGCTCAAGTAATCTCAGGTAAGTTGAAGATTGAACGCAATGACTATAGCTCTGATGTGGATAGCTGGGATAAAGCAGTTGCCACCGGAAAAGCAGCAATTGCAAAGAAGTATGGTGGGGCTGACATTGAAGCTCCACGTCGCGCACTCGAGTTGATCTACGCTGCACGCACCAATACCTTGAATCAAGGCTTTGATGCAGAAGATCAGATCTTGGCTGACCTTGTGATGGGCAATTCATTGCGTGCCTCACTTTATGCCTTCAATTTGATTCAAAAGAAGCGCAAGAAGGTAGAGGGCGCACCAAAGCCTGCCTTAGCGCGCAAAGTTTCCAAGGTAGGTGTGGTTGGCGCCGGCTTGATGGCTTCACAGCTCGCCCTCCTCTTGGTTCGTAACCTTAAAGTTCCAGTTGTAATGACTGACCTCGATCAGGCTCGAGTGGACAAAGGTGTTGAATGGGTCCGCACTGAGATTTCTAAGCTGGTAGAGAAAAAACGATTAACTCCAGAGGCTGGCCAACGTCTATCAAGCTTGGTCTCAGGTTCTATTGATCAAAAGGTTTTTGCCGGAGCTGATTTCATAATTGAGGCGGTTTTTGAAGAGCTTTCAATCAAACAAAAGCTTTTCAAAGATTTAGAGGCCATAATCTCTGCAGAGTGCGTGCTTGCAACCAACACATCTTCGCTTTCGGTAGAGAAAATGGGTGAAGGTCTGCAACATCCTGAAAGAGTCGTTGGGTTTCACTTCTTTAATCCAGTAGCGGTAATGCCACTTCTTGAAGTTGCTCGCACCAGCAAGACAGATGATGCGACCACGGCAACTGCGATTAATGTAGGCAAAGAGTTAAAGAAGACCATGATTATCTGTAAAGATGCACCTGGTTTCGTAGTCAATCGATTGCTGACCCGCTTTATGGGCGAAGTCACCGACGCGATGGATGAAGGAACCCCTGCTGATGTTGCCGATAATGCATTGCGTCCACTTGGATTCCCAATGTCTCCATTTGAGCTTTTTGGATTAGTTGGACCAGGTGTGGCTCTGCATGTTTCTAAGACATTGCATGACAACCTCGGAGATCGTTACCGCATCTCCCCTACTGTTCAACGCTTGGTCGACAACGGCGTGAAGAGCTTTTACACAAAGGATGAGTCTGGAAAATTAATTCCTAACCCTGATGCATTAGCCCTTGTAGAAAAAGGCAACAAGGCATCAACCTCTGAAGAGGTAAGAATGCGCGCTCTAAAAGCGTTAGCTGAAGAGGCGCGGATGATGTTGGATGAGCAGGTTGTTTCTTCGCCAGCAGAAATTGATCTATGTATGCTGCTAGGAGCGGGATGGCCGATGCACTTGGGTGGAATTCTTCCTTACCTTGACCGTGAAGGAATTAGCGAAGCGGTTAGTGGTCAGCGCTTTCATCCACATGGAGTGGCATCGCTGCCGGCTTAGTACTAGCCCAACCAACAAGAGATCTGGTGATGTTCTGAGTAGTAATTCCGATATCTTCCAGAATCTCATTTCGCTTTGAATGTTCGATGAACTCTAGAGGGACACCGATTGAATGAATTGGTGTCTCCAATGAGTTCTCGCGGAATAACTCTGATAAAGAGCTAGCGATTCCCCCATGTTTAATGCCATCTTCAAGTACCACAACTCGACTATAACGACCAGCCAATGACAGTAATTGGGTGGCCGGAAGTGGCTTCACCCATCGCGGATCAACAACGGTAACTCCAACACCTTCGCGATAAGCCTGAGCAGCGGCATCAACCGCCAGATTAGCCATGGCTCCAACACTTACCAACAAAATGTCAGCGCTCTCTCCGCGATACAAAATATCTAAACCATCACGACGCTCAAATGCAGGAAGCTCTTTCGAGACCGCACCCTTAGGAAAACGGATAATTGAAGGTGCATTGTTGATATTCAGACACTCGCCTAATAATTCATTGAGGGTGCTGGCATCGCGAGGTGCTGCTACATGAGCATTTGGAACAATCCCTGTGAGCGCTAAGTCCCAGATTCCATGATGAGATGGTCCGTCATCGCCAGTGATACCGGCGCGATCTAGAACAAATGTAACTCCAGCTTTATGCAAACCAACATCAAGTAAGAGTTGATCAAATGCGCGATTGAGAAATGTTGAGTAAACCGCAACTACTGGATGTAGCCCTGTGTAGGCCATGCCTGCAGCGGAGGTAACCGCATGTTGTTCAGCAATTCCAACATCAAAGGTGCGCTCTGGAAACTCACTTTGGAACTTATCTAATCCTGTTGGCCCCAACATCGCTGCGGTAATTGCAACTACATCAGAGCGTTTCTTCCCGTACTCCACTAGGGATTGGGAGAACACATTCGTCCAAGAGGTGCCAGATTTATTGAGCGGCTCACCAGTCTCGGGATCTACCACCCCAACAGCGTGAAACTTTTCGGCTTCATCCTGTATCGCCGGGGCGTGGCCGCGTCCTTTTTCGGTGATGGCATGAACTAACACTGGGCCACCAAATTTTTTTGCCTGATTGAGGGCTTTTTCCAGGGCGAGAATGTCATGACCATCAACCGGTCCTATGTACTTTAGGCCAAGATCTTCAAACATTCCTTGCGGTGCAACTATGTCTTTAATTCCTTTTTTTACCCCATGTAGGGTTTCGTAAATCGGCTGGCCTACGACCGGAGTCCGCTCCAAGACGCCCTTGCCCCATTCCAAAAACTTTTCATAACCTTTTGTGGCTCGCAAAGTAGATAGATAAGTAGCGACACCGCCAATAGTTGGCGAATAGGATCTCTCGTTGTCATTAACGACGATTACTAGTCGAAGATTCTCTGCCGCCGCAATATTATTCAGCGCTTCCCAAGCCATGCCGCCCGTTAATGAACCATCGCCAACGACCGCTATAACAGTTCTTTCATTTTCGCCTTGTATCGAAAAGCCACGAGCAATTCCATCCGCCCAAGATAAGGCGGTAGAGGCATGAGAGTTCTCAATAACATCATGTTCGCTCTCAGCACGATTTGGATAACCCGCTAATCCTCCACGTTGGCGTAGCTTGTCAAAGCCGGGCGCACGTCCGGTGAGAATCTTGTGCACATAACTCTGGTGGCCGGTATCAAATACCATTACATCTCTTGGAGATTCAAATACGCGGTGTAAAGCGATACTTAATTCAACTATTCCGAGATTTGGCCCTAAGTGCCCACCTGATTTAGAAACTTTTTCAATCAGAAAGCCTCTAATCTCACCAGCTAACTCATCTAGCTCAGCTGCTTCGAGGCGCGCCAAATCGCTAGGTGATTTAATCCGGGGCAGATACTTCACAAGGAAATGGTAACGAGAATTACGCCAAGAGCGAGCGGAGAACGTACTGCATGATTCCGCCATGGCGGTAGTAATCCGCCTCGCCAGGTGTGTCGATCCGCACCTTGGCTTCAAAGCTCTTGCCTCCAGCGCTTACCTTTACCGTAGCTGGAATTTCGCCGCTGTTAAGAGCGGTTACACCCTCGATGGAAAACTCCTCTTCGCCGGTCAAACCAAGTGATTCGGCGTTCTGTCCTTCGAGGAATTGAAGTGGCAACACGCCCATACCAATCAAATTGGATCGGTGAATTCTCTCAAAAGACTCTGCGATAACAGCCTTCACGCCGAGCAATGCAGTTCCCTTTGCTGCCCAGTCACGAGATGAACCTGATCCATACTCTTTGCCGGCCAAGATAACTAGTGGAATTTTTGCTTCCTGATACGCCATAGAAGCTTCGTAGATGCTGGTCTGTTCTCCACCAGCCAGGAAGTTTCTTGTGTATCCACCTTCAACGCCATTTAGCAAGAGATTCTTCAAGCGGATATTTGCAAATGTTCCACGGATCATAACTTCATGATTTCCACGTCTTGATCCATAAGAGTTGAAATCTGCTTTTGCGACACCGTGCTCGGCAAGATACTTGCCTGCTGGAGAATCTACCTTTATCGAACCTGCTGGAGAGATGTGATCAGTAGTCACTGAGTCACCAAGTTTTGCCAAAACTCTCGCGGATTTGATGTCTGTTACCGGCTGAGGATTGCGTGGCATTCCCTCAAAATACGGCGGTTTTCTAACATAAGTTGATTTTGCATCCCATTCGAAAACCTTGCCGGTTGGCGTATCAAGAGATGTCCAGTGCTTATCGCCTGCAAAGACACTGGCGTAATCTTTTTTAAACATCTCAGAGGACACTACGCCATCGATAACCGATTGAATCTCCTCAGTAGATGGCCAGATATCTTTTAGGAAAACTGGATTACCGCTGGAGTCAAAACCTAGTGGATCTTTCTCAAAGTCATGATCCATGCTGCCCGCGATTGAATAAGCCACAACTAGCGGTGGTGATGCTAGGTAATTCATCTTCACATCAGGGCTAATGCGGCCTTCGAAGTTTCGGTTTCCGGAGAGAACAGCTGCCACGGCGAGATCATTTTCATTTACCGCTTTGCTAACCTCTATGGGCAAAGGTCCTGAGTTTCCAATGCAGGTCACGCAGCCATAACCCACCAGATTGAATCCGAGTTTTTCCAAATACGGAGTTAGTCCAGCTTTCTCATAGTAATTTGTTACTACCTTAGAACCTGGTGCCAGAGTTGTCTTTACCCAGGGCTTACTTTGCAATCCTTTTTCTACCGCTTTCTTTGCCAGCAATCCTGCACCAATCATGACGCTTGGATTTGAGGTGTTGGTACAAGAGGTAATAGATGCAATTACAACTGAGCCGTTAGTCACCGCACCTTCTCTAGAGTTTACGTTGACCGCAACTGGCTCTTTTGCAGATTTATCAGAAAGATAAGTTGGAACAGCCTTTGCAAATGCGCTCTTGGCATCACTGAGTGAAACGCGGTCTTGTGGACGCTTAGGTCCGGCAATTGATGGAACCACTGAGCCTAGGTCTAATTCCAGATGCTCTGAATATCGTGGTGTTGCTGATGGATCATGCCAAATTCCTTGACGCTTTGCGTACTTCTCTACCAACTCAAGCTGTTCTGGAGTTCGGCCAGTTAACTTCAAATAATTAATGGTTTCTTCATCGATCGGGAAGATTGCCACAGTTGATCCGTACTCTGGTGACATATTTCCGATTGTTGCGCGATTAGCCATTGGGAGCGCGCTGACTCCTGGGCCGTAAAACTCGACAAACTTTCCAACTACTCCATGCTTACGCAGCATCTCGGTAATCATCAATACGAGATCTGTTGCTGTGGTTCCGACTGGTAATGAACCGCTTAGTTTGAAGCCAACTACCCGAGGAATGAGCATAGAGACTGGTTGGCCCAACAATGCTGCCTCCGCCTCAATGCCGCCAACACCCCATCCCAAAACGCCTAATCCGTTGACCATTGTGGTGTGAGAATCGGTGCCTACAACGGTATCTGGATAAGCACGCTCAACTCCCCCAACATTGCGAGTCATAACAACACGTGCCAGGTATTCAATATTTACCTGATGAACAATTCCGGTTCCGGGTGGAACTACTTTGAACTCATCAAATGCACTCTGGCCCCAGCGCAAGAAACGATAACGTTCAGTGTTTCGTTGGTATTCAATCTCAACATTCTGTTGGAAAGAGTCCTTAGTTCCATATGTATCAGCGATGACCGAGTGATCGATAACCAACTCTGCGGGCGCTAATGGATTTACACGAGCAGGATCTCCGCCAAGTTCTGCGATTGCTTCACGCATGGTTGCAAGATCAACAACGCATGGGACTCCAGTGAAGTCCTGCATGATTACTCGCGCTGGAGTGAATTGGATTTCAGTATCCGGCTGTGAATCGGGATTCCATGATGCCAAGGCCTCAATTTGTTTGGCGGTTATGTTGGCGCCATCCTCAGTACGCAGTAAATTTTCCAACAAAATCTTCAGAGAGAATGGAAGATTATGGGCGGCAGGCAGCTTTGTAATGTCGAAAATCTGGTAGCTCTTGCCGGCAACCTCGAGGGAACTTTGCGCATCAAAGGAGTTTTTGCTCATGGGCGCATCCTAACTCGCCGGGTTTTGAGCCCTAACTTTGTGCCGCCAACTTAAGGTCGGGTCGGCATGAAACGCGCCACACACTCCATGTGCGCGGTCATTGGAAATAGGTCGAAGGCCCTTATCTCCTGAAGTTCGTAGCCCACATCTCGTAGATATCCGGTGTCGCGGGCCAAAGATGCAGGGTCGCAAGCCACATAGACCAAATTGCGTGCCCCAAGCTTTGCGATGGCCGATACAACCTGGGCACCAGCTCCTGCTCTTGGCGGGTCCAAGACAATAACATCTGCAGAGACATACCGCTTTAGTGCGGATTCAACCTTGGATTGCACAATTTCTATATTGGCATCCAAGGCAAAGACACGGCGGGCATCAGTTATGGCATTTTGATCTGACTCGATGAGAGTTATGCGCCCACCAGCGCCAATTTGTTCTTGCAACGCCGCAGTGAAAAGTCCTGCCCCACCATAGAGGTCAAATACATGATCTCCGTTTTTCACTTGTGCAAACTCCTTAACAACTTTAGTTAACGTTTGAGGAGCGTTGATATGACTTTGCCAAAAAGTGCTCGGATTTAGAGAGAAGTTCTTTCCGGTGGAGTTTTCACTAACCAAGGAGTTGTTTTCTCGGTCTTGAATTACCACTTGGCGATCTCCGCCGGAGGAAATCACGACATCTACTTTCTTTCCTGCCGGCAATTTCATGGCGTTGATGCCCGATATATCGGTGGCTTCATGAGCAATAAGGCAGTTATCTATCTCAACTAATTGATTACTTCTTGCCGAAAACAATCCCAATTTCTTTGTCGGAGTCACAGTGAACTCCATTCGACTACGCCAGTGCAATCCAGGTGCTACCTCTTCAACCTCAACATCGATTTCTAATTTGGCAACTCTCTTGAACTGCTCTTTAATGATTTGAGATTTCAATCTGCGTTGTTCTGCCGGATCTATATGTTGAAAATCGCAACCGCCGCATCCGGAAGCGGTGGCGTAAACACATGGTGGCTTTACTCTAAAGGGAGAAGATATAAGGACCTCTACACAATTGGCGCGGGAGAAGTTTTTACTCTTTCCAGTAATCTCAACAATGACGGTTTCGCCGGGTATCGCATAGCGAACGAAAATAACCTGGCCTTCATGCCTTGCAACACAGTGACCGCCATGTGCAATCGCGGTAACTTCAACTTGCACGCGATCGCCTATCTCCACCCTCACACCCCTTTACTCTTTTGTTTACTCTTTTCCCGCTA
>CAZIAI010000002.1:81865-84045 GCA_964536895.1 uncultured Clavibacter sp.
CCGCTAGTGGATTTTCCGCTATTGGATTGAGTCTCACAGTTACTCACCACAGCCGGTGTCCTTCGACTAGAGAGCTCCAAAGTTCAAGCGCAGCACGCGTTTGAATTACAGGGTCTATAGCCTAAAGGTGTAGATTCTCCTTTTGTGCATATCGTCATCATGGGATGCGGACGAGTCGGCTCTACTTTGGCTAGAGATTTTCAGGAGCTAGGACATTCTGTAGCGGTTATTGATCAGGACCGTGAAGCTTTTCGTCGCCTTGGCGCGGATTTCAATGGATTAACTGTTGCGGGTGTCGGTTTTGACCGTGACACTTTGCTGGAAGCCGGCATAGAAAGAGCCGATGCTTTTGCGGCGGTATCAAATGGAGATAACTCGAATATTTTGGCCGCCCGTGTTGCCAGAGAAACTTTTGGTGTTTCAAGTGTGGTTGCACGCATCTACGATCCTGCCCGTGCAGAAATTTATCAACGTCTTGGAATTCCAACCGTAGCTACCGTCTTATGGACTACAGATCAGATTATGCGCCGCTTGCTACCTCAGGGTTCACGCTCTGAATGGCAGGATGCTTCTGGAAAGGTGAAGCTGGTCGAAGTGCCATTACATAGGGATTGGTTTGGCCAACCCGCATTTCTAATCGAACAGCACACAGAGGCGAGGGTGGCATTTATTACTCGATTAGGTGAAGGCGTTATCCCAACTGAACACACAGTTTTGCAAGAGGGAGATGTTGTTCATATTCTCATCGAAGATACAAAGCTTGCTGCTACTGAAGAATCCTTGAGCAAAACTCCAGGCGGTGAGTAATCCATGAGAATCGCCATTGCTGGAGCAGGAAATGCTGGGCGTGCAATTGCCCGTGAGTTGATCTCAAACGGTCACCAAGTCCTACTTATCGACAAGAATCCAAAGGCGCTAAAGATGGAGAGTGTTCCTTCGGCAGAATGGTTGTTAGCCGATGCCTGTGAAATTAGCACCTTAGATAAGGCCAAATTGGATACCTGCCAGGTAATGGTTGCTGCAACTGGCGATGACAAGGTGAACCTAGTTTCTTCTCTTCTGGCCAAGACTGAATATGGTGTGCCACGAGTCGTAGCCCGAGTTAATCATCCAAAAAATGAGTGGATGTTTGATTCATCTTGGGGTGTAGATGTTGCAGTATCAACGCCAAGAATTATCGCCGCCTTGGTTGAAGAGGCGGTATCTGTTGGAGATGTTGTTCGACTCTTCTCATTAAAGGCTGGCGAGGCAAACCTAGTCGAGTTAACTCTGCCCGATGATTCGCTCTGCATTGGTAAGACTGTTGAAGAAATTGAGCTTCCTGAAGATGCTTCACTAGCGGCAATCATTCGTGATGGACATGTCATTGCCCCATCACTTCATGATGTTTTCTCCGCCGGAGATGAATTGATTTTTGTCGCGTCTGCGCAAGCTGAAGATGCCCTCAAGGGTTGCTTTGTGGTCAAGAGTTAGCAGTTAAGAGCTAGTTCTTAAATCTTCTCTTAGTTTTGGTCCATTCTTAATTACTATCCAAGTTGCCCAAGCAGCCAATATGAATAAGGGGTAGCCCATGATCAATCGGGTTGTTCCCAAGAGATTGACGTTTCCACTTACATAAAGCGGATACTGAACCAAAAGACGAATTGAAAACATAGCAACCCAAATCCAAGTAGCTTTGATGTAAACCTTGGTGCGTAGCGGATCTTTTCGCCAACGCAGGTTCTCCTCTAGAAGTGGTCCAATAATTAAACCTATGACCGGCCATCTTGCGATGATCGAGACTAAGTAAACCGCACCATAAATGGCATTGGTCCACAAACCAGGCAAATAAAAATCCTCTGCTTTGCCGGAGCGGTTTGCGAGCCAAGCGCATATTGCAACACCAATTACCCCCGATATGGCGTGCTGAACAGTTTCTCTACGTATCAATCTAATTAGCGTTAAAACTAATGAGAGTCCAAGAGCTGCATATGCCGATTGCGTAACATCCTTGGTGAAGTTGAAACTAACCAAGAAAACTAATGCGGGCAAACCTGAATCAAGTAGCCCTTTTTTCCCACCCATTGCCGCCAGGATTTTTGCTTTGTCAGCTTCGCTACTCATGCTCTCCCCGATGATCCAAAACCACCCGTACCGCGATCAGAACCAGGCAGGGTCTCAACTTCAACAAATTGTGCCTG
>CAZIAI010000002.1:84145-97671 GCA_964536895.1 uncultured Clavibacter sp.
CCTGCATCACCTGGTTTGGCGTAACTTGGTGTTGGTAATTCTTTATCAATTTTTGTAATTAATACCCTCATGGATTAATCTCAAACTCAGTATCAATTGATAGATCGGTACGGCCAGCTAGCAAATCTCTGTAACCTTCAGGGGCGTTACTAATGAAATGTTCCATGGGGACGATGATGAATATTGCTGCCGCCTCAACCGCCAAAACCCCATCATTTGACCCGATGCGACCTTCAGCTTTGCAGTAAATCTTTCTACCCTCTTGACCCAAAATCTCTGCATTGATGAACAATGTTGTTCCGACTGGGACCGGTGCCAAAAATGAGGTTTCTAGTTTTCCAGTAACCGCTGGTTGTCTTACTAGCCACATCAACTTGCCCAACGCTTCATCAAAAGCACAGGAGAGCAATCCTCCGTGAGCTAAACCAGGAGCACCTTGATGTAGCTCAGTTACCGTGAACTTAGCGGTAATTTTCATTCCATCACCGGAGTAAGCAATTAGGTGCAAACCGGCAGGGTGTGAAGGTCCGCAGCCGTAGCAATCTGGATTGTGCGAACCAAGCAATGTGCCCGGAACAGGTGCGGATGGGTGTCTGGCAGGAACTTGCGCCCCGGCCGGTGGATTTATGCTCAAACCTCGTGACATGGGATGAAGATTACCTCTTTTGCCCTTGGTTGCCGCCCGTTTTGACCGCACATCGGATTTGAGCAAAGTACCCTCACCATCATGAGGGAGAAGATCAGGTGGCCATTCTGGTTGATAGTTTTGATTTTGCTGCTTGACCTCTCGATTGTGATTGCGGTTTGGGCAGGTTTAGGAAACACCCCGGCAGCGCTGTCACTTTTAATAACTCTGGTGTTTACCTTTTTTCTGTATCAATTTTCCGCCCTTAGGATTGAGGCGACTGGCAATCAACTCAAAGTTGGCAAAGCCTGTATTGAGTTGAAGTATTTAGGTGAGATTGAAGTTCTTGATGAACAAGCGATGAAATTTCTGCGCGGACCCGGAATAAATCCATCTGCTTATCTAGCGATCCGTTTTTGGATAAAGGGTGGCTTAAAAATTCATATCAATGATGAAAGAGATCCCACCCCTTATTGGTTGATTAGTACCAAAAAAGCAGAGGATTTAAAGCGATACATCACCAATAAATTAAATAGCTAAATCTGGAAATTAAAGGGTAGAACTAGATAGCGGAATTAAATGCAGTCTTTGCAAACCGCTTTGGCTCCCTCGCCCTTTGCAAGCTGGGTCATGTGGTGCACTAAGAAGCACCGAGAACAGGTGAATTCATTTTCCTGCTTTGGCACAACTCTAACCGCCAACTCTTCGCCTGAAAGATCAGCGCCAGGAAGCTCAACATTTTCTGCTTCTTCCTCATCGAGATCTACTTGACCCGATTGCGCCTCCGCGCGTCGCGCTTTTAGCTCTTCGAGGGATTCCTCGTGTAACTCCTCATCGGTTTTTCGGGGTGTGTCGTAATCCGTTGCCATCGATCTCTCACCACCAATCTCTACTCGAAATCAATCAGCAGAACTCTGCAGATTTGCACACCAGTTAAGGGTGCACGGGCGGATAATGCCCAAAACCTTAGCCCGTGTCCTAACAAACACTCGGCGTGTCGCGAATATTCCAATCTATCCCCCAAAATTCAGGGTTTTCTGCGCCAATTGTGCAGTATTTGTTGCTCACTCTTTGTGAGAACGTCGAACTGCTTCCTCTTTTCGCCACTTTGCAATTTCACCATGATTTCCAGATAGCAATACTTCTGGAACTTCGAGGCCTCGCCAATTGGCAGGTTTTGTGTAGTTCGGATATTCAACTTCACCAATTTGATTGTGCGACTCTTCATTCAAGGAGGCTGGATTGCCTATAACCCCAGGAAGAAGTCGGGTCACAGCCTCGATAATCACTAGAGCTGCAACCTCCCCGCCATTCAAAACATAATCCCCGATAGAAACTTCATGCACCCTTAGATTGTCTTGGCTTTGATAATAATCACTCACTCTTGCATCAATGCCTTCATATCTACCGCAGGCGAATATCAAATGTGAGGATTCCTTCAACATTTGAGCCATGCGTTGATCAAATTTCTTTCCTGCGGGCGTAAGAATAATCAAATCGGCGACATCACTTTGGTCTTGTAATGCTGCATCAATTGCCTCACCCCAAGGTTCTGGCTTCATCACCATGCCCGCACCTCCACCATAAGGAGTGTCATCGACCGTATGGTGATTATCGTGTGTGAACTCTCGAAGATTAATGGCTGAAAACTCAATCAGATTCTGCTCGCGAGCCTTGCCGATTAGTGAGAGCTCAAGAGGAGAAAAATATTCTGGGAAGATAGATATTGCGGTAATTCTCATAGCAAACCTGCAAAATTCACAACCGTGATTTTCTTACCATCAATATCAATTTCAGGCACATAAGCTTTAACAAATGGCACTAGAACTTCACGACCTTCATGCTTCACAACTAGCGTGTCCTGAGATGGCAGAGATAAAACATCCACCACTATCCCCCAATTTTTTCCCGATTCATCAACTACAGCACAGTCCAAAATCTGTGAAATGTGAAACTGGTCTTCATCAACGTTTGCCTCGTTGGGATCGACCTCTGCCAACAATAGAACGTTGCGTAAAGTCTCTACCGCGGTTCTATCCTCAATACCTTCGAAAGAGAGCATTATCCGACCGCTGTGCTCTTTTACATCTCTAATGACAAGTGGGCCCTTGTTTGCCGGATCTGTCTGAAGCTTGGCGCCAACAAAAAATCTCGCATCCGGATTATCGGTGCGAGATTCAATCGTTGCTTCGCCGCGCACTCCATGTGCGCGGCCGATGCGTCCTACAACTAGTAACAAGTTAGCTTCAAGCGCGTTTACCGCGCCTCATCCGCCTCAATCAAATCGACTCGAACGCTGCGACCAGCTAAAGCTGATACAACGGTGCGCAATGCTTTTGCGGTGCGTCCATTTCGACCAATTACCTTGCCGATATCCTCTGGATGAACACGAACTTCAAGAGTAGTTCCGCGTCGCCCTTCTTTTTCAGAGATGACTACCTCTTCTGGATTATCAACAATTCCTTTGACCAGATGCTCTAGTGCTTCGTCAATCATCACAATGATTACTCAGCGGAAGCTTCTGCCGGCGCCTCAGTGGCTTCTGCAACTGGAGCGGATTCTTCAACAACTGCTGGTGCTGCTTCTTCGACAACACTTTCTACAGCAGCTGCTTCAGCTGGTGCTTCAACCGCTGCTTCAGCTGGTGCTGTTTTTGCGGCCAACTTTTCAGCAGCGCGCTTCTTCATTGTTGTGGCACCATCTTTTGGCTCATTCATCGCAGCTTTGACCGCAGCTTCATATGCTGCACGCTTATCTGCGCGAACCGGAAGGGACTTAAGTGTTCCTTCAGCTCCAGGAATTCCCTTGAACTTCTGCCAATCTCCAGTTACTTTCAAGATCGCCTCTACAGCGGGAGTTGGCTGTGCGCCGTTTTTCAACCAGTGTTGTGCGCGCTCTGAGTCAACCTGAATAAAGGATGGCTCGGACGCAGGTGAGTAACGACCAATTTCATCAATTCTTAAACCGTTGCGTGCCTTGCGGGAATCAGAGACAACAATTCGGTAATGCGGGGTACGGATTTTTCCAAGACGTACCAATCTAATCTTTACGGCCACGAAGGCTTTCTCCTTGCATAATCGTTCGAAAGATGAAATCAAACTCGAGTGGGATGCCGAGCGTTTTCATCAATTCTGGTTAATGGATGCCGGTCAAGAGGTAGAGGGCTCTTGAACAGGAGGCCAATATTGCCATGCGTGAGGCAATATGCCCAATTCACCCCGAATCAAGCGGGTTAACCCAACTCCTCTGCCGCCCTTTTCGCAGGGTTTCCCGAGCGAGATTTCTTCTTGGGTGGGTTTTGTTTTGAGCCCAAACTGGCACCCGCTGGCATCTGCGGCAAATTTGGCATTCCAGGAATTGAAACGCTTTTTGGCATACCACCACCCGATCTCATCTGCTTCATCATCTTCTGCGCCGCAGCAAATCTATCTACCAGAGAGTTCACCTCAGTGACAGTTCGACCGCTTCCTTTTGCAATTCGCGCCCGACGAGATCCATTAAGCAGTTTCGGTTCACGCCGTTCTTGCGGGGTCATTGATTGAACAATTGCTTGCGTTCGAACAAGTTCATTGTCATCTAGTGCATCAATCTGCTTCTTCATGGCGGCATTGTTTGCGCCTGGCAACATGCCTAGAAGCTTGGTCATAGAACCCATCTTCTTCATGGCCTGCAACTGCTCAAGAAAATCTTCGAGGGTGAAATCCTGCCCTGAAACAAATTTTTCTTCCAGGCGTTTTGCGCTATCGCCATCCATAGCTTTCTTGGCCTGCTCAGCCAAAGTTTGAATGTCGCCCATTCCAAGAATGCGTGAGGCCATGCGATCTGGATAGAAGTAATCAAAATCAGATAATTTTTCTCCGGTTGATGTGAAAAGAATTGGCTTGCCAGTCACCTGAGCAATTGAGAGAGCTGCTCCGCCTTTGGCATCACCATCTAACTTGGTTAGGACTACCGCATCAAAACCGACACCTGTTTCAAAAGCTTTAGCGGTTCGAATTGCATCCTGGCCAATCATGGCATCGACGACAAAAAGGGTCTCATCAGGATTAACCGCACTCTTTATGTCTCGAGCTTGTTGCATCATCTCTTCATCTACACCTAAACGACCAGCGGTATCGATGATGACAATGTTGTGCAACTTCTCTCTCGCAAAAGCAATAGCATCCTTTGCGACTTTAACCGGATTACCAACACCATTGCCAGGCTCCGGGGCAAATACCGGGAGTTTCAGGCTTTGTGCAAGAACAGATAATTGAGTTACTGCGTTTGGACGTTGCAAATCTGCCGCTACTAGCAACGGGGTGTTTCCTTCGGACTTTAGAAAACTCGCCAGCTTTCCAGCCAGAGTAGTTTTTCCAGACCCTTGCAAACCTGCCAGCATGATTACAGTCGGCGGATTTTTGGCGTATCTAATGCGCCGCCCTGCGCCACCAAGAATTTCTATTAACTCTTGGTTGATGATGGAATAAATCTCTTGTGATTGATTTACGGATTGGCGTAAATCCGGCAGAGCAGCAAGAGACTTTTCTTTAACTCGTTCGACAAATTGTTCGGTGACAGATAGAGCAACATCAGCCTCGAGTAACGCTCTACGAAGTTCATCGGAGGCGCTATGAATATCATCTTGGGTAATGCGCCCCTTGTTGCGCAGAGAGCCGAAAACCTCAGAGAACTTGTTGCTGAGAGATTCGAACATGCACCCAGCCTACTAAATCACTTAAATAGTGAAAAATGGGCGCAAGCCGCACGCTCACGCCCATTTCTAGAAGTTAGTAAGCGAATTAAATAGCCGCTTCGCCCTTCTCTCCTGTTCTAACCCGGACTACTTGATCAACGGAGGTTGTCCAAACTTTGCCATCTCCGATTGAACCTGTAGAGGCAGCTTTCACGATTACATCAATTAGCTTGTCGACATCTTTGTTTTCAGCCAAAATCTCAAGGCGGACCTTTTGAATCAAATCAATCGGATACTCCGCCCCTCGATAGACCTCGACATGTCCACCTTGCCTTCCGACGCCGGAAACCTCTGAAACGGTCATGCCCTTAACGCCAGCTGAACGCAATGCAGTCTTTACCTCATCAAGTTTTGCTGGTTTGATAATTGCGGTTATTAGTTTCATGATTAACGACCTCCCTTGAGAATTCCGCCCATTTCATAGGCGCTTTCTGCGTGTTCAGTTAGATCGACACCCAGCAGCTCTTTTTCCTCTTTAACTCGGAAGCCAATAGTTTTCTCAATCAAGTAACCAATAATCAAGGTCACCACAAATGAGTAAGCCATAACCAAGCCAACACCTAAGGCCTGTTTTCCAAGTAGCGCCATGCCACCGCCATAGAACAAGCCATCAAGCCCTAGTGAATTTACCTGGCTAGAGCCGAAGAATCCGATAGCCAAGCTGCCAATAACGCCACCGACTAGGTGAACTCCAACTACATCAAGTGCATCGTCGTAACCAAACTTGTATTTCAATCCAACAGCTAGTGCGCAAACCACACCAGCGATTAAGCCGATCACCGCTGCTGCCCATGGTGCAACGAATGCGCAGGCTGGAGTAATTGCAACCAAGCCAGCAACCGCACCTGATGCAGCGCCTAAAGATGTTGGATGTCCATCACGTATTTTTTCGGTAAGTATCCAACCCAGCAATGCACCGCCAGTTGCCACTTGTGTATTCAGGAACGCTAATCCAGCTGTTGCATTTGCTCCCAAAGCAGAGCCGGCATTAAATCCAAACCAGCCAAACCACAGCAATGAGGCACCCAGTAATACGAGTGGCAATGAATGAGGGCGCATCGGACTCTTTTGCCATCCAATTCTTCTTCCGAGAACAATCGTTAGCGCAAGTGCAGCAGCTCCCGCGTTAATGTGAACCGCCGTACCGCCCGCAAAATCTTGAACTCCACGTGCTGCCAAGAAACCTGCGCCAGTCACTGTGTCGCCAACTTTGTTTCCAAAGGCAAAGACCCAGTGTGCAACTGGGAAGTAAACCAAAGTCACCCATATTGCAACGAACAAAGTCCAGGAAATGAATTTGGTGCGATCTGCAATTGCACCAGAAATTAGTGCAGGAGTAATAATGGCAAACATCAATTGGAATGTGGCAAAAACCAAAAGTGGAATGGGATATACCCCTCCGTTGTTAGTCAGTTCATCAACCAGCGATTCAAAACCAGAAAATCCAATATCGCCGTACCACTGAGAGTTTGCCTCATAACCAAAAGCGAGTTTGAAGCCATAGATAACCCAAAGAACACTGACAACACCGATGGACACCATCGACATCATCATCATATTTAGTGCACTCTTCGCCCTCACCATTCCGCCATAAAAAAAGGCCAAACCTGGGGTCATGAGAAGTACCAGTGCTGAGCTAGCCAATACCCATGCGGTATCGCCAGCGCTTAGAACTACCTCTTCCATATTTATCTCCATGCCAAGAAAGTGTGGTTCTCTCCGTTGAGAATGAGAGAAGGGTGCTTCAGCTGTATTACAGGCAGCCGTCAGGCAAGGTTTCGAATAGGTGAAGGTTTGAGGGGTTCTGTTACGGCTATGTTAAAAGATCTGCAATATAGGCGTCGGCATCAAAGATCTGCAGGTCGGAAATGGACTCACCCACGCCAACAAACTTTAGCGGCAACCCAAGCTCGCGTTCAGTAGCCAGAGCAATTCCACCTTTGGTTGATCCATCAACTTTAGTGACAATCATTCCAGTCAAAGCCACGCTCTCAGAGAAAATCTTTGCCTGGGCTACTCCATTTTGGCCGGTTGTTCCATCTAAAACAAATAGCACCTCGTTGACCGGAGTAACTTTCTCAATCACCCGTTTCACTTTTCCTAGTTCATCCATCAAATTAGATTTGGTATGTAAACGTCCAGCGGTATCGATAATCAAAACATCAAAACCTTCGTTGCCGGCACGAGTAGCACCATCAAAACAAACAGCTGCAGGATCAGCTTCCGCCGCACCACTAACCACCGGAACTGAAATTCTCTCTCCCCAGGTTATTAGCTGTTCTACTGCGGCAGCTCGAAAAGTATCAGCCGCCACCAATAAAACCTTCTTGCCTTCATTTTTCAAAAGGTTAGCCAGTTTTGCTGCGCTCGTGGTCTTTCCGGTTCCATTCACTCCGACAATCAAGATTGTCGTTAAGGCCCCTGGCTGAAGATTTAAATTCCGCGACTCAGATGAAAGGTATGACTTAATCTTTTCAGTGACTGCGGATTCGAGATTCTCTGATTTTTCCTTCTTTACCAAATCAATAATCTCATCTGTTGTGGAAACCCCAAGGTCGGATTCAATGAGTATGCGGCGGAATTCCTCTAGATCCTCTATCGAGGCCCGATTGCGACTGAACTTTGATAGGAAGGAACCGAACAATCCCATGACTAAACAGATTCGGTTTCGTTCTCACGCAATCGCTGTGAGATAACTTCAGAAACTCCATCACCACGCATCGTTACACCGTAAAGCGCATCACCAATCTCCATTGTGCGTTTTTGGTGTGTGATGATGATTAGTTGTGAGTCTTTTCTGAGCTCTTCTAATACCCCGAGAAGTCGTCCTAAGTTGGCATCATCCAGTGCAGCTTCAACCTCATCCATGACATAGAAGGGGCTTGGTCGAGCTTTAAATATTGCTACCAAGAGTGCAACAGCGGTTAGGGAGCGCTCTCCGCCGGAAAGCAATGAAAGTCGCTTGATTCTCTTTCCTGGTGGGCGAGCCTCAACATCAACACCTGAATTAAGCAGGTCACTTGGGTCAGTAAGAATCAGTCTGCCCTCGCCGCCTGGGAATAGACGAGCAAAAATCTTCTCAAACTCGCGAGCGGTATCTCGATACGCTTCCTCAAAAATTTCTTGAACTTTGTCATCAACCTCTTTGATGATGTCCATCAAGTCTTTCTTAGATTTCTTCAAATCCTCTAGCTGCTCTGCCAGATACTTCAATCTTTCTTCCAGAGATGAATACTCTTCAAGTGCCAGAGGGTTTATTTTCCCAAGCAAGGCAAGCGCGCGTTCTGCGGCAGCAAGACGCTTCTCTTGTTGTTGGCGAACATATGGGATGTACTCACCCTGAGTTAAATTGCCCTCTTCATCTTCAACAAAGGTTGGAACATCTTTATCAGGGCTGTATTCATTAACAAGGGTAAGCGCATCGATGCCGAACTCCTCCATGGCTTTACCCTCTAGTTGCTCAATTCTCAATCTTTGTTCTGCGCGGGCAATCTCATCACGGTGAACACTTGATGTTAATTGATCCAGTTCAGTTGTTAACTCTCGCACTTGTGCTCTAATTGCCAAAATTTCGCCATCACGGTTGGAGCGAGAAACCTCAAGTCTTTCCCGTTCGGCATTTGCTCGAGAAATGGAGTTTTCGATTTGAATTAAAGCTTCATAGGCGGCATCTGCAATAGCTTGAGCAGTTACTGCGCCACGAGCTCTGGCCTCGCGTCTTGCAATGCTCTTGCTGGCAGCTTCTCTTTCATTCTTGGCTGAATTCTCTAAATCCAATGCCCTTTGAGAAATTGCTGAAACCCGCTCCTCTAATGTGCGCAGGCCTAAACGAGACTCGACCTCAACCGCTCGGGCGGTAGCAACATTGGCACGCAGATTCTCTACCTGAGTTAAGTCTGGTTCCTTTGGTTCTTCGCTCTTTCCAAACTCCGCCTGCGCTACCTGCAGCTCTTGCTGATCTGCCTGAACAGCTATTCGTAATTCATTTATTGAGTTGCTGAGTCGGTCAACTTCTGCCGAACTGCTGCGAACCCCTTGGCCAGCCGCACCCATTTGTTCAGCCAGCCCTGCCATGGCGGCATCAGATTCATTTAACTTGGCAAGTGCTAAATCATAGGTACTTTGATCGCTACGCACTTTGGCATCAGCTGCAGAGATATCAAATCTAATTCGATCACAATCATGAGATAAGCGCTGTAAATCAATCTCGCTCTTTTCAATCATTGAGGTGATTTCAATCAAAGATGATTTAGCGGTAGAGCCACCACTTGCCCGTCCTCGGCCAACAAGATCGCCATCCTTAGTTACCGCAATCAAATTACGGTTCTGGCGGATTATCTGCTCTGCCTCTGAAAGTGAGTTGGCAGCAACAAACCCGTTAAGCAAACGCGGAATGACAGTACTCAATGTAGATGAGCTAACTTTGCTTGCAAGGCTTTGATATTGATGTGTAAGCAAATCGTCATTCTGTTCAGTATCTGAAACAAAAAGCATGTCCGCATTTCCTGCTGATTCAGATTTCAAGAAACTCAAAGCAGAAATAGCTTGGCTAGCATCTTGCACCACCAAGGCATTTGCCATTGAGCCAAGTGCCGCCGAAACCGCACTCTCCCAACCAGCCTCCACAGTTATGAGTGAAGCAACACTGCCTTTGATCTCGATGCCACGTGTGTTGGTAAGCAATGCACCGCTGCCATCTTTATGCAAAGTTGCTTGACGTAAAGCATCTACCTTGGCTTCAGCCGCCGACTTCTCTCTTTCCGCCTTTGAGAGTTCAACGTTAAGTTTTTCGAGATGACTTCTTGATTGATTGAGTGCGCTCTTTGCTTTTTCAAACTCTGCATCAAGACCGAGCTCGCCCGCATCAAGACCGGCAATCTCACTTTCCAAGCGAGCAAACTCTTGCTTAGCCTCATTTACTCTGGTGCTCGCTTCTGCCAAAGCTTTCTCCAAGCGGGCGATTTCAGAGTTGGTGCTGTCAATGCGCGATTGCAAACTCTTAATGTGACCTTCTTGGCGAGCTGTTCCTTCACGATAGTCAGCGATCGCACGTTGTGCTGCCGCAACACGGTCATCCTCGAGCTTTAGGCGAGATTCCAACTCAGAGACGTTGGCACTAGCTTTTGAAAGATCTTGGCGTGCGTTATCAAGCGTATTTTGCAAAACCGCTTCTTCAGTACGTAGAGATTGTGCTTCCGCTTCTAACGCATCAGGGTCTCTACCAAGTGAACGTGCTTCCTCTGCCTCTTCGGCAAGAAATCTAGCCCGCTCTGATGCAAGGTTTTGTGTGCCGCGCAGCTTTTCTCTTTGAGCGGTCAGGTTGTAGTAATTATCTTGAGCGGCATTGAGTTGTGGGCCTTCTACTCCCGCGATGCGATCTAATTCCACTTCACGGTTTCGCAATTTATCAAGCTCTTGCTCAACTATTGATCTTCTTTCGCGCAGAGCGGTTTCATCTGCCACCTCGGAAGTTAAAGTCTTTTTAAAGGTGATTAAATCATCAGCCAAGATTCTTAATCTAGCGTCGCGCACATCTGCTTGAATCACGGCAGCTTTACGCGCAACCTCAGCTTGCTTTCCTAGTGGTCGTAGTTGTCTACGAAGCTCATTTGTTAAATCTTGAACTCGGGCCATATTGGCCTGCATAGAATCTAATTTGCGTAAAGCTTTCTCTTTGCGCTTGCGGTGTTTGAGAATTCCTGCCGCTTCTTCAATAAATCCGCGTCGCTCCTCTGGGTTAGCGGTAAGAATTGCATCAAGTTGGCCTTGTCCAACGATGACATGCATTTCGCGTCCGATACCGCTATCGCTTAAGAGCTCTTGAATATCTAGGAGTCGAGCGGATTCACCATTAATTTGGTAATCACTTTGTCCATTACGAAACAGCGTTCGCGAAATAGTTACTTCGGTGAAATCAATTGGGAGTGCGCCATCGGTGTTGTCGATTGTTACTGAAACTTCAGCTCTTCCGAGCGGGGCTCTACCTGAGGTTCCGGCGAAGATGACATCTTCCATCTTGCCGCCACGCAGGCTCTTGGCTCCCTGCTCTCCCATAACCCAAGACAAAGCATCGACAACGTTGCTCTTGCCCGAACCATTTGGACCCACTACGCAGGTGATTCCAGGTTCGAATTTGAGGGTGGTCGGAGCGGCGAAGGACTTAAAGCCCTTCAGGGTCATGCTCTTCAAATACACAGGCAGAACCTATCGGTTGGCCTCGCGCCTCTTTGGATTTCAACCCCGCTTAGGGCCGGTTTTTTTACCTTTTTTCTGGCAAGAGGGACAAAAGTGCGAGGAGCGATTGCCAAAAACAATCCGCTTAATCTGTGTTCCACATCTCGAACAGGGTTCATCCTCTTGTCCGTAGGCCTCAAGTTCAACTGCAAAGTATCCACTTTCACCATTCACGTTAATGTACAAATCATCAAAGCTCGTACCACCCTGCTTAAGGGCTTTGCTCATGACCTTCTTGGCCGCTGCCAACAATGATTTAATCTCTACGACATCTAACGAGTTGGCCATTCTTTCGGGATGAATTCTTGCCCGCCACAGCGCCTCATCTGCATAAATATTGCCTACTCCGCTCATCACCTTTTGATCAAGCAAAACTCGCTTGATGGCACTCTTCTTTGCTGCGATCCGTTGGATGGTTGCCTTTTCATCAAAACTTGGATCAAAAATATCCGGCGCGATTCTCTGAAATGATCTAGGGATTAGGCGACCATTTTCCAGCACCAAGTCATCAATAGCCACCCAGCCAAAAGTTCTTTGGTCGATGAATCTAATCTCTTTTCTTCTGTCGCCACAATCAATCCGCACCCGAAGATGTTTCTCATCCGGCAGTTTTCGGTCTTGAATCAGGAATTGCCCACTCATTCCAAGATGCGCCACAAGTGCGAGATCGCGATTTAATTCAAACCAAAGAAACTTTCCTCTGCGTTGTAGCGCATTAATTTTTGCTCCTTTAACCGAAGATACTGGAGCATAAGTTGTGGAGCGATTTCCGCCTTTATGAACAACTTCAATTTCTCTAATCTTTTTGCCAGTTACCCACGGCGCAAGGCCGCGCCGCACAGTTTCAACTTCTGGTAATTCCGGCATTATCTAAACCTCATTCAAGATTAGATTATTGGGGTTTGAGTTATCTCTTCATAAGCCAAACGGGCTGCTACCTGCTCCGCTTCGCGTTTGCTTTTCCCGCGACCCTCTTTGTAGGTGACACCATTTACAACCGCCACTGCAACAAAATCTTTATCGTGATCAGGACCAGATTCACTTACCTTGTACTCCGGAGGTTGCCATCCTGATGCCGCAACAATTTCCTGTAGCGCTGTCTTGCCATCTAATCCGGCACCACGAGCAACAGCTTCCTCAATTGCCGGAGCCATCAGCTGCATGACTACTTCAGTAGTTTTTGCAAAACCGTGATCTAGATAGATCGCACCAACTAGAGCTTCTAGAGCATCTGCCAAAATTGAATTTTTATCCCGTCCACCTGTTACCTCTTCACCTTTGCCAATCTTTAGCGCTGAACCAAGTTGCAGTTCGCGCGCTATCGAGGCAAGGGCGCGCATATTTACGATTCCAGAACGTAAAGGAGAAAGACGAGACTCATCAAGATCGGGAAAGCGTTCATAAAGAGCCTCAGTGATGATCAACCCAAGAACGCTATCTCCAAGAAATTCGAGACGTTCATTTGTTGGCAAACCACCAAACTCATAAGCAAAGGAGCGGTGAGTTAACGCGAGATTAAGAAGCTCTGGACTTACCGAAACTCCGAGCTTTTCGGTTAAAGCCAGAGTCAGGATTAAACCTCTAGAACTTGACGACGGTTATAGGTGCCGCATGTTGGGCACGCTGCGTGCTGCAACTTCGGCTGCTGGCACTGTCCGCAATTGGCGGTAGCTGCAGGAGTTGCTTTCCACTGGCTACGACGAGAACGGGTGCGCGAGCGGGACATCTTTCGCTTTGGTAATGGCACGGTGGTTCTCCTTCAATTAATACTGACTAGCTCAGTGCTTTTGTTTGCTCTGGTGAGCGCGTAAGTATCCCTCAGGGGAAGGTTCTTTGCAAAATCAGCTCGGGCCAAATCAGCGCGGGCCAAATCAGCTCGGGCCAAATCAGCTACTCCGGCTTCCAGCCAGCCAACCCCTTCCAGCGTGGGTC
>CAZIAI010000002.1:97771-105571 GCA_964536895.1 uncultured Clavibacter sp.
CGGGCCAAATCAGCTACTCCGGCTTCCAGCCAGCCAACCCCTTCCAGCGTGGGTCATTTACCTCATGGCTATGGTCATCCGGCAGATCCCGCCAAGGCTCTCCGCACTCGGAGCACAGCCCCTCGCAATCTTGGGCACAAACCGGGTTAAGCGGCATGGAGAGGATTACCGCATCACGAACCGGGATTTCAAGATCAGCTACATCCCCGTCCAAGGAAAAAAGCTCATCATCTTCCTCTGGATTATCGGATTTTCTGCTGGCGTACAGAAATAACTCTTGAAAACGCTGATCAATCTCGACCTTGAGCGGCTCTAAGCATCGTCCACATTCGCCAGTGGCAAGGGAGCTCACCTCGCCGGTAATCAACACTCCATCATCTACCGACTCGGCACGAAAACGAAGATCAACCTCGGTTCCAGTCTGAATCGCCAGAAGGGGTACACCTATCGGTTCTATCGCGGGAAAGTTCAAGGTGTACTCCCGCATTTCTCCTGCCCGTCGGGGCAGTTCATGAAGATTTACCTTGAAGGGAGATTGGTTTTTTGAATTCATAATTCGCTTTTTTATTGGACCTTTAAGTTAGTTAAAAATCTAGTCCGCTAATTGTGAGAGCACATCTTTATCGCTTGCTCCCGCCAATCTTTCGCGACCGCGATTAACTGCTTCTAAAGTCTTGTTCAATATGACTTCCAGAGTAGCCAAACGAGAATCGATATAAGCATCAACTTCGTCACGCTCTTGCTGCACTTTGGTGTGTGCTTCATCAATCAAGCGCGCAGACTCCTCACGGGCCGCCGCAACTATTGCGGTCTGCTCGACCATTCTCGCCACCTCTTCTCGGGCATGAGAAATTAATTGCTCAGCGCTTTGTCTACCTTCTTCAATAATTCCTTCTCGATTTTCCAAAAGCTTTTTTGCATTTGCAAGATCAGCTGGAAGTGCTTGATTAATTTCCTCCAAGATACCGAGTAACTCTCCTCGGTGAACAACACAAGATGCAGAGAGCGGGACGGCGCGCGCCTCGTTGACCATAGTTATGGCCGATTGAAGTTTCTCAATTGCTTCCATGGCTTAAATTCTCCCTTAGCTCTGCGATTTCGCAGCTAGCGCTTTGAGCACCCCAGCTGGCACTAGATTAGACACATCTCCCCCATAACGCGCAATCTCGCGCACCAACGAGGATGACAAGAAGGAATACGCGGGCTTTGTTGCCATCAAAAGGGTGTCAACCCCCTTTAGCTGCAGGTTCATCTGCGCCATCTGCAACTCATAGTCAAAATCGCTTACCGCTCTTAGGCCCTTAACAATCGCAGCAATGTCATGAGCTCTGCAGTAATCAACTAGCAAACCACTCCAAGTATCTACCCTTACATTTTTCAAATGCTTGATGGAGTCGTTAATCATCTCGACACGCTCTGCAATAGAAAATAATCCAGTCTTGTTGTTATTGACCAGTACGGCGATAACAACCTCATCAAATAGCCCGCTTGCTCTTTCGATAACATCCAGATGACCATTTGTAATTGGGTCAAACGAGCCTGGGCAAACCGCTTTTCTCACCAGGCAACGCTAACACGGACCACTCATTAATCGAGAGGTAGGAAGGCAATAAATCTAATTATTGCTCAACTGGTTCGGCGTAAATTATGGAGGCGGCCCCGTACTTACGTACCTTTACTTCAGTTAGTCCAGTGGGCCAATTAATTGGCTTGGCCTTGGAGTCGCGCTCTATAGCAATCACTGAAGATTTCTTGAGGAAATTATTTCTGACTAATGCCTCTAGCATTTTTTCAATCTCATTATTGGGAAGTTCGTAAGGTGGATCAAGAAATACCACATCAAATTGCAGATCGCTTCCTTTGTCCAAAAACTTTCCTACAGAGCTGGTCAAAACAGTATGAGAACCGATTCCACTTAACTTGTCCAACAATTCAAAGTTAGCTCTTGTCACAGTTGTTGCTTTGTCATCATTGTCTACGGCATAAACCACCGCCGCTCCTCGAGATAAAGCTTCAACCCCTACCGCTCCGGAGCCACAGTACAGATCAAGAAAAACTAAATCGCTCATCGAACCAAACTCTGACTCAAGAGAGGAGAACAATGCTTCACGCGCTCTATCGGAGGTCGGACGGGTTGCGCCAATCGGAGAAAATAGATTTCTCCCTTTTGCGGCTCCAGCAATAATTCTCATCAACGCTTCTCCAAGTAACTCGCCCGTTCTTCTTGGCGCAATTTAGCAATCTCTGACTTGAGATGTGGCATGGAGTCCAGCTCTGGATCTCTTGAGGTGAGGGTCGACGCGATTTCACGGGCCTTGATGATTAACTCCTCATCCCGAATAACGCGCAGCAACCTCAAATGTGACCTAACACCTGATTGAGCTGATCCCAATACATCCCCCTCTCTTCTTTGCTCCAAATCCAAACGACTCAATTCAAAACCATCAGTAGTGCTGGCCACCGCGTTCAAACGCTGCATTGCAGGAGAATTCTCATTTGAATTAGTGATGAACAAACACAGTCCGGGCGTCGTTCCTCGGCCAACACGTCCACGCAGCTGGTGTAATTGAGATACACCAAATCGATCTGCATCCATAATGATCATCATCGAGGCGTTCGGGACATCAACACCGACCTCAATAACAGTTGTGGTAACCAATACATCGAGCTCTCCAGCTGAAAAAGCTTTCATTACCGACTCTTTTTCCTCTGGCTTGAGCCGACCGTGCAGCTTGCCAATACGCAAACCCTTAAGCTCCCCTGTCGATAACTGTGGGTGTAGCTCTTCAACAGAAGATAACGGAACAGGAACTGAACTCTCTTCATCATCACTGAGGGCGCGCGCCATTGCTAATTCTTCCGGAGTTAGTCCAAAGCGCTGCAAATCTGATTCATCATTGGCAGAAATTCTTGGGGCAACAATATAAACCTGGTGACCGTTCTTTACCTCCTCTTGAACTCTTTGCCAAGCGCGTTGCAAATGTTGCGGCTTAGCAATTGCCGGAACAACATGCGAAGTGATTGGTGAGCGGCCTAGTGGCAACTCCCTTAATGTAGATATTTCAAGATCACCAAATATTGTCATTGCAACTGTTCGTGGAATTGGTGTAGCGGTCATCACCAATACATGTGGCGGTTGTGTCGCCCTATTTCTTAGTTCATCTCTCTGTTCAACTCCAAAGCGATGTTGCTCATCAACTACCACCAGGCCCAAATCATGAAACGCAACACCTTCGCTCAAAAGCGCATGAGTGCCGATGATGATTCCGATGTTGCCCGAAGCCACCAATGATTGGATTTCTTTCTTCTCGACAGTAGATAAGGAACCAGTTAGTAATCCAATTTGAGTTCCAGATGCTGACCCACCCAACATTCCGCCCTCGGCTAAATCACCCAAAAGTTTCCTAAAGTTTTGAAAATGTTGTTGCGCCAAAACTTCCGTGGGGGCAAGAAGTGCAGCCTGACCACCAGAATCAACTACCGCAAGCATCGCGCGTAGCGCCACAATGGTTTTACCCGAACCAACATCACCCTGTAGCAGGCGATACATCGGGTGATTACTACTTAAATCAATCGCAATTTCTTGCCAAACCTGTTGCTGCCCCGCGGTTAGCTCGAAAGGCATGCGTTGATCAAAAGCTGTTAGCAAACCCCCATCTTTTGGTGCTCTTTGTTTAGTAGTGGCAGCCTTTAGCTCTATTCGCCTCATTGCGAGGAATAACTGCATAAGCAGGGCTTCATCAAAAGTTAATCTCTCGCGCGCAACTTCTGCAGATTCCGCACTTGTTGGTTGGTGCACCTCATTAAGCGCGGTCATAAAATCTGGATAGCCAAGTTCAGTCAGAATCTCACTAGGAATGTATTCGACAATGTTTTCTAAGGAGGAAAGAGCAAGACGCACACACTGTGCAATTTTCCAAGAAGGTAACTTTGCGGAAGCGGGATAGACCGGTAGATACTTTCCAGCAAAGTCGCCGATCGCTCCTTCGACATCATCACCGTCTGGTATCAGTAAGTACTCGGGGTGAGATAGCTGTCGTTTTCCTTTGAAGATACCCACCTTGCCGGCGAACAGACCTTGTCTACCCTCACGCAAATCTTTTTCCCGCCAAGCTTGATTAAAGAAGGTAAGAATTAATTTTGCCTGACCATCAGTGACGATGGTTTCCACAATGACTCCCTTGCGCCCCGGAATTCGACGCACCTTTGTACTTTCAACTTTTGCAAATATCGTGACCTCTTCACCTTCCTGCAGTGAAGCAATATCGGTTAATTCGCCACGAACCACATATCGCCGCGGATAATGCCGTAGCAGATCACCAACGGTATGGAGCTCGAACTGTTCGAGGAGTACCTTGGCGGTTTTGTCCCCCAGGACAGAAACCAGTCTCGACTCCATAGTTGCCATGCTTCATTCTCTCGAAATCAACCCTCAATTCCCGCACAAATGGGGTCCAACTCCTAGGCAAATTGGCGCATCCGACCGTCTTGCGGCTACTCTTACGCCCTACGCAACACCGAAAAGTCATAACTAGAAAATCTTCAAGGAGTACGAACGTGGCATCTGTATGTGATATCTGTGGCAAAGGGCCAAGCTTTGGCAACAACGTGTCACACTCAAACCGCCGTACTCGTCGCCGTTGGAACCCAAACATCCAGCGCATCCGTACCTTGGTCAACGGCTACACAAAGCGTCAGAATGTTTGCACCTCCTGCCTAAAGGCTGGAAAGGTCGCACGCTAGATTTTTCTCCGGCATCACCAGTGATGCTGAAATCCGCTTTTCCCCTCTTTTATCTGACTCTCCTTGACTGCATGACCATCCATTAACACGCCACTTCCGCTCTCCACTTTTCCTATTATCTGCATACCCGCAATTGGCCTTGGCCCGGTAGCCAGCAGAGCATGTTCCTCGCCGCTTGAATAAACCCATTCCAAAGCAGTTGAGTTGTTTTGCTCCGGACTCGGAATCAAAGCTCGTAACTGCTCAAGTTGTGCGAACTCATCGATACTTTGCAGCGCCTCTGAATTGATGTGGAGTGCAACAGCGCTGGCTTGGGAGAGATGGGCGGCATCAACCAAAAGACCATCGCTGATATCTGTTGCCGCAGTCATAAAGCTATAGGCATTTCGATAACTCAGATAATCAATCTCTGGTGCGCGATGTTGCTGCAGAGCTCTTTTCACCAGCGCAGAAGAGCTCTCCTTTAGGCTGGCATTGTTGCTTTGCAAAATTTCTAATCCAGCAGCTGACCATCCCGGCAAATGCGAGATCATTACTAAATCTCCAACTTGTGCTCCAGAGCGTCTAATCGCGTTTTCGGTTTCACCAATTGCGGTTATTGAGATAAATAATCTATCTGCCGACGAGAGATCTCCGCCAATGACCTTTGCGCCAACTTTGCCAGCTTCGAGATGGATTCCGGTTGCTAACTCCTCCAGCAGTTCTAGATGATGTTTTGCAAAGGCAACAGATACAAGCAGGTACTTCGGCCATCCACCCATGGCACAAATATCGGCCAAATTAGCCACAGTTATCTTTCGACCAACTTCAATCGGAGAGCTCCAGCCAAACTTGAAATGCACATCTTCAACGGCCATATCGGTGCCGACAACAACCTGGGATGCACTTTGGAAAACAGCTGCATCATCTCCATTACCTACAACCAACCCAGCAGAATCAGCGCGTTGATCAAAAATCGCTCGAACGCGAAGTAGTACCTCGCTCTCGTTCAACTGCCCACCCCGCCTCTGGTCTAATTCTTCGCTGCGTAACCCGCAGTCATGGACACTAGCCTAAACGCAGCGGGGCAATTACGCTAAGGTCAATAACGCAACTGCGTTAATGAAAACCAATGGCACTCAATGGTGAGGTTGTCACAAGAGTTCGGCAAGAACTCACTAGTTGAAATGGGTAAGCAATGTCCATACAGGCATATATTTTGATTCAAACAGAGGTTGGAAAATCAACCAGCGTAACTAAAGCTGTAACCGCAATCGCAGGTGTGACCATCGCCGAAGGCGTTACCGGACCTTACGATGTGATTATGCGAGCAGAGGCCGCCAACATGGAGGACCTTGGAAAGACTGTCTTGTCAAAGGTGCAAGCAGTACCTGGAATTACTAGAACTCTGACCTGCCCAGTAACCTCAATTTAAGTAGTTGGCCAAGAATTAGCGCACTACATTTCGTGTCCGTTGTAAAGCGCTGTTGCACAGTTGGGTAATGACCTCTGTGTAACTCTTTCCAGTAGCTTGCCAAAGCATGGGAAAAACTGAACTAGATGTAAAACCTGGCATTGTGTTTAACTCATTAATGATTACCTTGTTATCTGGAGTTAAAAAGAAATCAACTCTTGCCAAACCTTCACATCCCAAAGCCTCAAAGGCGGTAATTGCCAGATTCTTTATCTGCTCTGAAATCTTCTCATCGATTAGAGCTGGAACATCAAATGTGGTTGAGCCATCAAGATACTTCGCCTCAAAATCATAAAACTCATGAGGGGCATGCACTTTAATCTCGCCAATAACTGAAGCATGCGCCTGGCCATCAATTTCAAGTACTGCGCACTCCACCTCTCGACCAACTACAGCAACTTCAACTATCGCCCGCGGATCATGAGAATGCGCCTCATCAATAGCTGCTGCAATCTGCGCCGGACTCTTGACCTTGGTTGTGCCACGACTTGAACCACTTCGCGCCGGCTTTACAAATAATGGAAAACCCAATGCGGAAATTCTTGCAATTTCCAATTCACGGTTGCGTTGCCAATCCCGCACGTGAACTGTGATTCCATCAGCCACCTGCAGACCAAAATCTGCATAAATAGGTTTGGCAAAACTCTTATCCATTGCTACCGCTGATGCCAAGACCCCAGAGCCCACATAAGGAATATCTGCCATTTCAAGTAAACCTTGGAGGGTGCCATCTTCTCCATAGGCGCCATGCAAGAGCGGGAAAACTAAATCAATTCCAAAGCTCTTTCCATCTGCATCCTTGATGCCATGAACATCGATGATTAATTCCGGAGCATTGCTAGGAACCTGTGGCAGAAGATCATCTCCTACTGCAAACTGCTTTGCATCAGATAGCAACACCCATTTTCCATTTTGAGTGATGCCAATCAAAACTGGATCAAAGCGCTCTCGATCAATTGCATCTAAAACGCCTCTGGCTGATACACAAGAAATCTGATGCTCACTGCTGCGACCGCCGCAGATGATTGCGACACGAACCTTTTTCATGCGTGCTCAATCTCCGCTCCGGTATGAATCTGCATCAAATTTTTGATGGCCTGCTCTGGGGTTATTTTATTACTAACTACCTCATGCACCGCCTCCATGATTGGCGCCTCAACGCCCACTAAATGAGCTAACTCAACGACGGCTTGAGCGGTGGCCACTCCCTCTACCGTTGAAGAAACTTCAGTCAAGGCGTTTTGCATCGAACCAGTTCTACCCAGCGCTTCACCAAATGATCGATTTCTTGAAAGCGGAGAGCCGCATGTTGCAAGCAAATCACCGACGCCCGCCAAACCAACGAAGGTTAAAGGCATCGCGCCACGAGCAATTCCCAATCTCGTTAACTCATTGAGTCCGCGGGTAATGACAAGTGATTGAGTGTTCTCTCCAAAACCCATGCCAATAGACATGCCAACCGCTAGAGCAATTACGTTTTTAGCAGCGCCTGCAAGTTCGCAACCAACAACATCATTCGAGGTATAAACCCGGAAATAAGGTGCGCTAAATAGCTTGGCCGTTAAATCAGCCAACTCCTGCGAGGTAGAGGCAGCTACCGCACC
>CAZIAI010000002.1:105671-110179 GCA_964536895.1 uncultured Clavibacter sp.
GCCCTTAATGCATCCGGCAGAATCGCTCCCGGTAACGCTTTTGAATTCTTATGTTCATTATTAATCTCATCTGCAATCGCTGGGTTACGACCCCAAATCAGCACATCACTTCCGGCATCGCACAAAACCTGGGCGAGTGCAGTCCCCCACTGGCCCGCACCGAGTATTGAAACCCTCATTTATTTCGCCTTGCGGGCTTTCTTGTAGTTTCCGATTCGCGGTAGATCAGATTTCTTTGGATCAAATCTTTCAGTTGGCGCCTTTTCTTCGCGCAGTACCTCTAACAACTTAGTAATTTCATCCATGATGAAATCGGCAACCTGCTCAATTGCTGCCGCATCATTTTCCATACCTTTCCACTTATCGAGATTCAGTGGCTCCCCCATCAGTATTGAAATTTTTGTGCGGGAGTAAAAACGAAACTTCTTGCTGTAAGGAGGCAAAACCTTTTGTGGACCCCAAGAGGCGCACGGAATTACTGGGGCACCAGTAATCAGAGCTAAGCGAGCCACACCGGTCTTTGCCCTCATTGGCCAAAGATTCTCATCTCGCGTCAAGGTACCTTCTGGATAAACCCCAAGTAGATGGCCAGCTTTCAAAACTGCAATCGCATGCTCTAGACCTTTAACCGCATCCTTTGATTCACGAGAGACTGGGATTTGTCCTGCCCCGCGAATTACTCGACCAATTAGTGGGACTTTAAAAACCGATTCTTTTCCAAGATATCTCGGGGCCCGCCCATTGTTATAAAGAAAATGGGTGAAGGTAAGTGGATCTACATATGAGAGATGGTTGCAAACGACAATAGCTGCACCGCTCTTGGGTAAATTGTTCGCACCGCGCCAGTCTTTCTTCGTTAAGGCTGTAAGAAAGGGACGCACAACTGTGGCGCCAAATCGAAACCATGCATTGGTTCCTAAGGGGTAACCAGTTGGTGGATCGTAGACAACTCTGGCCTCAGCGCTCATGCCATTAGCCTAGACAGAAAAATAGGGGCCATGCATGATTGCATGACCCCTACTCTTAAGTAATTTACTTCTTCTTGCCCTTCTTGGTGGCCTTCTTTGCAACCTTCTTAGCAGCCTTCTTAACAACCTTCTTGGTTGCCTTCTTTGCTGCCTTCTTGGCTACAGGCTTAGCTGCTGGCTTAGCAACAACTACTGGCTTTGGAGCAGGACCCAACTTACGTGCGCCGGAAACAACTTCCTTTAGCGCCTTAGCTGGTAGGAAGCGAACCTTCTTGCTCGCCTTGATTTGAATGGTCTCGCCGGTGAAAGGGTTACGACCCTTACGAGCCTTGCGATCTACCTTCTTGAACTTTCCAAAATCGTTGATGGTTACATCTTCGCCCTTTTGGATGTTGCGCACGATGGAATCGAAAACGATTTCTACAGCGTGTGCTGCCTCTTTCTTGCTTCCGTTGAAATGTGGAGCCAACGAAGCAATGAACTGGGTCTTGTTCATTTAATCCCCTTATTTACGCGTAAAGTTAAGCGTTTGCTTAACCTGTCGAGAAATTTACGCATATAAATCAAGCTTTTCGCGCAACACCCTCGGTGTGTCGCAATAATTCGCTAATTGCTACTCCGCAAAAAATGCATTTTTTATGCGTAAAAAACCCTCAATTAAAGGTTGAGAGTAGGAGAAATCAGCTGTTTATGACAAGACAGGAAGTGTTTTTGGCTTGAAATTCGCTCTTTTTGCCTCGAATTTCTCGACATCATCAAGATTTCTCATGGTTAGACCAATGTCATCCAGCCCTTCCATCAATCTCCAACGGGTGTAATCATCAAGTTCGAAGCTGATTTTGCGCCCTTGATAGGAAACGCTCTTGCTTTCAAGGTCAACGGTGATCGACATTTCAGGGTCAGCTTCAATAGCGCTCCAAAGCGCCTCAATCTCCTCCTGGGGAAGAATTACAGTAAGCAATCCACCCTTTAAGGAGTTTCCGCGGAAAATATCGGCGAATCTGCTGGAGATAACCACCTTGAAGCCGTAATTCTGTAGCGCCCAGACCGCATGCTCTCTTGATGATCCAGTACCGAAATCAACCCCAGCTACTAGAACCGTAGCTTTGGAGTACTGCGGCTGGTTCAAAACAAACTCTGGGTCATTTCTCCATGCTGCAAACAATCCATCTTCAAAACCAGAGCGGGTAACCCGCTTCAAATAAACCGCAGGAATAATCTGGTCGGTATCAACATTGCTGCGGCGTAGCGGAATCCCGGTACCGGTGTGTGAAATAAATTTCTCCATGATCAACTCCTACAAATCAGCTGGCGAGGAAAGAGTTCCGCGAATTGCAGTCGCCGCTGCAACAAGTGGGCTTACTAAATGGGTTCTTCCACCTTTGCCTTGGCGGCCTTCAAAGTTTCTGTTGCTGGTTGAGGCTGATCGCTCACCTGGTTGCAATTGATCGGGGTTCATTCCAAGACACATCGAACATCCAGCGCTGCGCCATTCCGCTCCGGCAGCCAGGAATACCTTGTCGAGTCCCTCCGCCTCTGCCTGCAATCTCACTCGAGCAGAACCCGGCACCACCATCATCCTGGTATTGGATGCTACTTTCTTGCCGTTAATGATCTCTGCTGCAGCTCTAAGATCTTCAATTCGCCCGTTGGTGCATGAACCCAAAAAGACAGTATCAATCTTGATGTTTTTCATTGGTGTTCCCGCCTGCAGATCCATGTAAACCAAAGCCCTTTCGGCTGCGGTTTTCTCCTCTGGATCTGAAAAGGAATCTGGGCTTGGAACCGATTCGTTTAGCGGAATTCCTTGTCCGGGATTAGTCCCCCACGTTACAAATGGTGAGAGTTCATCCGCATTTAGATAAATCTCTTTATCAAATACCGCATCCTCATCACTCTTGAGTGTTTTCCAATATTCAACTGCGGCATCCCAATCAGCGCCCTGTGGTGCATGAGGACGGCCTTTGATGTAGTCAAAGGTGGTTTGATCAGGTGCAATTAATCCGGCACGCGCTCCAGCTTCAATAGACATGTTGCAGATTGTCATCCGCGCCTCCATAGAAAGGGCACGGATTGCGCTGCCGCGATACTCCAAAACATAACCTTGTCCACCACCGGTGCTGATCTTGGCGATGATTGCCAAAATAATGTCTTTACTTGTTACCCCCGGCTTCAAACTACCTTCGACATTGATTGCCATAGTCTTTGGTTTTGCTAAGGGCAAAGTTTGGGTAGCTAAAACATGTTCTACCTCGCTGGTACCAATTCCAAAGGCCAGAGCGCCAAAAGCGCCATGGGTCGAGGTGTGTGAGTCTCCACAAACAATTGTCATTCCAGGTTGAGTAAGGCCTAATTGTGGGCCGACAACATGCACGATTCCCTGTTCGATATCACCTAGAGAGTGGATTCGGACACCAAACTCTTGGCAGTTTTTGCGTAATGTATCGACCTGCAACCTAGATACTGGATCAGCAATTGGTTTATCAATATTCAAAGTTGGAACGTTGTGATCTTCGGTTGCAAGAGTTAAATCTGGGCGACGTACCTTCCTGCCGCTAAGTCGCAATCCATCAAAAGCCTGCGGGCTAGTAACTTCATGAATTAGATGTAGATCGATGTAAAGCAAATCCGGCTCTCCAGCGTTGCGGCGAACCACATGATCTTCCCAAACCTTCTCTGCAAGAGTCTTTCCCATGATGACCTTAATTACCCCTTGTGATTTGCTTCTCAGATTATGAGATGGCAGTATTAGATTATGGACAGAAAGAATAGCGGAGTCGGCGTTTTGGACAAAGCCGTAAGGATTCTTGGAGTTCTTGAATCTGGACCACATTCTCTCTCAGAACTGGTCGCAGCAACAAAGATCGCGAGACCCACAGCACACCGTTTGGCCGTTGCCTTGGAGTTTCACCGCCTCGTTGCCCGTGATTTAAATGGTCGCTTCATTCTCGGTCCAAGATCTGGTGAGCTAGCTGCATCCGCGGGTGAAGATCGACTACTAGCGGCCGCTGCACCTGCACTTACCGCGCTGCGCGATGCTACGGGCGAAAGTGCCCAGCTCTACCGCCGTCAAGGCGATATGAGAATTTGTGTTGCAGCAGCTGAAAGATTATCTGGATTGCGTGACTCAGTCCCGGTCGGAGCTGCATTAACTATGAACGCTGGATCTGCGGCTCAGATTCTTCTTGCTTGGGAGGATGCTGACAAACTTCATCGCGCGTTAAGTAATGCCAGATTTAATGCTGCTGCGTTATCTGCGGTACGTCGTCGAGGTTGGGCTCAAAGTGTGGGCGAACGCGAACCAGGTGTGGCATCGGTTTCGGCGCCAGTGCGCGGACCAAATAATCGAGTGATTGCTGCGGTTAGTATCAGTGGACCAATTGAAAGACTTGGCAGGCAACCCGGACGAGTTCATGCCGCTGCAGTTGTTGCCACCGCGGCAAAGTTAAGTGAGTTTGTTTCAAAGAAAAACTAACGAGACTGGTAGCCCCGAAGGGATTCGAACCCTCGTAGCTGGCTTGAGAAGCCAGAGTCCTAGGC
>CAZIAI010000003.1:0-2015 GCA_964536895.1 uncultured Clavibacter sp.
CTAATCCTGAGTGGAAAAGGCCATTTAATATTGGATTTATTGGTCGCTTTTCTGAACCTAGAAAAGGTTTGGATATCTTGCTGGATGCATTGCCCAACATCGCACGAGTGATTCCTGATTTCCGATTGCTAATCGCAGGACCAGGAGAAGGATTAGAGGCGATGCAAAGAGTTAATCCCTCATTGAGAAATAGATTGGTTTTTCTTGGACGAATCAGTGATGAAGAAAAGGCGGCGTTCCTAAAGTCCCTAGATGTTTATGTTGCTCCAAATACTGGCGGGGAATCTTTCGGAATTATCTTGGCAGAGGCGTTGGCTGCCGGCGTACCAATAGTTGCCAGTGACATTCCAGCCTTCAGTCAATTGTTGGGCGAAGGACAGTACGGCGCCTTGTTCGAGAATGAAAACGCAAATGAATTGGCAAAGAAGGTAATTACACTGCTGCGTGATTCCCAGCTACGTCAACAAATGTCTCTCGATGGATTTAGACGCGCAGAACGTTTTGATTGGACACAAGTTAGTGCCGAAATCATGAATGTGTATCTGCATGCCAAATCAAGCGATGAAAAGGTAACTCTTGTTTCCGAGTCGCGAGGCTGGAACAAGCTCTTCTCAAGAGAAGGTGAGTGAAATTGGACATAACATTTGTTTGGCTCCCAATACTTTTGTTGTTAACCATTTGGTATCTGACATTCAGCGCTAATCGCTTGGATCGTCTTCATCACCGAGTAGAAACCTCGTGGGCAAATTTGGACGCCATTTTGCAACGCAGGGCGGCATTGTCTTTGGATATTGCTCATACCGGAGATATGGATCGCGCAACTGGATTGCTTCTTACTGCAGCAGCGCATCAAGCCAGAGATGCTGAGATAGCTGAACGCAGCGAGGCAGAGAGTTCTTTAACGCAGGCTTTGTTGTTGTTGCAGAATGAGAGTGATTTAGGGGAAAAGTACCCCGAGCTGTTTACTGAGTTGGAGTCTCTAACCGAGAGATTGAAGATCGCGATTTCTCTGCATGTTGAAGCGGTCAACGCAGCAAGAGCCCGTAGGCAACGTTTGATTTACAGAGTTTTTAGATTGGCTGGACATGCTCCTTTGCCTGTTAAGTATGCCTTCGAAGATGATTCACTCTTGGAGATGACTAGATGAGAAGACGGGGTTTGTTTCTGTTATCAACTCTGTTAATTGCCTCCTTGATCGGTTGTACCAACATGAATGACAACAGCAGCCCAACTCCTGAGATTGAAAAGAATGTGTACACCGGATTGCCAGGAGAAAATGGCCGCCTATTGGCCGTGAAGTTTGATGACACTCGAAGCGCTCACCCTCAAGAGGGGGTCGAAAACGCTGATGTTGTATTCATTACTCAAGTTGAAGCCGGTCTCACCCGATTGATGGGCATTTATAGCTCCAATTACCCAGAACTGCTCGGCCCAATCAGATCTGCTCGCATTAGTGATTTAGACATTTTGGCTCAATTTGGGAGAGTTGGTTTTGTTTACAGTGGATCACAATCAAAACTTCGCCCAGTTATTGCCGCATCCAACCTGGTCAATTTAAGCGCGGAGCGAAATCCGCCCACGATCTACATTAATGATCCGATGCGCAATGCTCCTTACGCAATGATGGTAAAACCAAATCTCCTTTTGGAGAAATCTGAGGATTTGGCCGTGGCGCAATCTGTTGGATGGCAGCACGGAGAAAAGTCGAAATTTGCTAAGAAGATAATCTCAGCTAGTGTCAATTGGCCAAATGCTAACTACGAAGCGATTTGGAACAAGCAAAGCAAACGATTTGATTTGAACTTTAATGGCGCACCAAATCTTGCAGCTTCGGGAGAACGCCTCGGTTCTTCAATGTTAGTTATCCAGATTGTCGAAATAACTCCATCAGAGTACGGAGACAAGTTCGGCGGCGTTACCCCAAAGTCAAAAGTGATCGGATCAGGCAGTGCTTATTTACTGCGCAACGGCACCACAACGCGGGTTCAATGGATTCGCCCGGATGCACAGTCGCC
>CAZIAI010000003.1:2115-15901 GCA_964536895.1 uncultured Clavibacter sp.
TGCGCAACGGCACCACAACGCGGGTTCAATGGATTCGCCCGGATGCACAGTCGCCTACTCAGTGGTTGTTGGAGGATGGCAGTCCGGCCTATTTTGCCCCCGGGCAGGTTTGGTTCTTCCTGACTGACCAGGAACCAGAGTTCAAATATCCGACACAGAATCCGGCTAACCAGCAGAAAAAAGACTAAATATGCGGCTTTTGAGATTCAAAGTAGAATCACGCCATGGCTAATCAACAGAGCACAGGTACTTCAAGAGTTAAGCGCGGCATGGCAGAAATGCTTAAGGGCGGCGTCATCATGGATGTTGTCAACGCTGAGCAAGCAAAGATTGCTGAAGATGCTGGGGCTGTTGCCGTTATGGCCCTAGAGCGAGTTCCAGCAGATATTCGTGCGCAAGGCGGAGTAGCTCGCATGTCTGATCCAGACATGATTGCCGAAATTCAAAAAAGTGTTTCCATCCCTGTCATGGCAAAGGCCCGAATTGGGCATTTTGTTGAAGCACAAATTCTGCAGGCCATCGGTGTTGATTACATTGATGAATCGGAAGTTCTAACCCCTGCCGATTACACACACCATATTGATAAATGGAATTTCACCGTTCCATTTGTCTGCGGTGCAACAAACTTGGGTGAAGCCCTTCGTCGAATTAATGAAGGTGCAGCCATGATCCGCTCCAAGGGCGAAGCGGGAACAGGTGATGTTTCAAACGCCACTACACACATGAGATCTATTTCTGATGAGATTCGTCGCCTCACATCAATGCGTGAAGATGAGCTGTATGTAGCAGCCAAGGAGCTTCAAGCTCCTTACGATCTAGTCAAAGAAATTGCACAAACTGGAAAATTGCCTGTGGTGCTATTTACCGCCGGCGGCATCGCAACACCTGCGGATGCAGCAATGATGATGCAACTAGGAGCCGATGGCGTTTTTGTAGGTTCGGGCATTTTCAAATCAGGTGATCCAGCAAAACGCGCTGCAGCTATTGTCAAAGCAGTGACCTTCTTTGAAGATCCAAAGGTGGTCGCAGAACAATCTCGCGGTCTTGGTGAAGCGATGGTAGGCATCAATGTTGCTGATATCCCAGTTCCACACCGACTAGCTGAACGAGGTTGGTAGAACCGGTGAAGGTTGGAGTCTTAGCGCTCCAAGGCGATGTTCGGGAACACATCTATGCTCTTGGTGAATGTGGCGTTAACGCTCTGCCAGTTAAGCGATTTTCTGAGATCTCAGAGGTGGATGCATTAGTTATTCCGGGAGGAGAATCAACCACCATCGCCAAGTTAGCCCGATCTTTTGGCGTGTTTGATTTAATCTCTAAACGCATCTCAGAAGGAATGCCAGTTTATGGCTCATGTGCCGGCATGATTCTCTTGGCTAACACCGTGTTGGATGCAATTGAAGGCCAGGAAACTTTTGGCGGAATGGATGTTGCGGTCAGACGTAATGCTTTTGGCCGACAGGTTGATTCATTTGAAGTGGACTTAGAGTTTCAAGGCATTACCGCCCCAGCAATACGTGCGGTCTTTATCCGAGCACCTTGGGTGGAGTCGGTTACTCCAGAGGTTTCAGTGCTGGCTAGTTTTGAAGGACATCCGGTTGCGATACGCCAAGGCTCACTTTTAGCCACCTCATTCCATCCAGAACTCACTGGTGACAATAGAGTTCACCGTTATTTCGTAGATGTTGTCTGCAGAGAATCTATCAAGGCTGGTGTCAATTAATGTCAGGTCATTCCAAATGGGCAACAATTAAACGCAAAAAAGCGCTTATCGATTCAAAAAGATCTAGAGCTTTTGCCAAATACATTAAAGCAATTGAAGTTTCAGCTCGAAACGGAGGGGCTGATCCTGATGGCAATCCGACCCTGTATGACGCTATTCAAAAAGCTAAAAAGAATTCAGTTCCCAGCGACAACATTGAACGTGCTCTAAAGAGAGCTTCCGGTCAAGATGAGGCTTCATCTAATTGGGAAACAATTATGTATGAAGGCTATGGACCCGGAGGAGTGGCACTGCTTGTTGAATGTCTTTCCGACAACAGAAATCGCGCTGCCTCAGAGGTACGCGTTGCGATCACCAGAAACGGGGGAAACATGGCTGATCCTGGTTCGGTGTCATACATGTTCAATCGCAAAGGTGTAGTCATCGTGAAAAAACAACAAGGTTCAACATTGTTGTCAGAGGACAAGGTGCTTGAAGCTGTGTTGGAGGCTGGTGCTGAAGAGGTTAATGATCTTGGAGAAAACTTCGAGGTAGTTTCAGCCGCTAGTGACATGGTGGCAGTTCGTTCAGCTCTCCAACAGATAGGCATCGACTACGAAAGCGCAGATGTTTCTTTCCTGCCAACCCTGACAGTTCCGGTAGACGCAGATAATGCAAAAGTTCTATTTGAATTGATTGACGCAATTGAAGAGTGCGACGATGTCCAAAATGTATATGCCAATTTCGATGTTTCAGAAGAGGTAATGGCGAGCCTTTCCTAAGGCTTTTTTACCGGGAGTTAGGCTTCGCAGGTGCGCGTCCTTGGAGTTGACCCTGGTTTAACTAGGTGCGGTATCGGCGTAGTCGATGCGGTGGGTCATAAGAATCTCCAATTAGTGGCGTGTGGAGTGGTTAAGACATCGCCCGATGTTTCGTTGGAATTGAGATTGTTGGAGTTAAACAACGAGTTACAGAAATGGATCGATGAGTATCAACCACAGGTGATTGCCGTCGAACGGGTTTTTTCACAATTGAATGTGCGCACAGCTATGGCAACTGGTCAGGCCGCTGGGGTGGCCTTAGTGCTGGCCGCAAAGTCGGGAATTCCCGTCGCTTTGCATACGCCGAGTGAGGTGAAAGCTGCCGTGTCTGGATCCGGGCGGGCCGATAAAAAACAGGTAGCCATGATGGTGGGAAAGATTCTAGGTTTATCAGAGTTACCAAAACCAGTTGATACTACCGATGCCTTGGCCTTGGCAATCTGCCATCATTGGAGAGGGAGTAGCACGAAGAGAATTGAAGAGGCTGCGGCCAAGGAAAAGTTTCGTTTAAAAAAACTTAGGAGCGCGAAGTGATTGCACAGATAAGAGGTGCGGTCCTTGAGGTCAGACTAAATCAAATCGTGCTAGATGTTGGTGGTGTTGGCTATCAAATCACAGTTGCTCCCGACTTAGCAGCAAAGCAGAGTATCGGGACTGTGCTTTCGCTCCATACCTCCTTGGTGGTGAGAGAGGATTCCTGGACTCTATTCGGCTTTGAAGATTTAGATGCAAAAGTTCTCTTTGAGCAATTGCAATCAGTTTCTGGAATCGGGCCCAAGGTAGCCAGTACATTGCTTAGCGTTTATGCGCCTGCTGAACTGCAGAGTGCGATTGCTTCTCAAGATAACGCCGCACTTGAACGGGTTCCGGGCATCGGAAAGAAAGTAGCGTCGCGAATAATCCTGGAGTTGAAGGACAAGTTTGGCCCCAGCTATAAGTCTAAGAACTCGATTTCTGGGCCTTGGCGTAATCAGATTATTGGCGCACTGACCGGATTGGGATATTCAAGTAAGGAAGCAGAAATAGCTATAGAGGTAGCGTTATCGGCTTTCGGTGCGGTTCCATCAGAGAGTGATTTGCCGGAGATATTGAAATTGGCCCTTGCGCAAACAAAAAGAGCGAATTCATGAGCGAAGAGTTAATGAGTTCATCAATCTCGCCGGAGGACATCACCGCCGAGCAGGCGTTACGACCACATTCGCTCGCTGAGTTTGTCGGTCAACAAAGGGTTAAAGATCAAGTTGATTTGCTGTTGCGTGCTGCGCGTGAAAGGAATTCATCTGCGGACCACATTCTGCTATCAGGTCCACCAGGATTAGGTAAGACCACGTTAGCGATGATTGTTGCCTCCGAAATGAACGCCCCGATAAGGGTTACTAGCGGTCCAGCGATAACGCATGCGGGAGATTTAGCCTCAATTCTCTCATCGCTGGTGGATGGTGAAATTTTGTTTTTAGATGAAATTCATCGAATGGCAAGACCAGCTGAAGAGATGCTTTACATGGCGATGGAAGATTTTCGCGTTGATGTAGTTGTAGGAAAAGGTCCAGGAGCAACGGCGATTCCACTAAATCTGCCTCACTTCACACTTGTAGGCGCAACAACAAGAGCTGGGTTACTACCAGCGCCCCTGCGTGATCGTTTTGGCTTTACTGCTCACTTGGATTTTTACGATGAAACAGACATCGCGCAGATTGTCGAACGCAGCGCTGCTTTGTTGGATGTTGAGATAGATCAAGCTGCGGTTGGTGAACTTGGAAAACGTTCCCGAGGCACACCCCGAATTGCTAATCGTTTACTTCGAAGAGTTCGCGATTACGCCCAGGTGCATGGGGATGGATCCATCAACTTGGAAATTGCTCGGGCAGCCCTTTCGATGTACGAAGTGGATGAAATCGGTTTGGATCGTTTAGATAAGTCGATTTTGCGCTGTTTGATCGAACAGTTCGGCGGCGGACCTGTGGGACTTAACACCCTGGCGATGGCTGTAGGTGAAGAAAGAGAGACGGTGGAATCGGTGGCAGAGCCATACTTAGTGAGAATCGGCTTCATGCACCGCTCACCCAGGGGTAGAGCTGCTACCCCTGCCGCTTGGCAACACCTAGGAAAGAAACCGCCGAGCCACAACCTTGGGCTTTTCGACAGTACGGAGTAACCGCTCTAGACTCTCGCCTCATGTCTTACACCAATACCTCTCGCAACTCGGGTGATGTTAAAAAGGCTCGTCCTGCACGCACCCTGACTATCACTGTTTTGCTAACCGCGGTTCTCTTTGGCGTGGCCGGCGCAATCGGTGCGACCACCATCAATCTGGGGTTGGATTTAAGAGGCGGAACCAGCGTCACTCTTCAACCTCGTTTGGAACCAGGTCAAGAGGGTGAGGTAACCGCTGAGGCGATTGATCAAGCTGTTGCCATTATTCGCCAGCGCGTTAACTCACTAGGCGTGGTGGAAGCAGAGGTTGCGGCAGAAGGCACCGGAACCAATCGTCAGATTGTGATTTCAGTTCCAGGAGAAACCGGTAGACGAATTGTTGACCTGGTTGGTCAAACCGCAGAGTTGAGATTCCGACAAGTATTGGTTCAAGCTGGTGCGGTACCAACCACAGATGATGATGCGTTGTTACAGGGTGCTGGCTTAACGCCTGAACAGGTAAGTGCATTTAAAGCACTTGATTGCAGTAGACCTGAGGCGACTTTAGGCGCTAATGGTGATGAAGCATCTGATGCTCTTGTCACATGTGATCGTCTAGGAAGCGCACGTTATGTTTTGGCGCCAGCACAAGTTGTGGGTACTGACATTAGGGGAGCGACTGCTGCGATCGATCAGCAGGCAGCAAGTGGTTGGTTTGTTTCACTTGACTTCACTGGCGAAGGAACAAAGAAATTTGGTTCCTTGACTCAAAGTGTTGTAAACCTGCCAGCACCGCAAAATCAGGTTGCTATCGTGCTTGATGGCGTTGTGGTTTCCGCGCCGAGAATTAACGAAGCCATTCTTGGTGGAAGTGCTCAAATCACTGGCAGCTTCTCCCAGTTAGAGGCACAGGATTTAGCAAATGTCCTTAAATACGGATCTCTTCCTTTGGCTTTTGACCGTGGCGAAGTGCAGCAGGTTTCACCAACCCTGGGAAATGACCAATTAGTTGGTGGTTTAATCGCTGGAGGTCTTGGTCTGTTTTTAGTAATCGTTTACTCACTTTTGTATTACCGGGCCTTAGGAACGGTAGTTATTGGCTCTTTGGCCCTAGCAGCAGCCCACATATTCCTCTTGTTCTTCTTGTTAGGCGAGTGGGTTGGATTCACGCTCACCTTGGCAGGTATTGCAGGAACTATCGTTGCAATTGGTGTTACTGCTGACTCATTCATTGTTTACTTCGAACGTATCCGCGACGAAATGCGTGATGGCAAACCATTGCGCGTTGCCGTAGAAACAGGTTGGCAACGAGCAAGAAGAACCATTGTTGTCGCTGACCTAGTTTCTCTGATTTCGGCGGTCGTTTTGTACATCGTTTCAGTTGGCAGCGTACGTGGCTTCGCATTCACTCTTGGAGTTACCACGATCATTGACTTGATTATCATCTTCTTCTTTACGAAGCCGATGGTGGCGCTATATGCCAAGATGAAATTCTTCCAGTCTGGATCAAAGTGGTCTGGAGTGTCACCTAGAAGCGTTGGAATGAAACCGTTAGTTGCAGAAGGAAAGGGAGCCTAACCATGAAATTCTCCGGACTTGGCGGTCGTCTGTATCGCGGTGAAACTTCACTCAACATTATTGGTGCTCGCAAGAAATGGTACGCCTTATCAGGGGTCTTTATTGTGCTCTCATTGTTTTCACTAGGCGTACAAGGTTTGCATCTGGGAATTGAGTTTAAAGGCGGCTCTTCATTCACCGTTACTACAACCTCGGGAACTGTGGAAGAAGCCAGAGAAACTGTCGCTTCAACTGGCTATACCGGCAATCAAATCATTCAAACAATTGGAAATGACAAGATTCGCATTCAAACCGGTGTTATTGATTCAGCACAGTCAAATGCGATTCAAGATGCTTTGGCCGCAAAATTTGGCGTGACCGTTGAATCCATTGACACGCAAAATGTGGGGCCGTCATGGGGAGAGGAAATTTCTAAGAAGGCCTTCCAAGGTTTGATTGCATTCTTGATTTGTATCATGATTTATCTTGCGCTCACCTTTGAACCCAAGATGGCTGTGGCAGCAATTGTCGCTGTTATTCATGATGTTTTCATCACCGTGGGCATTTATGCTCTGGTCGGTTTCGAGGTGACACCTTCAACTGTCATTGGATTCTTAACGATTTTGGGATATTCCTTGTATGACACCGTCGTGGTATTCGACAAGGTAAGGGAAAATACCCGTGCGATAACCAGCACTGGAAAAGTTACCTACGCTGAAGCTGCAAACCTGGCTGTCAATCAAACCATCGTACGCTCACTCAATACATCCCTAATCGCGCTACTTCCTGTCGCAGCGATTCTCTTTGTTGGGGCGGGATTGCTCGGGGCTGGAACGCTAAAGGATCTATCGCTGTCATTATTCATTGGTCTTATTGCCGGAACTTATTCATCTCTCTTCATCGCGGCACCAATCCTTGCGGCGCTAAGAGAACGTGAACCTGCAATTAAGGCGCACAACCAAAGAGTTCTTGCTAGACAAGGTGGTTCAGCAAATGCAGCTGCTGCTGAGAAGAAGCGTGACAAATAGATCTCAAGTAATCTAAGCGCATGAGCGCGTTGATTACGCCGGTACTTCAAAAGCTTCGTGATGCCGGAAAATCTAATGATTTGTCGGTAGTAGAACGAGCTTTTGATGTCGCAAACCATGCGCATCAAGGGCAGCTGCGAAAAAGTGGTGACCCTTATATAACCCACCCGGTAGCTGTTGCGGAAATTCTTGTTGAGTTCGGTCTAGATCCAGCAACTATTGCCGCAGCTTTACTTCACGACACTGTAGAGGACACTCAGTACTCATCAGAAAAACTACGTATTGAATTTGGTGATGAGGTTGCGAACCTAGTTGAAGGTGTAACAAAACTTGATCGCTTGACTTACGGTCCGACCGCTGAAGCAGAGACAGTTCGCAAAATGGTTGTGGCGATGGCAAAAGACATTAGAGTTTTGGTCATAAAACTCGCTGATCGTTTACACAATGCTCGCACCTGGCAGTATGTGGAACCAGAATCCTCAGCGAGGAAAGCGCGAGAAACACTTGATATCTACGCACCTTTGGCACACCGCTTGGGTATGAATGCCGTTAAATGGGAGCTGGAAGATCTCTCATTTAAATTCTTGGAACCGAAGAAATTTGAAGAAATCGAACGTTTGGTTATCGAACGCAATCCATCAAGAGAGAAGCTTACTAATGATGTTATCTCGGTCGTAGAAAGTGATTTGGCCTCCGAAAACATTGCAGCCCAAGTAAGTGGTCGCCAGAAACATCTCTATAGTGTTTATCAAAAAATGGTGGTGCGTGGCCGAGAATTTAATGATATTTATGACTTGGTTGGCATAAGAGTGCTAGTAAATGATGTGCGAGATTGTTACGCCGTACTAGGCGCGATTCATGCGCGCTGGAATCCAGTCCCAGGACGTTTCAAGGATTACATTGCGATGCCAAAGTTCAATCTTTATCAATCCTTGCACACGACTGTGATTGGACCTACTGGAAAAGCGGTAGAAATTCAGATTCGCACCCATGATATGCATCGTAGGGCTGAGTACGGTATCGCTGCACACTGGAAGTACAAGATTGGATCGGCAGGACGTTCCGCTGAATCTCCCGACATGCTGTGGTTAAAACAGTTACACGAGTGGCAACAAGAGACCTCTGATGTAACAGAGTTTCTTGATGCTTTGCGTTTTGACCTAAGAACCCCAGAGGTATTTGTTTTCACACCTAAGGGGAGTGTTATTGCACTACCCGCAGGATCTACACCCGTAGATTTTGCATACGCGGTTCACACCGAGGTGGGCAATCGCTGCATTGGCGCCAAGGTAAATGGAAAGTTGGTTTCACTTGAAGCACCATTAGCAAATGGTGATGTGATCGAAGTAGTAACGAACAAAAGTGAGCATGCATCACCTAGTCGGGATTGGTTGAATTTTGTTAAATCTCCACGTGCCCGCTCCAAAATTAAAGCTTGGTTCACCAAGGAACGTCGCGAAGAAGCTATAGATGCCGGCAAGGAGTCCATTGCCCGCCAGATGAGGAAAGCCGGCCTACCTATCCAGAAGATTTTGGGTGGGCACACCCTTTTGCAGCTGGCACATGATTTGAATTATCCCGACATTGACGCGTTGTATGCGGCGGTCGGTGATGGACACATTTCTGCTGGACATGTAATCGAAAGATTGGAAACCTCGTTAGGGCTTGAGGAAACACATGAAACCCCGTTACTGGAAAGCTTGATTTCCTCTAGCGCTACCGCACGAACCGTGCGCAGAAGTGCAAGCGGCATTCAAGTTGAGGGCATAGATGATGTTTTGGTCAAACTTGCCAGATGTTGCACTCCGGTTCCCGGCGATCCGATTACTGGGTTCATCACAAGAGGTAACGGGGTGTCGATTCACCGCACGGATTGCGTAAATGTGGCTGATCTAAAATTTCATCAAGGCGATCGAATCGTAAAAGTGAAATGGGATTTAACGGCCAAATCAACATTCTTGGTGAATATTCAAATTGAGGCCCTTGATAGATCGAGACTCTTATCTGATATCACCAGAACTTTGTCAGATCAGCAAGTGAATATCTTGCATGCGGCTGTGAATACGACAAAGGATCAAGTAGCTTTTTCGAGGTTCACCTTTGAGATGGCTGATGCCAGCCACCTAGATGCTGTCTTATCCGCGGTACGAAAAATTGAGGGTGTTTACGACGTTTATCGTGTTACCAACAATTAAGCGTTTGTGAAGTCAGCCAAACCTTTTTGAGCTTCACTGAGCCACATGCGACGTGCAGCCGCTGCTTCACGATGCTCTGCTGCTTTTTTGGCATCGCCATTTGCCTCAGCGCGAGCGGCCTTTGCTTCATAATCTGAGACCGCATTCATAAGTTGGTTCACAACATCGTTCGCACGAGCGCGGGCCCCAGGATCGCTGCGACGCCACTGCTCTTGTTCAGCCTCTTTGATGGTCATCTCAACTACATCAATTCGTTTGTCGAGAGAAGCTCTTTTCTTGCGATCGACCATGCCAATCTTTGAAAGCTTGTTTCTGAGATCACGGTACTTACGCTTTGTATCATCGAGGTTAGTGATGGGAAGTAATGCTTCAATCTCGAGAACTAGGGCTTCGCGTTTTTCTAGATTTGCGGCCATGGATTCGCCGCGCTTTTCTAGGTCAGCGTTCTTCGCAGCGAAGAAGGTGTCTTGAGCTGCTTTAAAACGATTCCAGAGTTTGGTGTCATCATTCTTCTTGCCGCGCCCTGTGGCTTTCCATTCATCCATCAATGATTTGTAGCGTCGCGCAGTATTTACCCAATCGGTAGAGGAGGCCAAAGCTTCAGCTTCGGAAACAATTCGTTCTTTTGTTGACTTCACCTGAGTCTGTTGTTGAGTTAGCGAAGCAAAATGGGTTCTCCTGCGCTTATCAAACTTATTGCGGGCAGAAGAGAATCGCTTCCAGAGTTCAGCATCAGCCTTCTTATCAAGACGTGGTGCTTTCTTCCACTCATCGAGCAAAACCTTTAATCTTTCACCAGTTGCTTTCCAATTGGTGGATTCGGTCAATGACTCAGCCTCAGCAACCAAAGTTTCCTTGGCGGCAATTGCGGCAGCTCTCTTAGCTGCCTTTGCTTCAATCTCGGCAGCTTTCTTCGCCTCATAAGCTGGGCGGTGTTCATCTATCAGTGGGGGAATTTGCTCTAGTGAACTTCTAAGAGCGGCAAGATTTCCTACGCCGTTTAGGTGTTCTACTTGATTACGCAACTTCTTTACTGCGTCATGTGCATCTTCCGGAACCATGGCGCCGCTGATAATGCGGGCTGCCAATAACGCTACCTCTGAAGCAACGATTTCGAATTTCCGTACAAAATATGCCAATGCCTCTTCTGGACTCTTTCCAGGATAGGACCCAACCACTTTCTCGCCATCATCAGTTCTGACATAAACCATTCCATTTTCATCAACGCGTCCAAATTTGGCTGGATCGCCAATCAATGCGGCGGCGGCAGAATTAGGGAGAGTTGTTTGATTATCGAGTGATTCCATGATGGCCTAACTTTCTCGAACGTTGCGCGCCATCAGATAACTTGATGGCGTTGTGGGTTCAGCGGTTGGTGAGGGCTACAAGGTACCCCTCCTTGGCCAGAGTGTAAAAATCCAGGGTAGAAACCTCTGCTTTAAGCAGAGAATGAGCCGGGTTTATGGGTTTTGAGTTGGGAGAATTCGGACATGGCGCTTTTGGTAGATCGGGTAGTGGCTCCGTACTACCAAACCAACTGTTGGATTATTGCCCCCGGTCCGGGTACTGAATGCGTAATTGTTGATCCTGGGATCGAGATCCCCAGCCTCAATTCGGCCATTTTGGAGAAACTAAATCAGCATAGGCTGAAAGTTGGAGCGGTGTTAATAACGCATGGACATCTTGACCACACCTTTTCCCTGATTGCGATGCAGCCCGACTTTGTCGAAATTGATCTAAAGAGTGTTGATTGTTACATCCACGAATTTGATCGTGATCTCTTGAATGCGCCCGAAAAAGCTATGGGTCCGCAAAGTGCAGCATTGGTTCAAGAGTTGAAGAAACAGATGGGCAACGGCTTGGATTTCACAGAACCAACTTCGGTTTGGGAAGTTTCTGATGGTTCCCTCTTGAACCTGGGCGAAATGAATTTCAAAATCCAACATGCTCCTGGGCACACACCTGGTTCAATCGTGTCGCAGGTTAATGATGAGTATCTAGTTAGTGGGGATGTTTTGTTTAAAGGTTCTATAGGTAGAACTGATTTACCTCGTGGATCGATGACCGACATGGAACTTAGCCTTCGTGAGAAAATAGCGACCATGCCCGAGCACTTACAGGTGTTGCCCGGGCATGGAGACAAGACGACCATAAAGGATGAATTAAGTAACAACCCGTATCTTCGGGCGGCTATTGAGGGAAGGTTGGCATGAGTAAGAAATATCAGGCGCCCAAAGGTGTTTCCGAGTACTTCCCGCCTCGTTCACAGTTGTTCGAATATGTATCTCGATCTTTAACCGCTCCGGCATTGGCAGCGGGTTACGAACCAATTGAACTTCCAGTTTTTGAGGACACAGAACTATTCACCAGAGGTGTGGGTGAATCTACTGATGTTGTTACCAAGGAGATGTACACCTTCGAAGATAGAGGGGGACGTTCAATAACTCTTCGTCCCGAAGGAACGGCAGGTGTAATGCGTGCCGTGATTGAACATAATCTTGATAGAGGTCAGCTTCCAGTAAAGCTTTACTACAAGGGTCCTTTTTTCCGAGCAGAGAGACCTCAAGCGGGTAGGTATAGACAGTTCTATCAGTTCGGAGTGGAAGCCATCGGAGTTAACGATCCGTATATAGATGCTGAAGTAATCGCAATCGCTTATAACGGTTACAAAAATTTGGGTCTTAAAAATTTCACTCTCCAGTTAACCTCTTTGGGTGATGCGCAATCTCGTACTAACCATCGACAAGATTTAATGAAGTTCATCTCCACGATGAATCTGGATGATGAGACCATGGATCGAGTTTCGAAAAATCCGTTGCGACTATTTGATGACAAACGCGAAGCAGTAGCGAATCAAATGCTGAATGCTCCAGTGCTGCTGGACTACTTGAATGATGAATCTCTAAGGAACTTTGAGGTTGTTCAACAGGCTTTGAAGAGTATCGGCATTCCATTTGTTGTTAATCCCAGAATGGTCAGAGGTTTGGATTACTACACAGGTACCACCTTTGAGTTTGTGCATGGTGGCCTAGGTGCGCAATCTGGTATTGGCGGAGGTGGCAGATATGACGGCCTGATGGAGTTACTGGGAGGACAAAATCTCTCTGGAATTGGCTTTGGACTGGGGATAGATCGGGTAATTCTTGCCATGGAGCAGGAGCAGGTTGTTCCCGAGATATTGACTTACACAGATCTATTCATCGTGTCACTTGGGCAATCTGCTCTAGAGCGCTCATTTATTCTCGCTACCGAATTACGCCAACAGGGTTTTGTCGTCGAAACTAGTTATGGGGATCGCTCATTGAAAGGTGCGATGAAAGCGGCTGATAAATCAGGGGCACGATTCGCAATTGTTTTAGGGGATAGTGAGATTGATTCAGATTCCGTTGAAATCAAGAACATGGCATCAGGAGATGCAGAATCGGTTACCCTTAGCGCCTTAGCGAACAAGCTAAAGGAGCTTTCCTCACGAGGCTAGATCCTTTTGCGGCGTTACTTTTGTAAAGATTAAGAGAGGTTTTTGACGGTGCTTAGATCGCATGATGCAGGTTCAATTCGACTCGCTGATGTTGGCAGTTCGGTAACACTTGCTGGATGGGTTGCGCGTCGACGTGACCACGGCGGCGTTGCGTTTATTGACCTCAGGGATGCATCCGGAAATGTTCAAGTCGTAATCTCCGATGAGAAGGTCGCTGGAGCTCTTCGTGCTGAATGGTGCGTGCTGGTTAAAGGCGTAGTTGCCAAGCGGCCCACAGGTAATGAGAACCTAAATATTCCAACTGGCGAAATTGAAATCATTTGCGATGCACTAGAGGTATTGAGCGAAGCTGCGCCACTGCCTTTTCCAGTTGATAGCGGCGAGAATGTCAATGTTAGCGAAGAGATCCGTTTGAAGTATCGCTATCTAGATCTACGCAGAGAAAACCCCAGCAAAGCCTTAAGGTTGAGATCTAAGGTAACTTCCATAATTCGCTCGGTGATGGATGATGAGAAATTTTTGGAGATTGAAACCCCATATCTCACTAGATCCACTCCAGAGGGAGCCAGAGATTTCTTGGTGCCGGTGCGTTTACAACCGGGTTCCTGGTACGCATTGCCACAATCACCGCAGTTATTTAAACAGTTATTGATGGTTGCCGGCATGGAGCGTTACTATCAAATTGCGCGTTGCTTCAGAGATGAAGATTTCAGGGCTGATCGCCAACCAGAGTTCACCCAACTTGATATTGAAATGAGTTTTGGCGATCAATCAGATGTAATTGCAGTTGCTGAAAAGATTTTGAAGGCAGTATTTAAATCCACCATTAACTATGAAATCGAAACACCGATTCCTCATATGACCTATCACGA
>CAZIAI010000003.1:16001-17249 GCA_964536895.1 uncultured Clavibacter sp.
CGCAACTCTTCACTGAATCTTCTTGGTGCGGTGCGACTAGAAATTGGCGAGCGTTGCAATTTAATTGACAAAGGAGCGTGGAAGTTCCTTTGGGTGGTTGATGCACCGATGTTTGAGAAAACAGATGATGGAGGATGGACCGCTGTTCATCATCCATTTACTGGACCGAAACCAGAGTTTGAAAAGAGTTTCGTTTCTGATCCAGGTTCAGCTTTGGCGTATGCCTACGACATTGTGCTCAATGGCAGCGAAATTGGTGGCGGTTCAATTCGTATTCATCGCCGCGATATCCAACAATCGGTATTTGATGTAATCGGTTTGACCAAACAGGAAGCCGAAAGCAAATTTGGCTTCTTACTTGAAGCATTTAACTATGGGCCACCACCTCATGGAGGCATTGCACTAGGTCTCGATCGCTTATGCGCTCTACTAGCGGGGGCGGAGTCAATTCGAGAGGTTATTGCCTTTCCAAAAACCGCTAGTGGTGGCGATCCGCTAACCGGTGCGCCTACTCCGATTACTGATGCACAGCGCAAAGAGACCGGAGTTGATTTCAAGCCGGATGATTCAGTTAAAGCTGGTAATTGAGCACCTAAGCAGTTTGGGCGCTGAATAACCTGTTTTTCTCGCAAAAATTATGAATCCATACGGCCAAGGAGCCTTGACTCCTGAAATTTGTCGATGAATCGAAATCATTCGGTAGGCTACGGGGCATGTCCGCCGGAGGAATTGCAGCGATTATTGCTGCCAGCGCTTTTTTAATCATCAGTTTGGCGATTGCTTATGCTGTGGTTCGTGTAGGCCGAATGATTGATGAAGTAGGCGCAGCGGTGCGGGACATTTCTCAAGAAACAACCCCGCTTTTGAACGAGGTTACTACGACAGTTGAACTAGTGAACGGTCCACTGCAAAGCATTAACAAAGTTACAAAAACAATGGAAGAGTTCAGCTCAAAAATTACAGAAAACACCTCATCCTTTCTAGATAAGAATCAAATGGCAATGAAAGCGGCCGGTGCGGTTTTGACGGCTGCCCAATTACGCAAGAAGAAGAAACCAAAATCGACCAAGAAGGCTAAGAGAACCCGTTACGTAGATGATGAGGAGTTCTAGGCCTCGTGAATTCAGCGGAGATTAGATCCCGTTGGCTTAAGTTCTTCGAAGCCGACAATTCTTTGGGCTTGAAACACACTGTAGTCCCATCTGCTTCTTTGATTGCCGATGACCCAAATTTGCTTCTAGTAAATGC
>CAZIAI010000003.1:17349-21703 GCA_964536895.1 uncultured Clavibacter sp.
ACGGTTTATCTCGACGATGATGAAGCAGCAGATATCTGGCACAAGAAAATTGGTGTACCAAAGGAGCGCATTCAAAGACGGGGCATGGCTGACAACTTCTGGTCGATGGGCGTTCCAGGTCCTTGCGGGCCCTGCTCTGAAATCTACTTCGATCGTGGTCCTGCATACGGAAAAGAAGGCGGCCCTGTCGCTGATGAGGATCGTTATCTCGAAATTTGGAACCTGGTCTTTATGCAGAATATTCGCGGTGATGGACCCGGAAAAGAGGGTTACCCAATCGTAGGTGAATTGCCAGCAAAAAATATTGATACCGGCCTGGGTCTAGAACGAACCGCGGCGTTGTTGCAGGGCGTTGAGAACATTTATGAGATTGACACGACACGGCATATTTTGAATAAGGCAAGCCAATTGACAGGTGTTGGTTATGGAAAGACCAACAGCAGTGATGTTTCCTTGCGAGTAATCGCAGACCACGCTCGTACCGCCACAATGCTTATCGGCGATGGCGTTACTCCGGGTAATGAAGGAAGAGGCTATGTTTTAAGGCGCATGATGCGTCGCACAACTCGAAACATGCGATTGCTTGGCGGCGAAGACAGAAATATGAAGGAGCTAATCCTTTCCTCAATAGAGGCGATGGGCCCGCAGTACCCTGAGCTTGTTTCTGACCAAGAGCGAATTTTAAAGGTGGCGATTGCCGAGGAAGAAACATTTCTTCAAACTCTTAAGAGCGGCACACTGATATTTGATCAGGCAAGTGCCAATCTCAAGAAAATTGGCGGCAAGCAACTCTCCGGTGATGATGTTTTCAAATTACATGACACCTACGGTTTTCCTTATGACCTTACATTAGAGATGGCTAGTGAGCACGGTTTAACTGTCGACGCTGATGGTTTCAAGCGATTAATGAAGGAACAGCGCGATCGAGCTAAGGCGGACGCCAAGTCCAAGAAGAGTGGCCACACAGATGTGTCGGAGTATAAAAAGATTGCTGAATTGGGCAAGAAACTAGAGTTCATCGGATACGCCAATTTAGAGAGCGAAAGTGAAATTGTCGGTCTTTTGATTGATGGAAAAATTGCTAAACATGCTAACGAGGGTGATGATGTTGAGATTGTTCTTGATAGAACTCCCTTTTATGCAGAAGGTGGCGGCCAGTTAGCTGACGGCGGTGTGATTAAATCTTCAGACGGATCAGTTATTGAAATCGATGATGTGCAAACACCGATTCCTGGAGTGTTTGTTCACCGTGGTCGTGTGGTCAGAGGATCATGGGAAACTGGCTTATCTGTGCATGCTGCCGTCGATCTAGAGCGACGAAAAGGCATCTCGCGGGCACACACAGCCACACACATGGTGCATAAAGCGTTCAGAGAGATTCTGGGTGAGACAGCGACACAGGCTGGTTCAGAGAATGCGCCTGGCAGATTCCGCTTCGATTTCCCCTCCGCAGGAGCGGTGTCTGAAGCAACTTTGTCCGAAGTTGAAGCACGTGTTAACTCATTGTTGTTGGAAGATCTCGAGGTTACTGCTCAGCAAATGAGTCAAGCCGAGGCAAAAGCTATCGGCGCTATGGCTTTGTTTGGTGAAAAGTATGGCGATGTGGTGCGCGTTGTTAGCGTGGGAGATTGGGCGCGTGAGCTTTGCGGTGGCACGCATGTTGCTCGATCCGGACAACTGGGCGTTGTTAAGTTATTAGGTGAATCTTCCATAGGCGCGGGAGTTCGTCGCGTAGAAGCATTAGTAGGTGTTGATGCTTACTCATTTTTGGCTCGGGAACATGTTCTTCTCAACATGATTAATGATTTGGTGAAAAGCACTCGTATTGAAGAGCTCCCAGAGCGGATTTCACTTCTCATGGCTAGAGTGAAAGAGGTTGAAAAAGAGCTAGCTGCCTTCAAAACCAAACAGGCATTAAACCAAGTCTCAGAACTGTTAAGTAAGGCTGAGAAAGTAGGGGATTTGAACCTCATTACTCATGACATGGGCGCCAATTTCAGTGGAGATGATCTACGAGTCGTTGCCTTGGAGCTGAGATCTCGATTGAGCTCTTGCGTGGTTGCGTTGTCTAGTGCAGGTGAAGAGAAGGTAGTGCTAGTTGTCGCAACCGATGAAGCAGCTCGAAGCACAGGAGTTAAAGCAGGAGCTTTGGTCAAACTCGCTTCCGCAGTTCTTGGTGGCGGAGGCGGCGGTAAGGATGATTTTGCACAGGGTGGCGGAACAGATGCAACCAAGATTGCATCGGCATTTGAAGCAATCAAAAAGTCAATCGCAGGAAGTTAGATATGTTGCCGCGCGGTCGCCGAATCGCCATTGATTATGGTGATGTCAGATGCGGTGTGGCCATGAGCGATCCTTCCGGAATAATCGCATCGCCTTTAGTTACTCTAGAAACGGAAAAGTTGTGTGATTCCATAACCGATATCATCAATGCTGAAGAAGTGAAACTGATTTATTTCGGGTTACCACTTCATCTTTCTGGGCAAGAGGGAGTCGCCACCAAGAAGGCCCGTGAAATGGCTGAAAAACTAGGGTCTATGTTGGCCGACACAGTGACGGTACGCCTCATCGATGAGAGATTGAGTACGAAGTCTGCGATTAGACAAGCAACAGAATCAGGCAGAACTCTTTCCAAGAATGACGTAGATCAGATGGCTGCGGTAGTGATTCTGGAATCTGCGCTAGAGCGGGAAAGATTAAGCGGAAATTGGGCTGGATATGAGCTCTAACTCTTCCCGGATTAGAGGGCTAATTGAAGGGAAACCTTTACTTCGACTTCTTCTGGCTGGAATTTTTGTTTTGCTAGTAACTCTGTTGCTGAGAGCGTTCGCAAACGGTTCAAGTGCAGTAGCTGATTTTCCTGTCGGTACGCCTGGGCCTGAGGTAATGATCGAGATCCAACCAGGAGAAACTGGATCTGAAATCGGCCAAAAACTTTATGAAGCCGGAGTCGTTAAATCCTCAGCAGCTTTTTTCCGTGAAGCGGTAGCAGATCCAAGGTCTGGCCGTATCGCTCCAGGGGGTCATTTGGTGCAAACCAAAATTCCAGCAAAAATCGCACTTGAACAGCTCTTAGATCCAGATCGCATCCCAAACCTGATTCGAATTCGAGATGGGGCGAGATTAACGGAGATTAAAAGAGAGTTGCTTAGATTTGGATTTGAATCCGAAGATATTGATGCAGCTTTTGAGGATGTGAATCCGCCATCGATTTTTGAATCTAATTTCCTCGAGGGAGTGCTTTATCCTGCCCAATACTCCTTTAACCGCGAGATCTCACCTAAAAAAGCTGTAAGTGAGATGGTTGCCAAATTTGAATGGATGACCAAGGACATAGATTGGAAGCAAGATTCAACATTTACTCCCTATGAAATTTTGATTATCGCGTCACTAGTCGAAAGCGAGGGTACTCCAGATGTTTTTGGGAAAGTGGCTCGAGTGGTTTATAACCGATTAAAAATCGGTATGCCTCTGCAATTTGATTCAACAGTTCACTATGCACTCGATCGGCGGGGAGAGATTAGAGTTTCTATCGAGGAAACAAAGGTCAATAGTAGATACAACACATTCAAATATGCTGGCTTGCCGCCAACTCCAATTGGAAGTCCAACCATCAAGGCGATCAATGCCACGCTGCAACCCGAAATGGGAGACTGGTTGTATTTCGTAACTGTGAAACCTAAGGAAACTAGATTTACTAGTTCGTATGATGAGTTTCTAACTTGGAAGGCTGAATACAAAAGAAACTTTAGAGCAGGGTTGTTTGAATGATTCAACGTGCAGCGGTGCTGGGCGCGCCAATTTCCCATTCTTTGTCCCCTCTGATTCACAATTTTGTTTACCGAGAGCTGGGTTTGAACTACCAATACTCTGCAGTTGAATTGACTGCAAAGGAGTTTCCGCAATGGTTCAATCGAGAATTAGCCTTGCAGAATACTTGGTTTGGTTTTTCTCTGACCATGCCATTAAAGGAGATTATCTTTTCTCCGGAGATTAAGACCAGAATCGATTTTGATGCCCTTTCCGCGAGAATAAAGTCAGCAAATACGGTATTCAAAGTGGAAAATCACTGGTGCGCCACATCCACTGATGCGAAAGCAATTGAATATCTGTTGAGCCCTTTTGAATTTGATCATGTAGTAATCATCGGTTCGGGTGGGACTGCTAGGGCGGCCCTTGGTGCACTTGAAGCGTTGCTAGATTCATTTGATTTCTCAATCACGGTGGTTCGACGCAACCCCAAAATGGATGATCTACTCCGCAATTGCATTCCTGAGACAGAGTTACATATTGAGGATTGGTCAAATCTGCGAGCGGCTAATGATTGCGATCTATTGATAAACACGGTGCCGGC
>CAZIAI010000003.1:21803-29271 GCA_964536895.1 uncultured Clavibacter sp.
CATGGGTGTATATCGGGTTGCTTTCCTTAATGTTGTTCTTTGGCCACAAAATCGCCGGTCTGTCTTTGCTAAATTTCTTGATCTATTTAATTATCTTCCTGATTTCGGGCGGATCTTTGGGCATGGGAGATTTACGGCTATCTCTGCTCATGGGGGCCTACTTCGGAGCCTTTGGGATGGAGATGCAAACCTTGCTTTATTCAAACTTCCTCAGTTGGTGCTGGGCTTTTTTCTATCTATTGCTAAGAAATTTCATTAGCTCATCAAGTCGGCCATTTAGCATCCCATTTGCGCCTTTCATGTTTCTAGCACCATTTTCCGCGCAATTTCTTGCATAACCCTTATTTTCTGCCTCATCTGCCATTCATCTGAGATACTTGGCGCATGCGTTGGCTTACTGCAGGGGAATCACATGGACCAGCTTTGGTTGGAATCCTAGAAGGCGTGCCCGCCTCGGTGAATATCACAACCGCTGATATAGATGAAGATCTGCGTCGTCGTCGCCTTGGATTTGGCAGAGGTGCGAGGCAAAATTTTGAAGCTGACAAGGTAACGATTATTGGTGGAATTCGACACGGTCAAACTCAAGGTGGTCCTATTGCTATAGAGATAGCAAACTCCGAATGGCCAAAGTGGGAAAAAGTTATGGCGGCCGATCCTGTGGATTTAGCCGAAATTGAGAATCTCGGAAGAAATGCGCCCCTGACAAGACCGCGTCCGGGTCATGCCGATTTGGTTGGTATGCAAAAGTATGATTTCGAAGATGCGCGGCCTATCTTGGAGCGTGCTTCAGCAAGAGAGACAGCTGCGCGAGTTGCACTTGGCGCCGTTGCAAGAAGATTTTTGAAACAGGCATGCGACATTGAAATATTAAGTCATGTTGTATCAATTGGTTCCGTGAGTATTGATGAAGATTATGTTCAACCGAGTTTCGATCAAAGAGATGCAATTGATTCAAATGAGGTGCGTTGTGCCCATGAATCAATTTCGAAGCAAATGATTGCCGAGATAAATGACGCACATTCCAGCGGAGATACTTTGGGTGGTGTGGTTGAAGTTTTAGCATATGGCGTGCCGCCGGGACTTGGCTCCCACGTACATTGGGATCGAAGGATTGACTCGCGATTAGCGGGCGCGCTAATGGGCATTCAAGCCATCAAGGGTGTCGAATTAGGTGATGGTTTTAGAACTGCTACCCGTCGGGGGAGTCAGGCACATGATGAGATTGAAACGGATGCCACCGGAAAGATTGTGCGTCGCACTGGTCGTTCAGGAGGTACTGAAGGTGGCATGACTACCGGTGAAGTGTTGCGGGTAAGAGCAGCAATGAAACCAATCTCTACAGTTCCCAAGGCCCTGGATACTATCGACACATCAAACGGTGAACCGGCAAAAGCCATTAACCAAAGATCAGATGTTTGTGCCGTCCCTGCTGCGGGCATTGTGGCTGAAGCAATGGTGGCCCTAGTTTTAGCTGAGTCGGTTGTCGAAAAATTCGGTGGTGACAGCGTTGGTGAAACTCGTCGCAACTATTCAAGTTATCTGACCAACATGAAAATTAAGTAGTGAATGCCGCAATGTTTCCCATAATTTTGATTGGTCCGCCAGGTGCTGGGAAATCTACGATCGGTAAACTGCTTGCAAAGCGACTGAATCGCCCTTTTCTGGACACCGATATTGAAATAGAAAACCGTGCGGGCAAGTCGATACCTGATTTGTTTCTTGAGGATGGCGAAGTTGTGTTTAGAGCTTTGGAAGAGCAAGTTGTTCTAGAGCTTATAGACCATGCCGATTCTGTAATCTCACTCGGGGGAGGGTCGGTACTCGCTGAGAGTGTTCAAGAAAAACTCACGGAACAAAAAGAGATCGTATTCCTAGATGTTTCTATCTCGAATGCCGCGCCGCGAATCGGATTTAATCGCGATCGACCGTTGTTACTCGGAAATCCAAGACAGCAATGGTTGAGTCTGATGGAAAAGAGGCGCCCTATCTATGAACGTTTAGCGACTCGCACCATTTCAACTGACAATAAAAAAGCTGCGGAAGTAGCAAATGAATTAGCAGAGGTATTGTCCTAAATGTTGCACATCGAAGTTTCTGCTGAGCATAAGTACTCAGTCCAATTCACATCATCATGGGAAGAATCTCTGGTTGAAGTTGTTGGGGATACGCCAGCTGTAGTTATTACCTCTAAAGCCATCGAGGCATTAACTTCTGGTTTTCCGAAAAATTGGAAGGTTATCTACGTACCAGAAGGAGAAGCGGCTAAATCGCCAGATGTATTTGTTGAAACGTTGAATTTCATGGCAGGACTCTCTCTTGCACGAGATGCGATGGTTATTGGTATTGGCGGAGGGGCCACAACTGATTTGGCGGGATTCCTTGCAGCGAGTTATATGAGGGGGATTAGATGGGTGGCGGTTCCCACATCGTTGGCTGGAATGGTTGATGCGGCCATTGGTGGTAAGACGGGAATCAATCTCGCGGCGGGCAAAAATCTAGCGGGTGCTTTCCATTCTCCCATCTCGGTGATTATTGATCCTAGATTCCTAGACACATTGCCTGAAAGAGATGCTAAAGCAGGCCTAGCGGAAGTAGTTAAGTGTGGATTTATTGCAGATGAAGAAATCCTCAATTTAATCGAGCGGGATTGGCGTTCGAATCTGGCAGAGTTGATTTACAGATCAGTTGCAGTCAAAGCGAATGTAGTTTCATCTGATTTCAAGGAGAGCTTTCAAAGAGAATCGCTCAACTATGGTCACACACTGGGTCATGCAATAGAGAAGAGTAGTGATTACTCTCTGCGGCACGGTGAGTGCGTGTCCATTGGGATGATATTCGCCGCGGAGTTATCGGCCGTGGTATCAGGCTTATCCTCAAGCGTTGTACAACGCCATCGGTCAATCCTTGCAGGACTTGCATTGCCTATCTCGTACCAAAAACAAGCTTGGCCCAAACTGGTGGAGAATATGCAACATGATAAGAAAAAACAGGGTGCGCTGATTCGTTTTGTAACTCTAGAGAACATTGGAAAAGTCGCTAGGTATGAATGCACTGATAATCATTTGTTAGAGGAGCTTTTTAACGAAAAGATCGGGGAGTAGATCATGGCAAAAACTGTTCTGGTGCTGAATGGGCCGAATTTAGACCGTTTAGATTTAAGAGAAAAGAATTACTACGGTGACATCAGTTATGGCGACATTGTTGATGCGGCGCAGCAACAGGCTGCGGAGTTAGGATTTACCGTTGAAATCAAACAGAGTAATGATGAAGCTGAATTGATAGGTTGGTTGCACCAAGCTGCGGAAGGTGAAACACCAGTAATTTTCAACCCAGCAGCTTTCACTCATTATTCCTATGCGATCAGAGATGCTGTGACCATGCTGAAAGCGCCATGTATTGAAGTTCATCTTTCCAACCCATTATCGCGCGAAGAGTTTCGGCACACTTCAGTAATCTCAGGAGTTGTGAACGGAACTATTGCGGGGTTTGGCCTCGATAGCTATCGCCTTGCGCTACAAGCCATGAAGCGCCTGCTCTCAAATTAGTTAAATCCAAGGCAACTGTGTAATCTTCGCGCTTATGGCAACCACAAATGATCTAAAAAATGGCATGACCCTCGATATCGAAGGGCAGCTATGGAATGTAGTTGATTTTCAACATGTTAAGCCAGGCAAAGGTCCAGCCTTTGTAAGAACCAAGTTAAAAAATGTTTTATCCGGCAAAGTGGTTGAAAAAACCTTTAACGCAGGTGTCAAGGTAGATGTGGCTATCCTTGAAAAGCGGGATATGCAGTTCCTATACCGCGATCCATCCGGTTTCGTGTTTATGGATTCATCAACATATGACCAGATGACCATCTCGCCGGAAACTGTTGGTGATGCGGCTAATTACATGCTTGAGAATATGGAAGCTATTGTTGCGGTACATGAAGGAAATCCCCTTTATGTTGAACTCCCAGCAAATGTTCCATTGAAGATCACATATACCGAGCCAGGATTGCAAGGCGATAGATCTTCGGCGGGGTCAAAGCCAGCCACGCTAGAGACCGGCATAACCATTCAAGTTCCTCTTTTCATCAAACAGGATGAGGTTGTCTTGGTTGACACTCGTACTGGAGATTATTTAGGACGCGCAAACTAAGTGAGCGCTCGCTCTAAAGCACGCAAAGCGGCGTTGGATTTGTTGTACGAAGCGGACATCCGCAAATCTTCTCCAACCCTTATCTTGCAACAACGCGTCGCCGAACTTGATTTTGTGGCACGGGACTTTACCCGCGAATTAATCGAGGGGATTGAGTCCCATAAACGCAAGATAGATGAACTAATCATCACTTACTCGGTCGGCTGGGATATGGATCGCATGCCAGTTGTAGATAGAAATATTCTCCGGCTAGGAATCTATGAGATTTTATGGTCAAGTGATTTGCCCACCGAGGTGGCAATATCTGAAGCGGTAGAGCTCGCTTCAACTTTATCGACCGACGAGTCGAGCAAGTACATCAATGGAGTTCTCAGTAAGATCGCAGAAATTAAGGCAGATTTAGCGGTCTAGCAACATTTGTCTGTTTTTGAGAGCTGCAATCACGCTCTCGTCCGACTTGCCGGTCAGTATTGACAAGAGATTGAGATCAGAGTTTCGAAGAGAAATTACTTCACCGTTCCAATCCTGTCTTTTCAAGATTATTGTTTTCAGGAATCTCAATACCTGTCCTGAAAATACGTCCAGATCGATGGTAATCTCTTGAATACGACGAAGATCCAATTGCAGATAATCTGGGTTCAGGACCGTCTTATCCTCTACAACTGGAGGCTCAACAAAGAGCGCAGTAATCGGTACTCCATAGAAGCGGCATAATTCTTCGGCTTTCGAGATGTTCAGAGCGCGCGAACCCCTCTCATAGGAGCCAACTACCACCGCCTTCCAAACGCCCTTTGATTTCTCCTCAACCTGGCGCAGCGTTAAATTCTGCTGTCTTCTAACCATGCGTAATCGATTGCAGTACTCATTTTTTGGGGTCATGTAGAGAAAGTAATCCAGCCCAGGTATCAAGGCTTGGGGCCATACACAGGAGGAGATTGATCAGAGCTTTGAGGTTAGATGCTAGGGTTAGGCAACCTTTAACGATCCGTCCTGTGAGGCGGCGAAGGAGTCAAATGAGTGTTGTATTGAACGGTGCCGAGATCACCAGGGCGTTACGCCGTATATCTCATGAAATTCTAGAAAAAAATCATGGTTCTCAAGATGTAATCCTTCTTGGTATCCCTTCTCGCGGGGTAGCGATAGCCCAACGAATTGCCGCCGACATCTCCTCGATTGAAGGAAATGTCGTTCCTCAGGGCGTACTTGATATAACGATGTACCGTGATGACCTACGAATAAAGCCTCCCAGAGCTTTGACTCCCACTCAGATCCCATCTAGTGGAATCGATGATAAAAATGTGGTGTTAGTAGATGATGTCTTTTTCTCGGGAAGAACCGTTAGAGCAGCTTTAGATGCATTAAATGAACTTGGTCGGCCAAAGACTGTACAACTTGCGGTGCTCATAGATCGAGGTCATAGAGAACTTCCCATTCGGGCTGACTTTGTTGGAAAGAACATCCCAACAGCGAAACTAGAGATTGTTCGCGTGCACCTAACTGAGTTTGATGCGGCTGACGAAGTCATCATCGAAGGTCGGGTGTGAAATGAGACATCTATTGTCGATTGATGATTTATCAAAGAGTGAAGCTCTAGAGATTCTAGACACAGCAGCCGCATTGTCTGCCCTTTCCGATAATTCAGTCAGAAAGCTTCCAACTCTAAGAGGTAGAACCGTTGTAAATCTTTTTATAGAAGATTCAACTCGGACACGTATCTCATTTGAAGCAGCGGCAAAGCGTTTGTCAGCTGATGTAATCAATTTCTCGGCGAAAGGTTCAAGTTTAAGCAAAGGGGAAAGCCTGAAAGATACGGCTTTGACATTGCAAGCTATGGGTGCTGATGCGGTTGTGATTCGCCATAGCGCCTCCGGAGCTGCTGCGCAGTTGGCCAGGCAAAAATGGATGTCAGGTACTGTGATTAATGCCGGCGATGGTACTCACGAACATCCTACCCAGGCGCTGTTAGATGCTTACACAATCAGGAAACATCTAAGAAACGGTTCCGGAGATTTATCTGGTTTGTGTATCGGAATCGTTGGAGATGTTCTCCATTCAAGAGTGGCTCGCTCAAATGTTTTATTGCTAAAGAAATTAGGTGCAGAGGTTGTTTTGGTCGCGCCGCCAACTTTGTTGCCAGTAGGAGTTTCAGACTGGGGTGTCAAAGTTTCTTATTCAATCGATGATGTCATTCCTGATCTAGATGCGGTTATGACACTCAGGGTGCAAAAGGAGCGAATGGATGATTTGTTCTTTCCTTCAGAAAGGGAGTACTCCAGGAATTTTGGACTCAATAGAGAGCGCATGGCAGCTTTGAAATCCAATGCTTTAGTTATGCACCCTGGGCCTATGAATCGCGGGTTAGAGATATCAGCTGAGAGCGCAGATTCTGAACGTTCTGTAATTGTTGAGCAGGTAGCTAATGGCGTTAGTGTTCGTATGGCTGTTCTTTATCTTCTAATTGGCGGGGCAACAAACAGAGATCTAGCGGCAGAGATTGGGGCGGGTTTATGAATAACTGGATTATCTCCAACTGCATCGATGTAAGCGGCAAAAAGACAGAAATCATCATTGAAGATGGATTACTTGTTGAAAAACCAACAGCGGGTCTTAATCATCAGAGAGTCGAGGCAGATGGTTTAGTAGCTCTGCCGGGATTGGTTGATTTGCACACCCACTTGCGCGAGCCAGGACGGGAGGATGCTGAAACTGTTCTCTCTGGAAGTAATGCCGCAGTCGCTGGTGGCTACACCGCTATCTCAGCGATGCCCAACACTCTGCCGGTCGCAGATACAGCTGGTGTTGTCGAACAGGTTTATCGCCTCGGTTCTTTTCATGGACTATGTGATGTCTTTCCAATCGGGGCTGTGACTGTTGGTCAAGCAGGGGAGCAGTTAGCAGAACTGGCCGCCATGAATCAATCTGAAGCAAATGTAAGAATCTTCAGCGATGATGGCCATTGTGTCGCCGATCCATTAGTAATGAGACGAGCGCTCGAATATGTGAAGATGTTTGATGGGGTTATAGCGCAGCATGCGCAGGATCCACGCCTTACGGAGAATGCTCAGATGAACGAGGGTGTGGTTTCAGCAAAATTAGGATTAAAAGGTTGGCCGGCTGTTGCAGAGGAAGCCATAATCGCCCGTGATATTTTGCTTGCAGAGCATGTGCAAAGTAGGTTGCATATCTGCCATTTAACTACCGCCGGTGGTGTAGCACTAGTACGCGAGGCAAAAAAGCGTGGCGTTAATGTCACAGCCGAAGTCACCCCTCATCATTTAATTCTCACCGATGAGTTAGTTTCTAGTTTTGATCCGGTCTATAAAGT
>CAZIAI010000003.1:29371-51200 GCA_964536895.1 uncultured Clavibacter sp.
GATCCTATGAGAATGCACTCAAAGAGCAGAAACACACCCTTCAGAGAGTATGAGTTGCCTGCCATTGTTGAGAAAACCTTCCATAATGGCGCGCTGGTATATGACAGGAGGGGAAATTGAGCTCGGCTTTCCTTGTCCTAGATGATGGTCGAATTTTTGAAGGCGAGTCCTGGGCCTGCACTGGAGAAGCCTTCGGGGAAGCGGTTTTTTCAACTGGCATGACCGGTTACCAAGAAACATTAACCGATCCTTCTTACTACAAGCAGGTAGTAATCATGACGGCGCCTCACATAGGCAATACCGGCATGAACACTGAAGATGAAGAATCACGAAGAATTTGGGTAAGCGGTTTTGTGGTCCGAAATCCATCGCCGAACGTCTCGAACTGGCGGGCTAAACGATCCTTGGAAGATGATTTGATCGCCAACAAGGTCGTAGGCATAAAGGGAGTCGACACACGCGCTCTCACGTTGCATTTGCGAGATCGTGGAGCAATGCGGGTCGGAATATTCTCAGACACCAATCTCACTCGTGAAGAGATGGTTGTCAAGGTTAGAAACTCGGAGCAGATGATCGGCGCTCACCTGTCCGATGATGTCACTACACAGACAGAGTATGTCGTGCAAGCAAAAGGAACTCCAAAGTTTAAAGTTGCGGCTATCGATTTGGGAATCAAGGCGGCAACTCCGAGAAATATGGCCGCTCGTGGCATTGAGGTACACACCGTTTCTTCCAAGACTACTTTTGCAGAGATCAAAGCGGCCGCTTTTGATGGAATTTTTCTCTCTAACGGGCCAGGTGATCCCGCAACTATGGATGATGTTGTGTCTCTTGTAAGGGCTGCATTAGATGACTCCCTGCCGGTGTTTGGTATTTGTTTCGGTCATCAAATATTGGGAAGAGCTCTTGGTTTTGACACATACAAATTGCGATTTGGTCATCGCGGAATAAATCAACCAGTCTTGAACAAGCTAAACAACAGAGTAGAAATCACCGCGCAGAATCATGGTTTTGCTGTTGAAGCTCCAACTGATGGTGTTTTCACCACGGTTTATGGACCAGGAATGGTTACACATGTTTGTCTAAACGACGGTGTTGTGGAAGGTTTAAAACTTCTTGAGCGTCCCGCATTTTCAGTTCAGTATCACCCGGAAGCTGCGGCTGGCCCACATGATGCCAATTACTTGTTTGATGATTTCTATACTCTCTTGGAGCAGCATGCCAAAAGATAAATCGATCGAGAGTGTATTAGTTATAGGCAGTGGGCCGATTGTTATTGGCCAAGCTTGCGAATTTGATTACTCAGGAACCCAAGCTTGTCGAGTTCTTAAAGCCGAAGGCATTCGCGTAATTCTGGTGAACTCCAATCCGGCTACGATCATGACTGATCCCGAGTTCGCCGATGCAACCTATATCGAACCTATAACAACTGAATTTTTGGAGCAGGTAATTGCCAAGGAAAAGCCCTCGGCAATATTGGCAACTTTAGGTGGGCAGACCGCCTTGAATGCAGCTATCTCCTTGCACGAAAAAGGCATCTTGGAGCGCTATAACACCAAGTTGATTGGTGCAGATGTCGCAGCGATTCGTCGTGGTGAGAACCGCGAAGAGTTTCGTGCCATCGTGGAAAAGGTGGGCGGGGAGTCAGCGAAGTCGATTATCTGTCACACCATGCAAGAGTGTTTTGCAGCGGTAGAGGTTTTGAATTATCCCGTCGTTGTCAGGCCTTCATTCACGATGGGAGGTTTAGGTAGCGGAATTGCACACTCTAAAGCGGAACTTGAGCAAATTGCTGGTGCCGGTCTGCGATTCAGCCCAGTCAATGAGGTCTTGCTTGAGGAGTCCATCATTGGATGGAAAGAGTATGAGCTCGAGGTGATGCGCGATCATCATGACAATGTCGTGATTGTTTGCAGCATTGAAAATTTCGATCCCATGGGTGTGCACACGGGAGACTCGATAACCGTAGCACCAGCGTTGACATTGACTGATGTTGAATTTCAAAAGCTAAGAAACTTAAGCATCGAAATTATTCGTGAAGTAGGTGTTGCAACTGGTGGATGCAATATCCAATTCGCAGTCAATCCCGCAAATGGACGAATCGTTGTTATTGAAATGAACCCCCGGGTTTCGCGCAGTAGCGCATTAGCTTCGAAAGCTACTGGTTTTCCAATCGCAAAAATCGCAACAAAGTTGGCGATCGGTTACTCACTTGATGAGATTCCGAATGACATCACAAAGCAAACCCCTGCCTCTTTCGAGCCAACGCTTGACTACATTGTGGTGAAAATACCCAGGTTCGCATTTGAAAAGTTTCCAGAAGCTGACTCGCGACTAACCACAACTATGAAGAGCGTCGGCGAGGCTATGGCTTTCGGACGCTCTTTCCCTGAAGCGCTTCAGAAGGCCATGAGATCTCTAGAGAAAAAGGGTTCAAGCTTTAACTGGAACTTCACTGAGGATTTGTCCTCCTTGCTAGCTCAGATTGGTGTTCCAACAGAGCATCGATTGATGCAAGTGCAAAAATCTCTTTACCTGGGCGCCTCGATAGAGCAGGTGCATCAGATATCTGGCATCGATCCTTGGTTCCTTCAACAAATCTCAGAGATTAATCAGATTGCAGATCAGATCAAGGGCGCGCCAGAATTAGGTGCGACTGTAATGCGTAAGGCCAAATCGATGGGCTTTTCTGATTTACAGATTGCAGAGTTGCGGGGCGTTGAATCTTCGGAGGTGTCAAAGCTACGACGAAAGTTGGAGATTACTCCGGTTTACAAGACGGTTGACACATGTGCCGGAGAGTTTGAAGCCTTCACTCCGTATCACTATTCAACTTATGATCTAGAAAGTGAAGTAAAGCCGAGAGAAAAACCAGCGATAATCATCTTAGGTAGTGGCCCAAATCGTATTGGGCAAGGAATTGAATTTGATTACTCCTGCGTGCATGCCTGTTTTGCACTTAGCGCTGCCGGTTTTGAAACCATCATGGTCAATTGCAATCCAGAGACGGTTTCTACTGACTATGACACATCTGATCGACTTTATTTCGAACCTCTTACTTTGGAAGATGTAATGGAGATCTACTATGCCGAGTTGAAGGCTGGTCCTGTTGCTGGAGTTATTGTGCAACTAGGTGGTCAAACTCCGCTTGGCTTAGCAAAGGGCTTGAAAGAAGCTGGCGTACCTATCCTAGGAACCTCTCCAGAAGCGATCAATCTCGCAGAAGACAGGGGAGAGTTCGGAAAGGTTCTCAACGAGAATCAATTGAAGGCACCAGACTTTGGAACCGCCTTTTCATATGAAGATGCTAGAGATGTAGCGATGAAAATTGGCTACCCCGTACTAGTTAGACCATCCTTTGTACTTGGAGGTCGGGGCATGCAGATTGTTTATGACGATAGCGAACTGCAAGAGTTCATTCAGATTGCCACCCAGATTAATCCGGAACACCCTGTCTTGATTGACAAATTTTTGGATGATGCAATTGAAATTGATGTAGACGCGTTGTTTGATGGATCAAATATCTATATGGCAGGCATCATGGAGCATGTTGAGCAAGCTGGTGTTCATTCCGGTGACTCTGCATGCGTGATTCCTCCGCAATCAATTGGATTAGAGATGCAGAGGGAAATATCGGAGGCTACGAGAAAGTTGGCCGCATCGATAGGGGTGCGTGGTCTCATAAACATTCAGTTCGCAATCTCAAAAGGGGAGCTTTATGTTCTAGAAGCCAACCCGCGGGCATCGCGTACCGTTCCATTTGTTAGCAAAGCAACTGGGGTGCAATTAGCAAAGGCCGCTGCTTTAATTTCTTGCGATAGAAGTATCCCTGGATTGGTTTCTGATGGTTTTCTTCCTGCCGGCGAGCAGGGAGTTCCTAAAGGAATTTCGGTTAAGGAGGCGGTTCTTCCTTGGAATAGATTCCGTCGGATCGATGGACAAGGTGTCGACTCTGTTCTCGGGCCAGAAATGAAATCCACCGGTGAGGTAATGGGTATTGCCCAGAGCTTTGGAGCAGCATTTGCGAAGAGTCAGATTGCAGCTTTTGGTCCATTGCCAAAGGAAGGTGCTGTGTTCATCTCTTTGTCAGACAAGGACAAGTTTGCGTCGGTTGAGGTTTTAAAGGAGCTAAGCCAACTCCGGTTTGAACTTTACGCCACCAAAGGTACACATGATTTTCTAGCTACCCAAGGAATCGAGACAGTGCTAGTTGCGAAACACTCCGAGAAGGAGATTGATCCAACCTTGATCTCTGCAGTCGATCTCATCAGCGATGGGAAGATTTCACTAGTAGTAAACACTCCGTTAGGACGTGGCGCACAACGAGATGGCAGAATGATTCGTACCACCGCGGTTCAACGCGGAGTCCCATGCATCACTACGCTTCCTGGGTTTAAGGCTGCAGTTGAGGGGATTAAGGAACTACAGAGGAATCAACTAACTGCTTGTTCGATACAAGATTGGCATAGAAAATGACCGCCATTAACCGCAAAGCTCAACAACGTAGCGTTGAAATAATCTCTAACAAGAAAGTCGGCGCCTACCACCATATTGTTTTCGCAGTTGGAGATATGGCTACTCACGCCCGCCCCGGAAATTTCGTTGCTATCGCAGTTGGTGGTCCGAATTCTGCGATGGTTTTGCGTAGAGCCTTTGCGATTTATAGATCAAGTGATCGTGGTCAATATGGTGGAACAATTGAGCTGGTAGTAGCACCTCATGGCCAAGGAAGTAGATGGTTGACGGGGCTAGAAATCCATGACCATGTAGATATGGTCGGCCCGCTTGGAACTAGCTTTGGCATTCCCACTGAACCCGTCAATGCCTTATTGGTTGGTGGCGGGTATGGCTCTGCACCATTATTTGGATTAGCTGAGGTGTTAAAAGAGCGTGGATGTCGAGTAGACATGGTGCTTGGTGCATCTATTGCGGGCAAAATTTATGCGCCATTAGAGGGAAAGAGATCGGTTAATTCACTAACTATCACTACAGAGGATGGCTCAGCCGGAATCAAAGGGCGTGTAACCGAGGTTATGCCCGAGATTATCTCTAAACACTCTTCTGATGTTATTTATTCATGTGGCCCTATGGGAATGCTCGCTGCAGTTGATGAAATAGCTCAATCGCAATTGATTGTTCATCAATGCGCCGTCGAAGAGTCCATGGCATGCGGAATCGGTGTTTGTATGACATGTGTTATTCCAGTCAAGGATGATGCCGGTGTCATAAAGATGACTAGATCTTGCATTGATGGCCCCGTTATGGATGGCGAGAAAGTAGTTTGGAATTCAAACCGGAAAATTCCGGAAGGCACTTGGGGTGCGCTATGACATTGAACTTTGAACCAGAGTTTTCTGCCTTTGATTTCCGGGCGAAGTTTGGTGGAAAGTATTTCTCTTCACCTGTTTTTACCGCCAGCGGATGTGCGGGCTCAGGCAAAGAGCTGGCCCAATTTTTTGATTTAGCAGAGCTTGGTGCGGTAGTAACCAAGTCCATAGCGCTTAAGCCACGCTCTGGGAGGGCAACACCGCGAATGGCAGAAACGCCAAGTGGAATGCTCAACTCCATAGGTTTACAAGGTCCTGGAATAGATCAATTTCTCGCTGATGACGTCCCTTGGCTATTAGCCAATAATGCCAAGGTTGTTGTTTCTATTTCGGGGGAGACTGTTGAAGAGTACGCCTCACTTGCCCGCAGATTAAGGGTGATTCCTGGCTTGAGCGGTATTGAAGTGAACATCTCCTGCCCAAATGTCGAAAATAGAGGTTTAGTTTTTGCCTGCGATCCATTTGCTTCTAAGGAGGTTATTGAAGCGGTAAGAAGAAATATTGGGGGCGAATTACCCATCATTGCAAAGCTCTCACCCGATGTCACAGACATAGTTGCCATTGCCGGAGAGGTAATTGCAGCAGGCGCGGATGGCTTAGCATTGATTAACACAATTCTTGGAATGGCAATTGATATTGATACCAAGAGGCCCAAGTTGGCGGGCAAAACTGGAGGATTGTCAGGTCCAGCAATTCGTCCCGTTGCTGTACGAGCCATCTACCAAGTTCACGCTGCATTTAAGAATGTCCCTATCTTAGGCATGGGTGGCGTGACTTCGGGTAAGGATGCCCTTGAGATGATTTTTGCAGGTGCAAGTGCGGTATCGGTTGGTACCGCAAATTTTGGAAATCCAACAGCTGCTATGAAGGTTAAAACCGAGATTAAACAGTTGTTAATGGAGAGAGGCTTCAGTTCTGTATCAGAAGCTGTCGGAGTAGCACATGAATGATGATTCAAAGATAGTTCTGGCACTCGATTCAAAATCAGTTGCATCCTCATTGGATATGATTGAAAAAACGAAGCCGTACATCGCGGTTTATAAGTTGGGCCTTGAATTTTTCCTCGCAAATGGCATCAATGGTGTGAATGAAATCAAGAACAAGTATCCTGATATTAAGATTTTTCTTGACTTAAAACTGCACGATATTCCAAATACAGTTGGTGGAGCTGCTGCCAGTATTGCTGTTCTCGAACCAACCTTTCTCACCGTTCATGCCGCCGGCGGTCAAGAAATGGTTAAGGCCGCTATTCAGCAACTTCCAAACACACATATAACCGCGGTCACCGTTCTTACCTCATTAGACAGCACTGAATTGATTGCCATGGGGTTGCCTAGTGATGCCTCTACATTAGGGGTCGCTCTAGCCAAACGTGCTGCAGACTCTGGCGCATCTGCAATCGTCTGTAGTCCTCACGAGGTTTCAGAGATTCGAAAGGCGGTTGGGCAGGCACCGATTCTGATCACGCCTGGTGTACGTCCGGCAGACTCAAGTCCAGATGACCAAAAGAGAGTCATGACACCGGCAGAGGCGATTTCCCATGGGGCCAATTTCGTTGTTATAGGTAGACCCATCACCAAAGCGGAGAGTCCATACGAAGCGTCAAAAGCAATTTTTTCATCCTTGAAATAACTTGATTTAATTGCCTTGTGAACCAACCACCTAAGCTTTCGTTAGAGCAGCGCAGAGCCGCTCTTGCCAAAGCCGCGCAAGCCAGGAAGGTACGTTCAGTCTTTAAATCAGAGATAAAAGATGGCAGTAGAAATTGGCAGGAAGCATTTGAGCATCCAGATGCCGCGATTCAGAAAATGCGCGTTAAGGAGCTTTTAACTAGCTTGCCTGGATTTGGCGAAATCAGAGCTTCACTAGTCATGGAACGAGCTGGAATATCAACCACCCGGAGAGTTCAAGGTGTAGGAAAAACTCAACTTGATAATCTGTTCAGAATTTTGAAAGAGGAAAGATGAGCAAGCGCGGAAAGTTGATCGTACTTTCAGGACCAGGTGGGGTGGGTAAGAGTACGATCGTTGCCCAGTTGAAGGAGTTGGAAGAGTTCTATTTCTCGGTGTCGGCCACAACCCGGATGCCAAGACCGGGTGAATTAGATGGTGTTGCTTATCGTTTCATAACAGAGGAGCAATTCTCACAAATGATAAGTCAGAATGTATTTCTGGAATGGGCAGAGTTTGCAGGAGCTCGATACGGGACGCCACGGCAACCGGTATTGGATGCTTTAAGTGAAGGTAAAAATGTTTTGTTGGAGATAGAGATTGCAGGCGCCAGGCAGGTTAAATCTTCGATGCCAGAGGCGATCATGGTCTTTCTCCAACCACCTTCAATGACAGAGTTAGAAGCTCGCATCACCAATCGGGGCACTGACTCCCCAGAGCGCATCGCAGCTCGTTTAGCCCTTGCCCGCTCAGAAATGGCAGCTGCCTCCGAATTTGACCATCTCATCACTAATCATCAGGTCGAAGAGGTAATAGAAGCACTGGTATCCTTGGCCGCCTCGTAGGACCCGAAGGCCTTCAGGGACTGAGAAGCGGTAGACCTAATTAAGACTAAGGAGCATCTGTGGCAACCCTTGATGGAATCACTAATCCACCGATTGATGAACTGCTAGATAAGAGCGGTTCGAAGTACTCACTTGTCCTGTATGCCGCTAAGCGCGCTCGTCAAATCAATGCTTATTACTCTCAGCTCGGAGAAGGATTGCTCGAGTATGTAGGTCCTTTGGTTGAAACTCATGTACATGAAAAGCCTCTTTCTATTGCAATGCGTGAGATCAATGACGGACTACTAACCATCGAGAATCTGGAACCGCAAAACTAAGTACGCCACATGGCCGGAAAGCCAATTGAATTTCCCCGAGGTAGAGAGTTAGTCCTAGGGGTATCCGCGGGCATTGCCGCCTATAAATCCTGCGAACTGTTACGGCGTCTGCAAGATTCCGGTTTTTTGGTCACAGTTATTCCAACCGCTTCCTCTTTGAATTTTGTGGGTAAGAGCACCTGGGAGGCGCTCTCTGGCAGGCCGGTAAATACCACTGTTTGGGAAAGCGCGTCAGATGTCTCTCATGTTTCGATTGCCGATCGCGCCGATATTTTGGTGGTTGCTCCGGCTACCGCAGATTTAATCGCCCGCATTGCTCACGGTCGCGCTGATGATCTACTAGCTACAACTATCTTGGCTACTTCTGCACCAATCTTGATAGTTCCCGCGATGCATCCAAACATGTGGCTAAATCCTGCCACCCAAAAAAATGTTGAGATTCTTCGCAGTAGGGGAATCAGTGTCATGGAACCTGACATAGGCCGGCTAACTGGAAAGGATTCTGGAATTGGTAGGTTTCCAGAAACATCATCAATTCTTTCGCAAGTACAACGAATTGCTCAGATGGAAACCTCACTCTCTAATCGTCGCGTATTGGTCACGGCAGGCGGAACTTTGGAGGCTATAGATCCCGTAAGGTTTATCGGGAATCGCTCTAGCGGACGCCAGGGACTTGCGATTGCTTTCGAAGCGTTGCGTTCGGGCGCTGAAGTTACGATCGTTGCGGGAAGCACTGATTTCTTTGAACTCCCAGGGGCAAAAGTAATAAACGTTGAAAGCGCCGAAGAGATGTATCTGGCGGTCATGGATGAGTTACCAAATCACGATGCACTTGTAATGGCAGCAGCGGTTGCAGATGCCAAACCAATTGATTTTAACAGCGAGAAGATTAAGAAAGATGATCTAGGCACCATTGCTCTGGCAAAGAATGTGGATATTTTGAAGGAAGCATCCAGTATTAAGCGACGGAACCAGGTGATTGTCGGTTTTGCAGCAGAAACCTCAGATGACTTTCTTGAGTTGGCTAAAGAAAAGTTACAACGAAAGGGCGCTGATCTGCTGTACGTGAACAATGTGTCAGGCGGCGCGGTTTTTGGTCAGGAGCAAACTTCAGGTTATCTCCTAAGCGCAGACAAGGAACCTGTTGCTTTTGCCGAGTGCGACAAGTTTGTTGTTGCAAAGAGAATCATTAACGAAGTTGCCCTAAGACTGGAGAGCAAGAATGGCTAAAAGACTGTTCACATCAGAGTCAGTTACCGAAGGCCATCCCGACAAGATTGCAGACGCGATTTCAGATGCTGTTCTTGATTCTCTGCTTTCTCAGGATCCAAAAAGTAGAGTGGCTTGCGAAACCCTGATCACTACTGGTCAGGTTCATGTTGCTGGTGAAGTAACCACTAATGGTTTTGCTGATGTCAATGAGTTGGTACGAAGCACGGTTTTGAATATCGGATATGACAGTTCCGATAAAGGTTTTGATGGAAACAGCTGTGGTGTCTCAGTGTCCATCGGCCAACAATCACAGGACATCGCAGCTGGAGTTGACCATGCAGTGGAACAACGTTTAGCGCAGTCAACAGATCCTCTAGACCTTCAAGGTGCAGGAGATCAAGGGTTGATGTTTGGATACGCATCAACTGACACCAAAGAATTAATGCCACTGCCTATTGCTATGGCTCATCGTCTAGCTGAAAGACTGACTGCGGTCCGCAAGAGTGGCGAATTGCCTTATCTAAGACCAGATGGAAAGACGCAGGTAACCATTGAATATGATGGCGATAAACCTTTCGCCCTAAATACTGTGGTGATCTCCTCACAGCATGCCCCGGAAGTTGATCTTCAGAAGAGTTTGACCCCAGATGTGCAGCGGCTGGTAATTGCGCCTGTGCTAGAAAGTTTTGATTTGAACGCACAGGATGTTCGAATCCTGGTTAACCCAACAGGAAGATTTGTAATCGGTGGGCCCATGGGAGATGCAGGACTAACTGGCAGGAAGATCATCGTGGATTCTTATGGCGGTATGGCTCGACATGGTGGAGGTGCTTTTAGCGGAAAAGACCCATCTAAAGTTGATCGCTCAGCCGCTTATGCAATGCGATGGGTAGCAAAAAACATCGTAGCTGCAAAGCTGGCCACCAGGTGTGAAGTCCAGGTTGCTTACGCGATTGGTAAGGCGCAACCCGTTGGACTGTTTGTGGAAACTTTTGGAACTGAATCAGTTCCTGTTACCCAAATTTCCGACGCGGTATTGAACGTGTTTGATCTAAGGCCTGCGGCCATCATCAGAGATCTCGATTTATTGCGACCAATTTATTCAAAGACAAGTGCTTATGGGCATTTCGGTAGAGAGTTGCCTGAATTTACATGGGAGAAGACCAATAAATCTGCGGCGCTAGTAAACGCTGTCCAAGGGTAATTACGCTCCATGAGCGCTAAACCCCTGACGCTCAAACGCGAGAAGTTCACACCTCGTGCAAAATCTGGATCCAGTGAAGTGGATTTATCGCTGCAGGTTGAAGTTTTAGTCGATAGCGGTGTGTACCATCTTGATCAATCATTTTCTTACCTCGCTCCTTCGCATCTATTGCCGAAAATAAACGTTGGAAGTTTTGTGTCAGTGCCATTCCAGGGCAGGAAAGCAACTGGATTGGTTATAGAAGTCGCTGCGAAATCCAAAGCCGGTCTTAAATCAGTTGAAGCTGTCATCATTCCTCATGCTTTAAACGTAAAGCAGATAGAGTTCCTGGAAAAAGCGGCACAGCGATATGTTTCAACAAGAATGGAATTTCTCTCATCAATCCTGCCAATGGGATTGATTTCCAAGAAAACATCCGAGCAGTTGTGGCAATCAAAACTTGCCGCTCCTGAAATGACAAGCGATCCTCAGGTGTCTCGGCAATTCTTACAAATTTCAGCAGGTGCTAACTGGGCTGAATCCATTAGTGGTTTATTCGATCGGCCAAGCTTGGGCAGCACCATAATCGCCGTCCCTACTCTTCGCGATCTCTCTGAGTTGAGCAATATCCTGCACAAGAGGGGATTAGATTTTGTTGAAGTAGGGGCTCATTTGACGCTCTCGCAGCGGCGTCAATCCTTTAATCGAATCCTCACACAGCAAAAACTCTTAGTGGTTGGCACGCGTAGCACGATTTTCTCGCCGGTATCTGATCTTAGGCAAATTATCGTGGTCGATGAGTTCTCCTCTCATCACCACGAACAGAAAGCTCCTTACTGGAACACTCGAGATATTGCATTCCTTCGAGCCGAAACGGAGCGTGCCTCCATTCTTTTCGTAGGTAGTTCTGTCTCTAGCGAGCTTTGGAGATTGCAAGAATTGGGATGGATAAAGCCAAGGCAAAGGGAGAACTTTCTTTTTAGACGTTCAAAAGGCAGAGGCGACGAGTTTGTATCAGAGGGTGCAAATGAAGTGAGTTCGATCCGCCAAGGTTTAAAGAGTGGCAGCGTTTTGGTTTGTGTCTCACAAAAAGATTATGCCGCTGCAATTGTTTGCAGGAAATGTCGCACCTCCATCAAATGTAATTGCGGAGCACGTTTGATTGCAGAGAGTCGTTATCGATTCAAATGCAGTCTTTGTGACTTCGCGACAGAGAGTTGGCGTTGCCGAGAGTGCCATGAAGGTGAAATCTTGATTTTCAAAAGCGGCGCTAAGAAGGTAGTTGAGGAGTTAGGAAGGAACTTTATCGGTGTGCCTATACTGCTAAGCAATAAAGATAAACCGCTCGAGTATTGTCCCAGCGAGGCTTCCATAGTGGTAAGTACTTATGGACATGAACCAGCAAACTCAAATGGTTATTCAACTGTGGTTTTACGGGATTGTATCGAGATGCTAAACCGGCCATTTGTAAGGGCTGAAGAGGATAGTTGGCACAAAATCCTTAAAGCGGTGAATTTAAAATCTGAAAAAGGAAGTTGCTTTGTATCCCTGCCTGCCCCACATCCAATCATGCAAGCACTTATTTCCGGGAATCATTCACGTTTCTACCACAGCCTGCTTCGCGATCGAATAGACGTGGGTTTACCTCCAGAAAAACGCGTAGTTCGCATATCGGGAGAGTCTCGATCTATCTCGGGGTTAAGGTCAAAATTGAATAGCGAGTTTCGTGATGCTTTGGATTCATTGATCTCCCAATCGGGCACCGTTATCACACTCAAAATCGATCATCTATCAGCTGTCCGAGTACTCAACGCTTTGAGGGCGTTGCAGAAGTTACGCTCTGCTTCCGGAAAACCATTGTTTAAGATTGAGGTTGACCCGTATCAATTCTGATCTTAGATAGACTGGGGATATGGCAATACAACCAATACGTTTCTTCGGGGACCCCGTCCTAACAACCCCAGCATCACCGGTGGTTGATTTCGACAAAGAGCTTCGCCTCTTGGTCCAAGACCTTACCGATACGATGATTGATGCGCCTGGCGCCGGACTAGCAGCACCTCAGATTGGCGTTCCGTTACGGGTTTTCGTGTGGCATGTAGATGATGAGTTTGGTCACCTAGTAAATCCAACTTTAGATTTAAGTGATGAACTTCAAGATGGGGAAGAAGGCTGTCTATCTTTTCCAGAGCTTAGATACGAGACACCACGAGCAATGCGGGCTGTAGCCAAAGGTTGGAACATGCACGGAGAACCAATTACTGTCGAAGGAACAGAGTTCCTAGCTCGAGCACTACAACATGAAACAGATCATCTCAATGGAGTTCTCTTTATTGATCGCTTGCCCTCAGATCTTAGAAAACTCGCTATGAAGGAAATCCGTAGTTCAGACTGGTTCCTAAATGCGCAAGAATCGGGGTTGAATCCTGAAATCAAAGTTTCGCCGCACAACACCTTCGGTTTGAATCGATAGTTTTGTAGTGCTTTGATGACTAGGATGAAATTCATTTGAAGATAGCTTTAGCATCGTCCTCACAGGTTGCCATACCCATCTTGGAGTGGATGTTGGCTGAGGGATTAACTCCTACTTTAATTTCCTCTCCAGACAAACCTACTGGAAGAGGAAGAGAACTCTCCGCCAATTTGTTTACGCAGCATTGTCGAAAATTAGGCCTTAATGTTTTCTCGCCCGCAACCGATGAGGAAATTCGTGAGTTGATTAAACTCGAAGGTATTGAATTAGTTGTCACAGTGGCGTATGGGAAGTTGATCAAGAAAGAAGAGTTGTCTATGCCGAAACATGGCTGGATTAATGTTCACTTTTCTTTGCTACCTCAATGGAGAGGCGCGGCACCAGTTCAATATGCGATCCTCAATGGCGATGCTCAAACCGGAGTCACAGTCTTCAAGCTTGACGTTGGCATGGATACTGGTCCGGTGTATACCCAGGACGTGTTCCCGATATCTGGCGACGCAACAGCAGAATCTTTGTTGCTGAAACTTAGTCAAGCTGCGGTATCTACCCTAGAGCGGGCTATTCAAATGATCAACAAAGGAGTATTGCCCAATCCGCAGCCTGCAGACCAAATTTCATATGCACCGAAAATTTCCAAGTCTGACGGAGAAATCAATTGGCACGACTCCGCATTGAATATAGATAGAAAAATCAGAGCATTCACACCCTGGCCAAACGCATGGACCAAACTCCACGGAAAGCGAATCGTTATCACATCCGCAAAAATCTGTGCTAACAGCGAATTACGCAACGGTGTGGAGACCCAAGATGTTGGACAGGTTATAAACCATGAAGGAGTTTTTGTTTCTTGCGGCAATGGGTGGTTAGAGATTGTGCGGGTTAAGCCTGAAGGCAAGCGAGAAATGAGTAGTGCAGAATGGATACGCGGCTTACAACAGCAAGAAGACATTAAGTTTGGTTCTCAGACATGAGAAGAATTGATAATCCTCGACTTCTCGCCTTCGAAGCTTTAGCCGAGGTAGAGTTAAAAGGGGAATATAGCAACATAATTTTGCCCCGAATGCTTGGTGAGTCATCACTGGAGAGAAGTGATCGTGCTTTGGTTTCAGAACTTGTGTACGGATCTCTTCGAATGAAGGGTAGGCATGATGAGTACATTCGCGCGGTTAGCACAAGAGAGCTTTCAGATATTGATGAAAAGGCCCTTATAGTCCTTCGCCTCGGAGTTCACCAGTTAAAGCAAATGCGGGTTCCGAGTCACGCGGCAATTTATGAGAGTGTGGAATTAGCCAAGAGGGTATTAGGAAAGTCAACCGCCTCCTTTGTAAATGCAATATTGCGGGCTGTTGATCAATTAGGAGAACTTACTTTGCCTTCTGAAATTCAAAGCCATCCACGTCTCGCCGTTGAGTTTTCACATCCAGAATGGATCGTGAGCGCTTACTCAGATGCTTTGAAGGATGAGAATCAGGTCAAAGATCTGTTAGCGAGAAATAACACCCCCGCATCTCCAACCTTAATTGCTTGGCCTGGATTAGCTTCAAAACATGAACTTTTGGAGTGCGGTGGGCAAGACATATCCAGCAGCACAGTAGCTGTCCAATATGATGGAAATCCTGGTGATATTCCTGCGGTAAAGGAACGCCGAGCGGGAGTTCAGGATCTAGGTTCACAAATCATGGTGGAGTTATTTTTCAAAACCCATCTTTCTAATCTGCGTTGGTTAGATCTGTGCGCTGGGCCAGGAGGGAAAGCTGCTTACTTATCAGCACTACTTGCACAAGGCGGTGGGGAGTTTGTGGCCAACGAAATCTCTAGCCAGCGGGCGAAACTAGTGTCCCAAGTGGTGAAGTATGGCCAGGTTACCAATTTTGATGGTCGCGAGATTCCAACAGATCTTGGCCGTTTTGATCGCATCATGGTAGATGCGCCCTGCACAGGTATTGGCGCCTTACGACGTAGACCAGAGATTAGATGGCGACGCAGTTTGCAGGACTTGAAGAATTTGGTGTCTTTACAGAGAGAGCTTCTAGATTCTGCCGCAAGCAATTTAAATCCAGGCGGAGTTTTAGCATATGTAACCTGCAGTCCACATCAGGCTGAGACAATCTTTCAGGTACGTGGTTTTTTGAAGGATAATCCAGCATTTAAGTTAATTGGCGTGGATGATTCCAGGGTCAACCCAGATGGAACCTTGCAACTCTGGACACACAAAGATGGAACCGACGCTATGTTCATGGCTTTGTTGAGGAAGGACAATTAACAAGTGATCAGAATCTGCCCCAGCATCCTTAACGCGAACTTTGATGACCTGCCAGGAGAAATTCAACGCGTTGCCGATACGGCTGATCTTATTCATTTGGATGTGATGGATAATGTTTTCGTTCCGAACTTCACTTTCGATTTAGAGCGTTCTCTAGAAATTATCTCGCTGTCAGCTTTACCTGTTGATGTTCATTTGATGGTTGATGAAGTGGATCAAAAAGCGGTGCAGTACGCTGCCGAAAACACCCTTAGTATTACCGTGCATTATGAAGCCTGCACAGATCCAATCAGCACTTTACGATCTATACGCCAAATAGGTAAGCGAGCCGGATTAGCGATAAAGCCAAACACCCCAATAGAAGCGGTAGAGGAGTTATTGGGTGAAATGGACATGATCTTGGTGATGACTGTTGAGCCGGGATTCGGGGGACAATCCTTCATGGAGTCGATGATGCCTAAAGTGCAAAAAGCTCGAGAATGGATAACTCAAAAAGGCCTTAAGGATTTGTGGCTTCAGGTGGATGGGGGTATTGCACTACCAACAATACGCACAGCATATTTGTCAGGAGCTGACACATTTGTTGCAGGTTCTGCGGTGTATAAAGCCGAAAACCCCGGACTGGTTGTCCAAGAATTGCGAAAAGCTGCGCTCGAGAAAGCTAATTAATCACCAGCAACAACTAGTAACCGAACGGTAGACTTTCACTTATTATGAACAGTAAATCTTTTGACCAACTTTGGTCGGAGTTAATCCAAATTGCCGAGACTCGTCCGGCAGGCTCCTCAACAGTTGAGGCATTAGATTCAGGAATACATGCCATAGGCAAAAAGATTCTTGAAGAGGCTGGCGAGGTTTGGCTCGCGGCCGAGTATCAAGATAACGAATCTCTTGCGCTGGAAATTAGTCAACTGCTGTATCGGCTTCAAGTTGTCATGATTGCTCGAGGTATTTCTCTTGATGATGTTTACCGAAAGTTGTGAAAATGGAAAAGAATCTAAAGTTCGCACTTCCTAATAAAGGTTCTCTTGCAGAAGATGCTGCATCAATACTACGCGAAGCAGGTTACCGCCAACGTAGCGATTCACGAGACCTAACCTTTATTGACCCTACTAATGGCGTCGAGTTCTATTATCTTCGTCCGAGAGACATTGCAACATATGTCGGTTCTGGGGAATTAAATCTAGGAATAACCGGTAGGGATCTTTTGCTTGATTCATCAGCTCCCGCTGAAGAAATTTTGAAATTGGATTTTGGAAAGAGTGTTTTCAGATTTGCCGCCGGTCCAGGCGTGCAGGATCTCACTGGGAAACGGATTGCTACTGCATACCCGAGCCTCATGAAAAAGCACCTTGCAGATTTGGGGGCTAAGGCTGAAGTTGTCGAACTAGATGGCGCAGTCGAAGGGGCGATCAAGCTTGGCGTAGCCGATGTTATTGCTGATGTCGTTTCAACAGGTAACACTTTGAAGCAAGCAGGCCTTGAGGTGTTCGGAGAACCAATCCTCTCCAGCGAAGCGATTTTGATAGAAAGATCCGGCGCCTCGCGTTCTTCCAAGGCTGAAACTCTGATTCGTCGTATTAATGGCGTGGTTATTGCACGCCAATATGTTCTTGTGGATTACGATGTTAAGAAAACCGAATTGGAGCAAGCTTGTAAGCTCACTCCGGGTCTTGAATCACCAACGATTTCTCCCTTACAGAAGCCCGAATGGGTAGCGGTTAGAGCGATGGTTTTGCGAAACGATGTGCATGATGTGATGGATCAACTATGGGACTTGGGTGCAAGAGGCATCCTTGTTACTGATATTCACTCCTGTCGTTTGTAAATATATCCCTAATCGATCGCATCCAATAGAACTTCTAATCCAGGTACTTCAATACAAAGATCTGCAACATTTCGAAGGACTGGTTTACCTAAGTAACTAACACCAAGACCGGCTAATTTAATCATCTCAATATCGTTAGACCCGTCACCAACTGCTATCGTGCGAGAAAGTTCAATGTCGTACATAGATGCGAATTCCTGGAGGGCTCCAGCCTTTGCTAACCGGTTAATAACTGGACCAATGGTTCGACCTGTCAATTTCTCATCTGATATTTCGAGTGTGTTAGCTCGAATGAAATCTAGAGGGTGTTCTTCAAAGAGCGGATCAATCACATTGTGAAAGCCGCCGGAAACAACCCCAATACGAAATCCTCGCTCCTTCAAACCTGCTAAAAGTGCCAGCGCGCCTGGCGAAAATGTAATCTCACGGATAACATCACCAAATACAGACTCGGGAAGGCCGGACAATAATTCGACCCTCTCCTTAAGAGCTTGATCGAAATCTAATTCGCCCTTCATGGCTTTTTCAGTAATCTCAGCAACCCGATCTCCATAACTAGTGCGGGCCGCAAGTAAATCGATTACCTCTTGTTGAATCAAAGTTGAATCAACATCAAAGAGCACCAATCCAAATTTCATAAAATATCGATTGCGAGATCAATGCCAAGAGGGGATAGAGCTTGCGCGAGCTCTTTTTCAATCGCCCCCAAGTGAGCAGGGTCAAAGCCAATCTCAAAAGCGGCGATCAATCTATTGGCCATTTGAATCTTCTGCTGATCCATAATTTCAAGGTTGTAGGTTGAAAGAATGGACTCAACCAACTCCACAGCAGAAGCAGCACTTTGGCCACTTATCAATATGATGGCACGAGCTTTGTGCGCTGATAAATTTGAAGATTCCTCGACCATATTGGCAGTTTAGCGAATTACCCAGAACAAGCAGGTATCTTTGCCCCCTATGGAACCGGTTCTTGCTCTAGAAGAGGTCACAGTAATTCGTGACCAGCGCAAGATCTTAGGACCCATTAACTGGCAGGTGTACGAAGGTCAAAAATGGGTAATTCTCGGCCCTAATGGTGCTGGAAAGACCACGCTGTTGCGGCTTTTATCTGCGTTGATTCATCCAAGTAGCGGAGCGGTGAGAATTTTAGGCGAAACCATGGGCCAAGTAGATGTATTTGAACTTAGACCAAGAATTGGATTTACCTCCAGCGCTATGACGGATTTGTTGCCGGATGAAGAAAAGGTAGTGGATATTGTTTTAACCTCTGCATATGCAATAGCTGGAAGGTGGCAAGAGGAATACGATCTTTGGGATGAGTCGCGAGCAAAAGCTCTTCTGAACACATTCGGAGTTCGCGACCTTGGGGAAAGATTTTTTGGAACACTTAGTGAGGGCGAAAAGAAGCGGGTTCAAATCTCTCGTGCGCTAATGGCCGATCCCGAAGTTCTCCTGCTGGATGAACCAGCCGCAGGGTTGGATCTAGGGGGTCGAGAAGACATTCTTGCCCGCATTACAAATTACACTAGCGATGAAAATGCGCCAGTAACAATAATCGTTACCCACCATATTGAAGAGATTCCGGCTGGTACAACTCACGCACTTCTCCTCAAAGGTGGAGAAATAGCCTATTCAGGGCCGATCCAAGAGGTGTTGAACTCGGCCACTATAGAAAATGTATTCGGAGTGAAAGTGAACTTAACTTTTGACGGGGCAAGATACTTCGCCTCAGCCGCTTTGTAATGCTCTTCAATCTAGTGCCACCAGCGTGGCAGTCGGTTTTGGCGATTCACGAAGAGTTGATCAACGACATAGGCAATGAACTTGTTAAAAGAGCGGACGCAGGCGAACGGGTCCTACCCGATAAAAAACATGTTTTTAGAGCTCTAGAAATTAATCCTGCGGATGTATCTGTTCTAATCCTTGGGCAAGACCCTTACCCAAACGCCTCAGATGCGATCGGATTATCGTTTGCAGTTACGCCGCGCAAATCGGGTTTACCTGGTTCGCTGATGAATATTCAAAAGGAAATCATTACTGATGTTGGCTCAACCACAACAGCTGATGGTGATTTAACCAGATGGAGCGCTCAAGGGGTCATGCTCCTTAATCGCACTTTGACAGTAGCGGCTGGTGAAAGCGGCTCCCACGCTGGATTAGGGTGGCAAAAAGTCACTGAAAGCATTGTTAAACACTGCGCCGATTTAGGAAGTATTGGTGTTTTGTGGGGTAATCATGCTCGCGAATTAGCTCACCTCTTTGACAGTTCAAAACTAGTAGAAGGTATTCACCCCAGTCCGCTATCAGCACATCGCGGTTTCCTTGGCTCTAAACCATTTTCGACAGTTAATGAAATTTTGCAGAACATGGGAAAAAAGCAGATCACCTGGTAAAAAAATTAGGGGCTGCGCAAAAACGCAACCCCTAATTTTTAATTAACTAGCTTGATTAAGACACCCAAGTATTGATTGGATTATTCAAGAAGTAGATCATGAATAAACCAGCTACAAGTAGCAATAATGGATGAATATCCTTGCTGCGACCCTGGAGTAGTCGAATCACTACATAGGAAACAAATCCTGCACCGATACCCACAGAGATGTTGTAGGTGAAAGGCATCAAGATGATGGTCAAGAAGGATGGAATTGCGATTCCGTAATCCTCCCAATCAATGGACTTAATCTGGGTCATCATCAAGAATCCAACGATGATCAGAGCAGGTGTAGCTGCTTCGTAAGGAATGATTGCTACAAGAGGAGCCAAGAAGGTGGTTAGCAAGAAGAGTGCGCCTGTAACAACAGAGGCTAAACCAGTTCTTGCACCTTCGCCCACGCCTGAAGCTGATTCAATGTAGGAGGTATTTGAAGATACCGCTGCTGCGCCGCCAGCTGCAGCCGCTAGCGAGTCAACAACCAAAATGCGGTTAGCGTTTGGTGGTGTGCCATCTTTGTCATTCAATCCGGCTTCCTGACCGATTGCAGTCATGGTGCCCATGGTGTCAAAGAAGTCAGCCAACAACAGCGTGAAGACCAATAGCAAGGCGGTGATTAGAGGAACTCGCTCAAATGAACCGAAGAGATTGAACTGTCCTAGCAAACCAAAATCTGGCGTTGCAACAATCTGATCGGGAACAGCTGGAACATTCAAGTTCCATCCCTTTGGATTTACATTTCCAGTTGCACCATCAAACAATGGGCCAATCTTGAAGGCATTTTCAATTACAACCGCCAAAACAGTTGAAACCACAATACCGATAAGAAGAGCTGCTTTAATTTTACGTACCATCAAACCGATGGTTAGGAAGAGACCGAAGGCAAAGACAACAACTGGCCAACCAACTAGTTCGCCGTTATTGCCCAGTGTCACAGGTACCGGACCAGAGCCAGTCCTGCGAACGAAGCCTGCATCAACCAATCCAATAAGGGCAATAAATAGACCAATACCGACCGAGATTGCAATCTTGAGCTGGGTAGGTACAGCGCGGAAAACCGCGGTACGGAAACCAGTCAAAACCAATACCAAGATGATCAAGCCTTCTAGAACAACAAGACCCATGGCATCGGCCCATGTCATCTTTGATGCAATTGCTACGGCGACGAAGGTGTTCAAACCAAGTCCGGTAGCAAGTGCCAATGGAAAGTTAGCAACTACGCCCATCAGAATTGATAGAACGCCAGCTACTAAAGCGGTTGCGGCTGCGATTAAAGCCAGATTAGGAGCGTCTCCGCCCCCGAGATATTTGCCATCTGCATCTTTTGCAAGACCGATGATCAGAGGATTGAGTGCAACGATGTAGGCCATTGTAAAAAATGTGACTACGCCGCCACGGACCTCTTGAGCTACTGAGGATCCGCGTTCAGATATTTTGAAATAAGAGTCGAGCATGCTCTTCCTTTCATCCCAGTTGAATGGGATGTCGCTAATTTTTTAACGGTGGTGGTTGCGACACCGTGTGGATGCAGTCCACAAGCCGAGGGGAGTGGCTTAAACCTATTGGTTACTGAGCAGTAATCCGATTTACGACACTAAAGGAAAGAGCGACGCTATACCCAATTAGAAGGGCAAAAAGGGCTGTTCCGAGCCCCAAAGTTCCTCCCAGGAGATATCCCAGGGTTAGAACTGATAGTTCGATGCCTAGCCTCACCCTGCCGACCGGGATGCCGGTGCGCTTATGAATCGCGGTCATGGTTCCGTCACGCGGGCCAGGACCCAATCCGCAGGTTATATAAAGAGCTGAGCCTATTCCCACCATCGAAATCCCAACCAAAACATAAACTAGATTGATTAGAAAGTAATCAGTATGTGGAATTACGTGAATCCCAACATCAATCGCTGCAGCGATAATCAACATATTTGCAATAGTTCCGTAACCGGGTCGCTCTCGAAGCGGAATCCATAGCAACATCACTAACGCACTAATCAACAATGTTGATTCTCCTACAGATAGTGAGGTACGACTCGAGATGCCTTGCGCTAGCACCGACCATGGAGCATTGCCCAGTCCGGAAACAATCAAGAGGCTGTCGCCTATGCCGAAGATGAATAGGCCAAAACCCAAAATTGAAAAACGTTTGAAGCCAAACTCCCATCGATGTTTCGCGGTCCATGGAGTTAGAGGCACTGTGCGATGTGGGCGCAAGTGCTCTACGACGACGCGAATGCGCGAAGTGGTCATGATGGAAAGGTACATCAAGAAGTACCTTCCTAGG
>CAZIAI010000003.1:51300-63759 GCA_964536895.1 uncultured Clavibacter sp.
CTTGGTTCACTGCTGCTAGGAGGATTGCTTGGCGCCGCTCTAAACATTGAAAGAAAGCTCGAGAGTTTAGGCAATTCTTTACAGCGCCGCTTTGACAGAGAAGGCAACTCCGCATTTGTTGAGGGGTTTGTAAGTTCATCTTTGATTTTCGTAATTGGCCCACTGGCAATCCTCGGAAGTATTAGCGATGGAATGTCTAACGGCATAGAACAGTTAACCCTGAAATCCATTTTGGATTTCTTTGCATCCATCGCTTTTGCTGCATCCCTGGGATGGGGAGTGGCCTTATCTGCGATACCTGTCGGAATTTATCAATTCGGCTGGACTGGAATTGGATTTGGATTGGGAGAGATTCTTTCCAATTCTCAGGTTCAAGCTATGACAACTGTTGGTGGGGTTTTGTTATTGGCAATAGGTTTGAAACTGCTGAAAATCAAAGAGATTGCCATTGGGAATTTGTTGCCCGCTTTGGCCATGGCCCCAGTATTAACCTGGATTGCACAACTACTTTAAAAACTTGCACCGTCAATCACGAATCGATACTTAACATCACTAGCAACAGTGCGCTCATATGCAGTATTGATGTAATCGGCAGAAATAATTTCGACATCGCTGGTGATGTTGTGTGCTCCGCAAAAATCCAACATCTCTTGCAATTCGGGAATTCCGCCAATCATGGATCCAGCAATGCTGCGTCTGCCGTTTAGTAATGTTCCAGCATTTACTGCATATGGTTTTCCGGGCAATCCAATAACCACCAATGTTCCATCTGTAGCCAGTGTGCTCAAGTACGGCTCAAGATCAAGATCAGCTGAAACGGTATTCAAAATCAAATCAAAACTCTTGCTCAGTGGTTTGTGCCACCCATCAAGATTGGTTAGAACAAAATGATCGGCGCCCATTGATTTAGCGTCCATTTCTTTTGAAGCGGAGTGAGAAAAAACTGTAACTTCAGCGCCGAGAGCCGCCGCAAATTTCACTCCCATGTGGCCTAAACCGCCTAGACCCATGACAGCCACCTTCGTTCCCTTGGTAACTCGCCAATGCTTAATCGGGGAGTAAAGAGTTATGCCTGCGCACAACAGCGGGGCAACTCCACTCAACTCCAGATTTGCCGGCACCCGGACGGCATAGTCCTGATCAATCACGAAATAGTTTGAATAGCCGCCAAAGGCTATGTCGGATGTGCCTCTTTCGTAACCGTTGTAGGTTCCAGTCATACCTTCAAGGCAGTATTGCTGCAAGCCTTTAAGACAATTAGCACAGCTGCGACAGGAATCGATAAATACACCAACTCCTATGCGGTCACCGACGGTGAATTTTGAAACCTCTGAACCAACTTCCTTTACAACACCAACAATCTCGTGGCCTGGGACCATTGGAAAAATAGCTGGACCCCATTCCTCTCTCGCCTGATGAATATCGGAGTGGCAAATACCGGAATAGGAGATTGAGAAACCAACATCGTGTTTGCCAAGTTTGCGTCGGTTGAATTCAAAAGGCACTAATGGGGTATTGGCTTGGTGAACTGCATAGCCACGTGTTTTCATATTATCCCTCTAGTTCCCGTAACTTTTCTGTGATTAATTGAATGGCAAAGGTTCAGTTGATTGATGAGCCGCTCCAGAGTTTCTGGCAGTAACTTTGCGCATATGGTGTCTGCGACACAAAACTTCATAGGCCACTTCATTTCCTGCGGCAGTGTCACCAACCACTACCTGTTCACCTTCGGTGACCATCGCTCCGCCTATGGTTCGAGCATTGTGGGTAGCACGCTGCCCGCACCAACACAAAGCCTCAACCTGCAATGTATTAACCCGATCAGCGAGTTCTACAAGTCGGGCAGATCCTGGAAATAGTTTGGTGCGAAAATCAGTCAGGATTCCAAATGCGTAAACATCGATTCCTAAACCATCAGCGATACGTGCTAACTGTTCGATTTGTACCGGAGCGTAAAACTGGGCTTCATCACAGATCACATAATCAATCCGGCGGCCGGCAGAAAGCTGATCAACCACGAACTTATGTAGATCCATCTCCTCTGAGACCTCTAGGGCTTCAGAGGTTAATCCCAAACGGGAGGAAATCTTGCCTGACCCAGCTCGATCTCGATTTGTGAAAAGAAGACCAGCGCGCCCCCGACTCTCATGATTGTGTGCGGTCTGAAGAGCCAAAGTGGATTTTCCACTATCCATAGTTCCGCAGTAATAAATTAACTCAGCCATTGAAAACCCTATTTATGCCTTAAGTAAAGAAATGATTTCAACTTCTGGATGGGTTTTTGCAATAACTTCACGACCCTTTAAAAATTCAATCTCTAGCATGAAGAGGTGGGCGGCAACCTTCGCGCCAGTTATCTCTACCAAATCATGGCAAGCTAACGCGGTTCCTCCTGTTGCCAAAACATCATCAACGATAATTACGTTATCACCCGAGCTCAAAAGATCTTTGTGAAGTTCGAGCGCGTCAAACCCATATTCAAGGGCATACTCTTTGCGATATACCTCTCGGGGCAGCTTTCCCGGTTTGCGTACGGTGACAAAACCGATTTCAAGCGCCTTAGCAATTGCGCCACCCAAAATGAAGCCTCGGCTTTCGATTCCAACTATTGCATCGATACCCAGGTTTAACGCTCTAATTGAGCGAGCAAATTCATCTATGACAACACCGAATCCTGGACCATCTGCCAATAGTGGAGTTATGTCTTTGAAGAGGATCCCTGGTTTGGGGTAATCAGGAACATCTGCGATTAGAGAGAGGGCGCGATCCAAGGGGGTAACTGAGTTGCTCACGACGGGAGCGTATCTGTAAAACGTGTCCGAGAGGGGACTTGAACCCCTAATCCCTTTCGAGAACTAACACCTCAAGCTAGCGCGTCTGCCAATTCCGCCACCCGGACAATGAGAGGGCATACTTTAGCCCATGAAACTCACCGATGCCCAACGCGCCGAACTTGAAGCAGATGTAGTCACCCTGTGCCAAGAATTGATTCGTATTCCGAGTGTTAATTATGGAGAGGGCAAGGGTGATGAAAAAGAGGTCGCTGAATATGTTGCAGCCAAACTTGCAGAGGTAGGAATTTCGGCAAAATTATATGAAAGCGCGCCCGGACGTGTTTCGGTTGTCGCTCGAATCGAAGGTAGCGACAAAAGCAAACCAGGATTGGTAGTAAACGGCCACCTTGATGTTGTGCCAGCAAATGCCGCAGATTGGTCGGTAGATCCATTCTCAGGTTTGATTAAAGATGGTTGTATTTGGGGTCGTGGCGCGGTGGACATGAAAAACATGGATGCCATGATGTTGGCGGTATTTCGACTTTGGGCCCGTCATAACTACCAACCGTCACGCACCATCGTTGTTGTCTTCTTTGCTGATGAAGAAGCCGGCGGCATTTATGGTTCAAGATGGATGGCAGAGAATCATCCAGAGGTTTTTGCTGGATGTAGTGAAACTATTTCAGAGGTTGGCGGTTTCTCGCTAACACTTACCTCTGGAAAGCGGGTTTATGTCATCGAGACCTCACAAAAAGGTATCGAATGGATGAAGCTAACCGCAACAGGAGTTGCTAGCCATGGATCGGTAATTAATGATCAGAATGCGGTCACTCGCCTTGCTGATGCGGTTTCAAAGGTCGGCAACTACAAGTGGCCCCAAAGAATTACCAAAACTAACGAGCTGTTTTTCCGAAAAATAGCGGAGCTTTCAGGGAAGCAATATGACCCGAATAACTTGCACCCATTGTTGGAAGAAGTTGGTTCCATGTCGAAAATGATTGGGGCAACATTAAATAACACCGCAAACCCATCCATGTTGGAAGCGGGGTATAAGGCGAATGTAATTCCACAATCTGCCAGCGCAACAGTTGATGGAAGAACACTGCCTGGTTATGAGAAAGAGTTGCTCAACACTGTAAAAGAACTAGTTGGAGAGCATGTAACTGTAGAGAGTCTGGTGTCCGATATTCCATTAGAGGTTGAGTTTGGTGGGCCTTTAGTAGATGCAATGATGAATGCGATCAAAGCAGAGGATCCGGAAGGAATTCCAATTCCTTACCTTCTTAGTGGCGGAACAGACAATAAAGCTCTAGCAAAACTAGGCATCCTCGGGTACGGATTTAGCCCTTTGAAACTGCCTGCAGATCTTGATTTCGTTGGGCTATTCCATGGAATAGATGAGCGGGTACCGATAGATTCTTTGCAATTTGGCGCTAGAACCTTGCATCACTTCCTGGTCAACGCTTAAAAATCTCCAGAGATTTCATCAAGCGCTTCTCTAACCGGAATAGGAAGAGTTAGCGAATCGGAACTAAGTGCACCACGAAGTTGTGCGCCGGTACGAGCGCCGACTACAGCTGAAGTAACTCCTGGGCAATCCCTGACCCAAGACAGAGCAATCTCCAAAGGTGAAACTCCCAAGCCGTCCGATGCAACCATTACAGCTTCGACGATTCGAGCACTTCTGTCATCCAGGTAGGGTTCTATGAAGGCGGAGAAATGCGGTGAAGCCCCTCGTGAATCGGACGGTAGTCCACCTCGATACTTGCCGGTCAATACACCTCTTCCCAAAGGCGACCAAGCAAGAAACCCAATATCAAGGTTCATGCAGGCTGGCATTACCTCTCGCTCAACTTTGCGATTGAGTAATGAATATTCATTCTGGGTAGTAATCACGGGGGCTTTTCCAAAAAGAGGATTTTGCAATGTGTAACTGCGTGCCAGCTGCCAGCCAGAAAAATTTGAGACACCAACACTTCTCGCCTTACCGGAACTGAGCGCATAATCCATTGCCCCGAGTGTTTCCTCAAGCGGGGTCTGTTCATCCCAAGTATGTATTTGCCATAGATCGACATACTCTGTTTTTAAGCGTCCTAAAGACCTGTCAAGATCAGAGATAAGAGCGGTTCTTGAATTGCTAACGCGGCGCTCGCCATTTTTGAAACTAATTCCTGCCTTTGTTGCAATTACCAACTCTTCTCGTGGGATCAGAACTCCGACCAAACCGGCTAGTACTCGCTCAGAATCACCATCGCCATATACCGCAGCGGTGTCTACAAAATTTCCGCCTGCATCCAAGAAAAAACGTAGTTGTTCGGCGGCTTCATGTTCATCCGTATCGCGTCCCCAAGTCATTGTTCCAAGGGCTAAACGACTAACTGAAACACCACTTTTTCCTAGCGGCCTTCTTTCCATTTGGCGACCCTAGCAAAAACTTCCGGAAACTCCGGGAATGGTTAATCTAAGGCTGTGACCACATTTGTATTTCTGCGCCATTGCCAATCGGTGGCCAATGAGCAAGGAATCCTGGCTGGCCGCATGCCTGGGATAACTCTTTCCCAGGTCGGATTCAAACAATCTAACGAGATTTCTGCTTTTTTACGCAATCAAGGTATCGATCGCATCATTAGCAGTCCTCTTCTGCGCTGTATCCAAACGGTCGAACCTTTTGCAAACTCTCTGAATCGAAGAATTCATAAGGATGAACGGTTCATCGAGATGAATTATGGGAAATGGTCGGGGGAGAAGTTAAAGGAGTTATCAAAGAAGTCAGAGTGGAAGACAATCCAAAAAAGCCCAAGTTCCTTCAAATTTCCTGGTGGCGAGTCTTTTCTTAGCGCCGATCGGCGAGTTGAAAGAGCGTTGCGCTCTCTTAGCTCTAAATATCCTTCAGAAACAATCTTGATTGTTAGTCATGGAGACATCATTAAACTCGCAATCCGCTCTTGCATGGGCAGCCACATAAATGATTTCCAAAGAGTCATTGTTGATCCGGCTTCGGTGACTGTCATGGCGTGGAACAAGAAGGAACGTCGACTGCTGCATGCAAACTTACCGATAACAAAGAGAACGAACTCAAGGAAGATTCAAAAAGGATTAAAGAAATCCACCAAAACCAACCTCAAATCTCGTACCGTCCTAGGTGGAGGATCTAATGTCTAGAGAGATTTTTAACTTAGACGAGGTTGAGCGTTTTGTTCTTGGAACCGTCGGTCTCCCTGGAGAAAGACAGTTCTTCATCCAGGTAAAGAAGACTGGTCAGATTTTCTCTTTCGCCCTTGAAAAGGGACAGGCACAAGCATTAACCGACAGATTTAAGGAGATTATGAAAGATGCTCGAATCTCTCAAGGCGCAACGATCCGCGACTTAAACCCTCTTGAATCTCCCATAGAGTCTGAATTTGCTCTAGGAGTTATGGCAATCACTTGGCAGTTTGATACCCAACTGATTCGTTTCGAAGCACAGGGGTTAACCAGCGGCAACGGCGAACAAGTTTTTGAAGAGTTGGTTGGAGAAGATATCGAAGATGCTCCACCCTTATTGAAACTTTTGCTAACACCAACTCAGGTACGCACCTTCGTTCAACGAGCTACATCAGTTATCAAGGCTGGACGCCAACCCTGCATGTTCTGTGGCGGTCCAATAAATGTTGATGGTCACATCTGTCCGCGAGCAAATTGATGGAACCTTTGGACAGTAATTGGATTCAAACAGGTGAGTTGGTAATCGAAGGTCGCCTAGTCGATGCTTCAAATGCCACACTCTTCGGATTCATCCAACATGACATCTCCTCAAAGATTGAGGTGGTTTACAAGCCTATTGCCGGAGAGAGGCCCCTTTGGGACTTCACCGAAGGCACACTTGCCAATCGTGAAGTGGCTGCATTCGAACTTAGTAATGCCATGGGATTTGATTGTGTGCCGCTTACTGTGATGCGTGATGGACCGTTTGGAGTTGGAGCAGTTCAAGTGTGGGTGGATATGGATGAACAGGTAGATGTCGTATCACTTGGTCAATCACAAAGTGATGGCATTAGAAACATTGCATTATTTGATGCCGTCATCAACAATACAGATCGCAAATTTGGGCATCTGTTATTAAACAACGAGGGAGATGTCCTGGGATGTGATCACGGTGTCACCTTCCATCACGAAGACAAGTTACGAACGGTGATTTGGCACTACGCTGGTCAACCATTGAACAGCAGCGAACTAGATCGATTAAAAAGAACCCTCTCTTGGCTAGAGGGTGAAGAGTCTTCTTATTTCAAGAGCCTTTTGTCTGACATCGAAATAAGCGCCTTAAAGACACGCGTTAACCGGTTAATAACAGAGGGATTTCCGCAACCCTCGACAGAATGGCCGGCAGTTCCATGGCCACCGGTATAAGGATTTCTTTGTAGGCTAACGCCATGCGTTCGTGGCCAACAGTTTATATTCCACCAGCACCTGAATACTTAACTCATCCCGATTTGATGTTGTTGGATAGTTACACGCAAACACTACAGCGCGTTAATCAACCCCTTGTTTCCTCATATGTCTGCGGAATTACGCCTTATGACGCCACACATTTGGGGCATGCCGCCACATATATCTCATTTGATTTGATACATCGATACATTATTGCTTCAGGAAGAACCCTGGCCTTTGTTGAGAACATCACTGATATTGATGACCCTTTACTCGAGCGTGCTGCGCGAGATCAACAGGATTGGCAATCTCTGGCTCAGTCTCAAATAGATTTGTTTGTCTCAGACATGACCGCCCTAAGAATTATTCCGCCTAACTCTTATCGCGGGGTCGTCGAATCAATGGATGAAATAGTTACCTCCATCAATTTGTACATTGATAAAGGTGTGACATATGAGATTGCAGGAGATATCTATTTGGAGATCTCCAAAGTTTCTGGTTATCCAAACAACGTGCCCATGAGTTTCGAAGAGGCCAAAGAGGTATTTGCACAACGCGGTGGCGATCCGGAGAGGCCTGGAAAGAAAGCTCCACTAGATCCTTTGTTATGGCGTGCGAAGCGTGCGGGCGAGCCTTCTTGGCCAGCACCATTTGGGGCGGGTAGGCCGGGCTGGCATGTTGAGTGTGTAGCGATTGCATTGCAGTATCTACCAGATGCTGGTGAAACCTCCATAACGTTGCAGGGCGGTGGTTCAGATCTAATTTTTCCCCATCACTACATGAGCGCGATGCAAAGCAAAGCAATTACTGGAAAGAGTTTTGCTGGAGTGTATGTGCATGCTGGAATGATTGGCCTTGATGGCGAAAAGATGAGCAAAAGCAAAGGTAACTTGGTCTTTGTCTCAAAGTTGCTTGAACAGGGTGTGCCAGCAAATCAAATCCGATTAGCTTTATTGCTCAATCACTATCAATCAGATCGTATGTGGAATGAACAGTTGCTAGATCAGGCTGGACGTTTAATCGAGAAATTGTCGATCGCACTTTCAATGATGGAGGTCGCCCCTACCAAAGATGTGATTGTTGAATTTGTGTCTGCTCTTGCAAACAACCTTGATACGCCAAAAGCGATTTCCGTCATTGAGCAATGGTGCGACCGTTCCATCTCGGGAGAGTCCGGGGGTCAAGCAGGAGAGGTTGCCCGAGCGCTCGACACTTATCTAGGTATCGCTCTCTGATCTAGTTAAATCTCCGGGTTTCTGCGGAGAAATCTCTCAACTTCTCTAGCAATCAACTCGCCAGTAGCTTCTGGTAAATCCACCGCATCTTTAGTGCTTTCTAATTGGCGGACATAATCGGCGATTTCACTATCTTCAGCAGCCATTTGATCCACCTGCTTTTCCCAACTTTGCGATCTATCAGGCAAATCTCCTTGTGCAATTGATATGTCCAAGAAATCCTCCAGAGCATTAACTAGCGCGAGAGAGGCTTTTGGACATGGGGGATTTGAAACATAATGAGGCACAGCCGCCCATAGAGAGACGGCATCAATTCCTCTACGGTGAGCAGCGTCCTGGATTACTCCGACGATGCCTGTTGGACCTTCGTACTTTGAAATCTCTACCCCCAATCGATTTGCCACATCCGGATGTGCTCCACTGCCTGTAACCGAGATTGGTCGTGAGTGAGGCGTGTCAGCCAGCAATGCCCCCATAGTGATGACCATTGAAACTTCACAGTCATCGGCAAGATCTAAAAGCTGGGCAGCAAAACTCATCCACTTCATGGAGGGTTCTATGCCTTTGATAATCAGGAAATCATGTTCTAGATGGGGAGTGTAAGCCGCATAAATGATGGTGTTTGGCCAAACAATTTCTCGAGTAATGCTTTCATCTACTCTGATGTTGGGTCTATTAACTTGAAAATCGTAGTAATCCTCTGGGTTAAATCGAGCCAACTCTTGATGGTTCCAGACCGTCAAAAGATGGGTAATCGCACCAGTTGCAGACTCTCCGGCATCATTCCATCCCTCAAACGCTGCAATTAATACTGGCTTGCGTAGCGCTGAAAGCTCTTCAGATATGAACACAACGTCAGCCTACGATAAACTCGCCACAATGAGCGCGTCGAAAACGTCACTGGCTACGAATCGACCTGCCGGCTCACTTCGCAAGGCATTAGCTTCCAGGGTTGTTATCGCCGATGGGGCTATGGGTACGATGATTCAGAGCTCGAATCCAACACTCGAGGAGTTTCAGGGCTACGAAGGATGTAATGAAATCCTTAATGTCACCCGCCCAGATTTGATTGCGAAAATTCATAGAGAGTATTTCTCTGCAGGCGTTGATGCGGTGGAAACAAATACTTTTGGCGCCAACCTGGCAAATCTTGCCGAATACGGAATTAGCGAACGGATTTATGAACTTGCCTTTGCTGGAGCCAAAATCGCCCGCCAAGTGGCTGATGAGTTTTCTGCAGAAACAAAAAATGACAAATGGGTTTTGGGATCACTTGGGCCTGGTACAAAGCTTCCTACATTGGGACATGCAACTTACAAAGAACTTAAGACCGCTTATCGAGAGGCCTCACAAGGTTTGATTGACGGCGGTTGTGATGCGTTACTAATCGAAACAACACAGGATCTCTTGCAAGCCAAGGCGGCAGTAAATGGTGCAAGGCAAGCGATTCAAGATTCTGATCGCGACATTGTCTTAATAGCTCAAGTAACGGTGGAAACAACTGGAACTATGTTGTTGGGTTCTGAAATTGGAGCAGCACTAAATTCGTTGTACGCATTAGGTGTCGATCTTGTCGGCATGAATTGTGCAACCGGGCCTAGTGAGATGAGCGAGCACCTTAGATCATTAAGTAAATCTTCTCTGGTGGGAATTTCTTGCATGCCCAATGCTGGGTTGCCTGTTTTGCAAAATGGTGGTGCCTTTTACCCTCTTGGCCCTGAGGAGCTAGCTGAATCCCTAGAGCAATTTGTTCAAATGTATGGTGTTGGCTTGATTGGTGGTTGCTGTGGCACAACGCCAGAACACCTAGCGGCGGTAGCAAAACGCTTAAAAGCAAGAGCTCTTCCCGAGAGAAAACCAGTCTTGGAGGCAGGCGCATCATCGCTCTATCAATTTGTTCCATTTAGACAAGACAACACTTACATGGCCATCGGTGAGCGAGCAAATGCAAATGGCAGTAGAGCATTTAGAGATGCATTAGTGGCTCAGGATTGGCAAAAATGCGTTGACATAGCAAAAGATCAAGTGCGCGAAGGTGCTCATATGCTGGACCTGTCCGTTGACTATGTCGGTCGCGATGGTGTTTCTGATATGACGGAGCTTGCGAAACGTCTCTCAACGGCGGTTACTTTGCCTATTGTTCTCGACTCAACAGAACCAGCAGTGCTACAAGCGGGGTTGGAAAACCTTGGCGGTCGTTGTGTCATCAACTCCGTGAATTACGAAGATGGAGATGGACCAAATTCACGTTTTGCAAAAATCATGCCTTTAGCAAAAGAGCATGGAGCTGCTTTAGTTGCACTAACAATCGATGAAGAGGGTCAAGCGCGCTCGGCGGAATGGAAGTTGAAAGTTGCACGGCGCTTAATTGATGACCTAACTCAGAACTGGAATATTGCAAAATCCGACATAATCATCGACTGCCTCACTTTTCCAATTGCCACCGGGCAGGAAGAAACACGAAGAGATGGAATAGAGACTCTTAACGCAATCAAGGATTTGAAACTAGAACATCCTGAGGTGCAAACAACATTAGGTGTTAGCAATGTTTCATTTGGATTAAATCCTGCTGCACGTATCGTTCTGAACTCTGTTTTCTTGAATGAAGCGGTCAAAGTGGGCCTTGATAGCGCGATTGTTCACCCTTCCAAAATCACTCCTATAGCCAAGATTCCAGAAGAGCAAAAATCCGTTGCTCTAGATCTGATTTATGATCGTAGGGTCTTTGACGGCGACAACTGCACCTATGACCCATTAGCAAAGTTCCTAGAGCTTTTTGAAGGGGTAGAGGTATCAAGTACCCGCCAGAGTCGAGCGGCAGAGCTCGCGGCACTTCCACTTCCTGAACGATTGAAGAGACGCATTATTGATGGCGAGAAACAAGGGCTTGAGGGTGATTTAGCTGAGGCACGCCAGAGTGGAATCGCTCCATTGACGATCATCAATGACTTGTTGCTAGATGGCATGAAAACGGTTGGGGAATTATTTGGTAAGGGGGAGATGCAACTCCCATTCGTACTGCAGTCAGCTGAAGTTATGAAAACCGCGGTTGCACTACTCGAGCCATTTATGGAAAAGGCAGATTCAACAGATCGAGGATCTATCCTGTTAGCAACTGTAAAAGGAGATGTCCACGACATAGGTAAGAATCTGGTGGACATAATTCTCACCAACAACGGATACCGAGTTGTAAACATCGGAATCAAACAAACCATTAATCAAATAGTTGATGCTGCACTTGCAGCAGATGTTGATGTTATTGGCATGAGCGGACTCTTGGTGAAGTCAACGGTAATAATGAAAGAGAATTTAGAGGAGCTTGAGTCGCGAGGACTGGCGGAGAAGTGGCCGGTTTTGCTTGGCGGTGCTGCGCTAACTCGAACCTTTGTCGAGAGTGATCTGGCAGGTAGTTTCCCTGGCACCGTTCGATACGCGAGAGATGCATTCGAAGGTCTGTCCCTTATGGATGCAATCATGGGCCAGAAAAAGGGCGTTCCCGGCGTCGTGTTGCCGCCATTGAAGGAACGTAGAACTCGAGTTGCGCGAGTTGATGGAGTTGACACCACCGACACCACTAGAAGCGATGTGTCCCATCTAAATCCAATACCTAATCCGCCATTCTTTGGTTCACGAGTAGTCAAAGGAATTGCATTGGCAGATTACAGCTCAATGCTTGATGAACGAGCTCTGTTTGTTGGCCAATGGGGGATGAAAACCAATAAAGATTCTTATGAGTCCATGGTGGAAACAGAAGGACGACCAAGATTGCGTGCCTTGCTTAACGAGGCTGTTGCGCAGGGATGGCTGAATGCGGCTGTGGTTTACGGGTACTTTCCCTGCTACAGCGAAGGTAATGATCTGATTATTCTTCATCACGAAGGTGATCTAAAAGGTCAGGAGCGAACCCGCTTTAGCTTTCCAAGGCAGCGACGGGATCGTAGATTGTGCATAAGCGACTTCTTCCGTTCTAAGGATTCCGGCGAAATTGATGTGGTTGCTTTCCATGTCGTAACCATGGGGCAATCCGTAAGTGATGCCAC
>CAZIAI010000003.1:63859-69594 GCA_964536895.1 uncultured Clavibacter sp.
TCGGCCATCATCGTCCATCATCCAGAAGCAAAGTACTTCAATGCAAACTAGTGAATTCACGCCATTTTCGGATTTCGCATTTGAGGCAGTTCTTTGGGACATGGATGGTTCTTTAGTCGATAGCGAACCTTTGTGGATCGAACAAGAAACCCTGCTGATGCGGGATTACGGCGTTACCTGGAGCGAGGCGGATGCCATTGCTTGCGTTGGTGGTCCGATGACTCGAGTTGAAGGATTGATGCGCGAGAAGTTGCGTCATGATCAAGTAGCCAATCTCTCACCCATGCAATTAACCATGGAACTGTTAGAGAGAATGGAATCTAGATTTGCTCAAGGGGTGGAATTTGCTCCGGGCGCTGGAGATCTTTTGCGCGAGATGCTCTCACTCAACTTGCCCCTTGGCTTGGTCAGCGCATCCTCTAGAGCCTTAGTTGACTCGGTATTGGAGGGAATTGGAGGCGAAGTTTTTCAGATTACGATTTCGAATGATGATGTTGAACTTTCTAAGCCGCACCCAGAAGGTTATCTGAAAGCTGCCAAACACCTCCAGGTAGATATTGAGCGTTGCCTAATCATCGAGGATTCAATAACGGGAATGAATGCCGCAATTGCTTCGCAGGCACATGTACTTGGAGTCCCGCACGTAACTCAGTTGCCACTTGCAGACAAGGTCATCCATCTTCCTACTTTGCACGGCGTGGATTACTCAACCATAACTAAACTTTTTGCCACCGTGAGCAATTAGGGGATAATCATCAGATGCGCAGTTTAGGAAGTGGTCCGTTACGCGAAGGTGATCGGGTTCAATTGACCGATGAAAAAGGGAAGATGTACTCCTTCTATCTTCAAAAAGGTGGTCAGTGGCACTCGCATAAGGGTTGGATAAATCATGATGAGATTATCGGTTTACCCGAAGGCAGCACACTACGAAGCAACTCAGGCACTGCTTATCAGGTAATGCGACCGCTGCTAAATGATTACGTCTTATCAATGCCTCGAGGCGCGACAATCATTTACCCTAAAGATTCTGCAATCATCGTGGGTTTTGCGGATGTTTTCCCAGGCGCCAAAGTATTGGAAGCTGGAGCAGGTAGTGGTGGGTTATCCATTTCATTGCTTAGAGCAATTGGGTCTGGCCAACTAGTCTCCTACGAGGAGCGTGCTGATTTTTTTGAGAACGCTCGAAGCAACGTTAGAAATTATTTTGGCCAAATGCCCGATAACTGGAAGCTAGTTAATGCACGGGTTCAGGAAGGCCAGTTCAGCCAAGATTTTGATCGAGTTGTGTTTGACATGCTTGCCCCTTGGGATGCCCTAGAAATTGCGGCGCAGGCGTTAAAACCGGGAGGAGTCCTTTGTTGCTATGTGGCAACAACAACCCAACTTTCAAAGGTTGCCGAAGCTATCAAGGCCTCTATGCGTTTCTCCGAACCGGAGAGCTTCGAAACATTATTGCGTGGTTGGCACCATGAAGGACTCGCAGTTCGACCAATGCACTCAATGAATGCGCACACTGGTTTTCTACTTCTGACAAGAAGATTGCCAGATGGAGTTTCACCAATCAGAAGAAAAAGACGTCCTTCAAAATCAGCAGCTGTTGAAGCTACTAACGGTGAATTAACTGACGGCGAGCAGATCCACCACGAAAATTAAGGTTTCATTTGGTCCAATTGGTCCACCACCGGCAGCTCCATAACCCAGATCTGGTGGAATCACTAGTAAGCGTCGACCACCCACCTTCATGCCAGGAATGCCTTGTTGCCATCCAGCAATAACTTGGGCTAATGGAAAGGTTGCAGGCTGGCCATTCCAAGAGGATTCAACAACTTCACCAGTGGACCAAGCCATCAATGTGTAATGCACTGTAAGTGTGGAGTTAGCTCCAGCGAGAGCTCCATCGCCCACGATTACATCTTCAATCTCCAAAGTGGCGGGCGGATTACCTTGTGGCGCAGTTAATTGAGGCGCCTGACCTGCTTCGCCGGATACGGTGGGCATGTTTCCTCCAGAGTTAGTTGTGCTTTCATTTTGAGAAGATTCTGATGTATTGCCCATGGGGGAGTTTGAAGGCGCACCTCCATCTGTTGTGCAGCCGGTTAAAGCAAGCACCCCCGCTAACGTTGCTATAAATAGTTTTTTCGATGTCCCTACCAATGGCGATGCGCTCATAGGACAACCTTATCAAGCAAAAATCCCCGATACTCAAAGATGTCGGGCTCAAGATGAGGGTTCAGGCTAATCTGCCTCACTATGAGCCAGGCCAAGACCGAAAGATTAGTAAATCTGACCATGGCCCTATTGAACTCTCGACGCTACATGCGCAAAAGCGAAATCTTTCAGAGAGTTGCCGGTTATTCCGGCTCACCTGAAACAAAAGAGAGGATGTTCGAAAGGGACAAGGATGATCTGCGCTCAATGGGTATTGAGATTGAAGTTTCCTCGCAGGATCCTTTGTTTGAGGATGAGCCTGGTTATCGTATAAAGCCAGAAACCTACAGTTTGCCCACCAAATCTTTTTCAACAGATGAATTGGCAATAATCTCGACCGCTCTTGGATTGTGGCGCTCAAGCGAGTTAGAAGACCAGGCTTTGAATGCCGCCAGACGGGTGGCTGGAAAGGATTCTTTCGCTGAACCATTAACCGCAATTGCTGGTTCATCTAATTCGATTTTGGATGTTGAATCTGGGCTAGTGGAGATTACAAAGGCGTTGGCTTCACGCAGCACAATCTCATTCAATTACAAAAAAGGGAATCAAGCTCACTCAACTGCTCGCACCGTCAATCCATTCGGCATTAGTAACTGGCGCGGTTCTTGGTACCTGGTCGGTGAAGACACCGAAAAAGATGACATAAGAGTGTTCAAGCTTTCTCGAATTGTTGGTTCTATAGATTTGTCCAAGAAACGTGATGTTTTTGAAATCCCAGATGATTTCGATATCAAGGACTATCTCATCATGTTGCAACGAGATCAGTTAGAGATAAAGGTGAAGGTGCGCAAGAATCAAGCAGAGTTGATTCGCCGCAAAGCCAAAATTCTCGACAGCGCAGATTCAGATTGGGACCTATTGACCTTTGACGCCGAGTCAATAGAGGATGCGGCGGAACAAGTTTTGTGGTTCCACGACAGCGTTTTTGTAGTTGAACCAATTGAAGTGCTTGATTTAGTGCATGATCGACTAAAGAAAGTAGCGAATTTTTCATGATTGAAACCGCCGCATCAAGAGCTATCCGTCTATTGGATTTAGTGCCGTTCCTTTTGGCTAATCAAGGCATACGGATTGATGAGCTGGCGAAGGCATTTTCTGTAACCCGCGAGGAAATCATTAAAGATCTCAATCTGCTGTTTGTTTGTGGCTTACCGGGCTACACACCTCTTGAGTTGATCGACATATCTTTTGAAGATGATTTCGTGGTTGTTAAAGACCCTCAAAATCTAAAATCACCACGCAATCTCGATTACTCGGAGGCAATAATTTCCCGCATAGCACTTGGCGCTCTTTATCAACTTGTATTGGAAGATGAGGTATTTTCCAAAAAGGTAAAGGCAATCAAGAATAAATTGGATGCAACATTTAGCAACACGATTCCTCAAGAGGCGATTTATGTAGAACTAGATCGCGAGAGAATCATCTTGTCTGTTATCGAGAAAGCCATCGATGATTCAAAATCGCTTCATATCAAGTATCTGAATCTCGCCAAAGATGAAATTTCATCACGAGATATAACCCCAGTTTCAATTGTGGTGGAAAGTAACAAGACCCTGGTCAATGCTTTTTGCCATCAGGTAAACGCCCGACGAACCTTCAATCTAAGTCAGATTACTGAAGCTATAGTGCTGGATGCTTCAATGGACAGTGCTTCAAATGGCTCGGAGAATCTGAACAGTTCAGAAGTTGTATTGCGCATCGAGTCGGATCAATCAGATTTCTACCTGAAACATAAAGATTTGTTACAACCTATGGGGGACAGCCATTACCGCATGCAGGTTTATCAGAGTTCTTGGATCAAAAGAGTGGTTATCAGCGATCCAAATGTTGAACTACTCCAACCGGAGTCCTTAAGGCGTGATATTTCCTCTGCGGCCAAATCCGCCCTCGAGGGATATTCGATGGATATTCGGGAGTAAGCCGGGGCTAGTAAGGAGCTATCGCTTAGCCGTTCAGATGGCGCTGCGTGGTAGCGTACGGGTCTTACCTCATAGGTCACGAAAGGCAGAAATCATGTTCGGATTGCGCGAACCTTCACACTGGCTCCTACTTATTCTCGTCGTAGTTATTCTCTTCGGCGCTAAGAGATTGCCGGACTCTGCCCGTTCCCTTGGCCGTTCTCTGCGAATCTTCAAGAGCGAAGTTAAAGAACTGAATAAAGAGGACAAGAAAGAGGAAGACGGAGACAAGAGCTCTAACTAAAGAGTTTCTCTCCATCATCGGTTTCATCAAGATGAGGGGCTATGGCACGCAAGAACCGTGGCACTATGCCACTCCTGGATCACCTTCGTGAACTTCGAAAGAGGGTAATTCGTTCCGCATTTTTCATCTTGATCTTCAGCGCGGTCGGCTGGGTCAACTACAACGACATCATCGCCACCTTGGCAGATCCGGTTTGTGATCTGCGGCTAGCGCAACAGACGGGTGCTGATAACTGTGGCGCATTATTTATCAGCGGCGTTCTTGGACCTCTCAACCTGCAACTCAAAGTTTCTTTCCTGACGGGAGTTATCCTTTCTGCGCCGTTCTGGCTTTATCAACTTTGGGCCTTTATAGCTCCTGCGCTGCATCGCAAAGAAAAACGAAATTCAATTTTGTTCATAATCGCAGCTACACCTTTCTTTGCCATCGGAGCATTTCTTGCATACATCGTTTTACCGTTAGCTATTGAGGTGTTGTTTGGATTCACTCCTGAATCCCTAAACAACCTAATCCGATTTGATGATTATCTCGATTTTGTTTTGAGGTTGATTTTGATATTTGGATTAGCTTTTGAACTACCGGTGTTTCTGGTTTCGTTTAACCTCATTGGTTTGCTTTCTGGGAAATCGATATTAAAACCCTGGCGTTTCGCCATCTTCGCCATCACCTTTTTCGTCGCCGCATTTTCCCCAACTGCAGATCCGTTATCTATGGCTGCGCTGGCCCTACCTCTAATTTTCTTCTACTTTGGAGCCGGTGGAATCGCACTTTTGGTTGACAAACGCAGGGATAAGAAAAGTCGACAGTACTCCGATGATGAAGCTGCTCCGATAGATGAAGTGTCTGCTATTGACGAATTAGAAAACTAGTTCATGTGGGCTCTATTTTGTAACCCAAAATCTGCGGGCGGAAAAGGTGCCCAAGTAAAATCAGCCCTAATTGAGCTACTGCGCAATTCTGGTGAGAATTTTGTGGATCTTTCAGGACAGAACCCAACTAGCGCATCTCAAAACTTAAAAGAATTTCTAGGCAAAGTTTCAGAAAACAAGCCAAAAGGAGTTCTAGTTGTAGGCGGAGATGGAATGGTAAATATCGCCATTCAACAGTTGGCAGATACCGATATTCCGATGGGTTTAATTCCGGCTGGCACTGGCAATGACTTTGCCCGAACTCTTGGATTAAACATCCGTGAACCCCTTTCAAATTTTGCAGTTTTTCTAAATAAACAACCTGAATATGTTGATGTTGGACAGGTAAATGGCCGGTATTTTGCCGAAATTCTCAGCACAGGATTTGATTCACTGGTTAACGAGCGGGCAAACAAA
>CAZIAI010000003.1:69694-73428 GCA_964536895.1 uncultured Clavibacter sp.
GCTGACGGAGAGCGAATGGGTGATTTACCAATCAAAGCTACTGTCAAAAAAGATGCTCTACTTGTGTGGCGCAAATGAATGAGAAAACCCCTGCGGAGCGATATGCCGCAGCTAAACAGCGCGGCAAGTATCAGCTAACCGCTCGTTTTATGGAGCGTTATAGCTTTGCCTTCGATGAATTCCAGCTGGCTGGTTGTCACAGCCTCGAGGAGCGCAAGAGCGTATTAATCGCTGCGCCAACCGGGGCCGGAAAGACCATCATTGGAGAGTTTGCCACCTTTTTGTCGGAACATTTTGGAAACCGTTGCTTTTACACAACCCCCATAAAAGCTCTTTCAAATCAGAAATATCAAGAGTTGGTATCGGTCTACGGTGATTCAGAGGTTGGTTTGCTTACCGGTGATTCCTCCATAAATAGTGGAGCTCGGATAGTTGTTATGACAACAGAGGTTTTGCGGAACATGATTTACGCCGATGTATCAAGTGTTGATGATCTGGGGTATGTGGTGATGGATGAGGTTCATTATCTAGCCGACAAGTTTCGAGGAGCGGTATGGGAAGAGATTCTGATTCATCTACCAGAGCGAATTCAGGTGGTTTCCCTTTCGGCCACAGTTTCAAATGCAGAGGAGTTTGGCGAATGGTTGAAAACTGTTCGAGGTGAAACAGATGTGGTTCTCAGCGAAATCCGCCCTGTGCCTTTGTATCAGCACATTCTTATTGGAAACAGAATTCTTGACCTGTTTGTAGATGAAGGTCGGGTCAATCCTGAAATTGTTCGATTAGAGAGGAACTCTGTAAAACGATTGCCGGGTCAATCCTGGAAAGAGCAACGGTACTCAACAATCAAAAGTTTAACCCGTCCCGAAATCGTCGAGAAACTTCAAGCAAGAGGTTTCCTTCCAGCAATTTTCTTCATCTTTTCCCGTGCTGGATGTGATGCGGCTGTCACAACCTGCATCAGAGAAGGGCTGTCACTCACTAATACTGAAGAACGTGAAGAAATTCGTGAAGTTATAGCGCTGCGAACCCACGAACTGCCGCATGAAGATTTCGGGGTTCTGGGTTTTTATGAGTGGAGTGCGGCTCTCGAGCGAGGAATCGCTTCCCATCATGCTGGCTTGTTGCCCATGTTCAAGGAGACAGTAGAGGAGTTGTTTCAAAAGGGTTTGCTCAAAATCGTCTTTGCAACTGAAACTCTAGCGCTTGGCATTAACATGCCAGCTCGGTCAGTTGTCTTGGAAAAACTAGTGAAATGGAATGGTGAGACACATTCAGCGATCTCGCCGGGGGAGTACACACAACTAACTGGAAGAGCCGGCAGGCGAGGGATTGATGTTGAAGGCAACGCATTGATTTTATGGAGTGAACAGATTGATAGTGGAATGGCGGCTGGATTGGCAAGCACTCGTACCTATCCTCTTAAATCCAGCTTTTCCCCAACGTACAATATGAGCGCAAATTTAGTGATGCGGTTCGGCCAAGAGAGAGCCCGTGAATCCTTGGGTGCCTCCTTTGCTCAATTCCAGGCAGATAAAGCTGTGGTTGGCTTAGCAAAACAGATCTCTAAGAATGAAGCTGTGGTCTCTCAGATCAAGCGAGAAGTTGAATGTCATTTGGGAAATTTTGATGAGTACATGGAGTTCAGATTTCAAATTAAGGAGTTAGAAGCCGCCTTTAGTCAGAGACGTAATGTGTCCGGAAGTCGCAGATCTCATCACGCCCGAATTGAGGAAGAAATTTCAGATATCCGCCGCTTGATGAAACAGCATCCCTGTCATCAATGCCCTGAGAGAGAATCACATGCTCGCACTATTGAGAAGGCACATCGATTAATGCGCGAAACGCAAGGATTGAAACAGAGGATGGAAAGCAGAACTAATGTCATACCCAGAACCTTCGATCGAGTTTGTGAAGTACTGGAGGAGTTGGGCTACTTAGAACAAGGTCGGGTTACAAAACAAGGAGTAATCCTTTCCAAGGTTTATGCAGAGACTGATCTACTACTTGCAGAGTTGATAAACAGCTCTGTGCTAAGCGAAGTTTCAGCGTCAGATTTAGTAGGTATTTTGTCGGCACTTATTTATGAAGGACGAGGAGAGCGCAGTCGAACTCCAAGGCTGCCGAGAAGTATTGAAAATGTCATGCCCCAAATCATTAAATTTTGGTCGCGCATAGTCACTCTCGAAGAGTCCTGTGGTGTCACCCCACAGCGAGAGCCAAACTTTGACCTGGCATGGAGCGCGTACCGTTGGGCCAATGGCAATTCACTGCAATCAATTCTCAGAGAGACTGACATAGTTGTCGGCGACTTTGTTAGATCTATGCGGCAGATCATCGACCTACTAGGACAGCTAATGAATGCAAAACCCGAGTTACAGCCATTATGCCGAGAGGCATTAAAGCGAGTAGATCGCGGTGTTATCGCTTATTCGGCGGTGGTCGCGTGACACTATTACTGATTGATAGCGCATCTCTTTGGTATCGGGCTTACTATGGAATGCCAGATACCTTGTTATCACCGCAGGGGGAGCCGGTAAATGCGGTCAAAGGCTTTATCGATATGACCGCACGCTTAGTTTCTCAATACAGACCAGATCGGATCGCATTGTGTCTTGATGGTGATTGGAGACCATCATGGCGCGTAGCTTTGTACCCAGATTACAAATTGAACCGAGTTGATGATGAAGGTGAAGAGGAAGCAGAGCCGGATCTACTAACGCCACAGATCCCTATCATTACTGACTTTTTCGATGCAGCTGGCATTGCCTTAGTGGGCGCTGATGATTACGAGGCCGATGATGTAATTGCTACATTGTCGGTAAATGAAGAGGGTCCGATCCGAATAGTTACTGGAGATCGTGATTTGTTTCAATTGGTAGATGACAAACGCAACGTTTCAGTTGCCTATCTGGCCAAAGGTGTCAGTAATCATGATCTTGTTGACCTTGACTGGATTGCTCGCAAGTATGAAATACCGGGGGAGCGATACGCATTATTTGCCATGATTCGCGGAGATGCTTCTGATGGTCTTCCAGGCATAAGGGGCATTGGTGAAAAAGGCGCGGCGGAAATAGCTCGAAATTTTTCAAATATGTCTGAAGTTATTGCAGCTGCTGAAAGTGAAGATCAAAGACTTGGTAATACACATCGCAAAAAGCTTTTAGCTGATATTGAGTATGCCAGAAATGCAGAAAGACTTGTTGGATGTGCAAGAGATGTTCGGTTACCTAAGCATGATTATCAAATTCCGAAGAGGGCAGAAAACTTGGATTACTTACTGCAATTTAAATCTGATTATGGGCTTGGGGCAAGCGTTGATCGTTTGCTAAGTGCCTTGGGATGGCAATGAAACTTAGGTTAATCGCCGCTCTTTTCTCTGGAGTCGCACTTTGGGCGGCATTCGCACCTTTGGAGTTTTGGCCCGCAGCTTTTGTTGGATTGGCGCTGCTTTACTGGAGCCTTACCGATCAAAGGTTACGCAATCGGGTTGCACTTTCCTTTACCTCTGGATTCAGTTTTTTTGCCCTGTTGCTGCATTGGAGTTCCACCTATGTTGGAGCTGCGCCATGGCTTATTTTGGCGCTCGGGGAGGGCCTGCTCTTTTCTCTTCTGGGTTTGCTGCCGATCCAAAGAAGTTTAAAAGGCGTACTGCTTTTCGGTTCAGGTTTTCTCTTTATCGAGTTATTGAGAATGAAATTTCCTTTTGGGGGATTTGGCTGGGGAAGAGTTGG
>CAZIAI010000003.1:73528-85358 GCA_964536895.1 uncultured Clavibacter sp.
ATTCCAAAGTTTCATCTGTTTTGAAGTATTGGATGATGACCACATTAAAAATGGAGCCAACGGGATGGACTTTTTGATTGCCCAAACCAATAACGCCACATTTGGAGATAGCGCACAGGCCGCCCAGCAGCTACAAATCACTCAAGCCAGAGCCGCTGAACTAAGGAAAGATTTTGCGGTGGTCAGTACAACTGGCTATTCAGCCCACATAGATTCTCAAGGAAAGATTGTTAAGTCAGCCCCAAAATTTGAGCCGAAAGCTTTGGATATGACCCTGAGTAAGAGCGGCTCTGAATCACTGGCTAGCCGGTTAGGAAGTGAATTCTGGATGCTCGTCGCGCTGATCGGCCTGGTTTTGGGTATGAGAAAGAGTGGAATATTTATCCGATAATCTACATTATGTTAAGTAAGATTAATTGATTGCCAACTCAGAAATCGGCTCGCAGGCGCACACCAGGTTCCTATCCCCGTACGCCCCATCGATCCTGCCAACCGTCGGCCAATACTTTCCGCGCCTGGTGAGACCTGTTTGAGCGCCACCAGGAAAAGCTGCGCTCTGTCTTGAGTATTTTCGATCCCAATTGTCAGCAACAACATCTTCAGCGGTATGTGGAGCATGGCGTAGCGCCGAATCCTCTACTGAGATTTTGCCTGCCTGGATATCAGCGATCTCTTGTCCAATTTGCCGCATCGCCGCAATAAAGCGGTGAATCTCCGCCAAATCTTCGCTCTCGGTAGGTTCAATCATCAATGTACCTGCAACTGGAAAGCTCATGGTCGGTGCATGGAAACCAAAATCCATCAACCGCTTAGCAATGTCATCAACAGTTACGCCGGTTTGTTTGTTGATTTCGCGAACATCGATGATGCACTCATGGGCGATCAATCCACTATGTCCTGCGTAAAGAGTTGGGAAAACATCCTGCAGTTTCTTGGAGATGTAATTGGCGGACAAAATTGCTACTTGGGTGGCTTTTGTTAATCCATCGGCACCCATCATTCGAATATACGCCCATGAGATTGGCAAAATTAACGCTGAACCGAATGGGGCTGCACTTATTGGCCCAGGACCTGTTATTGGCCCTGCAGTTGAATCAAGTGGATGATTTGGCAGGTAAGGAGCCAAATGCTTTCGTGCAATTACTGGTCCAACTCCAGGGCCTCCTCCACCATGCGGAATGCAGAAAGTTTTGTGAAGATTTAAATGAGAAACATCAGCGCCAAACTTTCCTGGTTTAGCTAAGCCAACTAATGCATTTAGATTTGCACCATCAACATAAACCTGACCCCCGGCATCATGAATTAATCCGCAGATTTCAGTTATGGCCGCTTCAAAAACTCCATGAGTAGATGGATAGGTCACCATCAAAGCCGCCAACTTGCCTTCATACTCAGCTATTTTGGCCTTTAGGTCATCGATTGAAACATTTCCCTGTTCATCACAGGCGATAACAACCACACGCATTCCCGCCATCACCGCACTTGCTGCGTTGGTTCCGTGAGCACTTGATGGGATCAGACAGATGTCTCGATCTCCCTCTCCCTTTGCTTCGAGATAGTTCTTAATCGCTAGTAGACCAGCGAACTCCCCTTGTGAGCCTGCATTTGGTTGCAAAGACACCGCGTCGTAGCCGGTGATATCCACCAACCATTTGGATAACTCGGAGATCAAACGTCTGGTCCCTTGGCTTTGAGAGGCAGGTGCAAAGGGATGTAAATCGCCAAACTCTGGCCAGGTAACCGCTTCCATCTCCGTTGTTGCATTGAGCTTCATGGTGCATGACCCCAACGGAATCATGGTTCGATCTAGCGCCAAATCTCTATCAGACAGCGATCTTATGTAGCGCAGCATCGCAGTCTCTGAGTGATAAGAGTTGAAAATCGGGTGAAGCAGATATTTGGTTTCCCGAAGCGCTGGCAACCCGCCAACTTCTTCGCCCTTTATGGAGGTTAATCCCCAAGCTTTGCACAGTTTTTCAATGAGCTGGACGGTAGTGCGCTCATCAAAGGCAACGCTCACTCCCCCAGAAATTTTGCGAACATTTATCCCGGCCTTGGCAGCGCTTTCAACCAATGCGTCGGCGTTGGATGCAAAAAAAGTTACAGTATCGAAAAAGTTTGGAGACAAAAGTTCAAAGCCGGCGCGCTTAACCACAGCAGCAAAGCTCCGTGCATGTTTATGAACTCTAACCGCTATCTCTTTCAAACCTTCCGGACCATGCCATGCAGCGTAGAAGGCAGCAATAACTGCAAGAAGCACTTGAGCGGTGCAAATATTGCTTGTGGCTTTATCTCGACGTATGTGTTGTTCACGGGTTTGAAGCGCCAAGCGCAATGCTGGGTTTCCATGATTGTCGATGCTTTGTCCGACTAAACGCCCGGGCAACGCTCTTTCTAATCCATTTCTGACCGACAAAAATCCAGCATGTGGTCCACCGAAACCCATAGGAACACCAAAGCGTTGAGCAGATCCAACTGCAATGTCTGCTCCCCACTCCCCTGGGGATTTCACCAGTGTTAGTGCCAGTAAATCTGTTGCCATAACTACAAATCCGTTGTTGTCGTGCACTTTGGTTATAACATCAGAGAAATCCTGCAAAGTTCCAAAGGTATCTGGATACTGCAACAAAATGCCGAAGGTGTTGCTGGCATCAATGCCTTCCGACAAATCCAAAACCTCAACCGGAATCTTTAATGGTTTTGCGCGGGTAATTACTACCGCTTGAGTTTGTGGATGTACCCGTGAATCAATTACAAATCGTGCATTGTCATCATGTTTCGAGCTGCGACGAGCAAGCGTCATTGCTTCGGCGGCAGCTGTTGATTCATCCAACATCGAGGCGTTGCAAATCGGCAGTCCTGTTAAATCACTCACCATGGTTTGGAAGGCAAATAACGCCTCGAGTCTTCCCTGACTAATTTCCGGTTGATATGGCGTGTATGCGGTGTACCAAGCAGGATTTTCCAAAACATTTCGCAGTACTACTGGCGGCGTAATGGTTCCGTAATACCCCATACCAATTAGTGAATCGGCAATTTGGTTTTCGCTAGCTAACTTTCGCAGCTCTGCGATTGTTTCTACCTCGGATATTCCACCAGGTAACGCCCTGCCAAACTCTTCATGTAACTTTATTGAATCAGGCAAGACATCTGCGATAAATGAATCCAAGGAGTTGTAACCGAGAAACTCCAGCATCGCATTGATGTTCTCTTCTGACGGTCCTATATGACGGTCAGCAAAATCTCGCCGTGACATAGCGAGAACAATAAGGCTTAACCTTGATTTACGCCCCGCGTAATTTGCGTCGTGCCGCTAATTCATCTCCGGCAACAGCGGCCTGAACCGTGCCATCTTGAAAATTTTCGGCTTGGAGATGGGAAAGTGATCCTTCGACCTCGTTCCAAACTTTTCCGATAGCGATACCAAAAACCCCTTGGCCGCCTTGTAGTAGATCAAAGATCTCTTCCGAGTTTGTGCACTCATAGATTGAGGCACCATCACTCATCAAAGTGATACGAGCCAAATCCTCTACGCCCCGCTCACGAAGATGTGAGACAGCTGTTCTGATGTTTTGTAATGAAACACCAGTATCCAAGAGGCGCTTTACAATCTTCAAAACCAAGATGTCTTTGAATCCATAAAGCCTTGCAGTGCCAGAACCTGAAGCGGTTCTTACCGTTGGTTCAACTAAACCTGTCCGCGCCCAATAATCCAATTGTCGATATGAGATTCCAGCAGCTGCACATGCTGATGCACCACGATAACCCAACTCTGGTTGGTCGTTTGTGCTCATGAGGGGAAGCCTCGCATATCTCTTGAATGACCCGGGGAAGGATCCTTTGGGAAGTTAAGGACAAGGAGAAAGGTAGAACTACGAGTTGAGGGTTTCAATAACCGACACACCTAAAACCTCTACCTAAGGTTTAGGGTTCTACCCCGCAAAGTCCTCTGGATTTATCTGATCTAGGAACTCCTTAAACCGCTCCACTTCATCCTCTTGTTGCTCAGGGATCTCAATCCCAGCTTCATCCAACAACCCCTCGCTGGCCAGAATGGGTGCTCCAGTTCGCAGCGCCAACGCGATGGCATCGCTGGGCCTACAAGAGACTGTCACTCCCCCTTGGAAATTCATTAGAGCGTAGAAGATGCCGTCGCGCATCTCGGTGAGATGAACCGATTCCAAATCAACACCCAATGAGGTCAGGACATCCTTCATCAAATCATGAGTTAGGGGTCTTGGCGGGGTAACGCCTTGTTGTGCAAAGGCAATTGCAGTCGCTTCAACGGCGCCAATCCAAATAGGTAAGTACTTTGGGCCACCAATCTCCTTCAGCAGGACTATTGGTTGGTTGGAGGGCATCTCGACCCTCACCCCGATTACATCTACGGCGTGAAAATTCATCGAGCTCTATTGAGCCCAGATCGCACTAGAGCAGCATGAAGTCGCACAGACAAAGAGGCAATCTCACGAGAGACCTCTTGGGCCCGAGCCTTGGATTCAGGGTTTTTCTGACGCATCAGCGGAGTGATTACCTGCTCCACTAAACCTACTTCGCGATCGGCTGCGGTTTTGAAGGCACGAAGATGTCTACCTTCGATTCCGAAGGCGGAAATCTCTGCAACAACTTTGGCCACCGTTAATGCATCTCCGTCGTAATGTCTTCCCTTAATTGAAATCAAACCATAACCTTCTAGTTCAACTAATTGCTCTTCTTTCAATCCTGATATCGACAAGAGTTCATCACGAGACAACTTCATCTCTGTTTGTTCTACGAAAGCACTAGGGGCGATAGAGCCGTCAATTGTCGCAAGTCGTGGGGCGGGCGCCGCGCCAGGGGTTTGTGAGGGTTGCAATCCTCTATCAAGTGCATCCAGATTATCTTTGATTACCTTTAGAGGTAGGTATTGGTCACGTTGTGCCAACAATACATAGCGCAAACGTTCTAAATCTGTGGTGGTGAATTTACGATAACCAGATGGAGTGCGCTGTGGCTCAATTAATCCCTCTGACTCTAGGAATCGAATCTTTGAAATTGTTACATCGGGAAACTCTGATCGCAATTTTCCTAGAACTTCTCCGATGCTTAAATATGCCCGAGCTGGAACGCTCATGCCCTCACCTTTCCCCCGATAAAGAAATGCAATTTAAATTTGCCAACATTTATTTCTGCACCATCAAAAAGTACGGCTTCAGCTTTGATTTCATTTGACACGTATGTGCCATTCAAACTTCCGCAATCAACAATCAAGTAACCAGAATCAGTTTTGTTGATCTGAGCATGTTTACGAGAGACTGTTACATCATCAAGAAAAATGTCGCTATCTGGTGCACGACCAATAGTTGTGACTTCTGAGTTGATCAAGAACCTTGAACCTCGTGCCGGGCCACTTAGAACCACCAACATTGCCGAACCTTCTGGCAGAGCTGCAATCACATCCTGTTCAACCTGTGTTGCGCGATCCAGCAACGCAGAGACCGGATCGGATACTGAACGTAAACCGCTTAGATTGATGGTGGTCGTGAGATCTGGGTTGTGCATTTTGTCTTGCATGCCAACCTCCCCCGCTTCTCATTTACCAACTACTGGCCAACTGCTAGTTGGGCTATTGAAACCTAACCTTAACCTTGAGGCTCACACTAGGCGTCTGGCTGAAGCGAGTCAAGCGGCGGAAATCAAGAGATAAGAGCTTGGTAAGCCTTTGAGTCCAGCAGAGCAGAGATTTGTGAACCATCGCTCACTTCTACTTCAAAGATCCATCCCGATCCATAAGGGTCCTGGTTCAAGAGTTCTGGAGCCGAGTCAAGATTGTTGTTCACTGCAACGACCGATCCCGACAGAGGGGCATATATCTCAGAGACGCTTTTTGTAGATTCAACCTCACCGCATACTTTGCCTTGGCTGTGAAGATCTCCAACTTTGGGAAGTTGTATGTACACAATGTCCCCTAAAGCACTTTGCGCATAATCTGTAATTCCAACCTGATACTTATTTGGACTGGTTTCACGGATCCACTCGTGCTCTTTTGTATATCTCAGCTCTTCAGGAGTTTGCGACATTTGAACCTTTCATCTTTAGCAATCAATGGCTTGGTGATTATTCAAATACTCGGAGTTGGATTCCGCAAATCTTTGATTCCAGCACGAGCGTAACTTAAGCCAGTCCATAGATATAGCGCTATCCCCCAGCCGGCAAAACCCCAACCAAAAATAAAGGCTGTTTGAGCGATCACACCTTCTGTTGATTCCGTCAGAAGCAACAAGGGCAGGGCGTAAAGCAGGTTGAATGTGGCGGCTTTGCCTAGATAAGTAACTTTCCAAGGGCCAAAACCTTTGCTCTTGAGCAAAATCAGGATGACTCCAAGAATTACATCCCGAGCGGATATAGCGATTAGGACCCAAAGTGGGACCACCTTCGTGGCAAACATCGCGATCAGAACTGTGATTATGTATAAGCGGTCTACGGCCGGGTCCATTAACTCCCCGAAACGACTCTCCTGCCCGAGCGCTCTTGCCAGTTTTCCATCAAAGTAATCTGTAGCTCCGGCGATTACTAAGGTAACCACAGCCAAAGTGAGTTGGTCGGCGACCAAAACAAGCCAGAGAAATACAGGTATGCCCACAGCACGAAGAGCTGTAAGCAGGTTTGGAATCGTTAACATGTCGGGACGACAGGATTTGAACCTGCGACCACCAGACCCCCAGCCTGGTGCGCTACCAAGCTGCGCTACGTCCCGTGAGCTTGTAAGGCGGTGCTGATACTAGCGTTGCGCCTTATCGCTCACGTATTCGAACCGAAACCCTTATTGGGGAGCCAGAAAATCCAAACTCCTCCCTGAGTCGACGTTCGATAAATCTACGGTAAGAAGCCTCCAGAAACTCAGTTGCAAAGATGACAAAGGTTGGCGGGGCGATACCGGCTTGGGTTGCAAAGAGAATCTTCGGTTGCTTGCCGCCCCGTATCGGTGGCGGGTTACTGCCAATTAACTGTCCGAGGAAGGAGTTCAATTTTGCGGTTGGCACCCGCTTCTCCCAGCTATCCAGAGCTTTTTCAATAGCCGGCAAAAGTTTGTCCTTATGCCATCCAGTCTTGGCCGAGATATTGACTCTTTGGGCCCACTCAACCTGATCAAAGTTTCTATCACTTTCTTTGTCTAATGAAACCCTGCGATCTTCATCTACCAAATCCCACTTATTCATACCGATGACTAATGCTTTTCCAGAATCCTCCACAAGCGAAATGATTCTTAAATCCTGTTCAGTAATTGGGATTGAGGCATCGATAATCATGATCACAACTTCAGCGTTCTCAATCGCTCTTTCAGTACGCAGCGCCGCGTAGTAATCAGAGCCGGATGCTTGATGTGCTCTTCTTCTGATACCTGCAGTGTCTATGAATCTCCATGTTTTATCACCAAGATCAATCAATTCATCTATCGGATCTCTTGTGGTTCCTTCCGCATCATCCACCAAAGCACGCGACGTGCCTGCGAAAGAGTTGAGTAAACTGCTTTTGCCCACATTTGGTCTGCCCACAATTGCAATTCTGCGAAAACCATCATCCATCCGGCTCTGGCCAACTTCAGGCAAACGGGAAACAATCTCATCTAGCAAATCTCCACTTCCGCGCCCATGAGCTGCGGAAATGAAATGCGGTTCACCTAATCCAAGATTCCAGAGTGAATGCGCTTCCAACTCATCTTTTTCACTATCAACCTTATTAGCAATCAGCATTACAGGTTTACGGCTTTTGCGCAGAACTCCAATAAGAGCATCATCATCAGATTGTTGACCTACTTGTGCATCGACCACAAACAGAACTAGGTCTGCATCAACGATTGCAGATTCCGCCGCTTCTGAAATCTTTAGCGCAATACCTTCTGCGGTTGGCTCCCAGCCGCCTGTATCAACCACGAAGAAGGATTTGCCATTCCATTCTGCTTCATAGGAAACCCGATCTCGGGTAACACCTGGTACATCTTCGATAATCGCCTCGCGCGAGCCAATTATTCGGTTGACCAGCGTTGATTTGCCGACGTTAGGGCGACCAACAATTACCACCTTGGGTAGACCAATTAATGAACGCTGCTTTAAAACATTCCAAATGTATTCAACTGTCTCGGACAAGGTTAGATTTGTTGAGTCAACAACTATCGCATCTTCGGCTTTTCTCAATGGAGAAGTAACGCGAGTAGAGTCTTGTTGATCTCGTAACTGCAATTCATCGGCCACTTTCTGTGAGTCACCCGATGAAATGTTGGCACTCTTTTCTTCAAGGTCGCGGCGAATTGCTCTGGCATTTATATCTGCTTGCAGCCAAACCTTTAGTTGGGCATGAGGTGCAACAACAGTTCCGATATCTCTTCCCTCGACAACAATTCCATTTTTTGCACTGTCAATAATTTTTCTTTGCAAACTAAGCAATGATTCACGTAACTCCGGCCAGGCACTGATACGACTTACGGCAGATGTAACTTCGGGTGAACGAATCGCTGTTGATATATCAACTCCCCCACAAAGTGTTATCGGATTATCGGGATCGGTCTTGAAAACTATCGGGTTATTTTCAAGAGCCGCCAACAATGCTTTGGGTTCATCTATAGTTTCGCGAATAGCTAGCCAGGTGGCTGCACGATAAAGAGCGCCAGTATCTAGGTATAGCCAACCCGCACGTTTGGCAATTGCTTTCGAGGTTGAGGATTTACCAGAACCACTTGGTCCATCCATCGCAACAACAATGGTCATCGCAGATGAACCTTCCAATTCTTTTTGAGTAAATGGTCATGAACTCGAGATGCATCTTCCGGAGAAAAAGCCAACGTAATTAAACCAGTTAATTGACCAGGCGAATGCTCAATTGAAAGCTCTTCGATATTGGCATTGATAGCGGCACATTCGTTAAACAACTTACTTAATGCGCCCGGCTCATCCTTAATGACAACCATCAAATATTGATAGTTTCGTGATTGCGCGCCGTGTTTTCCGCCAACTTTGGCCCGACCGGCGTTGCCGCGACGGAAAATTTGCTCAATCTGATCCTTGCTGGAGGTGCTCAAGGCCTTCTTTAATGCTTCGATCTCTAAACCAAAACCTTCAAGACAGTTCAACACAAACCCCTGGTTTTCCAGAAGGATTTGGCTCCACAACTCAGGGTTGCTGTCGGCTATGCGTGTCATGTCCCTAAGTCCCTGGCCGGCCAGTTTTGCCTCGCGCTCAGAAGATTGAAGAGTGGCGGCTAGGGCTGTGCTAACCATTTGGGGTAGATGAGAAATTAGCGCCAAAAGTTGATCATGCTCTTTGGCTGGCATTTCATAAACCGTTGCCCCCAACATTTGAACCAACTGTGCAGCAAGGGAAAGTGAAGAATTTTTGGTGCTGCTAGTCGGTGTCACAATCCAAGCTCTACCTTGGAATAGATCAGCCTGTGCGTGTGAGGCACCCGAAAACTCACGCCCAGCCATGGGATGGGTTCCCACAAAATTCATCGATAACGCCGATAAAGATTCTATCTTTTGTACAAGGTTATATTTTGTACTTGCAACATCTATAAATGTCGATTGAGGGTTTTGCTCGAACTCCTCTTGAAGCGCTCCAAATACATCAGTTGGTGGAGTTGCGATGACAACCAGATCGGGTTTTCCGCTCTTGATACTTGTGGAGAGTAAATCTTTGGCCAAACTCAAAGAATTGCTGTCGCTATCAACAAGTTCGAGCCCTACTCCATGCTGAGCCAAGCCCAGAGCTATCGATGTTCCAATTAATCCCGTGCCAACGATCTTGACCTGATTAATTCCCAAGAACTCATCTCTCATTGCGCGATGTCTTTACGCAAAACAACGGCGCCGCGTAAATAAACATGTCCAATCGCTTCCTGGCTCAAATTACTTTCAACATGCAGCAGTGCGCGGATAGTCCGGGGCAATGAGCCTGGAACATTCATCTCAACGGCACAAATCAACGGAACCTTCTCGAGCCCAAGTTCGCGGGCATAGGCCGCTGGAAAGTCACTGGTGATATCTGGCGTGCAGGTAAACAAAACCGAGATCAAATCTGACGGGGTTAGGTTGTTTCGCTCGAAAATTGCAGACATCAATTCGATGACCGCGTCCTTCATCAAAGCCGATGTGTCCGCTTCAATTTGGATCGCTCCCCTAATGGCGCGAACTGACATCTGCTGATTTTACCTAAGAGATGCTCAACAACGGGTAAGAGATATAGCGTTTCAACCTTTTATCTATAAATGGTTAATCTGGGACAGAGAAAATGTCGACAATATCTCAGCTTGCTAAAGAAAATTTAGAATTGTCGATAAATAGTTACTTCCAACCTAAATCACGCCCAATTTTATCGATAAATAACCTTTATAAACCATGCTCGATTATCGATAAATTGTTAAATATATTTTCTAAATGTATAGAAATCTTCTTATTTATAAACCTATAAAACTTTTTACAGACTTAGCAATTCCTCGCTAGAGAGCGCACGCCATCGACCAGCAGGCAGCTCGCCAAGCTTTATGGAGCCAATAGCGGTCCGAACCAAACGTTCTACCGGATTACCCAATGACTCAAACATCCTTCGGACAATCTGGTTTCGCCCTTCATGAATTACCAATTCCACCCATTGGCCCCTTCTGGCTACAGATAGAGGTTTTGCTAGACCATCCTCCAGCTCAACCCCTTTACTCAAAGAGTCGAGAGTCGAGCGATCAACCTCCTCTTCACACAAAACCAAATAACTTTTGCGCACTCCAAAGGATGGATGGGTGGCGGTATGGGCCCACTGACCGTCATTGGTCAAAATGATCAACCCTTCGCTCTCCTTGTCCAATCTACCTACATGGAAAAGGCGTTCGGGATAACTGCCGAAAAAGTCCTCTAGGCAGGGACGTCCTTCAGGGTCTGACATGGTTGACAAAACACCCTTAGGTTTATGGAATGCAAGATAAGTTTTGGTCTTTGGAGCATTTATTGTTTCATTATCAACTTCAACTTGAGAGTTTATCGGATTTACTTTGGTCCCAAGCTCCCGGACTACCCGCCCATCAACCTTTACCCGGCCGGCAACGATTAACTCCTCGCAAGCTCGTCTACTTGCGACCCCGCAATCAGCCATAAATTTTTGCAGCCGAACAGTTCCATCGTTTTGCTTGGGTTTACTTGGGGACATCCCGCAAGTCTACGTTAAATGCTGGAACTGGTTTACTCAGTTAAAGAAGCAATAACCTCATCCAGGCCATCGACATTAGGCAAAAATGGCGCCAAAGCTGGCAGATCCTCGACTCGGTTAAGTCCAATTCGCTCCAGGAAGTAATGAGTGGTGCGGTACAAGATTGCTCCGGTCTCATTTTCCACCCCGCACTCCTCGACCAAGCCGCGGGTAACCAGGGTTTTCATAACCGCTTCTACATTTACGCCTCGGATAGCCGAAACCCTGGCACGGGAAATCGGTTGTCGATACGCAATCACAGCTAATGTCTCTAACGCAGCTTGAGTGAGTTTTGCTTGTTGACCATCGAGGACAAACTTCTCCACCAAGGGTGCAAGATCTGGATGACTGTAGAAGCGCCAACCGCCAGCAATCTGCTTTAGGGCAAATCCTCTGCCGGAGCTCTCATAATCGGCGCTAAGCCTCTGGAGCGCCTCTAGAACCTGTTCTGTAGGTACCTCAATGATCTGAGCCAGTACGAGCTCGCTGACCGGTTCCTCGACTACCATCAAAATAGCCTCAATTGAGCGTGTAATCTCGCTGTTTTCCACCCTACTCCCCTTCGCCTTCTAAAAGACCGTCATAACTTTTTGTAGAGCTGCCTGTAGAGCTGTCCGTAGAGC
>CAZIAI010000003.1:85458-89661 GCA_964536895.1 uncultured Clavibacter sp.
TCTAAAAGACCGTCATAACTTTTTGTAGAGCTGCCTGTAGAGCTGTCCGTAGAGCCTTCCTCAGGAGTTGCGTTCGCTGCCTCTAAAGCTGGCTCTCGGTCAAACTCATCGCTAACTGAAATCTCGCCCTCGTTTGACCCGCTCCAGGTGATCTGTAGTTCGCCTAAAGCAACAACCTGCTCGAATCGCACCGATCCATCCTTGTAAAGCTCTAGAAGCGAAAGAAACCGGGCCACGACAACCAGCGTGTTCTCTGCATCAGCGATCAACCCTCTAAAGGTCATAGTTTTGTTCCGTCGCAATGCCTCAACCACCTTCAGAGCCTCGGCGGCCACACTTACTAGCGGCAAATGAAGGTGCTCGACAGAAAGGGTAGGTGCAGATTTTGGCGACAGGACTCGGTTTGCGATCGCGGCGAATCTCTCCGGGGTGACCCCAATCAATACCTCCGGCAAAAGTGCTGAAAACACCGGATCGAGGGAGACGGAACGGGCGAAACTGCGCTCCTGTTCCCCAATTCGTGCAGCCAAAATGCTGGCCACCTCTTTAAAGGCGCGATATTGGAGTAGTCGGGCAAACAACAGATCTCGAGCCTCTAGCAAGGCTAGATCCTCTTCGTCATCCACCTCTCCGGAAGGCAACAAACGAGCCGCCTTTAAGTCCAGCAAGGTTGCGGCTACCACCAGAAACTCTGTGGCTTGATCTAACTTCCAGCCCTCTTCGGTCTTCTCAAGTTCACGGATATACGCAATAAATTCATCGGTAACAGTTGCAATCGCAACATCAGTGATGTCCATGCGATGACGGGAAATTAACTGCAACAACAGGTCAAACGGCCCATCGAAATTCTCAAGATGCACAGAAAAACCAGCGACTCTGCCTTCACCAGAAATTGTTGTTGCCCCAGCGATAGGCGGCAAGGCACCTAAAGTTGTACTTGAGGGTTCAACAATTTCTTCATTCATGGTTGGCATACTGTACGCGTGTCGTTACCAATGTGCCTGTAGCCGCTGACTAGAGTCGCGGCATGGCAAAAAGTGCTTCAGAGATAACTCGATTCAACGCTAAATCGACAATATCTAAATTTGATTCAGATATCACAACCTCTTCTTCAGTTCTTGGGAAACCAGCTTTAGAGTTTCCCATTCCTGCAACTCTTGAAGAACATGGCAACGCAAAGATCATCTCCGTTGTTAATCAAAAAGGTGGAGTAGGCAAAACCACCACCACAATCAATCTTGGTGCGGCTTTTGCAGAATTAGGAAGAAGAGTTTTGCTGGTTGATTTTGATCCACAGCACTCACTTTCAGTTGGCTTAAATGTTTCAACCCGCGATCTAGAAGGATCCATCTACAACTTGATGATGGATGAATCCACAAAGATTGAAGATTTTCTGCTTAAAACAACAGTCCCAGGCATGGACATGATTCCAGCGCACGAAGATTTATCAGGCGCAGAAGGTGGACTTGTAACAGTAATCGCCCGTGAAAAAATTCTTAAGCGGGTGCTCGCTCCAGTTCTTGATTTTTATGATGTTGTGTTGATTGATTGTCAGCCATCACTTGGCTTGTTGACTGTTAATGCATTAACAGCTTCTCACTGGGTTTTGGTGCCATTGGAATGTGAGTATTTTGCGCTTAGAGGTGTGGCACTTCTCGATGACATCATCAAGAAGGTACAAATCAATACCAATTCAGAGCTACAACTTCTTGGTATTTTGCCCACTATGTTTGATCGCAAAACAGTTCACAGTCGTGAGGTTCTAGAGCGAATCAACGATGCCTTCCCTGAGAAGGTTTTTGACACAACTATTGCCAGAACTGTTCGCTTCCCCGAGACCACTGTTGCAGGAGAGCCAATTACCTCCTACGCCAGTTCTTCAATTGGAGCAGCGGCATATCGCCGACTAGCTCGTGAAATTATTGCTAAAGGAGGGGTTCGATGAGCCGAAGAATTAGCTTGCCTGGAGCTGATGAGCTTTTCCGCAAGACAACATTAAGTGCTGTGCCAGACCAAGGTGTTGAAGAGGTGGAAGTTACCCACACAAATAGACCAACAACCAGCACGGTAGCAACCTCACCAGAAAAGACAGCCCCAAAAAATAATGGTGTGCGTCAAACTCCAAGAAGAAGGCCAACAGGAATTGATAAGGCTCCAAGTGGTAGAGAAAAACATGATGAGAAAATCACTGTGTATCTCTCGCCCGAGGAACTTTTTGATCTGGAGCAAGCCAGACTTCACCTTCGTGGAGATTTAGGGCTTGCAGTAGATCGTGGTCGAATTGTTCGTGAAGCGCTCGCCATAGTGATTGCCGATTTGGAATCAAAGGGAGATCAATCAATCATCGCTCGACGTTTGCGCGGGAGATAATTATTTAGATCTTGGGTGAGCGTTCATATAACTCTCACGCAGTTTGTCTATGGTAACTAAGGTGTAAATCTGTGTTGTCGTGACAGATGAATGACCGAGCAGCTCTTGCACAACTCTGATGTCCGCCCCACCATCAAGTAAGTGCGTGGCAAAAGAGTGTCGCAAAGCGTGTGGTGAAATGTCGCGATTTAAGCCGGCTTTTTCCGCTGCCTTAACAACAATGTGCCAGGCGCTCTGTCGAGTGAGCCTTCCTCCCCTGCCCTCATTCAAGAAAAGCGCGGGCTCGCTAGCCTTTTTGGCAAAAGTTGGACGAGATCTCACCAGATACTGCTCTATCGCCTGTTGTGCATAGCTGCCTAGCGGTACCAATCTTTCCTTCCCGCCTTTGCCTCTAACTCGTACGGTAACCACAGAATCATCAACACGAGAAACATCCGAAGAGTTCAAGTTAACTATCTCGCTAACTCGGGCACCAGTAGCGTAAAGCGTTTCAATAATCGCACGATCGCGAACTCCGGTAATTGAATCATCGCAGGCAGCAATCAGGGCAGAAACCTCTGTAATGCTCAATGCCTTTGGCAATCTCTTCGGAATTTTCGGCGGTATCACCTCTTTGGCGACATTTGGAATTCCTTGATCCTTATCTAGAAATGCATAAAGAGATCTAATCGCTACTACATGACGGGCGATGCTTGACTCGCTGAGTTTTCCTTGACGCAAAAATGCGATGAACTGGAATATGTGATCTGGAGCAGCCTTAGTTAAGTCAACGCCTTCTTCGATTAAGAAGTTTTCAAATTTTTGTAAATCTCTTTGATAGGCGCTAATGGTGTTCTTGCTGAGTCCCCGCTCAACTAAACAGTGATTGAGGAATGTCTGCAGATGAAATGAGTTAACCACGTTCCAGCGCGGCTTTAATCAATCCGACAAAGAGAGGATGCGGTGTTGTGGGACGTGATCGGAACTCCGGATGAGCCTGAGTACCTACATAGTAAGGATGAATTTCTTTAGGAAGTTCTACAAACTCAACCAAATGCTCATCTGGAGAAAGCCCGCTAAACACCATTCCGGCTGCAGCAATCTGGGTCCGATAGCTGTTGTTAACCTCGTAACGATGTCTGTGTCTTTCGGAAATTTCATCAACGCCATAGGTTTGCGCGACCACCGAACCGGGCGCCAATATCGCTTTATAAAGCCCTAATCTCATGGTTCCGCCCATATCAGCTTCGCCGGAAACAATCTTTTCTTGTCCCGCCATAGTTGCAATTACTGGGTGTTTAGATTCTGGATCAAATTCAGCAGAGTTGGCGCCAGTAATGCCAGCCAGGTTTCGCGCCGCTTCTATCACCATGCATTGCAGACCCAAACATATGCCGAGAGTTGGAATCTTGTTCTCTCTTGCATACTTGAGTGCACCTAACTTGCCTTCAATTCCGCGAACCCCAAAACCGCCTGGCACAAGGATTGCATCTACCTGAGATAAGTTCGCGGCTGCACCCGAATCGCTTTCACAATCATCACTAACAATCCACTTGATTTCTACCTTGGCATTATTTGCAAAGCCCCCAGCGCGTAGCGCCTCGGTGACCGAGAGATAAGCGTCAGGCAAATCAACATACTTACCAACCATGCCAACCCGCACCACATGCGCCGGATTATGAACCCGTTCAAGAAGTGCATCCCATTCTTGCCATGCAACCTCATTTGCAGGTAGACCTAACCTTCTAACGAGATATGAATCAAGGCCTTCTTTATGCAACACCTTCGGAATATCGTAAATTGATGGCGCATCAACAGCTGCAACCACAGCTTCCTGGTCAACATCACACATCA
>CAZIAI010000003.1:89761-96103 GCA_964536895.1 uncultured Clavibacter sp.
ATTGATGGCGCATCAACAGCTGCAACCACAGCTTCCTGGTCAACATCACACATCAGGGAAATCTTCTTTTTAACAGATGCGGGAATTTCTCGATCTGAGCGCAATACAACAGCGTCCGGAGAGATGCCGATAGAACGTAAAGCTTGAACGGAGTGTTGAGTTGGCTTAGTTTTAAGCTCGCCTGAAGGGCCGATGTAAGGGACTAGAGAGACATGTAGATAAAAAACATTCTCTCGACCAACCTCTTGTCTAATTTGTCGAGCCGCTTCGAGAAATGGGAGTGACTCAATGTCGCCAACAGTTCCACCAATCTCTGTAATCACGATATCAATATCAGGAGAGGCCATCGCCTTCATGCGATCTTTGATTTCATTAGTGATGTGAGGGATAACTTGAACGGTATCGCCTAGATACTCACCACGTCGCTCCCGAGCGATGACCCTGGAGTACACCTGGCCGGTAGTCACATTCGCTGAACCATGAAGGTTGGTGTCCAAAAATCTCTCGTAGTGACCAATATCCAAGTCAGTTTCTGCCCCATCATCGGTGACGAATACCTCGCCATGCTGGAACGGATTCATAGTCCCTGGATCAACATTTATGTATGGGTCTAACTTTTGCATAGTCACTCGGAGTCCGCGGGCGCGCAGCAACCTACCGAGGCTAGAAGCTGTGAGACCTTTGCCTAAACTAGAGGCGACTCCGCCGGTGACGAAAAGATGCTTGGTCACATGATGGGCGGTCATGGGTGGCGAACTTATCACGCCTTTGAAGATATCCGTAAATTAAGTAGCTCTCGAGCGTGTTCTTGGGCGTGTTCCGACTCCTCTACCCCGGAGAGCATGCGAGCAATCTCCCGCTCTCTGTCATTGTCAACAATTGCGCGGATGGTGCTTTCCGTAACCTCACCATCGCTATTTTTTTCAACAACGATGTGTTGATCTGCCCAAATTGCAACCTGCGCCAAATGCGTAACAACAATCACCTGCGACTCTTTGGCTAACTCCTTTAAGCGACGACCTACTTCAAGTGCAGCTTTCCCGCCTACCCCAGCATCAACTTCATCAAACACATAAGTTCCCACCGGATAACTGCTTGCAACACTTACTTGAATTCCCAACATAAGGCGGGATAACTCCCCACCGCTAGCTGCCTTTGTTACTGGAAGCAGCTCATCGCCACCATGAGCAGAGAACTTAAACACCGAATCATCCAAGCCGTGAGACTGAAAATCACTATCGCTATCTCCCGGCTTGCTTGTGATAACAATTCCAACCTTCGCTTTAGGCATGGCTAGATGATGAAGTTCCTTCTCAACTTTTTGGGACAAAGTTGCGGCACTTTTCCGGCGGATTTCACTTAGCGCTTCGGCTTTCTCTTTTAGTGAGTTCCTGATTTCCTTGGCTTGTTTTTCTAATTCGACAATTCGCTCATCCCCGCCAGTTAAATCTGCGATGAGTGTCCTTGCGCTATTTCCCCGCTCTACAGCTTCTTTCAGCGCCTCATCTCGGTTGCTTGACTGACCATATTTCTTGGCGAATGCCAGGAGTTGAGATCTACGGGATAAAGCAGACTCCAAAGCAACTGGGTCGGCCGATAGCGATTCAACATATCGATCTAAATCTGAGGCTACATCCATCAGATTAAGCAAAGCCTCATTCAATCTCTCATGCAATGAATCCAGGTGTGCATCTTTACCTTTTGCTTGTTGCAGAAATCTCTTTGCCTGATGCAATCCATTTAAACCGCCTTGCTCTTCATGATTCAAGGCATCTAATGCTCCGGCCGCGCCAACTCGCAGATCTTCCACTGACTCAAGCTTGGAAATCTGATTATCGAGTGTGGAAATTTCTGTTGGACTAGGTTTTAGTTTAGAGAACTCTTTATCAATCTCCTGAAGCTCGGCAATTAGAGCATCACGCTGTCTTATCGAACTCTTCAGCTCGGAAATCTGGGATGAAATTAGATGGTAACTATGCAACGTCTCTTGGTATTCACCAAGCGCTATATCCAAAGCTTCGCCTGCAAAGGCATCCAGAATCTCCCTCTGCTTGCCCCCTTTTGCCAGAACTAAATTGGCGTGCTGTCCATGAACCTCAATTAACTCTGCACTGATAGAAGTTAGCGCAGATGCTGTTGTGGAGATTCCATTTACGACTGCTCGACTCTTTCCATCTTTTGAGACCGTTCGATTTAATAAAACCTGTCCATTGTCCAAATCGATACTGTTGTCTTCCAATATCTGATGAATTTGAGATGCTGGCATATCCGAGATTCCAAAGCACCCTGAAGCAACTAATCTCTCTTGTCCACTGCGAATCAAATCCGAATCAGCCTTACCCCCCAAAATCAGCGAAAGGGCGGTTAACAACATAGTTTTGCCCGCACCTGTTTCGCCTGTAATGACATTTAGGCCGGGTTTGAATTCAACTAAGGCATTGTCGATAACACCTATATTTCTTATGGAAAGCTCATGCAAGAGGGAGCGTTGGCTCTTACTCTTTTTACTCACCGCGCCACCCATCAACTGGTAATTTGAACTTGGCAACTAGTCGATCAGTGAAAGGAGCTGTTTCGATGTGTGCCAGATTAATGAAGGAGCGATCACTTGAAATCACGATTCGATCCCGCTCGACAAGCTGAAACTTTCTTAAACCATCAGCAGATAACACACCTTCATCACTTTCAACATCAATCGCAATCTCTGAGGAAGGGGAAATAACCATGGGGTCAGAAAACAGAGCATGAGCTGCAAGTGGTAACAACACAAAAGCCTCTACATCAGGCCAAACAACTGGACCTCCGGCGCTAAATGCGTAGGCGGTCGATCCAGTCGGGGTTGCACAAATAACACCATCGCAGCCCCAACGAGACAAGGGTCTGTGATCAACTTGTACAAATAGTTCAATCATCGCTTCGGTGTTACGTTCAACTGTAACCTCATTTAGCGCCCAACCATGGGCAACTACTTGTTCAGAACGTTGCACTTGATACGCCAACGTCATGCGTTTTTCGATTGTATATTCTTTTTTTACTATTGCATCAACTATGGAATCTGTAGATGGCTTCCCAATTTGAGCCAGGAATCCAACATTTCCTAGATTTATTCCCAGCACGGGAATCTTTGTGCCATGAACTTGTTCGGCACCACGCAAAATTGTTCCATCCCCGCCAAGCACTAGTGCAAGTTCTATCGAGCCCAGCTTTTCTTTTAACTGTGCGCGATTAACTGAGTAGACATTTGGAACTTCAATCTCACTTACGGAGTAGGTGGAGACTCCTGATTCCTTTAATTTGGCAGCGATATCTTTGGCAACCTGTTTAGCCTCGGGCCGCGTTGGATGCAGGACAAGCAAGATCTCGCGTGAATTCTCACCGCTCATTACTTTGGCCCTTTCGCTATCGCTTCATCTAAATCAGTTTCGGTCATCATAATTTCACCTTTACGAAGCCAAAGGAAATACTCCACATTCCCAGATGGCCCAGGCAGTGGACTTGCCACTACGCCAACCGTACCCAAACCTAAGTCATGTGCACTTTGAGCCACATCCCAGACCGCTGCCTTACGCAGCTCCGGCTCCCGGACCACGCCCCCAGCGCCCAGATTGTCCTTCCCTACCTCAAACTGTGGTTTAACCATCAGTACAAAATCAGCATCTTCCTTTGCGACAGACAAAAGCGCTGGAATAACTAAAGATAATGAGATGAAAGATAAATCAGCGACAATCAAATCTACTTTTTGCTTGATCAGCTCAAGATTTATGGATCTAATGTTTGTTCTATCGTGTACTTCAACTCGAGGATCTTGGCGCAACTCCCAGGCTAACTGACCATATCCCACATCTACCGCTATAACTTTGCTTGCGCCGCGCTTTAGAAGAACATCGGTGAATCCTCCGGTTGATGCTCCCGCATCGAGGGCAACTTTTCCCTTTACTTCAATCGCTGAGAAGAAATCCAAAGCTCCTGCAAGTTTATGTCCTCCGCGAGAAACATACTCATCACGAACTCCTGCCAGAGTTATCGATGTTTCAGCATCCACAGCGGTAGCTGCTTTCGAGGCAGGAATTCCCCTAACCAATACAGAACGAGATTCGATTAATTCAACTGCGTGTTCTCGAGATCTTGCAAGACCACGTCGTACCAACTCAGCATCTAGACGGGTACGCATTGGTTTAGAGGGTTAGATAATTTGGTCGAATTATTGATTTTGCGCAGAGATGCCCTCAACCGAGGTTAGAGCTTGCGAGAGATCACGATTTACATCATCAAACTTCGCACCATGTTCTTCTAGTGGCGCAAAAGCGATCTCATTGATTCTTTTTTTGATTGCCGAAATGGCATCAAGACCTGTCGTGTTCTCCACTACTTTGCCGCCTTCTTCTTTGCACTCTTTGTGGCGCTCTTGTTAGAGCTCTTTGTGGCGCTTTTTGCAACATTCTTAGTTGACACATTCTTGGTTAACTTGGAGGCTGCTTTTTTAGCCTTTGGCTGCACACTCTTTGTTTTGTTGGCGGTATTAGTTGATTTACCGCTCTGCTTAGGGTTTGAACGAGTTGATTGCACAACTAGCTTTGACTTAATCGCTTCTAGCTCTCGCGCTAAACGATCAACCTCTTCTTGTTTCGCAAAACCCATCTTTTTGACGGTCCGCGCTACCTCTTCCTCAACCCGAATCTTGATGCTCTCTCCGCTTTCGCGGGCCCAGGCATTCAGGGCTGCCGCCATCTCTTGTGGGGTTTTCTCTCCAGAACTGACCTTGGAAAGATAGGTGCGCAACGCTGATAACAGATCATTAGCCATGGGCTAAAGGTATCTAAACCCGGCGCAATTCGCGTCCTTCAACCTGCCAGCGGCTTGCCACCGCCGAGCCAGTTTTCCAAAATCTTCGGCGCAGCGAGCCAGAAACCTCAATCCATTCATCACTCTTTAAACCAAGGGCGCGTTTTCGCAATTTGGCGTTCCAGATAGAGACATCGAAGGTATCAAAGCCGGCATCATCGTCGCGGGCTACGATGATGCGAATCTCAACAACTCGATCTCCGCTTGGAAGTTCCTTTTCAATTCCAGCGGCGCTACACCTTCCCACTAGATTTACCGAATTAAAGTAGTCATTGCGATCAGTAATTTGCTTGACCATCTTGCCCTCATTTCCCTTTTGTGGAATCTACGAAGGCAATTAAAGAAGGCGGCGCTGACCTAAATTACTAATCAGAAAAAGATTGTGGATATTTGGCCATGAAGTTATCCGCTTCTTGATTGCGACCAGCTGCAACTAAGGCATCTCGATAAGCCAAACGTAAAGCTTTACTCCAAGCAGGGTCATTCTGTGCCAGCTCAGGACAGGTTAAGGTGACGACCGCTGCATCATGTTGCCCCAATGCAGTGCGCGCTCCGGCAGCTGCGATACGCAACTCCACTCTCTGTTCAGGGGTCAAAAGTTTTGCATCTACCGACCCAGCAATCTCTAGAGTTTTTCTCGGATCACCAAGGGCTAACTCGCATTGTGCAAGATACGGAATGACAGATGGAGATCCAGATATTCTTTGTGCTGCCCTGAGTTCCTTAATTGCTACATCGTATTTTTTGAATTTTAATGCAGCGATTCCAGCTTTCTCTCGCACAATTGCCACTCGACCAGCGCGAAAAACCGCTGATTGACCATGCCAATATGCTCTCTCTGGTTCTGATTCTAGAAACATACCCAAGGCGACTAAATGCTTGGCCACCATTTCTGCATTCTCTGCTGCCAGTGATTGCAGCGCGAAAGCTTCTCTCTTTTCTAATTCTTTTCCAGTGACCTCTTCAGGAATGGCCGGCTCTGCGAACTTTCTAACTCTGCGATTTTCATCCTTCAAATCTCTGGGCGCGCGCGTACCAAATCCCCGTTTTGCTCCATCGTTACGATCTGAAGGTCTACGATCGGATGGTTTGCGATCGGATGGTTTGCGATCAGATGGTTTGCGATCGGATGGTTTACGATCGGATGGTTTGCGAGAAAATGACCGTGGTTTGTTGCGATCAAAACCTCTACCTGCTGAGGAGTTTGCCTCTTCTCTTTTTTCCATCTTTTCCACCTCTGCAACCTAATTGATTCCGACGATCTTTTTGCATGCTTTAAATCCGAAACATCTCGTAGATTAATTATCAGCGAGAAAACTCTTTACTAAATCCCCGAGATGTTGCATGGAAATAAAAAAAGGGGCCACAGTAATCTGCAACCCCTTTTTATAATTTAAGTCCGGCGGCGTTCTACTCTCCCACAAGGTGACCCGTGCAGTACCATTGACGCTGAGAGGCTTAACTTCCGGGTTCGGAATGGGACCGGGTGTTTCCCTCTCG
>CAZIAI010000004.1:0-3711 GCA_964536895.1 uncultured Clavibacter sp.
CAGGGCATCTCTAAATTCATGTCGCAAATGAGAGCAACAAACCGTAGTAAAGATGTTGTCGTATTGGTTTACAGCGAGTTTGGTCGTCGTGTTCGAGGCAATGCATCAGATGGAACTGATCACGGAACCTCAGGTCCGGTATTTGTAATTGGCGAACGGGTTAAGGGTGGTTTTTATGGCGAACAACCATCGCTACGCGAGCTAAAAAATGATGACTTGGCCGTAACTTCCGATTTCAGAGATATCTACGCCACGATCCTAGATAAAGTTCTAGGAACACCAGCTGAACGGGTGCTCGGCAATTGGAAAGGTCGCACACCTCTCTTCAATTAACTCGGTAACATTCGCAGGTGTTGATTAACTCTGTCGAAGAGATGCGTGAACTTGGTGCCAAGCTCGCCGCGCAACTTCAGGCAGGAGACATTTTGGTATTGCGCGGCAATCTAGGAGCAGGTAAGACCGCTTTTACTCAAGGCATAGGCCGCGGTCTTGGAATAACAGATATCACCTCACCAACATTTGTTATTGCCCGAACCCACAAAGGCAAAGATTCGATTCCCTTGATACATGTGGATGCTTATCGATTACTTGATAGCGCGGGCACCAACTTTGAAATTGATGATTTAGATCTCGACACATCTCTAAGTGATGCCATCACCGTAATAGAATGGGGCGAAGAGGTCGCCACCCGGCTTACAAATGAATATCTTTTGGTAGATATCACCTTTGGCAGTGATGAGAACCAACGCCATGTTGAGTTTGTCCCACATGGAAATAGATGGGCTGGATTCAAACTGTGATTACCCTCGTTATTGATACTGCGACAAACCGCACCTCTGTAGGGCTTTTTCACGGCCATGAGATGCTTTATAGCGGTTTTCATGATGGCGCAACCGCCCATGCAGAAGCGTTGCCGAAACTGGTTGCTGCAGCATTGAAAGAGGAGAATGCGATTAATCGAGTTGTGGTGGGTATGGGTCCAGGTCCATTTACTGGGCTTCGCGTCGGCATCACCTTCGCGCAAACCTTTGCTACCGCCAGAAATATTAACTGGGTTGGAGTTTGCTCATTAGATGGGATTGATGTCGATAGCGATGAATACATCATCACGACAGATGCCAGACGCAAAGAGGTTTACTGGGCTAAGTACAGATTGGGTGAGCGGACATTTGGTCCAGCAGTAGCAACACCAGAGTATGTATCAGAGTTACCAGATAAAAAATTTGGATTTGGCTTCGGCGAACCACTTTATCCTTCCATGGCTTTATTGCTTGCTAAGTCGCAAAGCCAAAATATTTTGGAGCCGATGTATCTGCGCCGACCAGATGCTCAACCAACTAGCGAGCGTTCATGAGTGCTATAGATCAAATCAAGTTCCGCCAGATGATTAATTTAGATGTCCCAGTATTGGTGGCGTTGGAAAAAGAGATTTATCCAGAAAGTCCGTGGAGCGCCGCCCAGTTTCGCGAGGAGTTATTTGGTGTGCCAAGAACTCGAAAGTATTTGGTGGCAACCGATAACAATCAGATTATTGGTTATGGTGGAGTTGCAATTGCTGGAGAAGTGGCTGACATTCACACCTTGACAGTAATTCCGGCTTATCGCCGCAGGGGCATCGCAACTCAAATGTTGCATGAACTGGAGTCGTGGGCCAAAGAAAAAGAGATCAACTCATTTATGCTAGAGATGCGCGAGGGAAATCTAGAAGCACAACCACTTTATGAAAAACAGGGTTACACGGTTATTTCCAGGCGGGATAACTACTACGCACCGGGAATTCACGCCTTAATCATGCGAAAAGAGCTGGCAAATGGCTGAACCATTAGTGCTGGGCATTGAAACATCCTGTGATGAAACCGCTGTGGGCATCGTTCGGGGAAGAAAAATGCTGGCCAATGTGATCGCCTCAAGTGTCGAGGAGCATGCCAGATTTGGTGGGGTAGTTCCTGAGGTGGCATCGCGTGCTCATCTTGAGGCGATGCAGCCCACAATTCAGCAAGCACTGGAACAGAGCAAAGTTAAGTTAAATGATGTCGATGCAATTGCGGTCACTGCCGGACCAGGTTTAGTTGGCGCTTTGCTAGTAGGAGTTTCAGCGGCGAATGCATTATCGCTAGCATTAAATAAACCTTTGTACGGAGTAAATCACCTGGCTTCACATGTAGCGGTTGACCTTTTAACTCATGAAGCTGAAGTGCGACCAACAATTGCTTTGTTAGTTAGCGGTGGACATTCCTCAATCTTGCAAGTCAATGACATCACAGGAGATATTTCATCTTTGGGCCAAACAATTGATGATGCAGCTGGTGAAGCCTTCGACAAGATTGCCCGGCTGCTCAAATTAAGTTTTCCAGGGGGACCACAAATTGATAAGTGCGCAAAAGAAGGTAGCCCTACCGCAATAGATTTTCCACGCGGATTAACCAATCCAAAAGATATGGCAGAGCATGAGTTTGATTTTTCCTTCTCAGGTTTAAAGACTGCAGTTGCCCGTTATCTACAAGTAACCCCCGAATTTGTAAGAGCTGATGTGGCAGCTTCATTCCAAGAAGCTGTTGTTGATGTACTAATGCAAAAATCCATCAAAGCGGCACAGCAATGCGGAATTGATTCTTTGGTAATCGCCGGTGGGGTAGCAGCAAACTCAAGGTTGCGTCACATAGCCCAACAAAGATGCGAGTCGGCAAAAATAGAGTTGCGCATCCCGCCACCTGCGCTTTGTACCGACAATGGGGCGATGGTGGCAGCCCTGGGATCGCTAGCCATCTCCGCTGGCCGGCCCGCCTCTTCATTGGGGCTTGAGGCGGCCTCGGCGATCAGCCCTTCAATTCCTATCTGGGCTTGACCCCGGCACTCTGACTCGAGAACTGAGCCCAGGGAGCTATCGGCTTTCCCTCCAGAGGAGTGGATTTGAGAACGGGAATACACGCCCCTAGGCTTGGCGTTAGCACTCGCCGGGCCTGAGTGATAAAAAAGCCCGGACCCGAAGTACAACAGCAAATCGGTTAAGAATCGATAAAAAAGGAGCACCTGCGATGGCCATTGCCATTAAGCCACTTGAAGACCGCATCGTTGTAAAGATCAACGAAGCAGAAGAGAAGACCGCATCAGGTCTAGTTATTCCAGATACTGCAAAAGAGAAGCCACAAGAGGGCACCGTTGTTGCCGTAGGTCCAGGACGCTTTGATGATGGTGTTCGCGTTCCAATGGATATCAAAGTTGGCGATGTAGTTCTCTATAGCAAGTACGGTGGAACTGAAATCAAGCATGGTGGCGAGGAGTATCTCGTTCTATCTGCTCGTGACATTCTTGCTGTTATCGAGAAGTAAGAAGAGACCACTACAAAATGGGTAAATCACTTCACTTTGACGAGAACGCTCGTCGCGGTATGGAGCGCGGAGTAAATATTCTGGCTGATACCGTAAAAGTAACTCTCGGCCCTAAGGGTCGTAATGTCGTTATCGGTAAATCTTTTGGCGCACCACTTATCACTAATGATGGTGTGACTATTGCAAAAGAGATTGAACTATCTGACCCAGCAGAAAACATGGGCGCCCAACTTGTAAAGCAGGTTGCGGAGAAGACCAATGATGTTGCTGGAGATGGAACAACGACTGCAACTGTGTTGGCACAGGCTATGGTCAAAGAGGGTCTACGTAACCTGGCCGCAGGTGCCCAGCCAATGGGAATCAAATCCGGCATCGAAGCTGC
>CAZIAI010000004.1:3811-10457 GCA_964536895.1 uncultured Clavibacter sp.
GTAACCTGGCCGCAGGTGCCCAGCCAATGGGAATCAAATCCGGCATCGAAGCTGCTGTTGAAGCGGTGACTGAAAAGTTACGCGCTAACTCCACAAAAATCTCTGACAAAGCACAGATTGCCGATGTTGCAACAATCTCTGCACAAGATCGTGGCATTGGTGATTTGATTGCTGAGGCAATGGACAAGGTTGGTAAAGATGGTGTTATCACCGTTGAGGAGTCGTCAACTACCGGTCTAGAGCTCGAGTTCACCGAAGGAATGCAGTTTGATAAGGGTTACATTTCACCTTATTTCGTAACTGATCAAGATCGCATGGAAGCCATCTTGGAGGATGCTTTTGTATTGATTTCAGCGGGCAAAATCTCAGCTCTGGGCGACCTACTTCCAATTTTGGAGCAGGTAGCAAAGGCTGGAAAGCCGTTGTTGATCATCGCGGAAGATGTTGAGGGAGAAGCTCTTTCAACATTGGTAGTCAACCGCATGCGTGGTGTCTTCACCTCAGCTGCGGTAAAGGCTCCAGGTTTCGGCGATCGTCGCAAGGCGATGTTGCAAGACATGGCGATTCTTACTGGCGGACAGGTAATCTCAAGTGAGGTTGGTCTAAAGCTAGATCAAATCACTTTAGATATGTTGGGTCGCGCTCGCCGAATCGTAATCACCAAAGATCACACAACAATTGTTGATGGCGCTGGAGACAAAAAGAATGTTGAAGGTCGTATCGCAGAACTTCGCCGCGAAATCGAAGCAGCTGACTCTGATTGGGATCGGGAAAAACTTCAGGAGCGTTTGGCAAAACTTTCTGGTGGCGTATGTGTCATCAAAGTTGGGGCACATACCGAAGTTGAGTTAAAAGAGAAGAAGCATCGTCTTGAAGATGCAATCTCTGCAACCCGTGCTGCGGTCGAAGAAGGAATCGTTGTTGGTGGCGGCGCTGCACTAGTACATGCCGCAACCGTTCTTGACGGCGATCTAGGTTATGAAGGCGATGCAGCGGTTGGTGTACGACTTGTTGCAAAGGCTTGCCAAGAACCGCTTCGTTGGATTGCAGAAAATGCTGGACAAGAGGGTTATGTAGTCGTCTCAAAGGTTCGCACCTTGAAACCAAATGAGGGCTTCAATGCTGCAACTGATGAGTATGGCGATCTAGTAAAGGCTGGTGTTATCGATCCAGTTAAGGTAACCCGTTCTGCACTTGCTAACGCCGCCTCAATCGCAGCAATGTTCATCACTACAGAGGCTCTGGTATTTGAGACCCCTGAGTTGAAGAAGGAAGAAGCAGGCGGACATGGACATAGCCATGGCCCAGGAGGACACTCTCACTAACTTCTCACGTAATTGAGTGAGCAGAAATTAATGGGCTCTGACTTCGGCCAGGGCCCATATTTCTTATCTAATTCTCACTAGACTCTCAGCATGAACACTGAAACGGTCAATGTTTCCACCACCGTCTGGCTGATAACCCTTGGAATAGTCTCCCTGGTCATAATCGCCGATTTAATCTGGGCCTATTTGAGACGAAACTCGATTACCACCATGCGGGAAGCCGCGACCTGGACCGTTATCTATGTCTCCGCCGCCATCATCTTTGGTATTTCAATGCGCTCCTGGGATGGACCCACCGCCTCAGCCGAGTTTTTCGCGGGCTGGATCACTGAATACTCCCTGTCTATCGATAACCTCTTTGTATTCCTAATCATCCTGACCAGGCTGCGGGTTGAAAAAGAGAAAGAACAGCTGGTTTTGTTGTTGGGGATTTTGATGGCCCTTGTAATGCGTGGGATCTTCATTATTTTAGGAGCGGCGGTAGTAGAGCGGTTTGTTGCGATCTTTTTCCTCTTTGGCGCAATTTTGCTTTGGACCGCGTACAAGTTGATTACTGGAGATGCAGAAGAGGATGAGTGGGAAGAGAATCGAATTATCGGTGCTCTGCGCAAAAGAGGCTATTCCACATTCACAATTGCCTTAGTTGCACTTGGCACTACAGATTTATTGTTCGCTTTAGATTCAATACCAGCCATCTTTGGTTTAACCCGCGATCCCTACATTGTCTTTATGGCAAATGCTTTTGCTTTGATGGGATTGCGCCAACTTTACTTTTTAGTTGGAATTTTGTTGAAGCGTTTGGTTTACCTATCAAAAGGTCTCTCTATTGTTTTAGGCTTTATCGGAATCAAGCTGATTATCGAGGCGCTACATGGAATCGGAATTCACGATATTGCTGGATTTGAAATCCCACATGTTTCACTGCAGGTTTCACTGGGTGTGATTATCTCTGCCTTGGCGGTAACTACCGTTATCAGTTTAAGAAAAAACCCTGACCGGGATCCAGATCCTCTAAGGCCAGAGTAAAAAGATAAAACCCCGGGTTCGCATACCCGGGGTTTGTTTTTTGTCGAAGGAAGTTACGCAGTGAAGAAGCGCTGCTGTCTCTGCGCCTTGCTGATGATGTCCAAACGCTCCTCCTCGGTTAGCCCACCCCAGATGCCATAAGGCTCTTGGGCTGCAAGGGCATGCGCGCGGCATGCAGCGATTACCGGACAGGTAGCACAGACCGCTTTTGCAGCGTTCTCACGAGCTTTGCGGCGGGGGCCGCGCTCGCCATCTGGATGAAAGAACATCTCAGTTGGAAGGGATCGGCAAGCACCCTCATACTGCCATTCCCAATTTGAGGCTACCGGCTTTGGTAAGCGTGAAGTTTCGGACATGAGAGAACCATACAATCGCGCCATAGGTTGTTCAAGTACCTAACCCCGATTTTCCCATTTCAAGTCGCGCACACCACATTCTGGACCCACTATTGCCCAGTGAGCGATAACTTCTCTGGCCCTCAGCCCTCAGCTGGCACAGAGGCCTTGACCGTGGCCGCAGTGGCCCGGCGCCTGGGAGTCGCCCCAGCAACCCTAAGAACCTGGGATCGTCGCTATGGTCTTGGTCCTTCCGAGCACAGCGTTGGCGAGCATCGTCGCTACAACATGCATGATTTAGCTCGATTAACTTTGATGCGCAAACTCGTTATCGCTGGTGTCTCACCCGCAGAGGCGGCGCAACGCGCCCTTTCCTTCGATGGAGAGGCTTCACCTGAATTAATCTCCAACTCACTAACCCGCGATGTTGCAGTTCGTGAAGAGTTGGTCGAAACATTAATCCGCGCAGCTCGAGCTTATGATCGAAATTTCATTGAAGAGTTAATGCGTTCTGAATTATCTGCCCGCGGCATTACAAATACCTGGAATGAGGTAATGGTTCCGCTGCTAATTCTGATTGGTGATGAGTGGGCTGAGTCCGGTACCGGAATTGAAACTGAACACCTGGTTAGCGAGATTATCAAGCGCTTACTACAGGAAGCGACCGCATCAGTTCAAAATCCGATTAACGCCAGACCTGTTTTACTTGCCTGCATCGGCGAAGAGATGCACTCGCTTGCACTCTATGCACTTGGTGCCGCTTTGTCAGAAAGAAAGATTGCCACCCAATTTCTTGGTGCACGAACTCCAATCGAAGCAATTAGCGCGGTTGTTAAACGTTCTGCGCCACCAGCAATTTTCCTTTGGGCACAACTAGGCAGAAATGGTGACCCAGCTGTTATCGGAGAACTACCAAGTATCCGGCCTGCACCAAGAATTGTTCTCGGGGGACCGGGCTGGAAGTTGGCCGACAAGAAGAGCGCAGTTCTAGTAGATGATTTGGTTGAGGCTTGCGAAGAGATTATGCGGGCGGTCGGCGCCTGATTTCCGTATCTATTTAGCCAACCATTAAGGTGGTCTGGTGAGCGAGAACGTCAATGAAAAGGTCGCCATGTTGGGCCTTACTTATGATGATGTGCTGCTCCTGCCGGATGCATCAGATGTAGTCCCATCCGAGGTAGACACCAAAACCCAATTAACCCGCGAGATTCAACTAGATATTCCGCTGATTTCATCAGCAATGGACACCGTTACTGAATCCGCAATGGCGATTGCAATGGCAAAGTCCGGCGGTATTGGGATCATTCATCGCAACCTTTCAATAGATGAACAGGTAACACATGTAAAGCTAGTCAAAGGTGCATCGCTATTGGTAGGTGCCGCGGTTGGTGTTGGTGATGATGGTTTTGAGCGTGCTGCTGCCTTAATTGAATCTGGTGTTGATGTGATTGTGGTTGATACCGCTCATGGACATCACCGTGCGGTACTTGAGGCCATCGCCCGAATCAAAAAGAGTTTTTCAAAACAAGAGATTATTGGCGGTAATGTCGCAACACGTGCCGGTGCGCAAGCTTTAATCAACGCGGGTGCTGATGCCGTAAAAGTTGGTGTAGGCCCAGGATCGATTTGTACTACTCGCGTTGTTGCTGGTGTTGGTGTTCCACAAATCACCGCAATCATGGAAGCGGCTAAAGCTTGCAAGAAAGCAGACATTCCACTGATTGCAGATGGCGGATTGCAATACTCCGGTGATATCGCAAAAGCGATTGTTTCTGGCGCTGACACGGTAATGCTGGGCTCACTTTTAGCTGGATGTGAGGAGTCGCCTGGCGAGCTAATTGAAATTGATGGTCGTAAGTACAAGGGCTATCGCGGGATGGGCTCTCTTGGTGCTATGCAATCTCGCGGCAACAAAAAATCTTTCTCTAAAGATCGTTACATGCAAGATGATGTTTTAGCTGAGGACAAACTAGTGCCCGAAGGAATTGAAGGCAGAGTCGCTTACCGCGGACCAGTTGCCCAAGTGGTTCACCAATTAGTCGGTGGTTTGCGCTCTGGAATGGGATATGCCGGCGCAGAGGATATTGCTGCGCTGCAAAAGCGTGGCCGATTGATTCAAATTACCTCAGCGGGATTGCAGGAAAGCCACCCGCATGATGTCTTAGATGTGGCTGATGCCCCTAACTACTATCGGAGTCGCTAATGGTTGATATTGAGATTTCGCCCGGCAAAAGAGCTCGTACCGCATACTCATTTGATGACATCTCCATAGTTCCATCTCGCCGCACAAGAGAGCCCAACGAGGTTTCAACCTCTTGGCAGATTGATGCCTACAAATTTGAACTACCTTTGTTAGCTGCTCCGATGGATTCAGTAGTTTCACCTGAGACTGCGATTGCGATTGGAAAACTTGGCGGTCTTGGCGTTCTTAACTTGGAGGGTTTGTGGACCCGATATGAAAATCCCAAGGTACAACTAGGTGAGATTTCATCCATTCCTGCTGATCAAGCAACCCGCAGAATGCAGGAGTTGTATAAGGCGCCGATTCAGCCTGAGTTAATCAAAGCTCGGATCGCTGAAATTCGTGCAGCTGGTGTAACTGTGGCGGGCGCATTATCTCCGCAACGTACTGCGGAGTTTCACAAAGCGGTAATTGATGCTGGTGTCGACATATTTGTAATCCGCGGTACAACTGTTAGCGCTGAGCATGTTTCTAAATCAAATGAAGCGCTAAATCTGAAGAAGTTTATTTATGATTTAGATGTTCCAGTAATTGTTGGCGGTAGCGCTACCGCGCAAAGCGCTCTGCACCTAATGCGTGCAGGAGCAGCAGGCGTGCTCGTTGGATTTGGGGGCGGAGCCGCACACACCACCCGACAGGTTTTCGGAATCTCAGTTCCTATGGCTACGGCAGTTGCCGATGTTGCAGCTGCACGACGTGAGTATTTGGATGAATCTGGCGGTCGCTATGTTCATGTGATCGCTGATGGCTCTGTTGGAAAAAGTGGTGATATCGCAAAAGCGATCGCCTGCGGCGCAGATGCAGTAATGCTGGGTTCTCCATTGGCACGGGCAGAAGAGGCTCCCGGTCGAGGTTGGCACTGGGGATCAGAGGCGCATCACCCTGAGGTTCCCCGCGGAGCACGGGTTCATGTCGGAACTACGGGATCGCTGCAAGAGATTTTGCTTGGCCCATCTCATTCATCTGATGGAACTATGAATTTGTTTGGTGCGTTGCGCCGAGCAATGGCTACCTGCGGTTACTCTGATTTGAAAGAGTTTCAAAGGGTCGAAGTTGTCCTTAATCGGGCCTAAGTTCTATACAAATGATTAATCGCAGCAACCATGTTTTGGTAATTGATTTTGGTGCGCAATACGCCCAGTTAATCGCCCGACGAGTTCGCCAAGCAAATGTTTACAGTGAAATAGTTCCTTCATCAATGCCGGTATCTGAGATCTTGGCCCGCAATCCCAAAGCAATAATTCTTTCGGGCGGTCCATCATCTGTCTACGCTGAAAATGCACCACAGTTGGATCCCGAAATATTCCAACACGATATTCCTATTTTTGGTATCTGTTATGGGTTTCAAGCAATGGCCCAAGCACTTGGCGGTGAGGTCGCAAAAACCGGCAGATCAGAGTTTGGTGCAACACAGTTTCAAGTAGATCAATCGGCGAAGTTGTTTAAAGAGCTGCCGAGTAACTTCACTGTTTGGATGAGTCATGGCGATAGCGTTGTTAATGCGCCACATGGCTTCAAGACCGTAGGGCAAACAGCAGACACTCCAGTCGCCGCCTTCGAAAATGACAATGGTTTGTTAGCTGGTGTGCAGTTTCATCCCGAAGTACTGCACTCCGAATATGGTCAAGAGATATTGCGGAATTGGTTGATTGACATCGTCAAGTGCAAACCTACTTGGACTTCAGACAACATCGTCGAAAATGAAATCATCAACATTA
>CAZIAI010000004.1:10557-19624 GCA_964536895.1 uncultured Clavibacter sp.
ATCAATTAACCTGTGTATTTGTTGACCATGGCTTGTTGCGTGAAGGCGAGGCCGAGCAGGTCGAAAAGGATTTTGTCGCAGCCACTGGGGTAAAGCTCATGGTGGTGGATGCTAAGAAACGATTCTTAGATGCACTTGCTGGAGTAATTGACCCAGAAGAAAAGCGCAAGATAATCGGCAGAGAGTTCATCAGAGTTTTTGAGGCCGCTGCAAAAGAAATATCTGCCACAAAAAAAGTAGATTTTCTGGTGCAAGGAACGCTTTATCCAGATGTTGTTGAATCAGGTGGCGGCACCGGCACGGCAAATATTAAATCCCACCACAATGTTGGTGGATTACCAGATGACCTGGAGTTCTCTTTGATTGAGCCGCTTCGCACCTTGTTCAAAGATGAGGTGCGTGATGTTGGATTGAAATTAGGTTTACCGGAAGCGATTGTGTGGCGCCAGCCATTCCCAGGCCCCGGTCTTGCAATTCGAATAGTCGGGGAAGTTACTGAAGAAAGACTTAAAATCTTGCGACAGGCTGATTTGATTGCACGAGAAGAATTACAATTAGCCGGTCTAGATCGTCAGATCTGGCAGTGCCCAGTTGTGTTGTTGGCAGATGTTAGAAGTGTCGGAGTGCAAGGAGATGGCAGAACTTATGGTCATCCAATTGTTCTAAGGCCGGTCTCCAGCGAAGATGCGATGACAGCGGATTGGTCAAGAGTTCCATATGAAATCTTGGCAAAAATCTCTAACCGCATCACTAACGAAGTACGCGAAGTAAATCGAGTAGTTCTTGATGTGACATCGAAGCCACCAGGAACAATCGAGTGGGAATAGAAGTAAAGGAAGTTTGATTGATGAGACGCATATCTGCTCTTGTTATGGCCACTCTTGTGGTTTCTCTCTTGGTGGCACCCTCAAACTCCTTTGCGGAAACAAAGCGCAGCAAGACCGTTACTGCCAATGCAAATAAAGCCAAGACCGACAAAATCAATTGCCGCCCGACTAAAGCAGTTGCCGCTAATCCTCTAAGGGTTCCAGCCCCCGAATCAATTTTGAAGCGCGGTCCACGAACCATCACCCTGCAGACCAACTGCGGCAACATCACAATTCAAACTTTCTTCAAGCAAGCACCAGTAACGGTCACAGTTCTTTCATCTTTGATTAAAGGTGGTTACTACAACAAAACCCTTTGTCACAGAGTCACAACTGAAGGAATCTTTGTTTTGCAATGCGGCGATCCCACAGCCACTGGTTCTGGTGGTCCGGAGTTTAGATACCGTGATGAGAATCTGCCCCAGGCCGGCGCCAATAACTATCCAGCTGGCGTTGTCGCAATGGCTAACTCAGGACCAAACACCAATGGTTCACAATTTTTCTTGGTTTATAAAGACACAACCCTTGGTCCCAACTACACAATTTGGGGCCGAATTACCTCAGGGCTAGAGATCGTGCGTCATGTGGCAGAGGGCGGCGTGAAAAACGGGGGAACTGATGGAGCGCCAAACCGAACAATTGCGATTGAAAGAGCAACTCACTCTTAATCAGTATTAATAACTTTAAATATCTCCGCAATCTTTCCAGCTGGCAAACCATTTGCCTCTGCGTTGCGCTCACCCCAACTACGAACCAATTCTTCTAATTCACTGTTGTGTGCGGTTTGGCTGACATGAGCCTTAAGCGCTGCAATCTTTTTGTCAAAGCTCTGGGTGATATCAACAAAATGATTAGGGGTTGGAGATCCAGTCATCCAAACCTCACGCACCCGCCACGGTTCAAAACCGGCATCCTTTAGGTCGGTAAATGCATAAGGATTTCGGGCATCGGGATACACGGCTTGTATAGCGGTTTCACCAGCAGCCAAATGATCAGGATGGCTGGAGTAGATACGCTCCCAATTTCTTTCTGGAGATTGCACCAACATGCGATCTGGTTTGGCAATTCTGATCGCCTTAACTATCTCTTTTCGCAGCTCAATGCTGGGCATCAACCAACCATCACGGTAATTCAAATAAGTTATCTGATTAACGCCAAGAATTTTTCCCGCCGCTCTTTGCTCGGCCTGTCGAACTTGGGCCATTTGCTCGAGTGGAATTCCAGATTCTTCGCCACCTTGATCACCATTAGTGATGATGCAATAGGAAACCTCAATTCCTTTTGCGCTCCACTGCGCGATGGTTCCGCCCGCCCCAAAATCACAATCATCGGGGTGTGCCATAACAACCAAAACCCGCTTAATTTCATCATCGTTCATTGGAGTCACCGGCCTATCCTAGACTTGCCAACATGTCAGAGCGATTGCTGGAAGGGTTAAATCCCCAACAACAAACCGCGGTGACTCATTTTGGTGGTCCAATGCTGGTTGTTGCTGGTGCCGGCTCTGGAAAGACCCGGGTGCTCACAAGGCGTATCGCTTATTTGATGTCAGAGCGCCATGTACAACCACATGAAATATTGGCCATCACCTTCACCAACAAAGCAGCGGGCGAGATGAAGGAGCGGGTTTCAGAACTCGTTGGCGCACGGGCCAAGATGATGTGGGTTTCAACTTTCCACTCTGCTTGTGTCCGCATTCTGCGCCAAGAAGCGGTGCGACTCGGTTTTAGCACTAGCTTCACTATTTATGATCAATCAGATAGTTTGCGATTAGTTACATTGGTCATGAGAGATCTAAACCTCGACCCAAAAAGATATGCGCCGCGAGGTGTGGCCTCAGTTATCTCGAACGCAAAAAATGAGTTGCTGGGCCCAGCTGATTATCGAAACGCGACCCAGAATCAATTTGAAGAGGTAGTTTCAGAGGTTTACGCCATTTACCAACAAAGACTCACCGCAGCCAATGCGATGGATTTTGATGATTTGATTATGAAGACCGTTGAGCTGCTCCAGCGATTCCCAGAGGCTCGAGCTAGGTACCGTCACCGCTTCAAACACATTTTGGTCGATGAGTACCAAGACACCAATCACGCGCAATACATTCTCATCCGCGAACTAGTCGGAAGTGATTTAGAAGGGGTTCCAGCCGCCCAGCTTTGTGTAGTGGGCGATGCCGACCAATCTATCTATGGATTTCGCGGGGCCACAATCCGCAACATCATGCAGTTTGAAGAGGATTACCCCAACGCCACCACTGTTTTACTAGAACAGAATTACCGCTCGACTCAAAATATCTTGAGTGCGGCAAATGCTGTGATTTCATTAAATGAGTCCCGCAAAGAAAAAAACCTTTGGTCTGATGCCGGTAGCGGCGCAAAGCTCATTGGATTTGTGGCCGAAAATGAGCATCATGAAGCGGAGTTTGTCCGAGATGAACTGTTCCGTTTGCAGCGCGAAGGAATCTCAAAATTTGGCGACACCGCAATCTTCTACCGCACCAACGCCCAATCCCGTGTTTTTGAAGAGGTCTTTATGCGGGCTACCGTGCCATACAAAGTAGTAGGTGGGGTGCGGTTCTACGAACGCAAAGAGGTAAAGGATCTACTGGCTTATCTGCGGGTAATTGTTAATCCAGATGATGAAGTTTCTATGCGGCGCATCATAAACACACCAAAACGTGGAATTGGTGATCGTGCGATAGATAATCTTGATGAGCTTTGTAAAAAAGATGGGATTTCATTCTGGCAATCCTTAAATAGAGCTAGCGAAGCTGGCCTAACCCCAAAGACCTCCAACTCCATCTCACAATTTGTGGCGATGATTAGTGCGCTACGCACTTTAGTTGAGGCCAAAACCGCACCTTCAACTATCGCCGCTGCCGCTCTCGAACAGTCAGGCTTACTAGATGAACTACGTGACAGTCATGATCCGCAAGATGAGGTGCGGGTAGAAAACCTTGAGGAGTTGGTTGCTGTTGCCGAGGAGTATCAAGAGCGCGAGGTTGATGAAGGTGAAGAGATTTCACTTGCTGGATTCTTGGAGGATGTGGCATTAGTTGCCGATGCCGATGAGATTCCTGAAGGCGAAGATCACGGTGGAGTTGTAACCCTGATGACATTACACACCGCAAAAGGTCTTGAGTTTCCTACTGTTTTTCTCACCGGCATGGAGGAAGGTGTATTCCCGCACTCTCGAGCCCTAGGAGAAAAGAAAGAGCTAGAAGAGGAGAGACGTTTAGCTTATGTTGGATTAACTAGAGCACGCGAGCGGCTCTACCTTTCAAGATCTGAGTATCGATCATCATGGGGCGCACCAAATTACAATCCACCCTCTCGATTCCTGGATGAAATTCCCGAAAACTTGATTGAATGGAACAAGAGTGAGAGTGGGTTTTCTTCACCACCAATCACAAGAAAGAAATTCACGCCTCCACCACTTCCAAAAGCAACTGGTAAAAGCTCCACAACCTTGCAGTTGAAGAATGGAGATCGAGTCTCACATGACACATTTGGCTTGGGCACTGTGATTGCTGTCTCAGGAGAAGGGGACAAAGCAGAAGCCACTATCAACTTCGGCAGCTATGGAGATAAGCGATTGTTGCTCCGTTATGCGCCAGTCGATAAGTTATGACCTATGGACCTTTTTGAATATCAAGCACGTGATCTATTTGAGGCAAATGGCGTTCCGGTTCTAGCAGGAGCGGTGGCTACCACTCCAGAAGAAGCCAAAAGCGCAGCGGAGAAAATCGGGGGCAAGGTAGTTGTAAAGGCCCAGGTAAAAATTGGTGGACGTGGAAAAGCTGGCGGCGTTAAGTTAGCTGAAAACCCAGATGATGCTTTTGAAAAAGCTAAAGCAATTCTTGGCATGGATATCAAGGGCCACACGGTTCACAAAGTAATGATTGCTGGTGCAGCTCCTATTGAAAGCGAGTATTACCTAGCAATTTTGTTAGATCGCGCAGCGCGCAGTTTCTTGGTTATGGCATCTGTTTCTGGTGGCATGGATATCGAAGAGGTTGCCCATAAGACCCCAGAAAAACTAGCCAAGGTTCATGTTGATCCAAATGAAGGAATCTCAGCTGACAAGGCTTTGGAGATTATTCGCAAAGGCGGCTTCCCAGCAGAGGTAGAGAAAGCTGTTGCTGATGTTTTGATTACCCTTTGGAAAACCTTCAAAGACTCAGATGCGACACTTGTTGAGGTAAATCCACTAGTTAAATGTTCCGATGGTCGCATCATTGCCCTTGATGGCAAAGTGACTTTGGATGACAACTCTGCATTCCGTCATCCTGATCATGAGGCATTGATTGACCACGCCGCAACCAATCCGCTTGAAGCGTTGGCAAAAGAAAAAGATTTGAATTACGTAAAGCTTGATGGCGAGGTTGGTGTTATCGGCAACGGCGCAGGACTTGTAATGAGCACACTTGATGTTGTGGCTTATGCCGGTGAGAAGTTTGGCGGGGTAAAGCCAGCTAACTTCCTTGATATTGGTGGCGGAGCATCTGCCCAAGTAATGGCTGATGGACTATCCATCATTCTTGGCGATCCAGCCGTCAAATCAGTATTTGTTAATGTCTTTGGTGGAATCACCGCATGTGATGCGGTTGCAAATGGAATTGTTCAGGCCCTTGCCATGTTGGGCGATAAAGCTACTAAGCCAATTGTTGTGCGCCTTGATGGCAACAATGTATTGGAAGGCAGAAGAATCCTTAATGAGGCAAATCATCCTCTAGTGCAACAACTTGAAACCATGGATGGAGCAGCCGCAAAAGCTGCAGAATTGGCGGCGAAGTAATCATGGCGATTTTTATCAATGAAAATACAAAGGTAATTGTTCAAGGAATGACCGGTTCCGAGGGAACCAAGCACACCAAGCGTATGTTGGCCAGCGGTACAAAGATTGTCGGCGGAGTTACTCCCGGCAAAGGCGGTCAGGTTGTTGATATCGATGGTCACTCTTTGCCGGTCTTTAACACTGTGTCTGAGGCGGTTGCCGCAACCGGTGCCAACGCTTCTGTCATCTTCGTTCCACCCAAGTTTGCAAAGAGCGCGGTGGTTGATGCCATTGATGCTCATGTGCCACTAATAGTTGTAATCACTGAGGGCATTCCAGTTCATGACACCGCAAGTTTCTGGGCCCATGCCCAAAAGGTTGGCAAGTCACGCATTATTGGACCTAATTGCCCAGGACTTATTAGCCCAGGTAAATCAAATATCGGAATCACTCCATCTGATATCACTGGACCAGGAAAGATTGGCTTAGTCTCCAAATCAGGAACCTTGACCTATCAGATGATGTACGAGTTAAGGGATATTGGATTTACTACCGCTGTTGGTATTGGTGGCGACCCAATCATCGGAACCACTCACATCGATTGCTTGAAGGCGTTTCAAGATGATCCCGACACTGAAGCAATTGTCATGATTGGTGAAATCGGGGGCGATGCTGAAGAACGAGCCGCAGCTTTCATTAAGGAGTATGTAACAAAACCAGTTGTTGGTTATGTTGCTGGATTCACCGCTCCTGAGGGCAAAACAATGGGCCATGCGGGAGCAATCGTTTCTGGCTCATCTGGTACCGCTGAGGCTAAAAAGGTGGCGCTGGAAGCAGCTGGCGTAAAGGTTGGCAAGACGCCAAGTGAAACCGCAACTCTGTTGCGTGCCGTATTAAATGCAAAATAAGAGTTAACTTAAGGTCATGACCCGCACCCTGCTTGTGGCTTTTCAGCAAGCAGCGCGCAGCATCACCTTAATTCTCTTACCAATTGCATTTATATCTCTGATTACCTGGGCAACAGCTGGTAGCTCAACTGGCAATACCGCAGATCCAATTAGAGCTGCTATCTGGTTCTTTTTGGTTGCCCATCACATTCCCTTAGATCTCTCGCTATCAAATGATGCGCTATCTGGAAATCTCACTTACTTTCCTATCGGTGCATTGCTCATCCCATTTCTTGCAGTGCGCAGTGGTTACAAGAGAGTTATCGAAAATCTTGAGGTACATACTTCGAGAGACAAACGCACTTATGTTTTTTCACTTGCCATCTGCTATGCCGCAATCGGAACCGTTATCTCCTCATTTGCATTGGGAAATACGGTAAACACCAGGTGGTTTGTGGTCTTCCCCCTACTGTTTTTCGTAGCGGCGGTATGTGGATTTATTGCCAGTAATTTAATGCCAGAACATGGCCTGCAATTTCCTTGGCAGCGGGGATTGCGAGTGGCATGGATTGTTATTATGGGCTTAATCGGTGTCGGCGGAGTTTTGTTTAGCATCTCCTTGATTTGGCATTTTTCTACTGTTTTGGATTTAACTCGAGTAATTGAACCGGGATTATTTGGCGGAGTGGCTTTCTTAGCGGTACAGGTGCTCTATCTACCTAACTTTGCGGTCGCTGCACTTAGTTATATCGCCGGAAGCGGTGTTGTAATAGGTCAAGGTTCCTGGTTGAGCCCATTTGTTCACCGTATTGAGGAGATTCCTGCTATTCCATTACTCGGCGGCTTGCCAGTTCATCCCTATCCATTAATTGCGCTAGCAGCAGTGGTGATCATGGCAGCAGGTGCCCAGACAGCAAAATATGGAACAGCTTGTTACTCCGATCCAACTGAACGCAAAAGGTTTTACTACTCGGTCATCGGTTTTGTAATGGGATTTGCTTTGCTAATTGGCCAGGCTTCCAGCGGTGAACTACTCTCGGCAAACCTGAACTCATTTGGTGCACAATGGTGGTTAATGCCAATTTTCATTGGATTTGAGTTCTCACTAGGTTTAGGAATCTATCTCTTCATCCCAGTTTTCAAAGAGATGATTAAGGAATCTCGCAATGCCAACAAAGAAAGTATCTAGAGCATTAATCTCCGTCTCAGACAAGACGGGAATAATTGAATTGGCATCGGCATTAGAGGCAAACGATATTGAAATTATTGCCAGCGATGGCAGCGCCGCATTGTTGCGCTCCTCTGGAATTGAGGTTCGCACAGTCACTGAAGTTACTGGTTCGCCTGAGATTCTGAATGGAAAGGTAAAGACTCTTCATCCAGCAATTCACGCTGCGTTATTGGTAGATCAAGATGACCCTAAACAGTTAGCTGAATTAACTTTGCTGCCTCCGATAGATCTTTTGGTTATCAATCTCTATCCCACCTCAGGTTTTGATATCGGGGGACCAGCACTGGCCCGGGCCGCAGCAAAAAACTCCCGACATGTAGCGGTTATCTCCAACCCAGCCCAATATCCCGACTTGATTCAATCTTTAGAGGCTGGAACGAGCGATGAGCAACGCAAGCAATGGGCGGTTCAAGCTTTGTTAATGACAGCGCAATACGATCTTTCTTTAATTCAATCCCACGCTCCAGCTTTGCGCTACGGAGAAAACCCCCAACAAAGCGCGGTATTTGCAGCTATTAATCCGCCCCAGGTTTTCCAAGGCAAAGAAATGTCATATAACAATTACTTGGATTTGGATGCAGCAATTAGAGCGGTGAATTATTGCGGCTCAGCTTTTGCCATTGTTAAACATGGCGTGCCATCCGCTATCGCTCACGGCACCAGAGCATCAGAAACTTTTTTACGGGCCTGGTCCTCTGACCCCATATCTAGTTTTGGTGGGGTAGTGGCTACCAACTTAGTGATTGATGAAGAGTGTGCAACCCAAATTGTTAAGGAGTTTGTTGAGGTGGTTTGTGCCCCAGATTTCACCTCCGAGGCATTGCAAGTTTTAATGAGCAAACCTCGACTCCGAGTTGTTAAACACAGCCTGTCACAAACCAGTGACCTAGAATTTCGCTCAATTCAAGATGGCTTACTAGTGCAACAAAGTGACAACTTATCTAATCCAGAGGATGAGTTTGCTAATTGGAAATTGGTTTGCGGTCCAGCACTAGAAGGACAAAGTAAGTCAGATCTAATTTTTGCCTGGTCGGCAGCTGCTGCGGCCCGAAGCAATGCCGTTGTAATAGCTAAAGATTTACAGACCATTGGAATCGGTGCAGGTAGCGTTAATAGATTAGATGCTGCCAAGTTAGCAATAGAGCGTGCTCGACAACATCGTGCCGCCCAGCTGGCCAATAGCGTTGCAGCAAGTGATGCGTTTTTTCCCTTTCCCGACGGGGCAGAGGCGTTGATATCAGCCGGCGTTATTGCAATCGCTCAACCTGGTGGAAGTCTTAAAGATGAGGTTGTTATATCTGCCGCTC
>CAZIAI010000004.1:19724-28168 GCA_964536895.1 uncultured Clavibacter sp.
TAATCTGGGGGCTCTAGACTTAGCACCATGACTAGCGCGCGCATTCTTGATGGCAAAGCATGTGCTGCAGCAATAAAGGCGGAGCTATCCGGACGGGTAGCTAATCTTGCTAAAAAGCCAGGCCTGGGAACGATATTGGTAGGAGATGATCCAGCATCTCACACCTACGTGAATGGCAAGCACAAAGATTGTGCCGAAGTAGGCATTAATTCAATTCGGATAAATCTTCCCGCAACTGCAAAACCAGCAGATGTTATTTCTGCGATTAGAGATTTGAATGAAGCAGAAGAGTGCACGGGTTACATCCTTCAACTTCCACTTCCATCAGGAATTGATGTAAATGCGATGCTAGAGATGATTAATCCCAACAAGGATGCAGATGGATTACATCCCATCAACCTTGGTCGACTTGTTTTAAATGAAACAGCCCCTAGACCCTGTACCCCTTCTGGCATCATCGAGTTGCTGGCTCGTAACCAGATTTCTCTTTCCGGAAAAGATGTGGCTGTTATTGGTCGTGGAACTACAGTAGGAAGACCTCTTTCCTTGATGTTGTCAGGTAAAGATGTAAATGCCACGGTCTCGATTTTGCATACTGGCACTAGAGATATGTCCGATCACATAAAGCGAGCTGAGGTAGTAGTTGCAGCGGTAGGCAAAGCTCATTTTCTAACTAAGGAAATGATTCGTCCCGGAGCTGTTGTGGTTGATGTTGGAATTACCCGAACATCAGATGGCTTGCGAGGCGATGTTCATCCAAATGTTGCCGAGGTTGCCTCTGCAGTTTCTCCAATGCCAGGCGGGGTAGGCCCTATGACGAGAGCGATGTTGTTGCAGAACATTGTTGCAATAGCTGAGGCCAGCAAATAATCATGACTATTGCGGTTCATAAAAAACTTTCCTATTTAATCGCCTTTATTGGCTCGATCATCGGCATCTTTGTTTCAGTTCGGGTTGGCGCGCTCACAATTGCCGCAGCCCTGGGTGTGTTCCTCGTCCCGGAGCTACGCACTATGCGAACCATCGAAAAACTCATCCCGATTGCGCTCTTTGTGTCGCTGATAACAATCGCATTGGCGCTTCCCCGGCGCTAGCAGGTAAGTTTCGCGCCATGAGCCGATCAGGAAAAGTAACCGTAGTTGGCGCGGGATTCTATGGATCAACCACAGCCTTGCGTCTTGCCGAATATGACATTTTTGAAACTGTAGTTCTCACCGATATCGTCGAAGGAAAGCCCGAAGGCTTAGCGCTCGACATCAATCAATCACGCTCAATTGAAGGTTTTGAAACCAAGTTGATTGGTGCAACAACCACAGCAGATGGAAAAGGTTATGAAGCAACCGCTAACTCCGATGTTGTTGTGATTACTGCAGGTCTGCCACGCAAACCTGGCATGAGCCGCATGGACCTGATTGGTGTTAACGCAGGAATTGTTCGTGGCGTTGCAGAGAACATCGCAAAGCATTCACCAAACGCAGTTTTGATTGTTGTCTCCAATCCACTAGATGAAATGACAGCTTTGGCACAAATCGCGGCTAAATTCCCTCACCACCGCGTCATGGGACAGGCAGGCATGCTTGATACTGCGCGCTTTACCCACTTTGTTGCCGAAAAACTAAATGTGCCGGTCGCTTCTGTAAAGACACTCACACTTGGAAGCCATGGTGACACTATGGTTCCAGTTCCAAGTCGTTGCACCGTAGATGGAAAGCCGCTTTCCGAGAAGCTAAGCGCTGCTGAAATTGATGAACTAGTAACCCGTACCCGCAATGGCGGAGCAGAAGTAGTTGCATTACTAAAAACTGGTTCGGCCTATTACGCACCCTCAGCTGCAGCAGCACGTATGGCTCGTGCGGTAATTAAAGATACTGGCGAGGTAATGCCGGTTTGTGCATGGGTTGATGGTGAATATGGAATCTCAGGTGTTTATCTGGGCGTCGAGGCTGAAATCGGCCGCTCTGGTGTCAAGAAAGTTGTCGAAGGCGCACTAACTCCTACTGAACTGCAAGAGCTAAAGGTTGCCGCTGAAGCGGTTCGAGCAAAACAAGCAGATGTGAAGGATCTATAAGAGATACAACTCAGAAAGGTACGTGGATGAGCAAGATCAAAGTACAAGGAACGGTCGTCGAATTAGACGGCGATGAAATGACCCGCATCATCTGGGATTTCATCAAGAAACAGTTAATCCTTCCGTACCTAGATATCAATCTTGAGTACTACGACCTTGGCATCCAGCATCGCGATGCGACCAACGATCAGGTAACCATTGACTCTGCCCACGCAATTCAAAAGCATGGAGTCGGCGTAAAGTGCGCAACCATCACACCTGATGAAGCCCGCGTAAAAGAGTTTGGTCTTAAGCAGATGTGGAAGTCTCCTAACGGAACTATCCGAAACATTTTGGGTGGAGTTATCTTCCGTGAGCCGATCATTATCAAGAATGTTCCAAGGTTGGTTCCACACTGGAGCAAGCCAATCGTCATTGGTCGTCACGCATTTGGTGATCAATATCGAGCAACTGATTTCCGCGTCCCTGGTGCAGGAAAATTAACCATTACCTTCACACCTGAAGATGGCTCAAAGCCTATGGAGTTCAACGTTTTTGATTTCAAGAGCTCAGGTGTGGCGATGGCGATGTACAACCTTGATGATTCAATCAGGGATTTCGCCCGTGCCTCCTTCAACTACGGAATCGCTCGCAAGTATCCGGTTTATCTCTCAACCAAAAACACTATTTTGAAGGCTTACGATGGTCGCTTCAAAGATATCTTTGCTGAGATCTTTGAAAGTGAGTTCAAATCTGAGTTTGACAAGCTTGGCCTGGAATATGACCACCGTTTAATTGATGACATGGTCGCAACCTCTCTTCGTTGGGAAGGTGGATACATCTGGGCATGTAAGAACTATGACGGCGATGTGCAATCAGACACCGTTGCTCAAGGTTATGGCTCACTTGGATTGATGACCTCAGTTTTGATGTCGCCAGATGGACGCACAGTCGAGGCAGAAGCAGCGCACGGAACTGTTACACGTCACTACCGCGACCACCAAGCAGGTAAGGCAACCTCAACAAATCCAATCGCATCAATCTTTGCCTGGACTCAAGGTTTGCAACACCGCGCCAAGTTGGACAACACCCCAGAGCTAGCAAACTTTGCAGCATCACTTGAGCGGGTCTGCATCCAAACTGTTGAGAGCGGAAAGATGACTAAGGATCTTTCACTTCTGATTGGTGAGGATTCACCTTGGTTGAATACCCAAGAGTTCCTATCTGCAATTGATGAGAACCTACAAAAGGTCATGAAGTAAAAGAACATTAAAAAAGCCCCCGATTATTCGGGGGCTTTTTTGTTGACTTATTTTTACTTTAGACGTTGTCCATCGGCTGCATTGAATAGGTGTACCGCATCGCCCTTTGCAGAGACGGTAACGGTTTGACCTGGCTTCGGTGGATTCTTTGGATCCCAACGAACAATCACCTGCGCGCCTTCATCTGAGGCGTTCGCAAACTTCAATGTGGAATCAGCTGGTTTTCCATAGACAAAGGCATCGGCGCCGAGCTCTTCAACCACCTCGACATGGATATCAAAGCCCTTGCTTGCAGGAGCAAAACCTTCTGGGCGAATACCGATAATTACTGAGGATCCAGCAGAGGCTGGGACATCAACTTCTAGTCCGCCAAGCTTTGCCTTTCCGCCAGATGTTGGTGCAACTAATAGGTTCATCGCAGGAGAGCCGATGAATCCAGCGACGAAAGCATTTGCTGGATTGTCATAAAGATTTCTTGGGGTATCAACCTGTTGTAGCAAACCATCTTTGAGTACCGCAACGCGATCACCCATAGTCATAGCTTCAACCTGGTCATGTGTTACATAAACTGTTGTGATTCCCAAACGACGTTGCAAGGCTGCGATTTGAGTACGGGTAGCAACGCGCAGTTTTGCATCAAGGTTTGATAGCGGTTCATCCATCAAGAAGACCTGTGGTTCGCGAACGATGGCGCGACCCATAGCAACGCGTTGACGTTGTCCGCCAGATAGCGCCTTTGGTTTGCGCTCTAGATATGGTTCAAGATCCAAAAGTTTTGCCGCTTCAAGAACTCGGCGATCCCGCTCTTCCTTTGCAACACCAGCAATCTTTAGTGCAAAGCCCATGTTCTCTGCCACTGTCATGTGTGGGTACAGAGCGTATGACTGGAAAACCATTGCGATGTCGCGATCCTTTGGCGCGACATTTGTTACATCGCGGTCACCAATAAAGATTGCGCCGGTATCGATTTCCTCAAGTCCTGCCAACATACGAAGTGATGTTGACTTTCCGCAGCCTGAAGGTCCGACCAATACAAGAAACTCACCGTCATTAACGGTGAGATTAAGTTTGTCGACAGCTGGGGCGGTGGTTCCGGGATAGATGCGAGATGCATCTTTGAATACAACTGATGCCATTTTTTATCTTCCTTCTCCGGGCAGGTACGTGCCCGACGGTCCGTTGGATGAAGCAAGTCCACTGCGATGTGGATGCGCGAAGGTTACGCGTGAGGTGAGCGTGATGGAAGAGGCTGGAGGGGCGTTTTTGCGGCTTCTCAGCTCTCTTATAGACTTAGGCCTCTTATGGACCCTGGTGGTGCGCAAGCGTTTGACCTCGGAGGCTTTGCCCTCGATCTTGGAGTCGTACTCTTTTTCATTCTTTTGGCCTCGATATTTGTGGCCGCTGAAATCGCCTTAATCTCCCTTCGAGAGGGACAGGTCAAGGCATTAGCTGAAAAAGGTAAGCGCGGAGCCCGGGTGGCTAAATTGGCCGCGAGCCCAAATCGTTTTCTGGCAGCGGTGCAGGTGGGTGTGACCCTCAGTGGATTTCTATCTGCTGCCTTTGGCGCTGAGCGACTCGGAAATTATGTAATTCCAAGATTGGTCGATGCGGGCTTAAGTACCGGGGTCAGCGAAACCCTTTCTCTCATTGGACTCACTTTGATCATTGCCTATTTTTCATTGGTGTTTGGTGAGTTGGTTCCAAAGCGATTAGCGCTGCACTCCACTGAGAAGATTGCACTTTTGGTGGCGACTCCAGTTTCTATCACCGCTAAGTTTTTCCGTCCCTTAATCTGGTTGTTGTCTCACTCCTCAGATCTAGTGCTACGTCTATTTGGTGTTGATCCCAAGGCGTCACGGGAAGATATCTCTGAAGAAGAGTTAGTAGATCTAGTCACTGGACATAAGGCTTTGACCGAAGAGGAACGTGACATTGTTGAAGAGGTGTTCAACGCAAGTGAGCGTCAAGTTCATGAGGTCATGGTTCCGCGCACAGAGGTTGATTTCTTGGATGCAAACCTGCCAGTAACCGATGCAATCCGAGTTGCTGTTGAACAGTCCCACTCTAGATATCCAGTAGTTCGCGGAAACAGTGATGAGGTAATTGGCTTTATCCATGTAAGAGATTTGATGGATCCGGAGTATGCCGGCACCACACAACCGATTATGAATTTGGTGCGTGACATTATGTTTTTGCCGGGCACCAAGGGTGTTCTGCCTGCGCTCTCAGAAATGCGTACCCAGCGCCAGCAGATCGCTATCGTGCTGGATGAGTACGGTGGAACTGATGGAATTGTGACCCTGGAGGATCTAGTCGAGACATTAATCGGCGATATTCACGATGAATATGATGAACAGACCTCCGAAGTCTCCAACCAAAGCCGAACCGGCGAATATGAGATTGATGGCTTGATTTCACTTGAGGATTTACTGGAACAAACCGGAGTAGACATTCCAGAAGGTCCCTATGAGACTTTAAGTGGATATGTGATGCATTCCCTGGGTCGAATCCCGGAAATCAACGATGTCATTCACCTAGAAAAGGCTCGAATGACGGTGTTGAGCATGGAGGGCAAGCGGGTAGGAACACTGCTGCTTTCACTTTCTAATCAACAGCAAGAATCTTCCGGAAATTGAGAAGATAACCCCATGAAGCGTGTGCTGTCAGGAATTCAACCAACCGCTGAATCCTTTCACCTAGGAAATTATCTAGGTGCGGTTAAGCAATGGGTTGAGCTCCAGGAAACCCATGATGCCTTTTATTGTGTGGTGGATTTGCATGCCCTCACCGTGGAAACTGAACCCGCTTTGTTGCGCAAAAGAACTTTGGTTGCCGCCGCCCAGCTGATAGCACTTGGTCTAGATCCAAAGAAATGTACTTTGTTCATACAGTCTCATGTACCGGAACATAATCAATTGGGTTGGGTATTTGAATGTCTCGCAGGTTTTGGCGAGGCCAGTCGCATGACACAGTTCAAAGACAAATCCCAAAAGAGCGGCGCTGATCGCACAGTGGTTGGTTTGTTTACCTACCCAATTTTGCAGGCCGCCGACATCATGCTCTATCAAGCAAATTTGGTGCCAGTTGGTGAAGATCAACGACAGCACATCGAATTAACGAGAGATCTAGGTCAAAGATTTAACGCTAGATTTGGTGAAACCTTTGTTATTCCCGAAGCGCACATTCTCAAGAGTGCAGCCAAAATAAATGATCTACAAGATCCCACAGCCAAGATGAGTAAGTCTGCAGCCTCAAATGCCGGCGTCATTGAAATACTTGATTCCACAGATGCGAATGTAAAAAAGATCAAGAGCGCGGTGACAGATACCGGCAAAGAGGTCGTTTTTGATGAAAAGAACAAGCCCGGCATCTCAAATCTATTGAGTATTCACTCAGCCCTAAGCGGGAAGAGTATTTCAGAGCTGGAAAATGAGTTTGCTGGTAAGGGTTACGGAGATTTCAAAGGCGCGGTAGCGGAGGTAGTCACCTCCTACTTCGCGCCAATTCGCCAACGCACCAATGAACTTCTTGCCGATGAATCAGCGCTCCTAGATCTACTTTCAATGGGCAGCCAAAAGGCCCGTGCTGTGGCTTCAGATACTTTGGCCAAGACCTATAACGCTCTGGGCTTAGTGCCGCCCCGCTAATCGATTTCTGTCATGAAAAACAAATCAAAACCGATTTTCATTACTTTAGTTCTAATCATTACTTTGCTCGCCTCTTGGATGCCCGTAGGGAAATCCGATGAGTTCCAAGCCAAAGTTGCGGTCGCATATGACATCGGTTTTTTGGGGGACAACTCCTTCAATGATGCGGTGAATAAAGCGGTAGAGGTAGCTAAAAAGAAACATAATTTGGTGGAGCCTTTTTTACGTGAGGTTCCTACAAATGGATCGGCGGTAGACCGATTGAATCGTCTCCGATTCCTAGCGAAAAACGGTTATACCCTGATTATTGCGGTTGGATCTAGTTATCGCGATACTGTGCGTCGAGTTTCTATCGAATATCCAAATACTCAGTTCGCCATCATTAATGATAAATCTATTGGTCAGATGAATGTTTCAAACATTTACTTCCGGGAGGATCATGGGGCGTATTTAGCAGGTGTAATCGCCGCCCTGAACTCCAAGAGAAACTCTGTTGGATTTATCGGAAGTGACCCTGAACTGCTTTCCAACTTCTCAGCTGGAGCCCGTGCGATATCAAAGCGCACCAAAGTTATAAACATCGCTTACCCCGATGAAATCTCAGCCCTAAAAATTGGATTACAGAAAGTTGATGTGGCATATGCAACCTGGGATGGCGATGCCACAGTCTTATCTACAGTCATAGAGAGCTTCCCAAAGCGGGTTAAGTTAATTGTTGAAAAGCCTGACCAGTTTTTTGCCAAGGTGCCTGCCGCCCAATCTGTCATTTTGGCCTCGATAAACAAGGAGATTTCCCGGCCGATAGCCCAATTAATTGCGGCCGCTCTAGAAGATAGAGCCATCATTGATGTAATCGATGAAAAAGTAGGTATTTATGGCCGGGAGTATGGGCTATCAAATCGCGGCGTAACGTATACCGCTTTGAGCCCGATGAGTTCAACAGTAAGAAATCGGATTGCTAGTGAGATGACACGCTTTATCGCGCGTAACAAATCAAGATAAGCCAGACAGAATACTGAGAGCCTCTTGCCGGGTTGGATAAGAGGATTGAGTTCCTTTTTTAGTAACACTATTGGAAGCACACAAACAACCTAATGTTGCGGCTTTCTCAACAGAGAAGCCAGATGCTAATCCAAACGCGAAAGCTCCAACAAATGAATCGCCAGCCCCAGTTGTGTCGATGGCATTTACCTTTGGTGCCGCCACATGAATTACCGCTCCAGACGGGTTGGTAAACGCTGCTCCCTTTTCACCAAGTGTGACCACAAAGCGACAACCCAATAACTCTGCGACCCGATTAATTTCTTGATCATTTTCCGGCAGCTTTGCATCTGGGTTTAATCCAGCGAACTCTGTTTCATTTGGAATGATCCAATCACTCAATGCGACAAGTTCTGGATTTAGGGGAGCAAATGGAGCCGGATTTAAAACTGTTGTGATTCCAAGTGCGCGAGCGGTTTTGAAAGCAGCGATTGTTACCGCTTGAGG
>CAZIAI010000004.1:28268-30755 GCA_964536895.1 uncultured Clavibacter sp.
TGGGCGCCGAGTCGACTAGCCATCACCGCTTGGTTTGCGCCTTTACCGCCAAAACCCAGCGAAAATGAGTCTCCAATCACAGTTTCTCCGGCACTTGGGACTCTTTGAGAGTAAGCGATCATGTCAATCATCGTGCTGCCAACAACCACGATCTGCGGGGCGGGCTCATGTAGAGATTGAGAGTTTGGTAACGCCACAGACACCGCTTTTCCTTTGGGTAGAGGTCCTAGACGAGACCTTACTCCAACCGATAAGTTACCTGCAATCGTTTTTAGCGATAAGTCAGGGAGCGGTGAATGTCCAACGCGACAATTTCAGATGTTGCCAAAAAAGTTGGCGTCTCTGAATCCACCATCTCCCGATTCTTAAGCGGTTTCAAAGTCCGAAACTCTGAAGCAATCAAAAGAGCAATCAAAGAACTTAACTACCGCCCAAACATCATGGCTCGCAATCTCAAATCAGGGAAAACCGGAATGATCGCGGTAGTCGTACCCGATGTCACCAATCCATTTTTCGCCGCAATCGTGCGTGGTGCCGAGGTTGCTGCCGGCGATGATTACATGATTCAGTTGATCTCAACTTCAGATGACCCAGAGCGTGAAGCCTCCGCAATCAAGAGATTGATTGGTCGAGTAGATGGATTGATTTATGTGCCATCACAAGAAAACTCCACTGCGCTATCTGAGATTAAGGCCGACTCTTTACCGATTGTTTTTGTAGATCGAATCGTAACTAAAGCAAAGAGTTTTGATTCGGTATTGGCAGATAATTTTGCCGGTGCGCAGTTAGCGGTCAATCATCTGCTCTCTCACGACCACAGCGATATCGCACATATCGCAGGACCACTTTCTTCTACCCCAGGAAAAGCAAGAGCTGAGGGGTACAAAGCCACGCTGCAGGAAGCTAAATTAAAACTGCGTGCTGATTTGTTGGTGGAATCTGATTTCACCGTTCTTGGCGGCTATCAAGCAATGATGAGTTTGCTGGCCTTAAAGCAACCACCTACGGCGGTTTTTGTTGGAAATAACCTGATGACCATCGGCGCTTTAAAGGCGCTACAAGAGTCAAAGGTAAATGTGCCGGATCAGATGGCCTTGATTGGCTTTGATGATCACGAACTATCAGATTTGGTAAACCCACCTCTAACGGTCATCTCACGAGATGCCCACTTGCAGGGCGCGCTTGCTATGGCAACGTTGCTCGAGCGGATTAGAGATGGTTACCAATTTCCCCCTAAGCAACTCAAGGTAGAAGCAAACCTTGTTCTGCGTATGTCCTGCGGCTCGACATGTCGCCACAGGAAAACTGGAGCATCGTTTTCTAAATCCATCTTGGGTTCTTCGAAAAGCAGTTGATTACTACTACTAAGGAGAAAACTGAATGCAGAAGAAATCCCTCCGCAAGCTCGGTGCATCACTAATTGCTGGTGCTCTAGCGCTTTCCGGAATCGTCGCTGCAGCCCCAGCTCAAGCAGCTGGCAAGACCATTGGTATTGCCTACAGCTTGGGTGGCCGCGATGTTCCAGGCTTTAACCAGCTTGCATACATTGGCGTAAAGCCACTTCTTGATCGGGACAAGTCCCTCAAGTTGATCGAGTCACAAGACAACCCAACAGCTACCGATGATCAGCGCACAGAGCGTCTACGCCTTATGGCGCAGCGCGGTGCTAACCCAATCGTGGTTGTTGGCTTCACCTACGCAAACGCTCTAAAGAAAGTTGCACCAGAGTTTCCAAGAGTGCAATGGGGAATTGTTGATGATTCATCAGTAACCGCTCCAAACGTTCAGAGCATCGTGTTCAAGGAAGAAGAAGGTTCATACCTAGTTGGTCTAGCAGCAGCTATGACAACAAAGACCGGCAGAATCGGCTTCATCGGTGGCGTTAACACACCATTGATCAAGAAGTTCGAAGCGGGCTTCATTGCTGGCGCAAAGGCCATCAATCCAAGAATCAGAATCCAATCAACATACATCAGCAACTTCCCTGATTTCTCAGGATTCAACGATCCTGCAAAGGGTTATGAAGCTGCAAAGGGTATGTATGAAAACGGCGCAGATGTTGTTTACGCAGCAGCTGGCGGAACCGGAACTGGTATGCACAAGGCTGCTTCAGAGTTGAAGAAGTGGTCAATTGGTGTAGATGCTGATGAGGCAACCTACCCAGCACACGCTGCATACAAGTCCACAATCCTTACCTCAATGCTAAAGCGCGTTGATCTCGGAACTCGTGCATTCGTACGTAGTGCACTAGCTGGCAAGAAGACCGCTGGCGTAAGAGTCTGGGGCTTCAAGCAGGGTGGCGTTGGCTACACAACAACCGGTGGTTACCTAAAGGATGTAACAAAGGTAATCAACACCTACGCAAAGAGAATCTCCTCTGGCGCAGTTGTTGTTCCAACAGATCCAACCAAGGCATAAGTAAGTAGAAAGCAAGTAATAAGTTAAGTAATGACAAGGTGCGCCGCAGAAATGTGGCGCACCTTGTTT
>CAZIAI010000004.1:30855-39832 GCA_964536895.1 uncultured Clavibacter sp.
ATTATTGGTGAAAATGGCGCCGGCAAATCCACTCTAATGAAATCGCTTTATGGATTGATTAGACCTGATGCGGGCCAGATTAAAGTTTTTGGCAATGAAGCAAATTTGAAATCTCCCCAGGATGCGATTGCGCTGGGAATCGGCATGGTGCACCAACACTTTAAGTTGGCAGACAACGCCACCGTTCTTGAGAATGTGATTTTGGGCAGCGAGCCCACCCGTTTTGGATTTGTCGTCAAGTATGACGATGCCAGAAAGCGCCTGCTTGAAATTACTCAGAATTATGGACTGGACATTGATCCAGATGAGTCCTTAGCCAATTTAGGTGTTGGCGAGCGCCAAAGAGTTGAAATTGCAAAGGTTTTGTTTAGAGGCGCAAAGATTTTGATTTTGGATGAACCCACAGCGGTTTTGGTTCCTCAAGAGGTTGATGAACTTTTCGCAAACCTGCGGGAGTTAGTCAAAAAAGGACTGACTGTTTTGTTTATCTCACACAAGCTTGATGAGGTCCTTTCCATCGCAGATGACATAACAATCATGCGTCAAGGAACCACAGTTGCAACCCGCAAACCAAAAGATACAAATAAAAAAGAGTTAGCAGAGTTAATGGTGGGCGGCGAGCTACCAAAACCAAAGGCAGGGGCGCAAAAAATTAGCCAAGAGAGCATCTTGAATATCGTTGATGCTTCATATGTCAGAGCTGATGGCCGTCAGATTCTTAACGGAGTTAACCTCAAACTTCATGGCGGCGAGATTCTTGGTTTGGCTGGAGTTGAAGGAAATGGCCAAAGTGAGTTAATCGAGTTGATAATGGGTCTGCTGCCATCTTCATCTGGATCGGTCGAAGTGCTTGGTCTGGATGCAGCAAAAACTCTGACCCGCGAGATTAGAAATGCAGGTGTGGCTTACATCCCTCAGGATCGGCAACGCGATGGCATCTTGATGTCTGCACCTCTGTGGGAGAACAGAATTCTTGGCCATCAATTTGCCGATCCAATGGCGAAAAATATCTGGGTAAATAAAAGTGCAGCGATTGATGATTCCAAGAGAGTGGTTCAAGAGTTTGATGTGCGCACTCCTGGCATCAATGTTCTCGCCAGCGCTCTATCTGGTGGAAATCAACAAAAGTTCATTGTTGGTCGTGAGTTAAGCGGAGATCCAAAATTGATTGTTGCCGCTCAACCTACCCGCGGGGTAGATGTTGGAGCACAGGCCATTATTTGGGATCACCTAATGCAGGCCAGGGCCCGCGGTGCTGGAATCCTTTTAGTTACTGCGGATTTAGAGGAGCTATTTGCTCTCTCTGACCGCATCGCCGTTATCTACAGCGGAAAAATCGTCTCAGTTCTAGATCCCACAAAAACCACCCCGGAAGATCTTGGCCTGGCTATGACAGGAGCAAAAAGCGCATGATGAAAAGTAAAGTTTTCTGGGGCGTAGTCGCCCCAGTAGCAGCGATTCTTAACTCATTGCTTTTTGTATACATCATCTTGAAGTTGCGCGGAGTAGATCCAATCGAGATGTTCCGCTTGATGATCTCTTATGGTTTTGATCCCCGAAATCTTGTCTCCGAGTTAAATCAAACGATTGCCTATTACATGGCCGGTGTTGCCGCCGCAATCGGTTTCAAGATGTTGCTGTTCAATATCGGAATTGATGGCCAATATCGCATGGGAGCTTTCTTCGGAGCTGTTGTTGGTGCCGCAGTAACTCTGCCACCAATCCTGCATGTTTTGGTCATCATCATCACCGCCATGTTGGCTGGCGGATTATGGGCAGCAATCGCGGGCTACCTAAAGGTAAAGCGTGGAGTTTCCGAGGTAATCAGCAACATTATGTTGAACTTCATTGCTGCGGCGATTATTGCGTTCTTACTCAGCCCGAACCTACTCGGAACACTTCCCGAGGGTTCACAAAATGTGCAGACCAGACCAATTCCAGCTAGCGGGCAGATGCCAACCATTAAAGCTTTTGAGGGCGAGATTTACTCATTCCTCTTTGTAGCTATTGCTGTTGGTATTGCTTACTGGATTATGTTGAACAAAACAGTATTTGGTTTCAATCTTCGCGCCACCGGACTTTCATTCCGTGCAGCGCGTGCCAGCGGCGTAAATGCTCCAGGCATGATTTTCATAACCACAGTTCTTTCAGGGGCGATTGCGGGTCTAGTGGGAATTGGAACGCTACTTTCTGATACCCACTCCTACAGCATGGCTTTTCCATCGGGTTATGCCTTCACAGGTCTAGCGCTAGCTCTGTTGGGAAGAAACCATCCAGTCGGCATATTTTTCGCGGCATTTTTATGGTCCTTCCTTGAGCGTTCTGCACCCGTGCTCGAGTTTGAAGGCGTGCCTCCTGAGATCGTGATCGTTATGCAGGGAACTATCGTGCTTTCGATTGTTATCGCATACGAGGTTGTTTCCCGCATCAATTTACGTCAACAACAAAGGGCAGTAGGCAGCGTAAATGCAGCTGTTGAATCTGATTCCGCGAGTGCAAAGGAGACAAAGTAATGTCTAAAGACACTCAGGCAAAAGTAAAGCCCAGCTCAAAAGCGAAATCATTTTTCAAATCACCAGCCCGCATTACATTGCTAATCGCTGGTCTGTTCTTCATCATCGCTCTAGTAGAGAGCATTACCGGCGCAGTTGATATTTCATCTCCTGGCACCTCTGGAGCGACTTTGCGTTTTGCGATTCCATTGTTGATGGCCGGACTTGGTGGTCTTTGGGCAGAGCGCGCCGGCGTGATCAACATCGGTCTTGAGGGAATGATGATTGTCGGAACCTGGACCGCAGCTTGGTTTGGTTATCTCCATGGTCCATGGGTTGGTCTCATGGCCGCCGCTGTCTTCGGTTTAGCATCTGGATTTTTCCACGCTATTTTGACGGTGAAGATTGGTATCGATCAAGCGGTATCGGGACTTGCAATCAATCTAATCGCCGCAGGTGCTGCTCGATATTTATCTGGAATTTTCTTTCCATCAGTTGGCGGTGACCGCACCGTTTCTCCACCGGTAGACACACTGCCTTCCTTCACTGTTCCTGTTGTTGCACCGTTTTTGAAGAGCGTTGATGAAAAAGAAATCTTCTTTGTTTCTAATGTTGCCGGTCTGCTTTATGGAATTACCCGCGATCTATCAGTTGTGACCGTGGGCCTCTTGCTCTTGGTTCCACTAACCTCTTGGATCTTGTGGCGAAGCAAGTTTGGTTTGCGCATGAGATTTTCGGGCGAAAACCCGATGGCGGCAGAATCCCTAGGTATCAATGTTTATCGCACTCGATACATTGCTATCTCAGTCTCAGGCATGCTCGCCTCTCTAGGTGGCGCCTACCTAGCTCTAGTTGCTTCATCGGTGTATCGCGAGGGTCAGACCGCAGGTCGTGGCTTTATTGGTCTAGCCACAGTTATCTTCGGAAACTGGAGACCGAGCGGTGTCTTTGCTGGCTCAATTCTCTTTGGATTCACCGATGCGCTACGAGTTCGCCAAAATGAATCTGTAATGGCGCTAGTAATGGTGGCAGGAATCATCGCCTTGCTACTAGCGATCTTCTACTCAGTTTCTCGTCGCTGGAAACCTGCCGCTATTTCTGGCGTCATTGCTTTAGTGGCGTTCTGGATTAATCAAAGAGTGGAGACAATTCCACAAGAGTTCGTAACAGTGTTTCCTAACTTTGCCACATTGATAGTTCTGACCTTCTTGGCACAGAGGCTAACGCCGCCTGCCATGGCGGGACTACCGTACCGGCGTGGCTCTGAATAGCAGAGGAATTCATGAGCGTTGATTGGAGTACTCCGGTACTAAAAAGTTTGCAACCTGTAATTGAAAACGCCAAACTGGTAAAGATAAATCATGGCAAGTTGCAAGAGGTTGCAAACTGGATGGCGTACGAGGAGTTTGCAAAACCTGATGGTTCAATGCTCTTTGATTTTGGCAACGATCCTGATGTTTTGATGGATTTCACCATGGTGGTAAACACCATGAACTTCGCATTCACAGATTTTTCTTCTGGCGTTAAGTTTGAGACTGATTACATGGGAAAACGTTGGTGCGATAGCGAGGCGATGTTGGCTTCAATTCATCGCGCAATCCATTCCGGCACCCCCTTTTTCTCTGGGGAGTATTTGGCTAATTTGACCCGCGACCAGTTCTGTCAGATTTTTTCCGGCACTATTGAAATGCCCATGGTTGATGAGCGGGTCAAAATATTCAATGAAGTGGGCCAGGTTTTAGTAGAGCGTTATGAAGGCAGTTATCACAATTTTGTTCGCTCCTGTTCGCCACGTTTGTATGACAAAGGAGATGGATTGCTGGAAAGACTGGTCCTGGAGTTCCCTCGATTCAATGATGTCAGCGATTATCACGGCAATCAGGTGCAAATTTTTAAGTTGGCCCAGCTAGGTATTTGGGGAATGCATTTAGCGTTAGCTCCACGTGGCCATTGGAGGCTAGAAGACCCGGAAAAACTAACGGCTTTTGCTGATTACATAGTTCCGGTTGGCCTACGGGTTATGGGGGTTTTTGAATACCATCCTGAACTAGAACAGCAGATTATTGCCCTCAAGGAGGTAAAGCGGGACAGTGATGCTGAGATTGAACTGCGCGCCAGTTCAATACATGCCATCGCCTTGCTCACAGATGAAATCAACAAAAGACGTCCTGGTTTTGATCCCTTGTTAATGCCACAAGTTGACTTCAGATTTTGGAAAACTTATCACGCGACTCATTGGCCTCATCATCTGACTAAAACCATTATGTATTAGTTGCGTGTATGTATTAGTTGCGTGCCTCTAGCTCTGCTTTCCATTGGCGGAGTATGGGCAAGGCTTTTTCAAATTTATCAACCACAGTTCCCACATCTTCAACACACCCACGCACAAATAAGTTGATTCCCTTACCATCAATCATGTTGCGGTCACGGATTACCCTAGTGTCAGTAACCAAACCAACTATTCCCAATTTAGATTTATCAGATTGCATGGCGGCCCAGAACATTCCTATTTCAGATGCGGTTCCATCATCAACCATGGGCCCGTCAAGCAGCGCCAAGACCGCATTTGCCCTCATTACCTCTCTGGAATCAGTATCAAAGATGAACTTTGCCGTTACTGGATCAGGAAGTGGAATCTCATGTGGAACAAAAACTTCAAAACCTTCGCTTCGTAGTTGTGATGCGCATTGATCTATGAAACTGCGTTCATAAGGCGTAAAAAGCGGCCCAGCAAAATAGATTCGCATCTTGCAACACTCCCTCTAGTTGGTAGACGTGAGTATGCCTTTATCGGTAGGTTTCTGCAATCGATTTCACCAATTATTTCTGGATAGAAATGGAATGCCTGTGCTCACCTCCTACCGTGATGTAATCAAGCACAGCCACGCCGCACCCACCTTTGGTTTTGGGATGTTGGGCCGCATCCCAGTTGCGATGAATACCGTTGCTTTAGTTTTTCTAATTTCCAATGTGCGTGACTCCTTTTTGTTGGCGGGAATTGCTTCAGCGCTATACACGCTGTGCGGTGCAATTGTTGGGCCGCGAATTGGTCGCTTAGCTGATCGGGTTGGGACGCGGGTCGTATTGCCACCGGTAACGGCAATAAATGTGATGGCGATTTTTGCGGTGGTCTACACAAGCAGTCGATCTGTACCACTGCTTCTAATCTCCTCAGCGCTGGCTGGCGCCACCATGCCTAGTTTTGGCAGCTACACAAGAACTAGATGGAGTCGCACTATAAAAGATCGGCGAGAACTCGGAACTGCGCTCTCGTTGGAATCCGTTCTTGATGAAACTGCGTATGTAGTTGGACCAGCCTTAGCAGGCTTCTTGTTTTCACTATACGGATCAGAGTCACCATTAATTGCTGGAGTGGTATTCACAATTATTGGAGGAGTGGGTTTAGCGCTAACCTCCTTTGATCACTCTGGCCAAGAGATAAAAAATGAGATTCGCGGGGGATTGTTTCACCTCAAATATGTAAAGAGCTTACTTGCTTCACTTGTTGCACTTGGAATGTTGTTTGGCTCCAACTTCGTGGTAATTCTTGCGGTAGCTAAGGAGAATGATCGGGCCGCAGAAGGTGGAATCTGGGTTGGGCTTTATCCGATTGGCAGCACAATTGCTGGATTAATTTATGGATTGATTCATTGGAAATCCAGAAATGCAAAACGCTACACACTTGCGCTAGCTTTTATGACGCTAACAAATAGTGCAATTCTGTTCTATCAAAACATAGACACTATTGTCTTTTTCATAATTCTCTCCGGTATCGGTATTGCACCAGCTCTCATTGCCGCAAACGCGTTGCTCAAAGAGCTAGTTCCACTTCATCGATTAAATGAGGCATTTACGCTGCTTGGGGCATCCATTTCTATCGGAATCACCATTGGCAGCTCTCTAAGTGGAATGCTGGTTGACCGATTCGGGGGATGGGATGGCTTTTACTTCATGACCGCTTCGACCTTGCTTGCTACCTTGCTATCACTTATCGGCATGAGTGCAGGGAAGCACGAAATGCTGGATGTTCAAGGCGATGAGGTGGAACAATAAATCATGGCAGAAAAAGTCATCTATGACACAGATCCCGGAATCGATGATGCCCTAGCGCTTTTACTTCTAGCGGCGGCACCAGAGTTGGATTTGAAGGCGATTACCGTAACTCATGGCAACACCTCTCAGGAGAAATGCTTTAGGAACGCTTTGAAGCTGGTTGAACTAGCTGGTATTTCCCATGTTCCAGTTGCCCGGGGTGCTAGCGAGCCACTTGTTAAGGAACTCTCGGTTGCAGAGGAAACTCATGGTGATGGTGGTTTAGGTTATGCCGAACTTCCCGATAGCAATGTGCAGCCCTCATCAGAATTAGCACATGATTTGATAATCAGATTGGTAGATGAGAATCCAAACGAGATTACTTTGCTCGCCGTTGGACCAATGACAAATGTTGCCCTTGCACTTCTAAAGCGGCCAGATATCGCTAAAAAAATCAAGCGAGTAGTTTCTATGGGTGGAGCAATTCACTATCCTGGCAATGTAACTCCTCAGGCCGAATACAACGTATTCTGCGATCCAGAGGCATTTGATATTGTCCTGAACGCTGGAACTGATTTCACTCTAGTTCCACTAGATGTTACATATAAGTGTTTGTTCACTACTGAACACCTAGAAAAGATCACTGATGCCCGCAAGGCCATCAAGGAATTCATCACCGAATCAACCCGTTTTTACATGGAGTTCCATGCGGCCTATCAAGGCATTCAAGGTTGTGCCATCAACGATCCGCTCGCAGCGGCAATATTGATTGATCCCAGCCTGGTTACTAACCGAGATTATTTTGTTTCAGTAGAGCTACTCAGTCCTTCATCAAAGGCCAAGACCATTGCAGACCATTATGGATCGCTAAAAAAACCCGCCAATGCAAAGGTTTCAATGGAGGTTGATGTGGAGCGTTTTATGAGTTTGTTTGTTGAGCGGATGAATAGGCTCAATTAATGAAGCAGTATCACACTCAAACTGAACTGGGTGATCTTGGTAGATATGTATTAATGCCAGGGGATCCGGGTCGGGTTCCTTTGATTGCAGCACATCTATCTGATGCGAAACATGTCGCAACCAACCGCGAGTATGTGACATATACCGGTTATTTGGATGGCGTAAAGGTTTCAGTTTGTTCTACCGGAATTGGCTGTCCATCGACCGCAATTGCGGTTGAAGAACTTCATAGATCTGGGGCAGATACCTTTATTCGAGTAGGAACATCTGGCGGTATTCAGCCTGGAACCAAATCAAATGACTTGGCGATTGTTACTGGAGCCATCAGGCATGAAGGAACCACAACGCATTACATGCCAATTGAGTTTCCAGCTGTTTGTGATCTGCAAATAGTTCAAGCGATGCGCACAGCTGTTACCAACTTAGGAATGCGTTACATGGTTGGGATTTCACACTCCAAGGATTCTTATTACGGAGAGGTAGAGCCGCAAGGCTCAGCAAAGAGCCGGGAGTTAATTGATTTGTGGCGGGCATGGCAGATTGGTGGTGCCATCTGCTCCGAGATGGAGATTTCAACTATTTGTGTGCTCTCCAGCATGCTCAAAGCTCGAGCAGGTGGAATTATGGCGATGCATGGCGAGGGAGAATTTGGAACATTAGATGGTCTTATCAAAGCCGCAATCGAATCAGTAAGAGAGTTAATCAAGTTGGATGCCGAAATGGCTAGAAGCTAAGGAGCGGAAATGGAAACAAATGGAAAGCAGTACCACATTCAAATGCAACGTGGTGATGTTGGAAAGTATGTTCTGCTGCCCGGCGATCCAGGACGATGCGAGCCAATCTCTCGACTCTTTGATAACCCACGTCATGTCGCCACCAACCGAGAATATGTAACGTATACCGGAACCCTTGATGGGGTGCCGGTTTCGGTAACCTCCACCGGAATTGGTTGCCCCTCGGCAGCTATCGCACTTGAAGAGCTCGTGCGATGCGGCGCAGACACATTTATCCGTGTTGGAACATCTGGTCACATTCAAAAAGACATTGTCTCCGGAGAATTAGCCATTATTTCTGCTGCCATTAGAGATGAGGGAACCTCACGTCACTATATGCCAATTGAATTTCCAGCGATTGCAGATATTGATTTGGTCCTCGCACTTCAAGCCGCAGCAAAAAAGACTGGTGCCAAATTCCGCACCGGAATTACTCAATCAAAAGACTCCTTTTATGGACAACATGAACCTGAGCGCATGGGAGTAGCCCATGATCTGCTAGAGCGTTGGAAAGCTTGGGAGATTGGCGGAGCTTTATGTTCAGAGATGGAAGCATCAGCGTTGTTTGTCATCGCTTCCATGTTACGGGTGCGCGCTGGTGGAATCATGATGGTGCATGGAAAAGAACCTATGCCACCACTTGATATTTTGCTTTCCACCGCGGTGCAGGGATTACGTGAAATCATTGCCCAAGATAAAGCTGTCGGTCGTCCGACAACT
>CAZIAI010000004.1:39932-75134 GCA_964536895.1 uncultured Clavibacter sp.
GCAGGGATTACGTGAAATCATTGCCCAAGATAAAGCTGTCGGTCGTCCGACAACTTTGTAAATCTAGTTTGTAAATCTAGTCTGTAAATCTAGCGGGCAGATTCAGCTTTCTTGATCGCAGCAAGCATCATGTTCCAGAACTTCGGCCTATCTAGTTCGAGAGCAACATGACAATTGGCCTTCTCGCCGAGTCTTTGGTGAATATCAACAACAGTGGCACCTCTTGTTAGTCCACCATTGAGTTCAACCTGGACATTAACATGTCGGGAGCTAACAACAGCTCTATCAATTAAGAGCGCAATTGCAACCGGATCATGCAGTGGCGGATCAGGCATTTCAAAAACCTCATCATAGGTTTTTGCAAAAAACTTCAACAATCCAATTATTGTGGTCGCCAACTCTGAGTTCATCGCCGCTAAATCTGAAAAGACCTCTTTGGTTACGAGAGCCTGATGGGTGACATCAAGGCCGCACATGGTCAATGGCAGGCCGCTTCGCAAAACAACATCAGCGGCTTCAGGATCCATCCAGATATTGAATTCTGCATACGGAGTTCTATTTCCACGCCCTGCGCTGCCGCCCATGAAGACGATTTCGGCAATTTTGCTCTTCAAGCTTGGATACATCTTTAGAAATAGTGCGACATTAGTCAGCGGTCCAGTTGCTACTAGAACCACCGGATCAGAGCTGTCGCGTAAAAGTTGAGCGATTAAATCAACGGCATGCAACTCTGATAATTCAATTTTAGGCTCAGGAAGGGGAGCGCCATCCAAAGCTGACTCTCCATGAATGTCATTTGCTTCTTCGAAAGCACCAAGAATTGACTTACCTGCCCCCTCAGCAATCGGCACATTGATATTTGCCATAGTTGCAACGCGACGTGCATTAAGCGTCACTTTTGAGATACCACCATTGCCAGAGACTGTAGTAATACCCAACAGATTCAATGCAGGATTATGTGCGGCAAGAATCATAGCCAGAGCGTCATCATGACCTGGATCGCAGTCCAATATGAGTGAAATGGGCTTCATTGGGGAAGGGTAGAGCCTAATCAATTGGATAATCCACTTTAACTCACTTCTCAACTGGAATTTTGCTAGATAGTATTGAGCCATGCTTCTGACAGATGGCAGCGAAACTTCAATCAAGAGTTTCCTAAAGACGCTATCGCCTGTTGATCAAGTCGGAGCCGATGCCCGCGCTGCGATGCTTGCAACAAGAAGCATCAAAACCTCCAGCAAACTTTGGGCGATTGATACTGCAATCTCCATGATTGATTTAACAACTCTTGAAGGTGCAGACACTCCAGGTAAGGTGACTGCACTTTGCACAAAAGCCGTTAGACCAGATCCAACAGATAGCTCAGTGCCACATGTTGGTGCGGTTTGTGTTTACAACGACATGGTGAAAATTGCTCGTGAACATTTAGACAACAATGGCGGTGCTGATATTCCAGTTGCAGCGGTATCTACCGCATTCCCTTCTGGTCGTGCCAGCCTCGAGGTGAAAAAGCGTGATACCGAGGATGCGATTTCAAATGGCGCAACTGAGATTGACATGGTGATTGATCGGGGTGCTTTCTTGGCCGGCAACCTCGGAAAAGTATTTGCTGAAATCGTTTGCATTAAGGAGATTTGCGGGGATAAGGCCCATCTCAAGGTGATTCTGGAGACTGGCGAGTTAGTGACCTATGACAATGTGCGCCGAGCATCCTTTCTTGCCATGGCAGCTGGCGCTGATTTCATAAAGACCAGCACAGGCAAAGTGACTCCAGCAGCCACCGCTCCGGTGGTTTTGGTGATGCTTGAGGCGGTTAGAGATTTCTTTCAGATGACCGGAACCAAGATCGGCGTAAAGCCTGCAGGCGGAATAAGAACCACCAAAGATGCCATCAAGCAATTGGTGCTGGTTAATGAAACCGCAGGAGCTGAATGGCTCAATCCCGAGATGTTTCGCATCGGCGCTAGTGCGTTGTTAAATGATTTACTTATGCAAAGAATGAAGATGAAAAATGGACAGTACTCCGGCAGAAACTACGTGACATTGGACTAATGATGAAATTTGAATATGCCCCAGCGCCAGAATCAACAGCGATTGTTGATCTAAAGTCGGAATACCAACTATTTATTGATGGCAAGTTTGTCTCATCAAAAAACGGCAAGAAGTTTGAAACCATAAACCCTGCCAATGAGAAGGTCTTAGCAAAGGTAACGCAAGCAACCGCAAGTGATGTAGACAAGGCGGTTAAAGCAGCTACAGAGGCCTATCGCAAGAGCTGGTCAAAATTGTCAGGTGCCCAACGCGGCAAATACCTTTATCGCATAGCACGCATCATGCAGGAGCGGGCCAGAGAGTTTGCAGTCCTTGAATCTATGGACAACGGTAAGCCGATCAGAGAGACAAGAGATACAGATATTCCATTAGCGGCGGCGCACTTTTTCTATCATGCTGGATGGGCAGATAAGTTGGATTACGCCGGTCTTGGAGAAAATCCAAAACCACATGGTGTTGTCGGTCAGATTATTCCCTGGAACTTTCCACTACTTATGTTGGCTTGGAAAGTTGCGCCAGCGCTAGCTACAGGAAATACCGTTATTTTGAAGCCGGCAGAAACCACACCTTTGACCGCGCTTTTGTTTGCCGAGGTGTGCCAACAAGCTGATCTACCAAAGGGCGTTGTAAACATTTTGACCGGCGATGGCGAGACCGGTGCTGCGATAGTAAATCATCCAGGAATCAACAAGATTGCCTTTACTGGTTCAACTGAGGTCGGAAAGTTAATCGCCAAGAGTGTTGCGGGTAGCAAAAAAGCTTTGACCCTAGAGCTGGGCGGAAAAGGCGCCAATATTGTTTTCGAAGATGCACCAATTGATGAAACTGTCGAAGGCATAATTAATGGAATTTATTTCAATCAAGGCCATGTTTGTTGCGCTGGATCAAGGTTGTTAGTCCAAGAAAACATCAAGGATGAGCTATTAGAGAAGTTAAAGCGCCGTATGTCATTAATCAGAGTGGGCGATCCATTGGATAAAAACACTGATTTAGGGGCAATTAACAGCCAATCTCAACTAATGAAGATCCAAGAGTTAACTCAATCAGGAGATGCTGAAGGTGCGCAAAGATGGTCACCAGATTGCAAACTTCCAGAGAAAGGGTTTTGGTTCCCACCAACATTTTTCACTGGCGTATCTCAAGCTCACCGTATCGCCCGTGAAGAGATTTTTGGTCCAGTTCTTTCAGTTATTACCTTTAGAACTCCTAGTGAAGCTATCGAGAAAGCCAACAACACGCCTTATGGATTATCAGCTGGAATCTGGAGCGATAAAGGTTCAAGGATTCTTTGGAGCGCCCAACAACTAAAAGCCGGAGTTATCTGGGCCAACACATTTAATAAATTTGATCCAGCTAGCCCATTTGGTGGCTATAAGGAATCAGGCTGGGGCAGAGAGGGTGGACGTCACGGCTTGGCCGCGTACCTGAAGGGTGAGTTGTCATGAGAGTTGATGTGAGAAAAACCTACAAGCTTTTTATTGGTGGCCAATTCCCAAGAAGTGAATCTGGTCGTAGTTATGAGATCCAAGATGCTAAAGGAAACTTCCTGGCAAATCCTGCAATGGCATCCCGCAAAGATCTAAGGGATGCGGTTGTGGCGGCTAGATCTGCGGCAGATAAGTGGGCCAGCGCAACCGCCTTTAATCGTTCACAAATTTTGTATCGCGTTGCAGAGGTTATGGAGGGCAGGCGAGAGCAGTTTGCCGCAGAAATAATCGCCCAAGAGGGCTTAACTCGAGCTCAAGCAATCAAGCAGGTTGATCAAGCGATAGATCTTTGGGTTTGGTACGCGGGCTGGTGTGACAAGATCTCCACGATTTATGGCTCAACTAATCCGGTATCGGGCTCTTTCTATAACTTCACAACCCCAGAACCTGTTGGTCTAGTGGCAGCTTTTGCGCAAGGAAACAACTCATTAGTTGATGTTGTCAACGCGATTGCACCGGCTTTAGCAGGCGGAAATGTAGTCGTTGCTATTGCTCATGAAGATTTTCCTTTATCGGCAATTACTTTAGCCGAGGTACTAGCTACCAGCGATGTACCTGCAGGTACAGTGAATATCTTGACTGGAAGATTAACTGAGTTAGCACCATGGGTGGCCTCTCATATGGATATTGATGCGGTTGATGGATCTGCCCTAGATGCTAAACAGTTCGAGAGCCTAAAACGAGATGGTGCCGAGAATTTGAAACGGATTTACCAGTTCAAGGCTGAGGCTAATCCGCATCGCGTCTTGAGCTTTATGGAGCACAAGACCGTGTGGCACCCAATCGGCATTTAGTTTTTTACAAAAACTGATTCATAGCCGCGCAAAGAAAAAGCTGGTCTACGAATAGGCTGCTTTGCAAGTTGTAGATTAGGAAATCTCTTAACTAGCGCGGGCAGCGATACTGACATCTCCATGCGTGCCAAAGGAGCGCCAATGCAGAAATGTATGCCTGCGCCAAAGCCAATGTGTGGGTTTGGGTGCCGTGTAAGGTCGAATTCAGTCGGATTCTCAAAAACCTTTTCATCACGGTTGGCAGATCCCAGAAGGCTAACAATCTTTTGCCCAGATGCGATTTTTACTCCAGATATTTCAAGATCTGTGGTTGCGGTTCGCTCAAAGTATTGCAATGGCGAATCAAACCTTAAGAACTCTTCAATCGCTGTTTCAGTATGCAAATCAGGGTTTGCAAACAATAAATCCCGCTGACTTGGTGCGTTTAACAGGGAAACCATTCCATTTCCAAACCCATTAACACTGGCTTCATGCCCGGCGTTTAACAGCAAAACACAGGTCGCAATCAGTTCGTGAGTAGAAAGCTTCTCGCCCGCCTCATGCACCTGCGTTAACTCTGTTATCAAATCACTTTGGGGGTGTTTCTTACGTTCCTCCATCAATCCATGGACATACTGTGCAAATTCATTTGCGGCTTGCTGGGCCCTCTTTTGATGCTCTAATGGGGGATTTACCTCGTACATTTTTACAATCGCTTGCGACCATGGGCGTAGTAGGTGTTCATCTTTGGGAGGGAAGCCAAGCAACAAAGCGATCACTTTGACGGGAAGTGGTTCAGCAAAATCTGCGATTAAGTCAAACTCTCCGCCTTTATCCTCTATGGCATCAAGAAGTTGTTCGCAGATCTTTGCAACCTCGCCACGCATCGCTTCGATTCGATTTCGATTAAAGGCCTTCAGAACCAATCCACGCAATCTTGTGTGTTTCGGTGGCTCGCTATCAAGGATTGAATCTGAGTGCAGCCAATTAAAGACCTGCCACTCTGATTCAGGTAATCGATCTGTGTAGATTCGACCTAAGGATTTGTTTCGCAAAACCTCATTTGCATCTTGATGAGTAGCAGCCAGAAATACCTGTAACTCAGGATGCCAAATTGGTTTATTGCTTGTCCGCAGCTCGGCTAAATGAGGATAGGGATCTGCTATTACCTCAGGGTCGCGAAAATCAATCATGAATCAAAGCCTATCGGGAAGAAAAGGCGGCAGCACGGGCCTGTTGGTTCATTTTCTCTATGTCAGAAAGGTTCCAATGATGGACTTCACTCATTAGGTGGTATTCCCTGGACAAAGAGGTATTACTCATCAATCTGTTATCGGTGTTGAGTGCAATGTTAAAGCCCAGTTGGTGCAGTACAGCAGCTGGATGATCAGCGTAATCATGCACCGCGCCTGTTTGAATATTTGATGTTGGAGCCATTTCTAGATGAATATTTAGATCTCTAATCATCTTGGCGGCGTCAGACAAAAGAGGAGTGTCTCCTGATAAATCAATCTGATCAATCAATCTAACGCCATGGCCAATTCTCACCGCTTTGCAATTGATAATGGCATCTTGCATAGATTCAAAAGGGGCAGCTTCTCCAGCATGAATCGTGTAAGGAAAGTTATTTGCCGCTAAATACTCAAATGCAGCCCGGTGGTTGCTGGCTGGAAAGCCCGACTCTGGTCCGGCAATATCAAATCCGACGACTCCGCGATCTCGGTAACCGAGCAATACTTGAGCTACCTCCATGCTGCGATTGGTATGACGCATCGCGCACGGGATGAAATAAGCAGCAATTTCCTGACCATTTGATTTGGCATCTTGCATGCCCTCGGACAATCCATCCAAAGTAGCCTCAATTACCTGAGCAATACTTAATCCTTCGCGGGTAAACAATTCAGGAGCACCACGCACCTCCGCGTAGGTAATCCCATCTGCTGCTAAATCAATGACACACTCTCGCGCAACTCGAACCAAATTCTCATAACTTTGCATGACTGCAATCGTGTAATCAAAGTTTTTTAGATATCTCTCGAGTGATCCTTCACTACAACTCCTAAATATTTCTGCTTGCAACTCCTCTGGGTCGTAAGAGGGAAGCTCTAAAGATATATTTTTTGCAATTTCAATTATGGTGCTGGGTCGTAAACCACCATCTACATGATCATGCAGGATTGTCTTCGGTAAGACCTCAATTAACTCTTGCTTCACCCTAAACTCAGAGATTTTCTGGACCGAACGCCCAAGGTAATAACTCCGAAAGTGGTGCTGGGCCTTCTGGGGTCATGAATTGAGTATCTGGAGTGCTGTGCTCCCAAAGAAGTTGGCGACAGCGACCACAGGGCGATAGCGCATTTCCATGTGCATCAACACAATAGATGCCGCGGATGATTGATCTGCCATTAAGCACTAAATTTGAAATCAACCCACACTCGGCGCAAAGACCAAGTCCGTAACTTGCGTTTTCCACATTACAACCAGTGATGACACGTCCATCATCAAGTTGAGCGGCCACACCAACAGGAAACTTCGAGTAAGGCGCATAAGCCCGATTCATTGCCTCAACAGCTGCGGAATGTAATTTGTCCCAATCGATAACGGTCATATTCGTAGTTTATGGCGAAGTCAGCAGTTTTCGTAGCTCGGCATCTAACTTATCCAAGGTGTCAGCCGCCTTTTCTTTGGCAGCTTTTACCTCGCCCGGTACGACGACTTCGATGTAGCACTTCATTTTTGGCTCAGTTCCACTTGGCCTGATGATGATGCGAATACCACCTTCAAGAAATAGTCGTACCCCGTTAGTTGGAGGCAGTCCAGAGGTTGGCTTTTCTAGATCATCAAACTGCGTGAGCTTGAAACCGGCGATCTGAGATGGCGTCTGGTTTCGAAAACCGCCAAGAATTCCCTCAATCTGAGAGATATCTGAGGTACGAACAGATATCTGTCTTGTGCCATGAAATCCGTGTCTACTCCAAATTTCATTCAACAGATCGTTAATGGTTCCTCCTTGAGCCGCTAAATCTGTTGCCAGTTGAACCATTAGCAGGGCAGCGCTTATGCCATCTTTATCATTGACACAATTAGCATCGACCGCATAACCCAAGGCTTCTTCATATCCAAAACAAAGATTCGGTATTTTGGCTAACCATTTGAATCCGGTCAGGGTTTCAGTGAATGAAACCCCATAATGTTTCGCAATTTTACTTAAGATAGTAGAAGAAACAATCGAGTTAGCCATCACAGAGTTTGGCGCAGGTTTTTTGCTTGCTATGTACTCGCCAAGCAGAGCGCCAACTTCATCGCCACGCAGCATTCGCCAATTACCCTGCTCATCCTTAATGGCAGCGGCACAGCGATCAGCATCTGGGTCATTTGCTATCACTAAATCAGCTGAAACCTCGGCTGCTTTCTTGAGCGCCAAATCAATTGCACCAGGCTCCTCGGGATTAGGAAAAGCAACAGTAGAAAAATCCGGATCTGGATCAGCCTGTTCTGTCACCAGGATAGGAGCTGGGAAACCAGCTTTTGCAAAAACCATTTCTAATGTTTCTCGACCAACTCCATGCATCGCGGTGTAGACAACTTTCAAATTGCCTGGTCGATGAGCAAGATTTGCAGTGGCCGCCACATAATCAGCTAAATACTTGTCTGACAAAACCTGCCATCCAGATGAACGCGGCACGGTGGGAAGAGGTGGCACAGCGTTAATTTCAGCTGAGATATCACTATCTGCTGGGGCGATGATTTGTGAACCTTCGTAACGCACGCCATCGACTGTGCCTCCGAGGTAAACCTTGTACCCATTGTCTTGTGGTGGGTTATGGCTGGCGGTAACCATGATTCCGACATCACATTTAAGTGCCCGCACTGTGTATGCCAAAACTGGAGTAGGTAGCGCTCGAGGTAGAACATAAACTTCGAAACCAGCGCCCATCATGATTTCTGCAGTGTCTTTAGTGAAATCCTCTGAGCCGTAACGTGCATCTCGTCCAATCACAACTGACTTCAATCCATGTCGACGCATGTATCCAGCGATACCAGCAGCGGTTTTACTGACCACTGCTCTGTTCATCCGTGAAGGACCGGGACCTAAAGGTCCTCGCAGTCCAGCTGTTCCAAACTCTAGAAAACCAGAAAAGCAAGAATGTAACTCCTCTACATTCTTGGCATCTAACAGAGACTGCAGTTGGTTTCGGGTTTGTGGATCTGGATCTTCATTTATCCAGGCCTTAACTTCTTCTTCTAGTGCGAGATCCCACTGTTGGCTCATGGGCAAAACTTACTACTGTGTTGCTCTATTCATTAACTCTAAAAGGTAGTCCTCTGGAGCGCCAGCTTCGCGAGCAGCTGCGACCATGATCTCTAAGTATCGTTTTGAGGGCAACCCACCTTCAAAAGAGTTTAGGACATACACATAACAAAGACTTGCGCCATCAAGTGTCTCAACTCGTACCCTTATCTTGCGATAAAGATCTGTGGTAACACCTTCCCACTCATCTAGTGCATTTTCATCAATTGATGTTAAGTCATAGATTGATACAAAAACACTATGCAATGGATCCTCGGCCAGAGTAGCGACCGCGCCTTCCCATCCGATCTCTTCACCACCAAATGTCAGACGCCATCCACGCAGCCATCCAGTGCCACGGTGCGGGGAGTGCGGAGCACGCAACAACATCTGTCTGGGGTCCAAATTTGAACCATATGCGGCATAAAGTGTCATGAGAGTAAATCAAACCACCGATAGCCTAATTTGTTAATGGCATTTCTCAACAAGGGCAAGGAAAGTCCAATTACATTTGAGGTCTCTCCCTCAATTCTTGAGATAAATGGCGAACTCAAGCCATCTAAAGTAAATCCACCAGCGACATTTAATGGCTCGCCGGTAGCTACGTAACTCTCGATTTCATCATCTGACAGTTCGGCAAAAAACACCCGGGTAGTAGCAATATCGGAGATCTCAATCTCTTTCTCGGTATCGATTATGCAATGGCCAGTGTGCAGCAATCCCGATTTGCCGCTTAATGCTTTGGCACGTGCAATTGCATTCTCTTTAGTTAATGGCTTGCCGAGTGATGAGCCTTCAAATTCAAAGGTTGAGTCACAACCAATAACTATGGCCGGGAAATCAATTTGGGATTTGACGGTATGGGCCTTAACAATCGCTAGCGCTATCACCAACTCTGATGGGGATAGTGATTGATATGCCTCATCCTCTTCATCTACTCCGCTTACTATTGTCTGAGGTGTGATTCCAGCGTTATTTAGTAGGCGAAGGCGTGACGGCGATGCAGAAGCAAGAACTATTTTAGGTGGCACTAAATCAACTTCTTCCTGGTGCTCTGAATTTCCAACCTGCTTTAACCCAAGCATCTCGATTCAAAACATTTCGACCATCAATAAATACCGCGCTCTTAACAATCTTCTTAGTCTCAACTGGATCTAATTCTCGATAGATCTGCCATTCAGTTAGATGCAGAACAATCTCGGAATCACTAACGCATTCCTGTACAGAGTCGGTGAACTTAAGTTGAGGATGACGTTTTTGGGCTGGTTCAATCGCTTTCGGATCATGAATCAGCACATCGGCCCCAGCCTCATGTAATTGCAGAGCGATATCCAATGCAGGGGAGTCTCTAACATCATCACTGTCAGGCTTGAATGCAGCACCTAGAACTGCGATTTTCTTGCCCTTTAGATCTGTGCCAATATCGGTGCGCACCAAATCAATCATGCGTTGGCGGGCTCGTAAGTTAATAGAGTCAATCTCTCTTAGGAACTCAAGTGATTGTTTAGCACCTAGCTCTTCTGAGCGGGCCATGAAGGCCCGAATGTCTTTTGGAAGACAGCCGCCGCCGAATCCGATTCCAGCTTGAAGAAAACGCGCACCAATGCGCGGGTCGTAACCAATCGCCTTTGCCAAAACAGTTACATCACCACCGGCAGCTTCGCAAATTTCAGCCATCGCATTAATAAAGGAAATCTTGGTGGCCAGAAATGAATTAGCTGCGACTTTAACGAGCTCTGCGGTTGGTAGATCGGAGCGGATCCACGGAACATCATTATCCAAGAGTTTTTGATAGACCTCTTTCAAGATTGCTTCAGCATTATCAGAGGTAACACCAACTACAAGTCGATTGGGCCTTAGGGTATCTTCAACAGCAAATCCTTCTCGGAGAAATTCTGGATTCCATGCCAACTCCAAGTTTGGATTAATTTTTGCAACTAACGCTCTTAAACTCTCTGCGGTACCAACAGGTACTGTCGATTTTCCAACCAACAAGGCTCCTGATTTTGCTACCTCAGCCACCGAGGCAAAACTTGAATTCACAAATTGCAAATCAGCGGCCAAGCTGTTGGGAAGCTGTGGAGTGCCCACGCAAATAAAGTGAACATCACAATCAGCGATGTCAGAAAAGTTGTTGGTGAATCGCAAACGTCCAGAGGCTATTTGCTCAGTAAGTAACTCTGAAAGATGTGGCTCGTAAAAGGGAACCTGCCCTTTGAGTAACTTGGCGATTTTTTCTTGGTCTACATCAAGACCAATTACCTCAAAGCCAAGGGATGACATGGCTGCTGCATGGGTAGCGCCAAGATAACCGGTGCCGACGACTGAGAGTTTGAGCATTATGTATTAAAGCCTAGCCGTTAGGTCAGCCCTTACAAGGGTTATCGGCTGCGCTTCCCGTCTTGAATTTGTCTACAAAACTAGGGGAGGGCGATGGTTTGGTACTGGAATCTGCTGATGGATCTGGCTTTACTTTGTCCAACAGCGCTTCATCATTTTTGATTCGTTCAAATAACTCAGGTGCCAAAACTGGATCCCACAACACCGCAGCACTAACGCCATTTTTGCTGTAGTTGTAGTACTTAAGAGGGATTGTCAATGTGCGAACACTCGATGCAGATAGATTCCTTAATTGTTTGCCGAGCGTCAACAGATCGTTTTGATTCAAGCCCTCATCTGTTACAACGCTATCAAGAGCAGATCCTATGAAATCCACCATCTTGACCGGATTGAGTAATACCCCTGCACTAGTTGCCTTACGTAACATGGCGCCGGCAAACTCTTGTTGGCGTTTCATCCGACCAAGATCTCCGAGACCATCAAACTGTCTAGTGCGGACATATTTCAAAGAATCAACACCATCCAAAACATGTCTACCTGCAGGCAAGGTCAGATAACTTTTTGGGTCATTTATGTCGCGCTTAGTGCAGATCTCTACGCCACCCAATGCATCTACCATTCTGACAAATCCCACAAAGTTAACTTCCACATAATGGTCAATACGCAAACCTGACATCTCTTCAAAGGTTTGAATCAACAACGGCGCTCCACCCCAATTGAACGCTGAATTTATTTTGGAATATGCGGCGGGGATAACTTTGCCTTGAGAGTTCTTGTGTTCTGGAATTCGGGCGTATGAATCACGTGGGACAGAGATGATTGCAGCCTTGTCACGCTTCTTTGAGATGTGAACTAACAAAATAGTGTCAGAACGCTTGCCGGCTGCGACCTTAGTTCCGCCTACCTTCAACCTTTTAATTTCAGCCCGACTCAATCCTTCTCGGGTATCAGAGCCGACTATCAAGTAGTTGACCGCGGAGGATTCCTTTTTTGGCCGCTCATTGATGCCAGCGAATGCATCAATTTTGGGAATAGCGGCGGTAATACGACCTAGTCCCGCCCATGAGATAGCTGAAATCGCCACAATAGATATCGACAATATTGTGAAGAAACGAATTGCCCGGGCTGATTTCACAGGGCTTAGCGTAATTGGACGATAGCGTTTGAACGTTATGACTAGCCCTAAATCTCCCGGTGAGAAATCACACCCAGATACTGCGCCATCAAGTTGGCCGCCGGTCTCCATCATCCTCACAGTTCTCAATGAGGAGCGCCATTTGGAGAGCGCAATTTCTGCTGCGCTGAGCTCTAGATATCAAGGCGAACTTGAACTTGTTGTGGCGGTTGGACCATCGAATGACCGGAGTTTAGAAATTGCGCATGAGATTGCCGCTAAAGATCGGCGCGTTACAGTTATCGAAAACCCATCAGGAAAAACACCATCAGGACTAAACGCTGCACTAAGTAGGACCAAACATGACATCGTAGTTCGAATTGATGGTCATTCAGAGATCGAATCAGATTACATATTGAAAGCTGTTGATACTCTCAACCAAACGAACGCGGTAAATGTTGGTGGATTAATGGCGGCAGAAGGAACGACATGGTTCGAAAAGGCAGTGGCTCGTGCGATGCGTTCACCAATTGGAGTTGGAGCTGCAAAGTTTCATACCGGAGGTAAGCCAGGGCCGGCAGATACGGTTTATCTAGGCGTCTTCAGAAAGTCAGCAGTCAATGAGATTGGTGGTTATGACGAAAACTTTGTTAGAGCTCAAGATTGGGAGATGAATTTTCGTTTGCGTCAAAGAGGTGGAGTCATTTGGTTTAATCCAGAGCTTAGAGTCACCTACCGTCCGCGCAATACCGTTCGCAAGTTGGCAAAGCAGTACTTTGAGTATGGACGTTGGCGCAGAATGGTTTCCCGTACACATAAAGGAACCATCAATTTCCGCTATCTTGCGCCTCCGGTAAATCTTGTTGTCAATCTTGCTGCAATTGTTTGGGGACTTACATTAAGCCCATTGTTCTTTGTTCCCTCACTCTCTTACCTGTTCGCGATACTTGTTTCATCACTGTTTATTGGTAAAAGTTGGAGTGAGCGATTGGCGCTCCCAGTTGTTTTGATAACTATGCATTTTTCCTGGGGATTTGGTTTCATTTCCTCTCCACGCAACTTGATAAAGCAATAATTTCCGCTCGCTGCGGTACCCTAAGAAATATGAAGAAAAGAACGCTCTTCCTCAGTTCTTTTATGGCCATTTTTACCGCTTTGGCCGCCCTGATTTCACCTGCACAGGCTCAGATTTTGATTCCTACAGAGTTCAGATTTTTCGGATCGGGCTATGGTCATGGCGTAGGGATGAGCCAAATTGGAGCCCGTGGTCAAGCATTAGAAGGAAAGACCGCGGTTGAGATCTTAAATTACTACTACCCAGGAACTTCGGTAACTCCATACCCAGACAATCAATTGATTAGAGTAAATATTGCTAATCGCGTCAATTCGGTGTCACTAAATATGGTTGGCGGTCTTGGAGAGGTTCGACTCTACAAAGGCGATGTGCCTGTTACGGAATCTCCAGAACCATTTGCAGTTTATCCGGGCGACACCTCAATTTTATTTTCAAATTTCGCCGGAACAGTAGTTCCACTTCCTTCTTCGCCCACAGCCAAATACGCAGTGATTGCTCCAGATACTTCATGGACAATACGTTGGGAGACCAGCACAACAACTGTCGCAATCACCAATGGTGCAACTACAAATCAATATAAGTATGGCCAGATGGTATTCAAGAGCATAAACAATTTATTAGCCTCTTATTTAGCAGTAACCAACACATTGCGATTACATGATGAGTATCTATGGGGGATTGGCGAGGTTCCATCCTCTTGGCCGCCTGCTGCTTTAGAGGCCCAAGTAATTGCGGCTCGCACATATGCAATTGGAAAGCTATCAAGAGTTAGGCCAGAGTGTGATTGCAATATTTACAGCACAACGGTGGATCAGAATTTTGTCGGATATGCCAAGGAAACAGAGGGCATCTGGGGAATCAGATGGAAGGAAGCGGTAAATCGCACCTTTGTGGATGAGGAGAATGCCCTAGTTGTAACACTTAATGGCAGACCGATAAGTGCTTTTTATTTTTCATCCAGCGGGGGTATCACGCAAAACGTTAAAGATGTTTGGGGTCAAGCGATTGGCTATCTTCAAGGTGTCCCAGATCCTTGGAGTTTAGATCCAGCAATAAACCGCAGATACGCCCTTTGGTCCAGATTTGTCTCTCAACAAACCATGGCGCAAGCCTTCGGACTGCCAAATGTCGTTACCTTTACTATCAACTCTCGAACCCCGACTGGCAGCGTGGCTTCAATAACGGCGCTATCTCTAACCGGTGCAAGCGTTACGTTAACTGGAGAGGTGTTCAGATCACGTGTGCAACTTCCTTCTACCTGGATTCACAATAAAAGACCGGTAATCAGAGTGCCGTTTATCGCAGCAGAGTGCATTGAGTTAACCGTGCCACGCTATCCGCTTTGTTTAGCTTAGAAGAGATTTAATTTGAATGTAAAACTGAGTTTAAGCCGCCCCAGCTTCCAGTTTTGGGCAAAGCTTCAAGAGAGCCAGTTTGCGAGTTTCTTCTAAAGAGCAATCCATTTGCCCCCGATAACTCACGAGCTTTAACTGTTGCTCCATCCGGTAAGGTGATTTTTGAACCGGCGGTTATATAAACACCGGCTTCAACTACACATTCATCGCCCAGCGAAATTCCCAGACCGGAATTTGCTCCCAATAAAGTTTTTTTGCCGATAGATATAACTTCTTTTCCGCCACCACTTAGCGTTCCCATAATCGAAGCGCCACCACCAATATCTGAACCATCACCAACAACGACACCAGCGGAGATCCGACCTTCGACCATTGATGCGCCTAGTGTTCCCCCATTAAAGTTAACAAATCCCTCATGCATGACTGTAGTTCCGGCAGCAAGATGCGCGCCTAGTCTTACTCGATCAGCATCTGCAATACGCACTCCTTCTGGAATTACGTAATCAACCATTCGAGGAAACTTATCTACGCCATATACCGCCACAAATCCATGCTTTAGTTGTAATGCTCTTCGAACTCTTTCAAAGGTAGATACTGCGCAGGGTCCGTGCGAGCTCCAGACCACATTGCTCAGTAACCCAAAAATCCCGTCAAGTGAAAGGCCATGCGGTTTAACCAATCGATGGGACAAGAGATGTAATCTTAAGTAAGCGTCAGAAGCATCTTTTGGCGGTGTGTCTAGATCTATTTGCAGAGTGACAATTTTCTTTGTGATCTCTCGTACCGGATCAGCAGCGGTAAAAGGAGCCAAATCAGGGACAGAGGAGTTATCCAAAGCGCCTAGCCCTAATTCATGAAATGCGGTGTCAAGAATTGAACCATCCGCAGCAATTGTCGCTACACCAAACCCAAAAGCGGTTCGAATACTTCCTGAATCAGCCATGGGCTAACGCTACCAACTTCAGTTCGTGTTGCGAGCATCAACCTCATAGAGTGCCCCGGTGAGAATTGCAGTTTATTGCGCATCATCTACCGCGGTTTCTTCTGATAATTTGAAACTGGGTTTTGATCTGGGCCATGCCTTGGCGAATGCGGGTCATGAACTGGTTTGGGGCGGTGGTGCTATTTCCGTTATGGGAGAGGTGGCAAAAGGCGCCAGAAGTATCGGCGGGAAAACCATTGGAGTAATTCCAGAGAAGTTGATGAACATTGAGTTCATCGATCACGACTCAACCGAACTTCATGTTGTAGCGGATATGAGAGAGCGCAAAGGATTAATCGAACAGCTCTCTGATGGATTCATTGCGTTACCAGGCGGTATCGGAACTTTGGAAGAATTTTTTGAGATTTGGGTTGGCAGATATCTAGGCTTTCATAAAAAACCAATTGCCGTCCTGGATCCCACAGGAGTTTATGGCTCACTTAGAACTGCGTTAGATGATTTAACCTCAAAGAACTTTATGAAACCTGGTCAACATGAGTTAGTGCAGTGGTGTTCTGATATTCAATCTGCCGTTACTCATGTAACTAACAATTCAACTCTCTAGAGCCTAAGGAGAAAAAGTGTTAGATGAGTTTAGAGTTTCTGTAACAATCAAATCTGATTTGCAGCAAGTTTGGAATCGGTTAGTTGATTGGAAATCTCAAGGCGAATGGATGGCGTTGACCAAAGTTTGGTCTAGCGTCGATGAATCTGGAACATCTGGAGTTGGAACTGAGATTCACGCGTTTACCGGCGTTGGCCGACTTGGAATCTTGGACAAAATGGTTGTTACTGATTGGCAGCCGCCACAGTTTTGTGCCGTTGATCATTTTGGTAGATGGATTAAGGGAATTGGCGAGTTTCGGTTGACGCAAATGTCTGAAAACACAGTGCGCTTTGATTGGTACGAAAAAATAAACGCACCCAAACTGGTCTTGCTTGCTATCAAGCCTGGAATTCTTATCGCGGTGACCTATTCTTTAAGGAAGTTCGCAAGCTCCTTTACCGATGGGCGGCAGGCAAGCCAGTAACCTTAAGGTTGTGGGAAATCAGACGTTGGCCGAGCTAATCGAGGCTCTTCCTGAGGAGGAGCGCATCGTTTTGACCCTGCATTTCATGCGTCAACTCTCCACGGCACAGATCGCCACCAAGATTGGGGTCCCGGAAAACGCGGTGATAGCGGTCTTGAGTTCCGGTCGCGCACGCTTGAGCTCCGCTCTCAATTTCCCCTCAGGTAGCTAGATGCGAGATAATTCCGCCTCAGCAGATTGACCGACGGCCATCTCAAGATGGGTCAACGGCGGATTCATATTGCGAAGATGATCATTGCCAAGATGATCATTGCGAAGATGATTTAGGAAAGAAAGGGCCCACCAATGGCAGCCATGAAACCCCGCACCGGCGATGGACCAATGGAAGTTACCAAGGAAGCCCGCAGCCTAGTGATGCGAATTCCTCTCGAAGGTGGCGGCCGACTTGTAGTTGAACTAAACCAGGAAGAGGCCCGCAACCTGGCAGATGTTTTGAACGCTTCAATTGCGCTTCTAAAGAAGTGAACCGACCGGTCCCCAAGCTCGGATCGGTAAAACATCCGAGCCAGCTTTCGGAGCGGTTTCTTGAAAGTTATAGTCACTTTGCAATTCCTTTAACAACAAAAGATGGCCAACTTGAGATTGATTTAAGTAAAAAAGAAATTCAACAATTTGAAGAGTTATTTGAAATTTCCTTCAAAGATGAAATAGCGAAGAATGCTGGCTCAGTTACAGGAAAAGCTGGAGAAGTTATCGAGATTCCAGTTCTCAAAGAAAATTTGCGAAAAGTTCTTTTGGTGGCGATTGGCCTCAGAAGTGAAGTGGATCTTCGAAAAGCCGGCGCTGCAATAGGCCGAAAAGTAAAAGCAACAAAATCAAAGGTTTTATCCTTTGTGCCAGAAAATGAAAAGCAAGCGCAGGTCTATCAACTAGCCTCTGCTTTATCAACATATTCCTGGAGTCAAAAAAGCACCAACAAAGTTGAAACTCCAGAGTTTTTCTTGATTGGTAACTTTGCTGCTATTACTGATCGAATTGATGTCCTGCTTAGTGCGACTTGGAAAGCAAGGGATTTAATTCACACTCCATCAAATATCAAATCTCCGGAGTGGATGGCACAGCAAGCCAAGAAAGTTGCAACCAGCTCCTCACTCACTGTGAAAGTGAAATCTGGAAAAGAGCTGGCAGAGTTTGGTGGATTGCGGGCCGTTGGCAACTCCAGTAAGAAGAATCCACCACGTTTTGTTGAGGTTTCCTACCGTCCAAAGAGTTCAAAAAAGCTTCCACATGTCGTATTGGTTGGAAAAGGAATCACCTTTGACACAGGAGGTGTTTCACTCAAACGCCCCTACGACACCATGACCGCCATGAAAAGCGATATGTCAGGCGCTGCTGCGGTATTGATGGTGGCCGTTGCTGCTGCTGAATTGAAACTACCTGTGCGAATCACCTCTTTGTTGATGTTGGCGGAAAACGCATTATCCGCAAGCTCTCAGAGACCATCTGATGTAATCAAGCATTACGGCGGAACAACTGTTGAAGTGATAAATACTGATGCTGAAGGTCGTTTGGTTTTGGCAGATGGTTTAGCTTATGCAGACAAGAATCTTGATCCTGATTATCTGATTGATGTTGCCACCTTGACCGGAGCGGCAACTCTGGGCTTAAGCCGCTTCTATGGTGCCATGTACACACGCGATAAGAAGTTAGCCAATCAACTTTCTGCTCTGAGCGACTTCACAGGCGATCGAGTGTGGCACATGCCATTAATCGATGATTATGCTGTTGCGCTAGAGAGTGATGTTGCTGATTTAAATCACACCGCAGATAAATTTAAGTTTCAGGGCGGTTCGGTTACCGCTGCTCTATTTCTAGAGAATTTCGTAGGTGATAGAAAGTGGGCTCACTTGGATATTGCGGGACCAGCAAGATCTGAGATTGATGCGGGCGAGAACATAAAAGGTGGAACCGGATATGGCGTTCGTTTACTAACTGAATGGATTGCCTCATTGTGATTCCAGAGATTGGCGACAAAGGATTTGCCGAACGTGTTCTTGCAAATCGGGGAGATATGCGCCCTTTTGCCAACTCTTTCACACCCGAAACTGAAATCATTCAAAAAGCCCGAAGTCGCGGCGTGGAAATTGGAACTTATGACACAACACCGGCAGTAGGTTCACTACTAAGGTATCTAACCCATTTGATCGGTGCACACTCAATTGTTGAGGTTGGAACAGGCGCCGGCGTGAGCGGATTATGGATTATGCAAAGTTTGGCTCACAAGGGCTTGTTAACCTCAATTGATGATGAGGTAGAAAACGCTAAATTAGCTAAGCAGGCCTTTGATGAAGCTGGAATTAACGCTGCTCGATATCGCTTAATCACCGGAAACAGCTGCGAAATCGTGGGCAAGTTAGCCGATAGCCTTTACGACATATTTATTTTGCGACGTAGTTCTGATCTCTTAGAGGCCGTTGAGAATGCCTATCGTTCGCTGCGTCCGGGTGGAATTCTGGTGATTGACCGGGTGCTGCTGGCGGGCAAAGTAGCTGATCCCACTCAACGTGACCCAGAAACCATTGCTTATAAAGAGATAATTAAAGTAATCAAAGATGCCAAAGAGAATTGGCTGCCAATGCTTATGCCAATCGGCGATGGCGTGCTAGTTGCTACCAAAGTTTCCGCTGTTGAATAGCACCGGCAGCATTTTCAAATAGGATAGAAGCATGTTCGGCATTGGAATGGGAGAGTTTCTAGGTCTAGTAGTCCTAGGACTGTTTCTTGTCGGGCCTGACAAACTTCCAAACGCTGCCAAGGATTTTGCCCGTTTTCTCCATAAGGTACGAAACTTCACCACTTATGCCTCGAAAGAGCTAAAGCAAAATTTAGGACCAGGATTTGAAGATCTGGATGTTACTGATTTGACCCCAAAGAATTTAGCTAAAAAAGTAATTGGAACAGCGATGGATGACATTAAGGCTGATATCAACCCAGTAGCAAGCGATGTCAAACGTCAAGCCAAGGAAATAAAGGATGTAGCCAAAATAGACCCGGATCTTTTGTGAGAGACAAAATTGTGAGAGACAAACTATGAGTAGTGCAGTCATTCAAGCGATTAACGCGGCTCTTGCTACAGTTTCAGATCCAGAGTTGCACCGCCCTCTTCCAGATCTTGGAATGGTAGAAAAAGTTGAATTTGCCAATGGGACTGCGCAGATAAAGATTCTTCTAACTATCTCTGGTTGTCCGATGAAAGATCGACTGCAAAAAGATGTAACAGATGCTGTCACAAAAGTTCCAGAAGTAAATGCGGTAGAACTTGAGTTTGGTGTTATGAATGAAGAGCAACGGGATAACGTTAAGAAACTCTTGCGCGGGGGCAGAGAAAAATTCATTCCTTTTGCCCAACCTGATTCCTTGACCCGGGTTTGGGGAATCTCTTCCGGAAAAGGCGGAGTAGGAAAGTCCTCGGTCACAGTTAACCTGGCGGCTGCACTTTCCGCTCGAGGGTTCAAAGTCGGAGTTCTTGATGCAGATGTCTACGGGCACTCAATTCCAAGATTATTTGGCATTGAAGGTCAAAGGCCAACCGCTATTGATCAAACCTTCATCCCAGTTGAAGTAAATGGGGTAAAGGTTGTTTCCATCGAAATGTTTAAGCCAGATCGCGCTGATCCAGTTGCCTACCGAGGTCCCTTGTTACACAGAGTCCTGGAACAACTCTTAAGCGATGCTTACTGGGGCGATCTTGATTTTCTTCTTCTTGATTTACCACCCGGAACTGGAGACATAGCAATATCACTTGGACAGTTGATTCCAGCCTCAGAAATAATTGTCGTAACCACCCCACAAATTGCAGCTGCAGAAGTGGCAGAACGCGCTGGAAGAATTGCTCACCAGTTAAAGCAACACATCATTGGTGTTATTGAGAACATGTCAGCGTTCACCGATGTAAAGACCGGGGAAAAAGTGGCGCTATTTGGTGAAGGTGGAGGAGATGAAACCGCCCAAAGACTCAGCACACTAGTTGGTGCTCAAGTTCCCTTAGTAGCCCAAGTTCCATTTGAAACCGCTTTACGCGAAGGCGGAGATCAAGGCAAACCAATTGTCTGGGCAGATCCAGAATCTGCAGCTGCCGCCGAGTTCTTTAAAGTTATAGATCAGTTAGCGCCACGCAAAAAATCATTACTTGGCGTCCGGCTTGGAGTCAGTACCTGATTTTTGTTGCATTAACTCTTTGATCTCAGCAATTAACTCTTTTCGCATTGCAGCAATCTCTCGAACCATAAACTCGGTAACAGCCAGATTTCTCTCATCGCGCGCTCTATCTTCTTGAGAGGTAACGCGGTCGCGGTCTGCCTGGCGATTCTGTGCTAACAGAATCAATGGTGCAGCATATGAGGCCTGTAGCGACAACAAGAGAGTAAGGAAAATGAATGGGTATTCATCAAAGCGCAGCTCTTTGGGTCCCAGGGTATTCCAAATGACCCAACTGAAAACAAAGACTGTCATGTAGACGAGGAACCTTGCAGTTCCAATGAAACGAGCGAACTTTTCCGAAAGTTGTCCAAAAGCTTCTGGATCTAAATTTGGCTTTAACGCTCTGCGTGATTCGCGTGGCGACTCTAATCTGGAAACTCGAGCCATTGTCAGATCTCACTTTCTGAACTGCGCCAGTTTGCTGGCAATAAGTGATCAAGTACATCATCAACTGTGACCGCACCTAGTAATCGATCATGATCATCGACCACTGGAGCGGCGATCAAGTTGTAATTTGCTAGATGCTTTACAACGTCATTCAAGGCGGTATCGGGGGAAATTGATTTTGTGTCGGTATCAGCTACTAATCCCAGGTTCAATGCAGGTGGCTCGCGCAGGAGACGTTGCATGTGGACTACTCCAACTAAACGTCCGGTAGGAGTTTCTAATGGTGCACGGCAGACAAATACTTGAGCGGCAAGGGATGGCGCCAGGTCTTTTTGGCGCACTGCAGCTAAAGCATCAGCAACTGTTGCATCGGTATTTAGAATGACTGGATCGGTCGTCATCATTCCACCGGCAGAAAAGTCCTCATACTCCATCAGGCGACGCACATCATCTGCCTCATGTTCCTCCATTAGATTAAGAAGCGATTCAGCTTTCTCGCCGCCAACTTCCTTTAGAACATCTGCAGCATCATCAGGAGCCATTTCACTCAAGATATCAGCAACTAATTCACCTTCAAGTTGTGAAACCAAAGCAACTCGATCTGCGTCATCCATTTCTTCTAGAACATCAGCTAACTTTTCATCATCCATGGTGCGTGCAATTTCAGTTTGGCGCGATACATCTAATTCATGAAGTGCTGCAGCTAGCTCCTGAGCCGGCAGATGATTTATGTCTTCACTGACTGCAACCAAATCTATGGCATGTTTTGAAGTATCAATTTCTACATCAGACCAACGAACTGTTGTGCTGGCACCTCGTCGAAATACCCCAGCACGCTTTAACACATGAATGTGTTGTGCGTACCAATCATTGCTTTCATTACGCTCCATGCCGATATCTTCAATAACAACGCTTTCGCCAGAGTTGTGAAGTCTTGTGACATGATCCAATAACTCTGAAAGCAGTTGAATCTCAGTATGTTTTGGTTGATAGCGACGAATGTTTAGTGAGCCGGTGATAAAGACCCCGCCATCCTCAATCGATGTGACCCGGGTAATCGGAATGAATATCCGACGACGTTGTGGTACTTCGACAATAAAGCCAAGTATTCGTGGAGCTAAGTTGTCCTGGCGCAAGGATGCAACCGCATCGCGAATCTTTCCTACTCGATCAGCGTTGGGATCAAAAACCGGAGTACCGGCCAGCTTGGCGATAAAGACTCGGGTGAGTTGTGCTTGGCGCATCAGGTACCTCCATGAATAAAGGGTATCCGATAGTAGGTTTGCGCTGTGCGCGATCAGAACCATACAAAGATGCCAAGTGGCCGTGACGTTCCCTTGTTGTTGCTTGGAATTATTGGAATCGGAACCTCTGGTCCGGTAATCGCACTGAGTCTCATGCCAATTTTGGCCCTGATTTTTTGGCGCAATCTGGGAGGCGCAATACTGATGTTGCCCTTTGCACTGCGCAATGCAGAGTGGCGCGAGTCAAAAAATCGAGAGGGCATTCGCTGGTCCATATTTGCTGGAATCGCTCTAGCTTTTCACTTTATGGGTTTCTTCATTGCTATGCGTTACACATCAGTAGCGGCAGGAACTGCACTGACCGCGTTGCAACCCATGTTTGCTGCTTACTTTATCCGCAGGCTTGGAGGACACATTCCAAATCGTGCTTGGATTGGAATGCTTATAAGTTTCATTGGGGTTTTGATAATCACTGGGGTTGATTTTCAAATTTCACAACGCGCCTTCTTAGGTGATTTAGCAGCGATTGCCTGTGCAGCGTTGGCCGCGGTTTATGTAACGCTAGGAGCGCAAGCGCAAAAGACATTAAGTACCTCCACATACACTTCGATTTGTTACTTTGTATGTGCTCTAACAGTTTTGCCCATTGCATTGATGACTAATACCAGCCTCGTGGGTTTTTCAGCCCGGGAATGGTGGCTACTTGTGGCTTTGGTTGCTGGTGCACAAATTCTGGGTCATACGATGTTTAACCTAGCGCTAAAGAGAGTTTCTCCCGCCGTGGTGTCTCTGATTGTCTTTTTCGAAGTTCCAGTCAGTGCAGTATTGGCATATTGGTGGCTAGATCAACTTCCACCAGTGGGAACAATCCCAGGCTTAGTACTACTTATGGTTGGTTGCGTGATATTTGTCTTGCAGAATCCAAAGCTCGATAAGCGGTAACCTTGTTCATATGTTGATTGACTTACACACCCACACCAACGCAAGCGATGGGACAGACACTCCTAGTCAATTGATTGATAAGGCTATCGCGAAGAGAATTGATGTTTTGGCGCTCACAGATCATGACACTACTCGTGGGTGGGAGGAAGCAACTCAGGCATTACTTAATCATGCATCCGGCTCTCACATGCAATTAGTGCTGGGTTCAGAGATTTCTTGCCAGGATGAAAACGGCGTCAGCATTCACATGCTCGGATTCCTCTTTGATCCACTTTATGAACCGCTCTTTACAGAGTTAGAGAAGACTAGAGAAAACCGCTTGTCTCGCATGGAAAAAATAGTCGCACGACTGAATGAGGCAGGTATTGAGATTACAATTGAAGAGGTTCACGCACAGAAGAAAGATGATGCAACCCTGGGTCGACCTCATCTAGCTGATGCTCTAGTAGCTCGAGGCCATGTCGCCTCACGAGAGGAAGCATTTGCCGCGCTTCTGCATAACAAATCTAAGTACTACATCAATCATTACTCACCATCTCCAATCGATGCCATCAAGCTAATCAAACAAGCCGGTGGTGTTGCAGTAATTGCACATCCTCTGGCATCACAAAGAGGTAGAACAATTAGTCTTGAACTCTTTGATCAGTTAATCGCTGCTGGCCTCGATGGAGTGGAGGTTGATCATCGGGATCATTCAGAGAATGAAAAGGGCGAGTTGTTACGTATGGCAATTGAAAGAGATTTGATAGTTACTGGCTCAAGTGATTATCACGGAACAGGAAAACTTAATCAATTAGCGGAATTCACCACCCATCCACAACAATGGGAGGCGCTAGAGGCGCGAGCTCGGGAGAGAAGGGTGGTCAGAAGATGAGTGATATCAGCACAATAACCTTTGGACTTCAGGCATTTGTAACTCTATTGGTAATTCTTGATCCGCCTGGAGCAACTCCAATTTTTCTCGGCGTGATTGGCAACAGAAACAAAAGAGAGCGCACATTACTAGCATGGCAGGCTGCGGCCAGTTCTTTATTTGTTATTACATTGTTCGCATTATTTGGTCAGTTCATTGTTGGTTATTTAGATATTTCAATGCCTGCCCTAAAGGGAGCGGGTGGTTTGCTACTACTTTTAGTCTCTTTAGATTTACTAAAGGGTCATGACAGCAAATTAGATGAGGCAGCGCAGAAAAATTTAGCCCTGGTGCCACTAGGTACGCCTTTATTGGCTGGGCCTGGTGCAATTGTCACAATCATGTTGTTTGCTCAAGAGGTAGATAGCTCATCTATGACCCTGGCTTTGTCTTTGGCGGTTCTTGGGGCCCACCTGATAATCGGGCTCACCTTGATGTTCTCCACCCATATTGTCTCGTTAATAAAAGAGGCTGGTGTGATGTTGCTTGCAAAGGTTGCGGGACTACTCACCGCAGCCATTGCTTTCGAGATGCTAATGAGCGGAATTAGGGAATTATTCGTAGTGTGAAGCACGGCTATTTTTCTCCAGACAGCGTTACCTGGAGAATTCACTCCGATACATCCATGTTTGTGGGTGGCATTAGAGCTTTGCTCGAACAAGCCTTACATCCAGGTGCAATGTCAGGCGTTGCTGCACATTCAAATTTCCGAGAAGATGCATGGGGAAGATTGCAACGCACCGGTGATTATGTTGGCACTTTGACCTTTGGAACAAAGCAAGAAGCGGATGCATTAGCTGCTCGAGTGAGAAAAGTTCACTCTATGTTGAAACTAGATGACCCCAATCTGCTTTTGTGGGTACATATGGCAATGGTTGATTCCTTTCTTGATACCGCTCTTCGCTCGGGATTGAATCTAACTTTGCCCGAACAAGATCAATACCTTGATGAAATGGTGATTTTTGCAAAGCTTGTAGGCATTGAAGAAGGAGATGTTCCAAGAAACGTTGCACAAATGCAGCGGTATTTTCTTGATATTCAGCCAGAGTTGGCGGCTACAGATGACGCAAAACGGGCAGCGCTTTTCATAGCTTTACCGCCATTGCCACCACTTCTTAGATTTGGAACTCCAATCGCACCATTGTGGGGCGGAATTACTTCGCTGGCCGGATCAGCTCTTCCATCTTGGGCGCGCAAACTTTATGGGTGGCCAACTTTGCCGGGACAAAAAACCGCTACAGATGCTGCGCTAAAAGCGACAAGAAACGCATTACAGCTGCTACCAAAATCCTTCCGGGAGACACCACAGATGAAATCTGCCCGTGAACGCCAAGAGGTTAAGTCATGAAGTTAATCCAGGTTTCAAACCTTGCTGGTGGAGTCGGAAAGACAACCACAGCTCACGCTATTGCGGTAGCTGCAACAGAGTATGGACAAAAGGTCCTATTGATTGATGCGGACCCATCAGCAAGTTTGACCTTTGTAAATGGAGTTGAAAATCCCAGAGTTAGCACCAAGGAGTTTCTCGCAGGAGAATACTCATCGGAGGCGGCTTTACTTAAGACCAGCGAAAGATTCTCTTTGCTGGCAGCGTCAAGCCGTTTGGCATCATTGGATTTTGAAAAAGTGATTACATCGGATACTTTCAAAGCGGCGGTTAAAGATTTTGACTTGGTAATCGTTGATTGCCCTTCTGGGCCAGATCGCTTATCTACCTATTTCAACCAGATCGCTGATTTACTATTGATTCCAGCTACCACAGAAATTCTCTCTATCCGCGGCGCTCTACATGCCAAAGAGTTTGCAAACACCGCAGGCTTTAGTGCGAAACCCAAGCTGCTCATCACAAAGAACAACGGTGAACTCCCAGCTGAATTAGTTGAAATTTTTGGGGCAGAGTTTGAGGTGCTCGAGCCAGTGATAAGAATCGATGAACAGGTGCCAAACTCTCAAACAACCGGCAAATCCATTCTGACCATCGCCAATCAAAGCGGTGTGGCTAGTGATTATCGAGAGATTGCTTACTCGCTATTGGAGTATCTAGAGCTGGTCTAACTATTTACGCGCCGGCAAAACCAACACGGCGTTCGGAAATATCACCAATTTCTACTGATCCAATTTTGCTAGCAGGGACAACATATTGACGTCCGCGGGTGTCGGTCAAAATCAAAGGCTGTGAAGCATCTAATGCCTTTGTAATCAAGGAAACAACCTCTTCGCGATCTGCAGAGGTTTCGATAGTCAATTCACGCACCTGATCGGCGACGGAAATTCTGACCTCAGATTTTGCACCCTCTGATTTACCTACGGAACTTTTCTTTGTTGTCATGTCCATATCCTAAAGATTTTTACACTGCTTTGCGATTTGAGAACACCCTTTGAAAAGAGGATGTGAGTTTCACGCGACTAGTTTTGAAGGGGGAAACCCGAGATTCCGCGCCACATTAGGTTGGTGACCATTGCGACCGCTTTCTCCCTATCGATCTTGCCATCCTTTTCTAGCCAATGACGGGCGGTAATTTGAACACAGCCAATCAGCCCAATGGCGAGCATCATGGACTCTTCCTTGGGTAAACCGGTATCAATTGAGATGACCGCACTAACGGCAGCAGCGCAGTCATAGGTCATCCGATTCAATCTTTCTCGGACTTGAGGCTCAACATTCATGTCACTCTCAAAGAGCAATCTAAAGGCTCCGCCTTCTGAGTCGATAAAGCCGAAGTAGGCATCAACAGTTGCTGCCACGCGATTACGGTTTTCTTTTGTCGATGCAATAGCTTTTTGTATTGCGAACACTAGAGAATCAATGTGTAAATCAAGAACTGCAAGATAAAGATCTAATTTGGAGGGAAAGTGCTGGTACAAAACTGGCTTACTGACATTTGCTCGATCGGCGATGTCATCCATAGAAGCGGCGTGAAAACCAGATACGGTAAAAACTTCAAGCGCAGCTGATAGCAACATGGCGCGGCGTTCATCACGCGGCAATCTTGCGCGGTTATCGAGCCGATCTGCTGTACTCATCGGCATCATCGTACGAGATAGCCAGGGAATAAACGAATGGAACCCAGTACGCTTGGCGGTGATTATGACTAAGCCGAGATTGATGTTGGTTCACGCTCATCCTGATGATGAGACGATAAACAATGGTGCCACTATGGCTATGTATGTGAAGCAAGGGGTTGAGGTAACCCTTGTTACTTGTACCCGAGGTGAAGAGGGTGAGGTACTTGTTGCCGAACTTGAACATCTTGCTAGTTCTAAACAGGATTTATTAGGCAAGCATCGCGAGGGCGAGTTAGCTGCTGCTATGGCGGTACTCGGTGTCAAAGATTTTCGTTTTCTAGGTTCACCAGATCGGCAATATCGCGATAGCGGCATGATGGGAACCGAGCCCAACAACAGGGCAGATAATTTTTGGAACGCTGATCTAGAGCAAGCAGCCCAGGACTTATTGCGGGTAATTCTTGAGACCAAGCCTCATGTGCTTGTTACCTACGATGAAATAGGTGGTTACGGACACCCTGATCACATCCAGGCTCATCGCGTGGCTATGCGTGGTGCGGAGTTAGCGCGTGACGCAGGTTGGCAGATAAAAAAGATTTATTGGAACACAATCCCTAAATCAGTTATTGAGCAGGGGATAGAGGCAATGGCTGGAAGCGGTAATCAGTTCTTTGGCGTAGACAAAGCAGAGGATTTTCCATTTGCTCAGCCTGATGAATTAGTAACAACAGTAATTGATGCGGAAAGTTTTGCAGAGATAAAGATGGAGGCCATGAAGGCACACCCCACGCAGATCGCTCTTGATGGACCATTTTTCGCATTATCAAACAACCTGGGACAAAAGGTTTGGGGATTAGAGTTTTACCGCTTGGTTTACGGAGATAAAAGCGGACCATTTAATAATGATGGACGAGAGACTGATTTATTTGCTGGAGTTGAATTATGAAGCTAATTCTCTCCACGGTATTTGGTTTACTTGTTGGCGTATCTGGAACCTTTTTGCACAATTCTTATCGCCCAATTGGCGTCATCATTTCTTTGTTTGCCCTCTACCTTGGATTGCGCCTGGTAACAAATATGTACCAATCCAAGTTTTATCAACTTACCTTTGCGGCGGGCTGGGTTTTTGTGGTGGTAAGGGGATCGACTCTTGGCAATGGAGGCGAGGTATTAATAGAGGCCAATCTGTATGGGAATCTCTTTGTTTTTGGTGGCATCGCATTGACAGTTGTGCAGTTGCTGCGCCGAATTAAATTTTAATCCAACTCCAACTTTGCCCATCTGCGGTATCACGCACTTCAATTCCATTTGTTAACAGTAAATCTCTTATTTCATCGCTGCGGGAAAAATCCTTACTTTGCCTGGCAACTTTTCGATTTTCAAGCAATTCAGCTAGCTCTGGGCTCAACTCTTTTTCAATGGTGTTTAGCAGCTTTAGGCCAAATAGTGGTTCAAGGGATTTGAATACATAGGCTTTTTCCGAATCACTTAGTGATTCATCCTTCTCGATAGCCCGAAGCTTCATCATTGCTCTGGGGGTGTCAAGATCATTTGCAAAATCTTGAAACATCGCTTGTACCTGCAGTTTTGCCGCTTCTGAATCTGTTGTTCCAGAGGTTTTCCAAAGCTGGTAGCGCTCGCGCCATCGCTGAAGTGTTGCGAAAGCGGCATTAATAGAAGCCCAAGACAGATCCATCTGACTGCGGTAACGGTTTTCTAGGAAACAGAATCTCAACGCAATTGGATCAATCCCACGCTCTTTAACATCACTAACCAAAACTACATTTCCCGAACTTTTCGACATCTTGCGGCCCTCAAACAAGAGATGCTCGCCATGCAGCCAGACTGTTACCGCTTCATCGCCGGTGATGGGATTTGATTGCGCTCTCTCATTTTCGTGGTGTGGGAATCTTAGGTCGATACCTCCCACATGAAGGTCTACATGATTGTCCAAATAGTGCAGTGACATTGCCGAGCACTCAATATGCCAGCCTGGAAAACCTAGTCCCCATGGAGTTTGCCATACCATTTCAGTTCGCGCCCCGGCAGATTTCCAAAGTGCCCAATCTGCATGAAACCTTTTTGCACCTTCTTCGGTGTACTCATAACGATGTCCAGGTTTAAGTGATGAAAGTTTATTTCCACTTAATTCACCGTATCCGACAAACTTTTCGGCAGAGAAATAAACGGAGTTATCGCTTCCTTCGTACGCATAGCCAAGGTCAATCAACTTTTGAATATGATCTAGCATCAACGGAATACATTCACTAGCTCTGGGATATGCATCTGCTGCGACAATGTTTATGGCAGAGAGATCAGCGTGAAACTTCTCCTCATAATCTCGAGCGATAGCAAAAGGATCGCGATTTTCCAGACGTGATTGCGAAAGCATCTTGTCCTCTGCAAAATCTTCACTCATATGACCAACATCGGTGATGTTTTGAATCACCTTCACATCATGTCCAGCAAATTCAAGGGTCCTTCTAGCTAGGTCATTGAGTAGAAAAGTCCGCAAGTTTCCGACATGGGCATCTCGGTAAACGGTAGGACCACAGCAGTACATTCGAATGGTGTGGCCATCGCGGGCGGTGATGGGAGATAGGGCTCGGGTGAGAGTGTCATATAGATGGACAGTCGCCGGAAGGCTGCTCTGCTCAGTCTTCGCGCGCTTCATACCTGCCTATTCTGTAGGATAGGCAACGCATTAGTCAGCATAAGATCGCACCAAATATCGAGATGTTTTGCTTGAGATTTTGGTGCATTCCAGAGGAGTCGAGAGTGACATACGTAATTGCGCTTCCATGTGTAGATGTCAAGGACAAGTCCTGCATTGAGGAGTGCCCAGTAGATTGCATCTACGAAGGCGATCGCATGATGTACATCCAACCCGATGAGTGTGTTGATTGTGGCGCCTGCGAACCAGTTTGTCCGGTAGAGGCGATTTACTACGAGGATGATGTTCCGGCCCAATGGAGCGAATACAAAGAGGTCAACGCAGAGTTCTTTGATGAACTTGGCTCGCCGGGAGGCGCCAGCAAGGTTGGACCGGTCGCAAAGGATCATCCAAAGTTGCTACAGATTCAAAAGAAGCCCGCAGAATAATCTTCGGCCAATAAAGAATAAGTTTCCAAAGAGTTCCCTAAAGGTTTAATCGCAGAAATATCTGCAGCGAGATTGAGGAGTTGAGATAAAACTTCCTGATTTTCCTTGGGATGCTCTCGCGCCTTATGGTCAGAGAGCTCGACTTCACCCGCAAGGAATCATTGATTTATCTCAAGGAACTCCGGTAGACCCAACCCCAGATGTAGTTCAAGAGGCGTTACGAAACAACGCAAACTCTCCTAGTTATCCAGTAACCACCGGAGCTCCCACACTTCGTGAAGCTCTAAAGGTTTACTGCCGTGAAAAACTAGGGGCCAGTGGTGAATTTGATGTTCTTCCTACAATTGGCTCAAAAGAGATAGTTGCTCTCCTTCCCTTCCTGCTTCAAGCTAAGAAAATCCTTATTCCTGAGGTCGCTTATCCAACCTACAAGGTAGGTGGGATTTTGGCTGGCGCTCAGGTAATTGAGGTGGATTTAGCTGCAGAACAATGGCCTGAATCAGATATTGATTTAGCCTGGATCAATTCACCATCTAATCCAACGGGTCGGGTGCATAGTGATGATGAAATGTTGGCAGCACTAAATTGGTCAAAACGAACCGGTGCGGTAATTGCAAGTGATGAGTGCTACCTATCTTTTCCAGACAGCAAATCTGGCCGTTCGATATTGAGTCTGACAGCCGGAGATAACACAGGCGTGTTGGCGGTTCATTCACTTTCAAAACGCTCAAATATGGCGGGATATCGCGGCTCTTTCCTGGCCGGTGATCCAAAACTTATCGCAGCTTTATTAGAGATTCGTAAGCACATGGGGATGATGGTTCCTCTGCCAGTACAGATGGCATCAGTTGCAGCATTGAGTGATGAACACCATGTTGAGTTGCAGTCTCAGAGATACAAAAATCGCAGAGCAGTCTTGCGCGCTGCGTTAGAAAAATTAGGTTTCAAAATCGAGTTCTCTGAAGCTGGACTTTACATCTGGTGTACACGTGATGAAGAGGATTGGCAGACAGTAAGTTGGTTTGCTGATCGAGGCGTACTGGTGACTCCAGGCAGGTTCTATGGAGACAAAGGTGCTCGACATGTTCGAATCGCGCTAACCGCAACCGATGAAAAAATAATCGAAGCCGCAAATCGTCTCAGCGAGTGATCTCATGACATCAGTTAAGAAAGCAATCTTGTTAGTGGGTGGAAAAGGCACTCGCCTGGCCCCACTTACAAATAACACTCCGAAACCCATGCTTAAAGTTGCTGGCCGGCCGGTTACAGAACATCAAATTGTTAAGGCTAGAGAGGCTGGCATAACCGAATTAGTGCTAGCAACCTCATATTTGGCGGAGGTTTTTGAACCCTATTTTGGAGATGGCTCTAGGTTTGGTTTGTCTATCAAGTATGCAGTGGAGGAAGTTGCACTTGGAACTGGTGGAGCTATTGCAAACGCTGCAACGGTTTTGAATTTACGTGCTGATGAATCAGCTGTTGTATTCAATGGGGATGTATTAAGTGGGCATAGTTTGCATAAACAAATTCAGATGCACCAAGACAAAGATGCAGATGTAACCTTGTATCTAACAAAGGTAGCGGACCCCAGAGCTTATGGATGTGTTCCATTCGATTCCTCAAATCGCGTTACTGATTTCTTGGAAAAGATGGAGAATCCCATCACCGACACCATTAATGCTGGTTGCTATATTTTTAGTGCCAATTCAATTAATCGAATTCCACAAAATACGGTTGTTAGCGTGGAACGCGAAACCTTTCCCCAGTTGTTAAGCGAAGGTGCAAATATTTACGGTTATTTGGACACCAGTTATTGGATTGACATGGGAACGCCACAATCATTCATTAGGGCATCCCGTGATTTAGTTCTTAACCCTCAACTATCTGCCGCTACTCAAGGGGTAATGAATGAGGCGCTGATTGGGCAAGGTGTTGTGATTGACCCAAGCGCAAAGATCGGTGGTGGCAGCTCGATTGAGGAGGGCTGTCGAATTGGTGCTGGAGTGGTTTTATGGGGATCTATGGTCGAGCGCAACGTAATCATTGAAGATGGAGCGCAGGTGCACGATAGTTTCATCGCAGAAAATCAAAAAATTTCCGCGAATCAGATGGTTTCCAATCAACTAATCGGGTGAATTCTTTGGAAATTACCGCAAATGCTGCGTGATTGAGAGATATCTCAACAAATTAGCCCAAAAAACCTCGATTTGGGTCGATTTTTTGGCTTCTGCGGCTTGACTCAGAGGAATAACAAGCGTGTAATTCTCCTCATTGGGCCCGCCACCAGGTGTGGGCCACTGTCTTAGGAGTATTGCTAATGACTGATGCTCGTCGCATAGAGCAGACTCTCATTCCCGGTCCAAGCATCCAATTGGGTAATGGCGAAATCGTTGAACTGTCTTGGCAGGAACGAGCGCTTTGCGCCCAAACTGATCCAGAAGCATTCTTCCCAGAAAAAGGTGGCTCAACCCGTGAGGCCAAGCGGGTCTGTCTTTCCTGCGAGGTTCGTCAAGAGTGCCTCGAATATGCATTAGCTCATGATGAGCGCTTCGGTATTTGGGGTGGTCTTTCTGAGCGCGAGCGCCGTCGCCTAAAGCGACGTCCTGCGTAGATCTACTTTTGATCTCAAATCTCACTTATATTTATTCGACTCAACTCGATAACAATTAAGAGGCGGTGAAACACCGACTTCCAATATGGCTACCGCAAACAACAAATCCAATGCTGCGCTCTCTGCATCTGCGCAAAATTCAGAGAGTACGCAACATTTTGTCACCGCCATCATCGTTTCTCATGATGGTGCGCTTTGGTTGCCTGAAGTGGTTGCCTCACTTGCTAAACAACGCCGAGAAATTGATCAATTAATCGCAATTGATACCGGCTCGGAAGATAGCTCCACCAAGTTATTGAAGAGTGCCGGAATCACAACACTTAATGCTCCAAGGGATACAGGATTTGGCGCAGCTATTTCTCAAGTACTCACAAGTTCTAAATTGAAAGCAGCGCCGGAAGGTGCAACCGAGTGGTTATGGCTGATTCATGATGACTGTGCGCCGGCAGCAAACGCATTAGCTGAATTATTGACGGCAGTTTCTGACCGCCCAAGCGTTGCTGTTGCCGGCCCAAAGTTACGCGGTTGGCATGATCGAAATCATTTACTCGAAGTTGGCGTCAGCATTGCGGGAAATGGAGCGCGATGGACCGGACTTGAGTATCGCGAACAGGATCAAGGTCAACATGACAACATCAGCGAAGTCATGGCGGTGAGCACTGCGGGTGCATTAATTCGCAGAGATGTCTTTGAAGAATTAGGTGGATTTGATCCGGAGCTTTCGCTGTTTAGAGATGATGTTGATTTTGGCTGGCGCGTTCACACTGCTGGACATGGCGTAATTGTTGTTCCACAAGCCATCGCTTTTCACGCCGAAGCTGCATCAAATGAGCGTCGCAGCATTGATGTAGCAGGTACTTTTTTGCATCGTCCCTTATTGCTCGATCGGCGACATGCGGCTTATGTCTTGTTGGCAAATGTTTCCTGGTGGCTTTTACCTCTGATTGCCCTCCAGGTATTAGGCGCCTCTCTGTTTCGAGCTTTGGGTTACCTACTAGCTAAGTTACCCGGTTATGCGCTTGATGAATTAGCGGCGGTGGCGCTGTTGGTTTTCCAACCCCAAGATGTTTTTCGAGCTCGCCGCATGAGAAGAAAAAATAAATTGGTCTCATCTCAAGTGGTTGCGCGCTTTGTTCCACCCAGAGGCTCTCAATTACAGCTCGCTATCGAGCGGGCAAGGGGCGCAGTTTCTCGCGCCTGGCGCAACAGTTCTTTGTATGAAGATGGGGCCGCCTCCACGAAATCGACATCTGTTTTGGATTTAAATGATGAAGCTCTAGAGGAAGCTGATATTGATTTAGTTAAAGCGCCATCGCCAATTACTTGGCTCTTTAAACGACCAATTCTTTCTATATCTCTTTTGGTTGTAATGCTTACCTTGATTGCCTCGCGTAATCGTTTTGGAAACATTGTTGGCGGGGCGCTACCTGAGACGCCATCAAGCGCCTTAGATTTGTTAGGAATGTACGCCGATTCGTGGCACACAGTTGGTCTGGGTTCAAGTGCAAATATGCCTCCTTGGGTAGCGCTGATTGGTTTAGCCTCCTTGTTTACCGCCGGTAACGCATCATTTTTTGTATCAGCCTTATTCATCTTGGCGGTACCGCTAGCTCTATGGGGCGCTTACTCCCTGGCGCGCAAATTCACTCAATTACATTTCCTTGCAATAGCAGCAGCTCTGCTCTACGCCTTTTCGCCCACAACCTTAACCGCTATCAACAGCGGAAGACTGGGGACAGTTGTTTTGGTCGTGGTTGGACCATGGTTAGTGAGAGCTTTGTTTGGTCTGGAGCAACTAGAAAACTTGAGTTGGCGAAAAACCTGGTGGCTGGCGGTTCTATTGGCAATCGTGTGTGCATTTTCTCCATTGGCGTTTATGGTTATTGTGCTTTGGCAGTTTGCTCTAGTCATCTTTGATGTTGTTGCATTTAATTCCAAAACCCACCCGATGACTAAAGAGATATTTGATCGTAAAAATGCTCGTCGGATTCCGCTAGTTGCAGCACCAATTCTTGTGAATGCCCCATGGTCCCTTGAATTCATTTTGCACCCCTCACGAATTTTGCTTGACCCAGGTTTAACAATTGGTGGCGGGAATGTTCTCTCGGTCATTTTGGGAAATCCCGGAGGGATTGGCGCACCGCCAATTTGGATGCTGTCACCAGTTCTGCTGATCGCATTAATTGCGGTCTTTGTAAGCCGAACCTCGAGATTGGGTGAGGTCGCATTATTTTTCC
>CAZIAI010000004.1:75234-86339 GCA_964536895.1 uncultured Clavibacter sp.
ATTGCGGTCTTTGTAAGCCGAACCTCGAGATTGGGTGAGGTCGCATTATTTTTCCTGGGTTGCGCGGCACTTTTGGGCTCCAGACAGGTTGCTGGTCACGGCAGCTTCACAGCTGAATCACTTTGGGTTGGAAGTTTGATGGTCATTCCGGTTCTGACTGCGATTATGGCTGCGGTGATAATGGTTGATCACTATGTACCAAATATGTCTGAATCAAACCTTGATTACCGTCACATATTGCTGGGCATAACAAGTGTTTTGGCAACCTTCTCGGTACTGGCTTCAGCATTTTGGTGGACCACAAATGCAAAATCAGCACCGGTGCAATCAAAGCAAAACTCAGCTTTGCCGGCCTTCTTGAGTGCCAGTGCGCAAACTGTGGATAAATACAAAACCCTGGTAATTAAAAGTTCCGATAGCGATGTGCGTTATTTCATTGCACGCGATTCAGATCTCAAACTTGGTGAACCAGATGTCATTACCGGATTATCCCCACTAGTCACAAAGGCAATTAATGAATTAGTTTCCGGATCAGGAATAACTAGTAGTCAAGTTTTTGCAGAGTTTGGTATCCGTTATCTGTTCATGCCCAAACCATTAAATGAGGATTTAGTCCGCACTATTGATGGTGCTGGAGGATTTTCCCGAGCGGCATCTACTGATGAAGGAATTTCTTGGAAAGTTCCCGGCGCTCTCGGCCACATTTCATTTTTATCAAACGATGGAATCTATTCAGTTCTTCCCAGTGGCGAGATTGGAGCTGAAGGAAAACTTGACTCTCCAGGAACTATTGTCATCACGGAAAAGTTTGATGACCGATGGAGATTCTTGCTTAATGGAAAGTATGTGCCAGCAACGATAACTGAAAGCGGTATACCGCGCTTTATTGTCAGCGAACCTGGAGATTTCGTAATCTTTCATGATGCAACCGCTAGAAGAGGTTGGATCTCACTACAACTAATTGTCTTTACCGTCCTTATCATTTTGGCTCTTCCTGCTCGCAGAAGAAGAAGTCAGATGCGAGAGGAGGAGCTAGCGTGAAAGAAACGAGAGCCTCCATAGCGTTGCTGATTTTCATAATCACAGTTCACATCGCTCATTTGCTGCCACAAACCAATTCAATTACTGAGGTCACTCAGTCATATCCCTCAACTGTGTGTCCGGGTGCTGTCGGGGATTCAAGAGCAACGGCTCTCTTGCCCAACAAATCACTGGAAGTCAGAGCAATTAATCGCCCAGAGGCGCAGTTGCAAAGAAACAACCAAGGATCTTTTGCGATGAATAATGGAGCAATCCTGGTATCAGGAAGCCCAACCACGACTAACCAGATTCAAACAAAGGCCGGTAGATGGACCGCAGCACTGAGTTGCATAGCAAGCAATCAGACCTCATGGTTTGTGGGCGGCACCGCAAATGTGACAAGTCAATCCAAACTAGTTCTAGTAAATAGTGGATTAAGTGATGCAATAGTTGATGTAACTAGTTTTTCAGAAAATGGACCAGTGGCTTCGGTCCCAGTAACTGTTAAGCCATCATCAGAAAAGGTGATCCGGGTCGATTCGCTAGATCCAGGAGCAAACCGGGTGGTCTTAAAGGTTGAAACCAGAAGTGGAAGAGTTGTGAGCTACCTCTTGGATGAAAGAATCCGCGGACTAAACAATATCGGCGCAGACTTTGTTGCTCCATTTCCAAAAGCAGAGACAGATCTAACTATTGCCGCGCTACCTGTAAAACTTGGTGGCTCTAACAACATCAAACACACTCTTAGAATCATGACTACCGGAAAGGTTGATGCCACAGCTAGTGTTGAAGTGGTATCACCAGAAGGCGTTTTCATTCCAGTTGGTTACGGAAACATCGCTCTTGCCCCACAAGAGGTAAGAGAAATTGATATATCTGAGATTGATTTAGGGGATAGAACTTTTGGATTAAAGATTTCCGCCACTCAACCAGTTGTAGCTGCAGTCTTCTCACAGGTTAGAGCTGAATCAGTATCTGATTTCATGTGGAGCACCCCCTCTTTAGGTTTTGGAACAGTGACCTTTAATCTTTATGGTTTAGAGCCCACCTTCTCCTTTGTTGGAGAAAAGGTGTTGGTCAATGTCTCTTGGCGCAATAATCAGGGCAAAAATCTCAGCAAAACCTTGATTGGCGATGAAGTACTAAATTGGAAGGCGCCGGTGGGAGTTCGTTCCATTACCTTAATCAATCAATCAGGGGTTAGAGCCGGCATGAATTGGCTGTCACGTGATGGCGTAACCCGAATTTCTCTTAGCCCTAGTTCAAACCTAGAGAGCGCAGCAGAACCGGTTGCCGATGTTTCGGTGATTCAATCGCGCAATTAACACCATTGAATACACCACTTTTCAACTTTCTTTCGACTAATCTCACGCCATGAGTTCTAGATCGAGACCCAGCGTTGCTGGAAGACGCTGTACCCGATCGGGCTGTATGTCCTCAGCGGTTCAGACCCTGACCTACATTTATGCTGATTCAACTGCGGTACTTGGTCCGCTATCTACATTTGCAGAACCACATGCATATGACTTGTGTGAGTCCCACTCTGAAAAATTGACTGTCCCTAAAGGTTGGACGGTAATTCAGCACAACTCAGGAATTGATGTTAATCAACCAACTCCATCTGATGTCTTGGCTATTGCAGATGCAATTAGACAAACGGCAAAGCTAGAGATCAAGCCAAAACCAACAGCACCAGAAGTTGGCAGGCGGGGACATTTGCGCTCGATTCCAAATCAAGATCCCGCAACCGACTGATTTAGATCTCAACATTGAGGATTGTTCATGGAAATTGAACTACTAAACAAGATTATTAAGGCCTATGACATTAGAGGTCTAGTGGATGAAGAAATAACACCTGACTTTACCTTTGCGCTTGGGATTGCTTTTGCAAGGTTTTTAGAGATTGAACGGGAGCCAGCAACTGTTGTAGTGGGCGAAGACATGCGTCCATCATCACCAGATTTAGCGGCAGCATTTTCCGATGGCGTAACCTCTCAAGGTTTTGACGTTATACGCATTGGTTTAGCCTCAACCGACCAGCTTTACTTTGCCTCCGGGCACCTTAATTTGCCTGGTGCAATGTTCACCGCCAGTCATAATCCAGCGGCCTATAACGGCATAAAGCTATGCAGGAGTGGTGCCAAGCCAATTGGCAAAGAATCAGGATTGCTTTGGATAAAGGATCAAATCGCATCTGGATTCGCGCTGCCTAATCAGCCTCTTGGAAAAGAACGCTCTCAAGACCTTCTTGGAGCTTATGTTTCCTTTCTTTTATCGCTATTCCCTAAAGGCATTTTTCAAAAAACCTTTAAGGACCGCCCAATCAGAATCGCAATTGACGCCGGAAATGGCATGGGAGGGCACACCGCACCTGCCGTCATGCGACAAATACACGCGGTTGTCGATGGAATCTATTTTGAACTTGATGGAACTTTTCCAAATCATGAAGCCAATCCAATTGAAGCTAAAAACTTAGTTGACTTGCAAAAGCTCGTTAAGGAAAAAAAAGCCGATATTGGTTTAGCTTTTGATGGCGATGCAGATAGATGTTTCCTAGTAGATGAGTTAGAAAATCTTGTCTCACCTTCCGCTTTGACCGCCTTGATTGCGGAGCGAGAGTTAAGTAAAGCGCCAGGATCAGCAATTATTTACAATTTAATCTGCTCTAAAGCTGTGCCGGAAATCATTAATCAAAATGGGGGCAGAGCGCTTCGCAGTCGGGTTGGGCATTCATACATAAAGCAGATGATGGCCGAGGAAGGTGCGATATTTGGTGGGGAGCACTCTGGTCATTTTTATTTTAAGGATTTTTGGTGTGCAGACTCTGGAATGTTGGCTGCACTTCACGCCATCGCAGCTCTATTAGATAATCAGATTCCACTTTCAGAACTACTGGAGCGCTACAACAAGTATTTTTTAAGTGGCGAGATAAACACGACAGTCGCAGATCAGGCACATTCAATTTCGATAATAAAGCAGCACTTCCTATTGCCGGACAAGCTATTGCCAGACAATCCATTGCCGGACCAGCTGTTACCGGAACAAGGCCTTAAATTCGATGAGCTTGATGGATTGACTATCAGTGGGCCTACTTGGTGGTTCAATCTAAGACCATCAAATACCGAGCCTTTATTGAGGCTCAATGTTGAAGGCGATAGCCGCGAGGAGATGGAGCGCATCAGAGATCTGGTGTTGCACTTAGTAGCAAAAGGGTAAACTGCCCAGGTATTCAGGCATCCTTAGAAGGGGATTTTCACGTGAATCTAGCGACCTTGACCACTCCGAAGCACGATATTGCCAATCCATCCCTTGCAGCAGAAGGCAAGAAGAAAATCGAATGGGCAGAGCGCAATATGCCGGTGTTGGCACAGATTCGTGAGCGTTTCGAAAAGGAAAAGCCCTTCAACGGAGTTCGCATCGCAGCGTGCATGCATGTCACCACCGAGACTGCAAATTTGATGCGTGCGCTAAAGGCTGGCGGCGCCGAAATCGCTTTGTGTGCCTCTAATCCACTTTCCACTCAAGATGACACTGCTGCGGCATTGGTTCATGAGTATGGAATTAGCGTTTTCGCCCGTAATGCAGTTGATCGCGATGGTTACTATGCCCACATCAATGCAGCGCTAGATATCGAACCTCACCAAGTATTTGACGATGGCTGCGATCTAGTAAACACATTGCACACAACTCGTAAAGAATTATTGCCGAACATCGCAGGAGGTTGTGAAGAGACAACTACTGGCGTGATTCGTCTTCAACAGATGGCAAAAGATGGTGCATTGACCTTCCCTATGGTTGCTGTGAATGACACCGACACAAAACATATGTTTGATAATCGCTACGGAACAGGTCAATCAACTGTTGACGCTATCTTCCGTGCCACCAACCAACTAATTGCTGGAAAAACCTTTGTGGTTGCCGGATTTGGATATTGCGGCAAAGGCGTAGCAGAACGTGCTCGTGGACTTGGTGCTGATGTAATTGTTACCGAGATTGATCCAACAAAAGCGCTAGATGCTTTGATGCAAGGTTTTCGAGTAATGCCGATGAGCGAGGCAGCAAAGATTGGCGATATCTTCATCACGGTGACCGGTAACCGCTCCGTTTTGGCAGCAGATCACTTTGCGGTTATGAAAGATGGCGCAATTTTGGCCAACTCAGGCCACTTTGACATTGAAATTGATGTCGCTTGGCTCGAAAAGAATGCCAAGAAGAACAGCAAGATTCGCCACCAAACCGATGAGTATGTTCTCTCCAACGGCCGCAGATTGCTTTTGATTGCAGAGGGTCGATTGGTCAACCTTGGTGCTGCAGAAGGTCATCCAGCGGTGGTAATGGATATGTCATTCTCTGATCAAGCGCTAACCGCAGAATGGTTGGTAAAGAACGCCAAGTCTCTAGCTGCAGGTGTTCACAATGTCCCAACACATATCGATAAGGAAGTTGCAGCACTCAAGCTCACAAGCATGGGTGCATCAATTGATACTTTGACCGCAATTCAAGTTGAGTACTTGAACTCCTGGAAACACGGTAGCTAATGACATCGGTAATGGTCGTTGATGACGATCAAGACCTTGCCGAGATGTTAGGAATCGTTCTCAACGGAGTTGGCATAGAGGTTGATCTTGTCAGTCGTGGGGATGAAGCGGTTGAGGTTTTCCGCAACAATCCTCCGGATTTGGTTTTGCTGGACATCATGTTGCCTGGTCTTGATGGAATCGAAGTCTGTCGACAGATAAGAAAACAATCTCTGCGGGTTCCTATTGTCATGTTGACCGCTAAAAGCGATACCCATGACATAGTAAAAGGTCTTGAAGCAGGAGCCGATGACTACATGGTGAAACCATTCAAGCCTTCAGAGTTGGTAGCTCGTATTCGCACTAGATTGCGTAGAGCCGGTGGAGAAACATCAAGCAACTTAACAATCGGTGATCTAGCTATTGATATTGTCGAACACACCGTCACTCGGGGTGGAAAAGAAATTCCATTAACCAGACTTGAGTTTGATCTTTTGGTTGCTTTAGCAAAAGAGCCCGGCAGAGTTTTTACCCGCGAGGCGTTGCTTGGTGAAGTTTGGGGATACCGTCACTCCACCGATACCCGCCTGGTAAATGTTCATGTCCAAAGGCTTAGAGCGAAAATCGAACATGATCCCGAGAACCCGACAATCATCAATACTGTGCGAGGAATTGGCTACAAAGCAGGCGCCACAGGCAATAGAAGTTAATCCGGGCAGGGTTTAAGTGTTGATTCCAAAACTGTTTCGCAGATCCCTATTCTGGAAGGTTTTCACGATTTCAGGCCTGGTTTCAATCTCCCTGATCTATTTCCTTGGCTCAACTCTTTACAATCGAATTTCAAATGGAATTATCGAAGAAAAGATAACCGCATCCATTTCAGAGGCTGAATCAGCCATCCAGTATGCCGATTATCGCTTTGTAGTTTCCGGAATAACTCAGTCAGTAGATTACCGGGAGTTAATCTCTGAGGTAGTTAATGGGACAAACATCAGCGCACGTGACTCCGGCAGAGAGGTTGTTTTGTTGCAATCCTCCGATCGCGAACTCAAGGGTATTCCAGCGGTGAACACCTCTAATTTCTTGCAACCAGAGTCCATACCGGAAGAGTTACGCGAAAAAATTAAGGCTGATTCTGAACTGCATTGGCAGAAGACAGCACTGAGCTACATTAATGGAGAACGTTTAGATGGCGTAGTTATTGGGCGTTTGCTTGCGATACCAAATGTAGGTCGCTATGAGATGTATGTGCTTTTTGGATTTGATGCCCAACAAAGAACTATTGATTTGATTGGAAGATCGATTTGGGCTGCAGGACTTCTCTTGACCGGATTAATCATGATTGTTGCATCTGTCGTTTTACGTCAAGTCATAAGGCCGGTGAAGTTCGCAGCAGAGGTTGCTGAACAGTTGACTTCTGGTGAGTTGAGTAAACGTATGTCTGTGAAGGGCGAGGATGAGATTGCTCGATTGGGTACTGCATTTAATGAGATGGCAGATACCCTCGAACAGCAAATCTCTCGATTAGAGAACTTGTCTCGCGTTCAGCAACGTTTCGTATCAGATGTTTCCCATGAACTACGCACACCATTAACCACCATTCGCATGGCATCGGATGTCATCCACTCGGCTCGAGATAGTTTTGACCCCGCTATTTCAAGAAGCGCAGAGCTGCTTATTTCGCAGATTGAAAGATTCGAAAATCTTCTCTCTGACTTGCTGGAGGTAAGTAGATTTGATGCAGAGGTAGCTGCGCTTTCACTAGATAAGGTAGAGATTGTCAGCCTGGTTAGACGCAGTGCAGATGACCTAGGAATGACCTCGAAGGATAAAGAGAGTTATCTAAGTATTTTCGCGCCGGAGGAGCCGATATTTGTTGATGCTGATGTTCGTCGTATAGAGCGAATTATGCGTAACTTACTCGCTAACGCGATTGATCATGCCGAAGGCAAGCCAATTCACGTCACGGTAAAGGAAAGCGAAGATGCGGTCTCAATAGGAGTAAGAGATTTTGGCGTTGGATTAACCAGCAAGCAGATTGAGAGAGTCTTCGATCGTTTTTGGCGTGCAGATCCTTCTCGTTCGAGGGAGCGTGGTGGAACTGGACTTGGTTTATCTATTGCCAAGGAAGATGCGTTGTTACATGGTGGAGAAATCAGAGTGTGGGGAGAATTGACCAAAGGTTCAAACTTTGTGCTCACCATTCCAAAGATCAGCGGTGGGGGATTTGTAAAACATCCACTGTCTGAGATACCCACTATTTGAATGTGAAAGGCTAAATAAACTTTCTCCACTCGCACAATTGATTCATGTTGAATCATGTATTTGGCACCACCATTGCTGGGCTAAAGTCTTTGGTGTTTCCAGAAATCTGCATCATGTGTAATTCTGTGTATGCCACAATCTGTAGAACTTGTAATCAGGTTTGGCAACAACCAACTAGGCAGGTAATAATTAATGGCCTAACTTTGAGAACTGTAGTCGCTTACGATGATCAGGTATCAAAGGTGGTTTTGCAGGCAAAAGAAGATGGCAATCAGGTGGCTCAAAAGTTGCTGGCAGATACGTTAACCAGATCCGTACTATCTTGGAGTCCACAGATAGATCTAAGAGAGTTAGTTTTGGTTCCGATTCCTTCTAGTAGACAAGCAATTCGCAGACGGGGCAGATCCTTCCTTCACCCCATCTTGAATCAGGTAATCAGAAATCTCTCAGACTATGGTGTCAATGAAGTATTTTGGAATGAGATGTTGATTCATACAAAAAAAGTTAAGGATCAAGCGGCGTTAAGTCATGTAGCGCGAATGGCAAACCTTGATGGAGCCTTCAGAATTCGTGAACCGCGAAACAAAAATCGGGATCTAACTGGTAGACCAATACTCTTGGTTGATGATGTAGTGACCACCGGAGCCACAATTTTGAGCGCTGCAAACGCCCTAATAGAGAGAAAAATGACAGTTTTGGGGGCGTCGAGTGCATGTGCAAGTGCCCACCAACTCCTAATACGATAGCCCTCTCGAACTCCATGGAAGGCTGACAAGTGGTCGCAATTCTCGACAAAATTCTGCGTGCTGGCGAAGGGCGTGCTCTCAAGCAACTTGAGAAGATCGCAGCTGAGGTAAATGCTCAGGAAGCTAACTTCATAAACATGTCTGATGATGAGCTGCGCGCCATGACCGATAAGTTCAAGCAAAGACTTGAAGCCGGCGAAGATTTAGATGACATCCTGCCCGAGGCCTTTGCAGTTGTGCGGGAAGCATCAAAGCGCACGTTGGGTCAGCGTCATTACGATGTCCAAATCATGGGTGGTGCAGCACTGCATCGCGGAAACATCGCCGAAATGCGCACCGGTGAAGGTAAGACTTTGGTTGCCACACTACCTTCTTACCTCAATGCATTAAGCGGGCGCGGTGTTCACATCGTCACCACCAATGATTATCTTGCAGAACGCGATAGCGAGTGGATGGGACGTATTCATAGATTTCTTGGTCTAAAGGTCGGAGTCATTCTTGCTTCGATGACGCCAAGTGAGCGTCGCACCCAGTATCTAGCAGACATCACCTATGGCACCAATAACGAATTTGGTTTTGATTATTTGCGTGACAACATGACTTGGAATCTATCTGATTGCGTTCAACGTGAACACAACTTTGCGATTGTTGATGAAGTTGACTCTATTTTGATTGATGAGGCTCGAACACCTTTAATTATCAGTGGACCAGCAGATAAGCCCACAAAGTGGTATGTCGAGTTTGCCAATATTGCCGAACGTTTAGTTCGTGGTGAGCACTACGAAGTTGATGAGAAGAAGAGAAATACCGGAATCATTGACGCCGGTGTGGCAAAAGTTGAAGAGTTGCTAGGCATCGAGAACCTTTACGAAGCGGTAAATACTCCGATGATTGGCTATCTAAACAATGCCCTCAAGGCCAAAGAGCTTTTCAAGCGTGATCGTGATTATGTAATCATGAATGGCGAACTTTTAATCGTTGATGAGCACACAGGTCGCGTTCTATCTGGAAGACGCTACAGCGAAGGTCTGCACCAGGCGCTAGAGGCTAAAGAGCGGGTTGAAATCAAGGATGAAAACCAAACTTTGGCAACAATCACTCTGCAGAACTACTTCCGCTTATACGACAAGTTATCTGGCATGACCGGAACCGCGATGACTGAAGCGGCGGAGTTCATGCAAATCTACAAGTTGGGTGTAATTCCAATCCCAACCAACAAAGAGATGCAAAGAATTGATCAAGCCGATCTGGTTTACAAAACAGAGCAGGCAAAATTTGAAGCGGTAGCTAATGACATCTTGGAACGTCACCGCAAAGGCCAGCCAGTTCTTGTCGGAACAGTTAGCGTCGAGAAGTCAGAGTTGCTATCTCAGGCTTTGCGTCGCAAAGGCATTGCGCACGAGGTGCTAAATGCAAAACAACATGAGAGAGAAGCTGCCATTATCGCAAGAGCCGGAACTGTTGGTGCGGTAACCGTCGCTACCAATATGGCAGGCCGCGGAACCGACATCATGCTGGGTGGAAACCCAGAGTTCATGGCTGATTTCGAACTGCAGCGTCAAGGAATTTCACCAGTAGACAATCCAGAGCAGTACGAAGCGTTGTGGCCTGCAGAGATTGCAAAGCAAAAAGCTGCGGTCGCAAAAGGTCATGAAGAGGTTGTGGCATTGGGTGGTCTCTATGTTCTAGGAACAGAGCGACATGAATCCCGCCGCATTGATAATCAGCTACGTGGTCGCTCCGGACGTCAAGGCGATCCAGGAGAGTCTCGTTTCTATCTTTCACTACAAGATGAGTTGATGAGACGCTTTAACTCCGCTCTAGTAGAACGCTTTTTGACCGCAGCTGGAATCCCTGAGGACACTCCTATTGAGTCCAAGATGGTTTCAAACGCGATTAAGTCAGCGCAAACCCAGGTTGAGTCGCAAAACTTTGAAATGCGTAAAAATGTTTTGAAGTATGACGATGTCATGAACCGTCAGCGTGAGGTGATTTATCGCGAGCGCCGTGAGGTTCTTGAAGGTGCGGACATCAAGGATCAGGTTGCAGTCTTTATCGAGGACACAATTCGCGGATATGTAAACGCTGCCACCAGCGAGGGATATCCAGAGGAATGGGATCTAGATCAGCTCTGGACCGTTCTTAAGTCCACCTATCCGATCTCATTTACTGTAGAGCAGTTAGAACAAGAGTCCGGCGGTCGCTCGGGTCTAGATTCTGATTACATAGCGCAGAAAATCATCGATGATATTTTTGTGGCTTATGCCAAGCGCGAAGAGCAACTCGGCTCCGAGGTAACCCGTGATCTAGAGCGAAAGATTCTGCTCTCTGTGCTGGATCGCAAATGGCGCGAGCATTTGTATGAAATGGATTATTTACAAGAGGGAATTGGATTGCGCGCGATGGCGCAGAGAGATCCTCTGGTTGAGTATCAAAAAGAGGGTTACGAACTATTCTCCGCAATGATGGATGCCATCAAAGAGGAAATGGTTGGTTTCCTTTTCAATGTAGAGGTGAAAATTGAAGAGCAAGGCGTTGAGGCCAAGGGTGTTACACC
>CAZIAI010000005.1:0-67952 GCA_964536895.1 uncultured Clavibacter sp.
AGGTAATTGGCATTGACTTATGGCACGCTGTTGAGTTCTCAAGGTACGGGTGCGCTCCGATTCCGGGCCTTACAGCCGTTGGCAGGGCACAACCAAATCCGCCCTTACGGGCAGAAGGAGAAACCTAGACCCCTTTTGCTCTACGGTCAAATCGCCCTCGCAAGCCCCTTTCAGGAGGCACACGAGCGCTCAAAAACCTTGATAAATAAGGGTTTTTAGCTTCTTTGGGAAGTTCTTTCTTGCTACTCGGCCTGAAGTTTAAGTCCGATTTCGTAGCGAGGAGCAGACAATAACGCTGCAAAACTGCGGAGGCAAATCCTTCAATGAGACCTGGACCTCATCAAAACCCGTATTTCTAGGGGTTTTAGCTGATTACCTCAACGGCTGCGAGATCTCTTTTGCCTTTTCGCAAAACTAAGAATTTTCCGAACAGCAGATCATCCTCAGAAGGTGCGAAATCCTCACCACTAATCTTTTGGTTATTCAAATATGCGCCACCTTCTTTAACAACCCGTCGCGCAGCCGACTTGGAATCCACAACCCCTGCAGCTGAAATCAAATCAACCCAAGTTGGAAATGGTTGTCCGCGATTGATTGTGGTTCTGGGTAATTCAGATAGCGCTGAAGCTAATGTCTCTGCATCAAGTTCACGAATCTCTGATTGGCCAAACAATGCTTTGGATGCATTTTCAACATTGTTGCACTGTTCAGATCCGTGAATAAGAGTTGTTACCTCTCGCGCTAGAGCTCTATGTGCTTCGCGAGCTCCTGGATTATTTTTCAAAGATTCAAAAAGTGCTTCTAACTCCTCATGAGATTTAAAGGAGAAGGTGCGCAGCAATTGCTCTACATCTCTATCATCAGAGTTTAGGAAGAATTGATAGAAGGCGTATGGCGATGTCATCTTCGCATCAAGCCAAATTGAACCATCAGCTGTTTTCCCAAACTTTGTTCCATCTGCTTTGGTTAACAATGGAATTGTTAAAGCGTGAGCTGATTTTCCTTCGACACGACGAATTAAATCAACACCTGCAACTATATTTCCCCACTGATCACTACCACCGATTTGCAATTCACAGTTTTGACGGCGACTCAGTTCGAGAAAATCAAATGCTTGCAAAACCTGATAGGAGAACTCTGTGTAAGAAATTCCTCCTGCTTCAAGACGTGCCGAAACAGATTCACGTGAAAGCATTTGATTTACGCTGAAGTGTTTTCCGATATCACGTAGGAAGGCGATTGCAGAAACAGGAGCGGTCCAATCTAAATTGTTAGCCATAACCGCTGCATTTGAGCCAGAAAACTCCAGAAATCCCTCTAATTGAGCCCGTATTTTTCCAACCCACTCATTGACAACATCAACATCATTCAAGGTTCTCTCTGAGTTTCTGCCACTTGGGTCGCCTACTAATCCTGTGGCTCCCCCAACCAATGCGATTGGCCTGTGTCCAGCTAACTGAAAGCGGCGCAATACGGTGAGCGCCACCAGGTTGCCGATATGCAGGCTAGGTGCAGTTGGATCGAATCCTAAGTAAAGGGTTCTGGACGCCGCATCAAGATACTTGGCTAGTTCTTCAATATCCGTGGTTTGCGCAATGGAATTGCGCCACTTTAGGTCCTGCAGCAGTGAGCTGGTCATAGGCTCATCATGCCCGAAAATCGGCTGCGCTGGCTGGAACTCCAACTCCGGTCAGTCGCCAGATGCTCCTTCAGTTTAACTAGCTGGCGATTAACGCTGGAAGGGGCGGTGCCATTAATTGAGGTACGTGCCGAAACAGCTCCATCTACATTCAAAACTTTTAGCACCTCTTTAGATAACTTCGGATGAATCGCAAGGAGTTCCGACTCCTCTAGTTGATGGAGTTCAATCTGTTTCGCCTCGCAGTTTCTTACACAAGCACCTGCTGCTTCGTGGGCATTAGAGAAAGCCACCCCTTGCATCACCAAAAAGTCAGCAATCTCTGTAGCAAGTGAGAAGCCTTGTGGTGCGGCAGCCTTCATGCGTTGTGTATCAAATGTTGTGGTTGCAATCATTCCAGTAACGGGCGGAAGCAACAGAAGTAGATTCTCTACTGAATCAAATATCGCCTCTTTGTCCTCTTGAAGATCTCGATTGTAAGCAAATGCCAAACCCTTCATAACTGTTAGCAACGCAGTGAGATTTCCGATGAATCTCCCGCTTTTTCCTCTTGCTAGCTCTGCTACATCTGGATTCTTCTTTTGCGGCATTATTGATGATCCTGTGGCATAGGCATCGGCCACCTTTGCCCAGCCAAACTCGGTACTGCTCATCAATGTCCATTCCTCGCCAATACGGGAAAGATGTACTCCAATCAAAGAAATTATGAAGGCAGCCTCAGCTGCAAAATCCCTGTCCGAAACCGCATCAATACTGTTCCCCATCACTCCACTGAATCCAAGATCCTTGGCTGTCGTTTCAGGCTCTAGAGGTAGTGAACTCCCCGCCAACGCTCCCGCCCCTAATGGCGATAAGTTGCAACGATCTAGCCAGTTTTGAATTCTAGAAATATCCCGCGAGATTGCGTGTGCGTGTTTAGCAATCTCATGCCCAAAGGAAACTGGCTGCGCATGTTGAAGATGAGTGAAGCCCGGCGAAACATCTTGGACATGTTTTTCAGCCAACTCAATGATTGCTGCTTGCAGGTTGCAAAGTTGCGATGCAATCTCAATCATGTGATCAATCAGATACAACTTGAAATCTGTGGCAACCTGGTCATTGCGGGAGCGACCTGCACGAATCGCCCCTCCTGCATCGCCAATCTTTTCTTTCAATCCTCTCTCAAGAGCTGAGTGCACATCTTCATCCGAATCAGTCGGCATGAATTTCCCAGATGTCACCTCTTCATAGAGAGCTATCAGACCCTGCTTCAACTGCAGGGCAACTTCTTTGGAAACAATCTGATTCTTCTCCAATATCTTTAAATGCGCCAAGGAGCTCCTGATGTCATAGGGCGCTAGTCGCCAATCAAAATGCGCACTCCGTGAAAGCTTAAAGACCGATTCTTCTGGCGCTGCGGAGAATCTTCCACCCCAAAGTGTCATGATCGTTAACCCTTCACTCTTGTTCGATTTTTTTGCAAGGTATATTTCCCAACTCCGCCAATGAAATCACGCAAATGCAATGAAAGCGCCTTACCGCCGGTGGCGTTTCTTGAAATCACCAGAACTGTGTCATCTCCAGCTATCGTGCCAATAACTGATGTCAATTGACCGTTCTCGGAGGCGCGATCAAGTGCGCTGGCCAATAATTGGGCTCCACCTGGTGGTGTTTTTACAACAACTAGATTTCCACTCGCGGTGATACTTAACATCAAGTCATCTGACACTCTTGTCGTACGGGACATCGGTTCAGCATCCAGAAATCTATATCTACTTTCACCTGACTCATCCCGGCCTCTAACTGCACCTAACTCTTCAAGATCACGACTAGCTGTCGCCTGTGTGACTTCAATTCCTTCATCTGCCAACAGATCAACCAAGTCACTTTGTGAATGCACCAGACCTTGATTTACAAAGGAAACCACGAGTGCTCGTCTAGCATTAGAAGAAAGTGCAGTTCGTTTAGCCACGGTAGATCTCCTCACATGCCTCGTTGAATGCCGTTGCAAAAGCAAGAATTTGCGGCTCGCTCACTATAAAAGCGGGAGCGATCCTGATGACATCTTCATTTGCCGCGTTTACTAGAAAACCTAAATCCTGCAGTTTGGCAGCAATCTCTTTTGCCCTCTTGTCGCGCAAAAGGATTCCAATCAGAAGGCCTTTTCCACGGACTTTTTCGACTCCCACGATTGGGGATATTAGATTTCGCAACAAGGCACCTTTCGCAAGATTAAGGGAGATATAACCCTTCTGTTCTATCTCCTCAATCACCGCAAGTGCAGCAGCGCTAGAAATAGGATTTCCGCCAAAAGTTGTGCCATGAGATCCTGGTGTCAAAAGTTTGCTAGACGCTCCTAACGCAATCATCGCGCCAAGCGGCAATCCTCCGCCTAATCCCTTTGCGATTGTTATGACATCAGGCCTAATTCCCTCATCCTCGTAGCCAAACCATTGACCAGTTCGGCCCATGCCAGTTTGGACAGCATCAATCACCAGAAGTGCGCCCTTTGCATCGCAGATTTCACGCGCTGCTTTCAAGTATCCGCTAGGAGGAACTACCACCCCCGCTTCGCCCATTATTGGTTCCAAAATAACCATTGCAGTTCTCTTGCTAACCGCTTTACGAAGTTGAGCGATGTCGCCATATTCAACATGTTTAATGCCGGGAAGTAGCGGTTTAAATGGATCGCGTTTTCCTGGCTGACCGGTCAGAGACAAAGCACCCATAGTGCGGCCGTGAAACGCTCCTTTGGCCGCCACAATTCTTTTTCGGCCAGTCATTCTGGAGAGTTTTAGAGCAGCTTCGTTGGCTTCTGCTCCGGAATTACAGAAGAAAACTTTGGCATCTTCATCCCCGGTCATCTTTTGCAGAAGTGAGGCCAATTGAAGAGCTGGTGCGTGAGAGTAAAAATTGCTCACATGACTTAAAGACTTTGCTTGATCTGAGATTGATTTTGAAACTTTTGGATGGTTGTGCCCCAAAAGATTTGTCGCAATCCCACCTAGGAAATCTAGGTACTTACGACCCTCGATATCCCAAACCTCAATCCCTTTTCCCTTTACTAGATGAAGGCTGGGAGCTCCATAGTTGGGTTGCATCAAACTGTTCCAAAGGGTTGTCATCTCGGCGTTGTTTGCAGATGGTTTTTTGCCCGGTCTCACCGTTTTACCCATGTCCCACCTCTGCCCTCTAAAGCCTCCACGAACGCCTGAGATGAGTTTCCATCTATCACTCTTGCGCTCAATGCACCGGAGTTAATCGCTTCAATAACCGACTCCACCTTTGGAGCCATGCCATCAGCAAACTGCATGGTGGCAAGTTCCTGAACTGTAACCTCAGAAATTAATGAGGCTTTGTCTGGCCAATTGGCATAAATTCCGGGGACATCGGTTAGGAATAAAACTTGATTTGCGCGCAAAGATCCGGCGATTGCGCCCGCGGCCAAATCAGCATTTATGTTTAATGCTTTTCCTGTTTGATCATTAGCAACCGGTGAAACGACTGGCAAGTAACCCATATCAACTAGATCATGCAGGATCTTTGGATTTACACGTTTGACCCTTCCGACTAAACCGAGATTGGTGAAATCCTTCAGTTCTACATCAAGCAAATGAGAATCGCTTCCTGTAATTCCCACGGCTGGCAATCCCACTTCTTGCAACTGTCTTACGACTGAGCGCAGAACTTTTCCGGTCAAGACCATTTCGACCACATTCATGACCTCAGCAGTGGTGACCCTAAAGCCATTGACCACCTGCTTCTCAATACCGCGCAGCTTTAACTCTTCATCGATATGGGGTCCACCACCATGAACGATTACAAATCTCTCCCCCTGGTTGAAACGTGCCGCGATTTCCTTCATCCACTGTGATGAATTTTCACCCATGGCATGCCCGCCGAATTTAATTACTATCATGTTGCGTACGCTGAATTCTCATGAACATATTCGGCCGTTAAATCATTGGTCCAGATTGTTGCTTCTTCATTACCCATATGAAGATCGATCACAATTTCAATTAGCTCAGCTGACAAATCAACCATCTCTCGATCTTCACCTGGTGCGCTGGCTCGACAGACCATGACTCCATTTAATGACACATCAATATTCAACGGATCCAGCACTGCATTTGTGGTTCCCACCGCAGCCAGAACTCGGCCCCAATTTGGATCTTCGCCGTGCAACGCGCATTTCAATAGGTTGTTTCGCGCGCAAGCTCTACCGACCTCTACCGCATCGCGCTCCGACTTGGCATTCACGGTCTTGATTGAAATCACTTTAGAGTGCCCTTCAGCATCAGCAATCAATTGAGAGGCCAAATTTTGGGTTGCATCCTGGAGTAATTGCGAAAGCTGTTCTTGAGAAAGCGTTACCCCAGATGCGCCGGATGCCAAGAAAAGAACTGTGTCATTGGTGGAAGTGCAACCATCAGAATCAATTCGATTGAAACTTTTTTCTACTGCTCTCGTAAACAACTCTTCCGCTGTACTTGGTTCAACAATCGCATCAGTCATGATTACAGAAAGCATGGTAGCTAAGGCTGGCGCCAGCATCCCCGCCCCCTTAGCTACACCAACGATACGCACACCATATTCGTTTCGTTGGAACAGCTTAGGTTTTGAGTCTGTGGTCATAATTGCTTGTGCGACATCCAGTAAGGCATCGGTATTCAAGTTTTTCGCGGCATCTTCAATGCCTGAATAGATTTTATCCATCGGCAGTCTCACGCCAATCAAACCTGTTGAACAGACAGCGGTGTCACTAGCAGAAACTCCAGTTAGCTCCGCCACTCTCTCCGCTGTTCTATGGGTATCTGCAAATCCATCAGCCCCGGTGCAAGCGTTAGCTCCACCGCTATTGAGAATTACAGCTGCAACACTAAAGTCCTTTACTACTTGCCGACTCCACATAACGGGTGCTGCTACCAACTGATTGCTGGTAAAAACTCCAGTGCCAAAAAGCTGTGGCCCTTTATTGATTAACAGTGCCAGATCCTTAGCCCCACTGCTTTTCAGTCCAGCTGATACCCCGGCACCTTCGAAACCCAGAGGCAATTGCAAACATTCCTGAGATTGATTCATCAGCCAATACCTATCGGGCTAAGTCCAGCGTTTTCAGGATAGCCGCAGATTAAATTAGCGTTTTGAACTGCTTGGCCAGCAGCGCCTTTGCCGAGGTTATCGATTGCTACCGATGCTACAAATCTCTTTGAATGAGCATCAACCGCCACTTGTAAATGAACCCCGTTTGAGCCTATTAGGGATGATGTTTCTGGCATCTTGCCAATCTCGAGTAGATGAACAAATTGTTCATCCTTGTAGGCATCCGCAAATACCTTTCTAATCTCACTTTGCTCAAAAGTGGTTTTGGATGTCACTGTGGCGAGTATTCCGCGCGGCAAAGGAGCAAGAATTGGAGTAAATGAAATATTTATATCTTGACCACCGTCGGTGACCAGCGATTGCAAACTCTCTTCAATTTCAGGTGTATGTTGATGAACTCCCCCGAATTTATAAGAGGTAAGTGAATTCATTACTTCGCTGGCACTCAGATTTATCTTTGCCGATCGTCCAGCACCTGTTGTTCCGCTAGCTGCTACTACAACTATGTCTGAGTTATCAATCATCCCGGCCCGTACTACAGGAGCGGCTGCAAGTGCGATTGCTGTGGCATAACAACCGGGATTGGCTACTCTCTTGGTCTGGCGAATCTGCTCTCGATAACCAGGCAACTCAGGCAGTCCATACAGCCAGTTTCCTGCGTACTCGGTTTGATAGTACTTTTGCCAAGAAGTTGGGTTTTTCAATCTATAGTCAGCACCTAAATCAACAATGGAAATATTTGGATCCAGCTCGCTAACAAACTTGGCTGATTCACCATGTGGCAAAGCCACAAAGACTAAATCACAATCTTTGGTCTTTTGCGCATCAGTCAATTCAAAACGTTGATTACCAAATGTACTTAGATGGGGATGAACATCTGCAATTAACTCACCAGCGTTTGAACCTGCAGCTATGTACACCGCTTCAAAATGTGGGTGAGCTGAAATCAAGCGCAATAGCTCTCCGCCGGCATAGCCGCTAGCGCCGATTACTCCAACTTTCATGGTCTAACTTTAAAGGCATATGCATAAATATTCAAATATATGCATATTTATGCAAAAAACCTCTTAGCCACGAAGCGTTGCAGAACAGCGCTTTACCGCCTCGTTGCCGGCTGCCGCACGTAAAGCTGAGACCTCATCTGAGGTCAAGGTGCGATCCGGGGCCCGGAAGACCAACGTGAAGGCTAGAGAGACTTGAGACTCTCCTTCCTTTTGAAACCGGTCAAATAAGTGAATGCTCTCGAGTAGTTCACCGGCACCATCTGATAGCGCTTGCTCTACTTGTGCAGCAGGCATATTTTGGTCAACAAAGAGTGAGATGTCTTGAATTGCTGCTGGATTTGTGTTGATTGGTTTTGCCTTTACAGATCCTGCGAATGGAATGGCATCCACAATTAGGGCAAAGGCGACGGTTCGGTCAGGCAAAGAGAGTCCACTACTTACTCTTGGATGAATCTCACCAGCATGTGCGATTGGCTTTCCATCCACTCGGAACTCTGCACAACGGCCAGGGTGCCAAGGCGCCAACTCAACCGCATGAACAGTGAATCTATTCCCAGTGGAATGAATCAAATCCGCAACCAAATCCAGTGCATCCACCCATTGAGCAGCTCGTCCCTTGCCCCACCAACCACCTTGTTCAAAATCGCCAGCAATTACTCCGGCGATATGCAAAGGTTGTTTCGGAACACTTTCATAAATCTTTTTCACCTGAGCCGGTGTTGGGCGCCTATCCGTACTGATGCCGGTTGCGATAGGTAGTTTCTCGGTATCACGAAATACCGCGCCTGTTTCAAAGAGCGCAACGGAGTTCGCACCTCGTGCCAAATTTCGCGCAGCGGTGCTTAACAAGCCTGGAGTCAAATGGGTGCGCAAAAATGGGGTCTCTTCAGACATGGGATTTGCAATCTTGAAAGTCTTTGCTCTATCTCCAGTAAATCCAAATAACTCCATCTGAGCCGCACTAACAAATGGATAGTTATGCACTTCTACTAATCCCTTATTGGCAAGCTCTATGGCCATCTGCTTTTTGCGCTGTTGAAGAGTTGATAGCCCACTTTTTCCATTCTTGGAAAGTTTGATGGGAGGAAGGATGGAGGGAATTCGGTCATAACCGTAGTAACGCGCCACCTCTTCGGCAAAATCTGGCAAATCATTTAAGTCAGTTCGCCAACTTGGAATAGTTACCTGCCAAGACTTCCCTGATTTCTTCAACGAGCAGCCAATCTTGGATAAGGCCAATTGCATCTCTTTGTCGGTGTAGGCGGTTCCAATTAACTCAGAGATTGCCGACGCTGATACCCGTGCCGTTCTTTTCTTGATTGGAGTTATTTGTTTTGAAGTACCCACATACTTTGCTCCCGCGTACTGCATCATTAGCAACGCAGCGCGCGCAGAGGCAATCTCAGCAAGCTGAGGATCTACTCCACGCTCAAATCTTCTTGATGCTTCAGTACTCAAAATGTGTCTTCTGGAACTCTGGGCAATTGCCACAGAATCAAAGTGTGCTGCCTCGAGCGCGATTGAAACAGTGAACTCTGTTACCTCCGACTCAAGTCCTCCCATTGTTCCGCCCAGCGCTAATGGTTTTTTGTCATCAGCAATCAAGAGATCATTAGAGGAAAGCTTTCTTTTCTGATTATCTAAGGTGAGGATTTCCTTAAATTTTCCGGCTCTCTGCACCCTTAATGTTCCCGAAATCTTTGCTGCATCAAAAGCATGTAGTGGTTGGCCCATCTCTAGCATTACATAATTGGTGATATCAACCGCTACCGAGATTGGCCTCATGCCAGCTTGTACTAAACGGCGTTTCATCCATTCTGGTGTTTCACTCAATGGGTTTACATCTTTTAACGTTCGGATAAAAATTTGATCAGCAATACTTTTGTCGGTTATTTGAACTGGAGTGACTTTTCCTTTGGTCTTTTTCTTCTCCAAAGTTGCAATCAAAGAGTTTGCTTTTACATCCTTGAACGGAAGGTTTAGGGCCATAGCCAATTCACGTGCCGCTCCGCGTACACTCATCGCATAACCGCGATCTGGGTTCACAGCAATATCAATAACGGGGTCATCTGCTCCAAGCAGGGATAGTGCTTCCATGCCGGGTTTAGCTTTTTTGTCCTTAACAACAATGATGCCATTGTGCTCATCGCTGAGTGAGAGTTCTCTGGCGGAACAGATCATTCCATTGCTGGTCTTGCCATAAGTTTCGCGTGCTGCGATAGCAAAATCGCCAGGCAAAACCGCCCCAGGGAGAGCTACTGCAACCAAATCTCCTGTTTGGAAATTCGTTGCCCCGCAAATCACATACCGCTCTTGCTTCTCGCCGCAATCAAGTGCGACATAACGGATTGGTTTCTTGAGACCCGTTAACTCCTCAATACTCTTAACCTGACCGATAATGACCGGTCCCTTAATCTTGTCAGCGGGATTTTCTACTCCCTCAACTTCAAACCCTACTTTTACAAATGCATCAACGATTTTTTCTATTTTGATGTTTTTTGGGAATTCAACGAACTCCGCCAACCAGGAAACTGGAAGTTTCATCGCCCACCTGTGCCAAACTGTCGCGAGAAGCGAACATCGCCTTCGACTATGTCATGCATATCTAAGATGCCATGTCGGACCATGAGGGTGCGTTCCAACCCCATTCCAAATGCAAACCCTGAATAGACATCTGGATCGATGCCACAGGCAAGCAAAACTTTACGGTTGACCATTCCACACCCGCCCCATTCAACCCAACGTCCGTTGTAGAAGAAGTCAACTTCGGCGCTTGGTTCGGTGAACGGGAAAAATGAAGGTCGAATTCGGGTTGTTACATCTGCACCAAAAATCTTGGCAGCGAAATGATCAAGTGTCCCCTTTAGGTGCGCCATGGTAATCCCCTTATCGATTACCAAACCCTCTACCTGATTGAAGACTGGTGTATGCGTAGCATCCAATTCATCAGCCCTATAGGTTCGACCCGGGCAGATCACATAAATTGGTGGTTCGTTTTCTAACATGGTTCTAACCTGAACCGGCGATGTGTGAGTACGCATCACTAATCCCGATTCAACAGGCTCGACAAAAAAAGTATCTTGCATAGTTCTTGCTGGGTGATCAGCTGAAATGTTTAAGGCATCAAAATTCAACCAACCGGATTCAAGTTCAGGACCTTCTTGCACTGTGTATCCCATGCCGACAAACAAATCAGCGATTTCATGGCTCAAAATAGTCAGCGGATGCAATGCGCCTTTTGTGTGACGGCCCGTAGGAAGAGTTACATCAACTCTCTCCTCAATTAGAACTTTGCTATCTCGCTCTTGGATTAGAAATTTTTCTCTCTCATCAAAGGCTTTGTTTATTGCGACCTTGGCTGTACCGATTATTTTGCCCATCTCGGCCCGCAGTTCGGGAGCTATTTGACCCAGAGATTGATTAGCCCGAGCAATTGGTGAGCGATCTCCGACATGTGAAATCTTGACTTCTCTAAGGGACTCAAGGGTTTTAGCCTCATTAATTGCAGCGAGGGCCGCGCTCTGAATCTCAGATATCTCCGCATTGCTCATAGACACTTCGAAATTCTACTAACCAAATCGCTTTTTCTGCTGTTAATTTCTTGCAGCCGAGACGGCATACATGACAACAGATGCTGCCGTAGCTAAATTCAAGCTTTCAACCTTTTCCGATATCGGAATAGAGACCAAGGTAGCCCCTTTGGATTGGAGTACCTCTTGGGGTACCCCACGAGCTTCATTTCCAAAGATCCAAATACTGTTTACGCCACTGGACTGCTTTGCTGCCTCCTTGATCTGAAGGTCGGCATCTGCCTGCGTGACAAAAACTTTGAAGGAATTAATTTTCGCGAATTCGATAAGTTGCTCTATTGAAATCTCCTGACCAATTGGAACATTCCACATTGAGCCAGCACTGGACCTAACTACTTTGGGACCATAAACATCAACGCTGTTGTCAGAGAACAAAACAGCATCAAACTCAAAAGCATCGGCGGCGCGGATTGCAGTACCGGCATTTCCCGGATCTTGAATTTGCCAAAAATATGCCAGTTGTAATCCAGATTTTTTGGAGTTCTTCGTGAACCATTGGCTTAATTCAAACTCTGGTATCCGAGCCACCACCAGTAATCCCTGCGGGGTGACTGTGTCAGTCATAACCTTCATTACTTCTGGGGAAACCTCCAACAGATCTACCCCGATAATCTCGGAATCATCAAGTTTGGATAGCCCCTCTTGGGTGTAAAAAAGTTTTTCTATGGTGGATTTACTAGCTCGCAGCGCAGACTTAATGTTCTGCACACTTTCGATTACGTAACTACCTGATTCCCTACGAGCTTTTGCACCTCTAGAACCTAAGAGAGCCTTCACCGTCTCAACATGAGACGAATGAAGGCTCGTAATCATCGAAAGCTCGATACTTAGGAAACTTTTACGTTCTTGCGTGCTACCTCAACCAAAGCTGTGAAAGCGGCGGGATCATTTGTTGCCAGATCTGAAAGCAATCTGCGATCAACTTCGATACCTGCGGCCTTTAAGCCCTGGATAAAACGGTTGTATGTCATGCCATTCTCACGGCTTGCCGCGTTGATACGAGTGATCCAAAGCTGACGGAAATCGCCTTTCTTGTCTTTGCGATCATTAAAGGCATAAACCAAAGAGTGGGTAACTTGCTCTTTAGCCTTTGTGAATAGACGAGAACGCTGGCCGCGATATCCGCTGGCGCGCTCAAGGGTTGTGCGACGTTTCTTCGCCGCATGAACTCCACGTTTTACTCTAGCCATTTTTTATCCCCCTACTTCATTCCAAGCAAACGCTTAGCTGAGAAAGTGTTACGGTCATTTGCGGTCTGATCTTTAGATAGACGGCGAGTTACACGTGAAGATTTGCGCTCAAGGAGGTGACGCTTGCCAGCGCGCTCATGCACGATCTTTCCGCTTCCGGTGACGCGAAATGTCTTCTTCGCTCCACTATGTGTTTTCATTTTTGGCATTTTTTCCTCCGTTTGATCCTTGATTAATTCTCTTCACTCTTGGATTTGGCGGCACGCGCACGCTTCGCCTCAGCCAATGCTTCGCTCTTCTTCTTGACCGGTCCGAGCACCATAGTCATGCTTCGACCCTCTCGCTTAGGAGCAAATTCAACAAATCCAATCGCTGCCACATCTTCTGCAAGACGTTGCAACAATCGGAAACCTAACTCTGGCCTAGTTTGTTCACGGCCCTTGAACTGAACAGTTACCTTCACCTTGTCGCCACCCAAAAGAAATTTTTCAATATGGTTTCTCTTAGTTTCGTAATCATGATTCTCAATCTTTAGACCCATTCGAATCTCCTTCACCACGATGTGGGTCTGGTTTTGACGGGCTTCGCGTGCTTTCTGTGCGATTTCGTATTTGTACTTTCCGAAATCCATAATCTTGCAAACTGGTGGGTTAGCTTCTGGAGCAATCTCGACTAGGTCAAGACCGTACTCATCTGCCATACGCAGGGCTTCGTCGATTGCAACGACCCCAACCTGCTCACCAGATGCACCAATTAGACGAACTTCAGATACGCGAATTCGATCATTGATACGTGGTTCTGCGGTGCTGATAACTCTTCCTTTCAATCTCTTGTGACAAGTTCTTTAGATAAATCCTCTGAACAGGTCGATTCAACAACTACAACAATCGGTTGATTGCTAAGTTGAGACAAAATGAAGAAAGCCGCGCAGAAAAAGGCCATGAGGCCTTGAAATCTTGACCAGCTCGCATTAGAACGAGGTAGGTGGGAGCGGCTAGCTCCACTTCATCTTGGTCTTGCGACCAGGGCTCAAAGATACCCCTCTCTGGCATCGGCAGCAAAATCATCCTCAAAGTGCGCTGCTCGGGCGCTCCACTTAGGCTCATCCCATGAAAAGCGCCAAACTCTGGAACCGTAAAAAAGTGACAGGTTCTGAGTTCCAAAGCGTCACCCAGGTTGGCTCCGCGCTTTCTGATGATCTTCCCGGTCGCCAACGTAAGTACTTTATTTCCATGATGCTGCGCACCGCTTGTTTCCTTTTGGCGGTTTTCACGCCGAGTCCCTATCGCTGGTTTTTTCTCGTGGGAGCTGTTGTGTTGCCCTACGTCTCTGTGATCGTTGCAAATGGAGGGCGGGAAACTATTCGCGGACAGGCGCGAATCTTGAATACGCGGCGCGAGATCGAATAATTCGGATTCTCAGATTTCCCGGTTAGTTTAAAGCCATGCAAAAAATCCTAGGAGCCACCCTTCTCGGAATCCTTCTAATCTACGCATGCATACAAGGTGCCCTTTGGCAATATGACCGACATGAAACTAGGCATGCAAAAAACGAATTGATTAGGCAAAATGTTTCTCTGCCTACAATCTCTGAAACACAATTACAAACCCTGTCAAAAAGCGAAGTAGCCTGGAGAAAGATTTCACTTTCTGGAAACTTTGTCCCCGAAAAGGAAATTCTGGTCAGAAATCGTTATCACGAAGGTAATTATGGCTTTGGTGTAGTCACTCTTTTTAATTCCGAATCTGGGAAGAGTTACTGGGTTGATCGAGGCTGGGTGATTGCCGGCAAAGATGCTCAAACCGCCCCAGAAGTAGTTCCAACTGATAGCTCACCAATAAGTATTGAAGCTAGAGTAAGAGTCGAAGGAATTGAATCCCAGGTGCAAGGAAGTGTCTTTGCAGTTCCTGGAAACTCCGGGCAACAAAAGTTGCAAAAATGGAACTCCGACCAGTCGGTGAATACAGAGCAGGTCTATCTGGATTTGGTATCTGCTAGCAATGCAAGGATTACTCCTGAGGTCCCAACAGCGTTGCCAATCATCGGAGATGGACCACACCTGGCCTATTCCCTGCAATGGATAATCTTTGCCCTGTTGGTTGTTTTGGCTTGGGTTTTAGTAATTAGAGAGGAAAGACGCTCTCAAGCTGAAAAACTCTGACGTTGATACAAATCAGCGTAAATTCCATTTAATGCCAAGAGTTCATCATGTCTACCACGTTCTCTTATCTGACCATCATCTAGGACCAAGATTTGATCTGCAGCGCGCACGGTAGACAATCTATGTGCAATCACAATGCTAGTTCTGCCACGAAGTGCGCTAGCTAAAGCTTCTTGGACCAACGCTTCATTCTCCGAGTCCAAATGCGCTGTTGCTTCATCTAGAACAACAATTCGGGGTGCCTTTAACAAGAGCCGGGCAATAGCTAGCCGTTGTTTTTCTCCTCCCGACAATCTATGACCCCGCTCTCCTACAACCGTTTCAAATCCATTTGGTAATGATGCAATTAAGTCCCAGATTTGCGCAGCTTCGCAGGCTCTTTGCATCTCTTCTTCAGTGGCATTCGGTTTGGCATACCTTAGATTCGCAGCAATTGAATCATGGAACATGTGTGCATCTTGTGTAACGATTCCTATTGAATTGCGCAGAGACTGCAAAGAGAGATCTCTTAAATCAACACCATTTATCTTTATTGCACCTTCCGTTACATCATAAAGTCGGGCCAATAAGGCGCTAAGAGTGGTCTTTCCTGCCCCTGAGGAACCTACAAGTGCTGTCATGCTTCCAGCCGGAACAGCAAAGGTGACGCCTTTTATGATCTCTCCGCTTCCCACCATTTCAGCCTTTGCTGCCGACTCTAATGATGCAAGTGAAATCTCATCAGCTTTTGGAAAGGTGAAGTGCACATTTTCAAAATTGATGCTCAAATCAGTATTTGCCAGACTCTTTGCATCCGGCTTGTCTTTAACCATTGGTATCAAATCAAGCACTTCAAAAACCCGTTCAAAGGAGACCAGGGCTGTCATAACATCAACTCTTACATTTGAAAGTGCGGTCAGAGGCCCATACAAACGGGCCAACAAAGCGGTTATTGCCAGCAAGGTACCCAGTGAAATGCTCTTATCTATCGCTAGGTTTCCTCCAACGCCATAAGCAAAAGCGGTGGCAACAGCGGCGACTGAGGTCAATGCGATAAAAAACATGCGGTTCAAAAGGGCGATAGAAACACCGATATCAGCCACTCTCCTTGCGCGGGAGGAGAAGTACTCCTTCTCAGCAGCAAGATCTCCGTAAAGAGAGACCAATAAGGCTCCTGAAACATTGAATCGCTCAGTCATCGTTGCAGACATCTCAGCATTAAGACCAAATGAATCTCGGGTGAGTTTCTGGAGTCGCTTTCCTACCCATTTAGTTGGAATCAAAAAGAGCGGCAACAGCACTAAGGAGACAATTGTGATTTGCCAAGAAAGGATCAACATCGTCACAACCACAAGAGTGAGTGTTAGAACATTACTGACTAGACCTGAAAGGGTGGTCGTGAAGGCCTGCTGCGCCCCGATGACATCTGAGTTAATTCGAGAAATTAAGGCGCCGGTCTGTGTCCGCGTGAAGAATGCGATTGATTGTTTTTGGATATGAGAGAAAACCTGGGTACGTAGGTCATAAATCAAGCCTTCGCCGATACGGGCTGAATACCATCTGCCAATCATGCTTATAAGGGCATCTGCCAAAGCTATCGCGCCAACTAAGAATGCCAGCTGTGTTACCAAGTTGGAGTTTCCAGGGATAACTCCATCATCAATCAATCGTTTTAAAAGTAAGGGTGTTGCAACCACCAACAAAGCATCAATGACAACGGTCACCAAGAAGATAAGTAGATTCTTTTTATAAGGCAGAGCATACGAAGCAATTCGCTTGGCGGTTCCTGGCTTTAACTTCTGATCCTTAACTGATTGATCTTGAGTTAAGGAGCGGAAGGACATCCACATCGCCTGCTGAGACATGCAGTTACCTTAGAGCCAAAAGAAGAAAAACTACATTCACCTCGGATGCTGTCATCCAGATAAGAGGGGGCCGAGAGAGAGTGCTGAACTAGACGGTGAAGCCAATAGCCCGCAATTGTTCGCGGCCATCATCGGTAATCTTGTCTGGACCCCAAGGTGGCATCCAAACCCAGTTGATTTTTACATCAGAGACTAAATCTTGTAGAACAGAACGGGTTTGATCCTCAATAACATCCTGCAAAGGACAAGCCGCAGAGGTCAAGGTCATATCGAGCACTGCGACATTTGAATCATCAATCGACACATCGTAAATCAAACCAAGATCGACGACGTTAATGCCTAACTCCGGATCGATGACATCCTTCATTGCCTCAGTTACATCATCTAGTGTCGCTGACATTCTGACTCCCTTGCTCGTTGCTTTCGTTCGTTGCTACATAACCCTATAACCAAAATACTTAATTTAACCCCTTGCAATCTGTGAAATCGCGTCCTTAGCTGCCATCCAGCCAAGTAAGGCGCATTTTACTCGAGCTGGAAACTTTGCCACACCAGCAAAAGCAACTCCATCGCCCAAGACATCTTCATCACCAGAATCGGTTCCTTTACTCTGAATCATTGCTTGAAAGGTTTCAATCAAAGATACCGCTTCTGACAACGTCTTTCCCTTTAGCAAATCGGTAGCAACCGATGTGCTTGCCTGTGAGATTGAGCAGCCAACTCCATCCCAAGAAATATCGCTTACTGCATGACCATCACTATGCAAATTTAAAGTTACTTCATCGCCACATGATGTATTTACGTGATGTACTTGAACTTGAGGCTGGGGTTTTAAGCCTTTGTTCAGTGGCCGTTTGTAATGTTCAAGAATTACCTCTTGATAGAGCGAATCTAAGTCCATCATCGCTCTAAGAAATACTTTCTCGCTTTTTCTACCCCTTCAACCAACGCATTAACGTCATTCAAATCGTTGTAGAGATAGAACGAGGCACGGGTGGTTGCGACAACATTAAATCTTCTCATCAATGGCCAAGCACAGTGGTGGCCAGTGCGAACTGCGATTCCATATTGATCAAGTGCCTGCCCAAGGTCGTGAGGATGAATGCCTTCGATAGTAAATGACACAACCCCTCCCCTGTCATGCAGGTCAGTTGGCCCAACAATGGTGAGTCCATTTACATTTTGCAGACCTTCAATCGCCGCCTTGGTTAACTCCACCTCATGATTGTGAACATTAGAAATTCCGATGCGGTTCAAATAATCTATTGCAGCACCAAGGCCTACTGCCTGGGCCATGTTTGGCACGCCAGCTTCAAACCGCTTTGGGGCTGGAAGATAGGTCGCTGAACTCATCGTTACAGTTTCAATCATTGAACCACCCGTGAGAAATGGTGGCATTTCATCCAATAATGATTGCTTTCCCCACAGAACTCCAATTCCAGTAGGTCCTAACATCTTGTGACCAGAGAAGGCCGCAAAATCCACATTCAATTTCTTAACATCAAATTCATAATGCGGAACAGATTGGCAGGCATCCAAAACAAATAGCGCCCCTACTTCGCGAACCCGCTTAGCGATATCGGAAATGGGGTTTATGGTTCCGAGAACATTTGATTTATGAGTTAAGGCAACAACTTTGGTGTTTTCATTAATCAGCTCTGAAATATTGGACAAATCTAAACGGCCGGATTCTGTTACTGAGAACCAAACTAGCTCTGCACCGGTTCTCTTTGCTAGTTCTTGCCAAGGAATTAGGTTGGCGTGATGCTCCATCTCAGAAACAACAATGCGATCACCTTTTTTAATGTGAAATCTTGATTCAGATGGTGCATTGCCAAGGGAATAAGCCACCAGGTTAATACTCTCGGTTGCTGACTTAGTGAAGACAATTTCTTCAAATCTGGCTCCAATTAGCGCAGCCGTCTTCTCTCGGGCAGATTCGTATAACTCAGTTGCCTCTTCAGCAAGTTGGTGAGCACCCCGGTGTGCAGCTGCGTTGTGATTGGTGTAGAAATCACGCTCTGCATCCAAAACAGAAAAAGGCTTTTGTGAAGTTGCGCCGCTGTCCAGATAAACCAATCGATTGTTTCCGCGGATTTTGCGCTCCAGAATAGGAAAATCCGCTTGAACCGCGGAAACATCGAAGTAACTCTTCACAGGAATCGCCAATTACGCCTTAACGTATTGTGCGTAACCCTTTTCCTCTAGTCGTTCGGCTAGTTCTGGACCACCCTCTTCTACAATCTTGCCTCCGGCAAATACATGCACGAAATCTGGCTTTATGTAGCGCAGGATTCTGGTGTAGTGAGTAATTAACATAATTCCAAGGTTCTGTTCGCCTTTAACGCGATTTACACCTTCAGAGACAATGCGTAGCGCATCCACATCAAGACCTGAATCAGTTTCATCCAAGATAGCGATCTTGGGCTTCAAAAGCTCCATTTGAAGAATTTCATGGCGCTTCTTTTCTCCACCAGAGAAACCTTCATTCACGTTGCGTTCAGAGAATGATGGATCCATAGAAAGCTTTGACATCGCCTCTTTGACCTCACCAACCCAGGTGCGCACTTTTGGCGCTTCGCCTCGGAGTGCGGTTGCTGCCGTGCGCAAGAAATTAGCAACAGAGACTCCAGGAACCTCAACTGGATATTGCATAGCTAGAAAGAGACCAGCTTTGGCTCTTTCATCAACGCTCATCTCTAGAACATCAACACCATCAAGAGTTACTGAACCTCCTGTGATTGTGTATTTGGGGTGACCAGCAATGGAATATGCCAGAGTCGACTTACCGGAACCGTTTGGCCCCATGATTGCATGAACTTCGCCAGAGTTAATAGTTAGATCGACGCCGCGAAGGATTGGGGTCAAGCCGGCTTCTGTCTCTACTCCGACCTGCAAGTCCTTAATGACTAGTTGTGACATTCTTGTTATCTCCTTGACGTCTTTATTTCTGGGATATCGTGACGGTATCTCCATCACGAAGTACTTCAAAAGTTTCTAGCGCCTCAACCGCCGGTGGGGTTTTGGCTTCTCCGGTACGCAAATCAAACTCTGCGCCATGTAACCAGCACTCGATTTTGTAGTTCGAGATATCACCCTCAGACAAAGATGCTTCAGCATGTGAACACATATCTGCAACTGCAAATACCTCTTCGCCAATTCGAGCTACACAAACATCCTTGTCGCCAAGGGAGATTTTTTGTGGCTTTCCATCAACCAAGGTTTTAAAATCGATTTGGGTTGAACTCATTTACGCACCAACTTTCTCAAGCTGGCTATCAATTCTGGACATGAGACGCTCTTCAATAACTTCATTACCAATTTTGTTAATGATTTCGGTAAAAAAGCCGCGAATGACCAGACGTCGCGCATCTGCCATAGGGATTCCGCGGGACATCAAATAGAACAGTTGCTCATCATCAAATCGACCAGTTGTGCTGGCATGGCCGGCACCGACAATCTCGCCTGTTTCAATCTCAAGATTGGGGACTGAATCTGCTCTTGCGCCATCGGTAAGCAAGAGGTTCTTATTCAATTCATAGGTATCTGTGCCTTCGGCATTTCCACGAATGAAGACATCGCCAATCCAAACTGTGCGAGCTTGATCTCCGGCAAGTACTCCTTTGTAGGTAACCCGTGATTTGGCATTTGGAATTCCATGATCTACATGGACTCGGTGCTCTAGATGCTGACCATCAGTTGCAAAGTACAGCCCTAGTAGCTCGGCGCTTCCACCTTGATCTGAGTACTCAACTGTTGGCAAGAGCCTTACCAGCGAACCACCAACGGTTACCGTGATTGAGTTGAATGTTGCATCTCTGCCGACAATTGCGTGATGTCGACCAAGATGAACTGTTTCCGAACTCCACTCTTGAAGTGTGATGAAGGTTAACTGCGCACCAGATTCGATACGAAGTTCAATCTCCTCGCCAATCGTGGCGGTTCCGGAGTTTTCAACAATTACAGTGGCTTTGCTGTGTGGGGCTGCGGTGATGACTGTGCGGGAAAACTCGCTGCCACTTCCCACATTTCTGGTCAAAATGATTGGTTCATCTACAACCGCCTCTTTGGCGATTTGTAGATGGGTTACCTCAGAAACACTGGCACGTACCCTTTGAATTACCGCATCTTCGGTGCTGGATTTGGCTGGCAAATCAGCTGACTTCACTTTGTCGATAGTAAAGCCAGTGCGCACTCCGCCTGAGAGTGAGATAGAGATGCGATCTGCAACGTTAGTAGCAGGATCATGAAGACCGGCAATCCGCTTTAGCGGAGTGAAGCGCCATGCCTCTTCTCTGCCTGTGGGAGTCAAATAATTTGTAGGTAGCGCAGACATTAACCAACCGCACCTTCCATTTGAAGTTCGATAAGTCGATTTAGCTCGAGGGCGTACTCCATTGGAAGTTCACGTGCGATTGGCTCAATAAAGCCACGAACAATCATCGCCATAGCTTCATCTTCAGATAGACCACGTGACATTAGATAAAACAGCTGGTCATCACTGATTTTGGAGACAGTTGCTTCGTGACCCATAGAGACATCATCTTCACGTACATCAACATATGGATAGGTATCGGAGCGAGAGATGGTGTCCACCAATAACGCATCACACTTAACTGTGCTCTTGGAGTGGTGTGCACCTTCTTGAACTTGCACTAGGCCGCGATATGAAGTTCTTCCGCCACCACGTGCAACTGATTTGGAAATAATGGTCGAGGAGGTATGCGGGGCGGCATGAACCATTTTGGCGCCAGCATCTTGATGCTGGCCTTCGCCCGCAAACGCGATTGAAAGGGTCTCGCCCTTTGAGTGCGGCCCCATCATAAATACCGCCGGATACTTCATGGTTACTTTGGATCCAATGTTTCCATCAATCCACTCCATGGTTGCACCTTCGGCACATGTCGCACGCTTTGTCACCAGGTTGTAAACATTGTTAGACCAGTTCTGAATTGTGGTGTAACGGACTCGTGCATTTTTGCGAACGATGATTTCTACTACTGCGGAGTGCAATGAATCTGAAGAATAAATTGGCGCAGTGCATCCTTCAACGTAATGAACGTATGAACCTTCATCAGCGATGATGAGTGTTCTTTCAAACTGACCCATATTCTCAGTGTTGATTCGGAAGTAAGCCTGAAGCGGAATCTCTACGTGGACACCCTTTGGCACATATACAAATGAGCCACCGGACCAGACCGCAGTATTTAGCGCGGCAAACTTGTTGTCCCCAACTGGGATTACAGAACCAAAAAACTCTTTGAAGATATCCTCATGTTCGCGCAGCGCGGTATCGGTATCAAGAAATAGCACGCCTTGCTTCTCAAGATCCTCGCGGATTGAGTGATAAACAACCTCAGATTCATACTGAGCGGCCACACCAGCTACTAGGCGTTGTTTTTCAGCCTCTGGAATGCCTAAGCGGTCATATGTGTTTTTGATGTCCTCGGGAAGCTCTTCCCATGAAGTCGCTTGCTTCTCGGTGGAACGTACGAAGTACTTAATGGAATCAAACTTGATGCCAGACAAATCAGAGCCCCAGTTTGGCAATGGCTTCTTGTCAAACAAAGACAATCCCTTAAGGCGTAGATCAAGCATCCACTGTGGCTCATTTTTCTTAGCTGAAATATCTCTAACGACTTCCTCGCTAAGACCACGCTTTACATCGGCTCCAGCTACATCCTTATCGGACCAGCCGTACTCGTACTTACCAATGCCTTCAAGCTCTGGATGGGCGGTTTGACTCATCGTGTGCTCCGCTTTCTTTTGCTAGTTATCTTTTTGGTTGTTGTATTGCTGATGGGATTATGTTTCGTATTGATTTGGGGAATGAAGGTAGTACAAACACCATCGCCATGGGCAATAGTGGCAAGTCTCTGAACATGCGTTCCGAGAATTTTTGAAAACGCTGCAGTTTCCTCCTCGCAAAGTTGCGGGAATTCAGCAGCGACATGTGCGATTGGGCAGTGATGTTGACATAACTCAACACCAATTCCATGTGCGTGGGTGTTAGCAGCGTAACCCTCTTCGCTTAAAAACTCCGCCAAGCCGACAACTGGGTCCTTTGCGCTTCCTACAGCTGAATGAGAGCGACGAACAATTTCCTCCGCGCGATGCTTTGCAAACCCCGACACTAAATGCTCACCGCTGTTGGTTGCCATGTACTTCAAAACCGAAACCGCTAAATCATCATATGAGTGTTCAAAACGCTCCCGACCTTGATCGCTCATAACAAAAACCTTTGAAGGTCTGCCACGCATGCGAACGCTTCGTAGGTGGGGTTCGCGCTCCTCAAGAATTCCTTCTGAAACCAGCTGGTCCAAGTGCCTTCTGATGCCGGCCGGCGTCAGGTTCAACTTTTTGGCTAGAACTACCGCGGTGGATGGCCCAGACTCCAAAATGGCACGGGCAACCTGATCACGGGTGCGCATATCCTCTGGAGCGGCGGTTTTCACAACGGAATTGTTGCGTAATTCATCACGCAACGCCACTTATGAAACCAGGCTCGAGGCCTTCGCCTCGCCTTAGGCTCTGCCCTGTGAGCGCGACCCAGCAAGCAACCCCTTCACTGAACGCCTCTAAAGCTCTGCGCCGTCTTGCCAATCTAATGGTCTTCACACAATCAGCCATTGTCGTTACCGGAGCATCGGTTCGAATTACTGGATCTGGTTTGGGATGTTCCACTTGGCCTGAGTGCACACCAGGTTCATACGTACCTACCCCGGATCAACCCGAAGCGCCGCTTCATGCCTGGATTGAGTTTGGCAATCGATTGTTGACCTTTGTTTTGTTGCTTAACGCCCTGGCTCTGATGATTGCGATTTTGCGCGGCCGACATAAATCATTACGAAAGATGGGCGCTTTTCAAATTTTGGGCATTCTGGTTCAAGGAGTCCTAGGCGGAATCACCGTGTTGACCGGATTGAATCCGGCAACCGTTGCAGCCCATTTTCTTCTTTCAATAGTGTTGATTGCAGGAGCCTTATCTTTGCGGCAAAGGGTTTATAACAAAACGCCAAGTTACATAAAGACAATTCCTCTTGTTCGAAAGTTGATGTTTGCCCATCTAATTCTGACCATCGCAGTTTTGTTTGTTGGCACTATTGTCACCGGTAGCGGACCACATGCTGGAGACACAACCGCTGAACGCTTCAATCTAGATGCGAAGATGATGTCTTGGATTCACGCAGATTTAGTCATCGCCTTGATTGGTGTAACAATCGCACTGAACATTGCCATCTACCTTGGCGAATCTGCCGAGAATAAAGCGGTAATCGGAAAGCTCGCCCAAAGATTTTTGATAATCGCTCTCGCCCAAGGATTAATTGGTTATATCCAATACTTCACAGGCCTGCCTGAAATACTAGTTGGCGCTCACATCATCGGAGCGGTAATAGTTTGGATCTATGGATGGAATCTCGTAATTCGAGGAAATCTAATCGGCCGTCAAAAAGCAGAACAACTTCAGAAGGGGTGAAGGCGTGAATCCAAATCTTGGTGAGTGGTCCGCACTTGATGATAAAGCTGTAGCGGTAGCACGCGCTCTTTCTATGGATGCGGTGCAAAAGGTCGGAAACGGCCACCCAGGTACAGCAATGTCCTTGGCTCCCGTTGCATACACTCTATTTCAGCGCTTTTTAAAACATGATCCCTCTGATCCCAATTGGATTGGAAGAGATAGATTCATTCTGTCGTGTGGGCATTCATCATTAACTCTCTACATACAACTGCTTTTTAGTGGCTATGGTTTATCAATCGAGGATCTCAAATCATTTCGCACCTGGGGCTCAAAGACACCTGGTCATCCCGAGTACGGACATACCGCCGGAGTTGAAACAACAACCGGCCCTCTTGGTCAAGGTGTAGCAAACGCCGTTGGCATGGCAATGGCGGCACGTTATGAAAGAGGCCTGCTTGATCCTGATGCTGCGCCCGGCCAAAGTCCATTTGATCACAATATCTGGGTAATTTGTAGCGATGGTGATTTGCAGGAAGGTGTTAGCACCGAAGCTTCATCACTAGCTGGCACTCAAAAGTTAGGAAATCTAAAGGTTATCTATGATGACAATAGAATCTCTATTGAGGGCGATACGCATTATGCCTTTGATGAGGATGTCTCTGCGCGTTATAAATCTTATGGATGGCAAGTTATTGAAGTAGCTGCAAAATCTAATGGCGATGTTGATCGCGATGCTCTCGAATCGGCCATGCACCAGTCACTTCAGATTACAAATGCGCCGGTCTTGATTAGATTGAAAACAGTAATTGCTTGGCCGGCCCCAAAGGCGCGCAATACCGCAAAGTCCCATGGTTCAGCCTTGGGCGCTGAAGAAATTGCAGCCACAAAATTAGAGCTTGGTTTGCCTCAAGAAGAGTTTTTCTATCCAGTAGAAATTCGCAATCATGTCGAGCAGGTTGCCCAACGTGGAGCGCAGTTGCGCGCTATTTGGAACAAGGGCTTTTTCGAATGGCAGAACAAGCATCCGCAAAACTCAGCTTTGTTAGAGAGATTGCAATCAAAGAAACTGCCGGTAAATTGGGATAAAGATTTGCCAGTCTTCTCCCCTGATAAAGAGGTTGCAACTCGTAAAGCCTCAGGTGATGCGATTAATGCTTTAGCCCGCACACTTCCAGAGTTATTTGGTGGCTCCTCAGATTTGGCCGAAAGCAATAACACCACGATTGAAGGGGGCGGGTCATTTCTGCCGGCCGACTCCGCCATGAAAGGTGCAACACCTTATGGTCGAGTGATTCACTTTGGAATTCGTGAGCATGCCATGGGCTCAATCCTTAATGGAATGGCGCTCCATGGCTTAGTGAAACCTTTTGGCGGCACATTCTTAGTATTCAGCGATTACATGAGAGGGGCGGTGCGTTTGAGCGCCCTCATGAATCTTCCAGTTACCTATGTGTGGACCCATGACTCAATTGGCCTGGGTGAAGATGGACCTACACATCAACCTGTTGAACACATCGCAGCGCTTCGCGCTATTCCCGGACTAGAGGTCATTCGCCCGGCAGATGCAAATGAGGTTGTTAACTGTTGGCGCGAAATTATCTCTCGAGCAAAGCCTGCGGGCATTTTGTTGTCTCGACAAAACTTGCCGGTACTCGATCGCACAAAGTATGCAGCCGCTTCCAATGCTTCACGGGGTGCCTACAACCTTAATCAGGTTGATAACCCAGATGTGGTGATAATTGCTACCGGATCAGAGGTATCTATTTCGCTACAGGCTGCCGAGCTTTTGTCACAAGAAGGAATCGCAGCACGAGTAGTTAGCGCTCCTTGCCTTGAATGGTTTAATCAACAAGATGATTCCTACAAGTTGTCGGTGTTGCCAAAGAAGGTCAAGGCTAGAGTCAGTGTGGAGGCCGGCATATCTCAGGGTTGGCGGGATTACATCGGCGATTTTGGCGTAGCAGTTTCTCTTGAACACTTCGGCGCTTCAGCATCGGCAGGGGTCTTGTTCAAAGAGTTTGGTTTCACACCAGAGAACATCGCAAATGCTGCAAAACTGTCCATTTCAAAAGTAGCCCAAGGCTAACTCCCAGCCAAGGAAGGTAGAGATGCATAAAATCCTTCAACAAATTACCGAAGCTGGAACCTCAATCTGGCTAGATGATCTTTCCCGCGAACGTCTAATTCCAAATGGCGAGGCAAGAAATCTCGACCTCCTCATAAATACAGAATCCATTCTGGGAGTTACCACCAATCCGGCAATCTTCTCCGCTGCCATTTCAAAGTCATCGCTTTACTCATCTGACATCTCTGATTTGGCAGGCGCTGGCCATGATGCACAATCCATAATCACAGAGCTCACCACCGCAGATGTTGCACAGGCCTGTGATGCTTTTGCAGAGGTTTTCACTCAATCTGGTGGGGTCGATGGTCGAGTGAGCATTGAAGTGGACCCGCGTTTAGCCCGCGATACCGCCGGAACCATAAAGCAAGCACATGAGCTTTGGGGCAAAGTAAATCGCCCTAATGTTCTAATCAAGGTTCCCGCCACAAGGGAAGGCTTGCCTGCAATACGCCAACTCATCAGTGATGGAATCAGCGTAAATGTCACGATTATCTTCTCGGTCGAGAGATACAAAGAGGTTCTTGAGGCTTTTATCGCTGGATTAGAGGATCGCGCAAAAAATAATCTTTCAGTTGCAGGAATTCACTCTGTCGCATCATTCTTTGTCAGCCGCGTTGATACAGATATTGATCCTGTACTTAAAGCACACACAGATCCGGCAGCTGCAAATCTTTTGGGTAAGGCCGCGATAGCAAATGCTCGATTAGCGTATGAACACTTTGCGTCGGCTCGATTAACACAACGTTGGCAATCGTTAGAAGCCCTTGGTGCAGCAATACAAAGGCCACTGTGGGCATCAACTGGCGTCAAGGATCCAAATTACGATCCAACCATGTATGTCATGGAGTTGATTGCCCCACTTACGGTAAACACAATGCCGGAAGCAACGCTAATTGCAGTAAGAGATGGTGCATCTTTCAAAGGGGAAAGTATCACCGCACACTTCGAAGACTCCCGCTTGATTCTTGATTCCCTACAGTCACTAGGGGTGGATATAAATCAAGTAGCTGACAAGCTGGAAAATGAAGGAATTGAAAAATTTATTAAACCTTGGCTCGAGTTAATTGCTGTAGTGGAAAGTGCTGCCAAAAAATGATTGAGTTAAAGGGCTTTGAAATTGGATTATCGCAACGCGCAACCTTGAATCAGATTACTTCAAGGTTGGCGAAAAAAGATTCATCTCTTTGGGGTCCAGCCGCAGCCGCTGAAGCTGCAATTAGGCTGAATTGGATTGACCTACCTGAAAGCTCCCGTGATTTATTGCCGACCCTAGATGCGCTATCTGCTTGGTCTCGCGAATTGAAACACTCAGATTTTGTTCTATGTGGCATGGGCGGCTCCTCCCTAGCACCCGAGGTGATTGCCAGCGTTTATCAAAAAGATCTAACCGTTCTAGATTCCACCGATCCTGAACATGTCGCTCAGGTTTTATCAAAGGATTTAAAGCACACCTGCTTTATTGTCGGATCAAAATCAGGCTCCACTATTGAGACCTCCTCAGCTAAAGCCGCTGCAGAAGCAGAGTTGATTAAACAAGGACTGGATCCGAAAAATCATATGGTTGTCGTTACCGACCCTGGCTCTCCACTTGATGCACAAGCACGCGCAGCATCATTGAAGGTGGTTAATGCCGATCCAAATGTAGGTGGACGCTTTAGTGCATTAAGCGCGTTTGGTCTGACCCCCGCAGCCTTAATTGGGGTAGATGTTTCTGTGTTGATTGATGATGCCCATTCTGCGGCGACCGGGTTTACAGAGATTGATTCGGCTGCAGTCAAAGTTGCTGCTGCACTCGCTTGCAAAGAGTTTGCCTACGTTGGATTCTTTGACAAAGGCTCCCCACTTCAGGGGCTTGGTGATTGGATTGAACAGTTAATTGCTGAATCTACTGGCAAAGATAAAAAGGGCGTTCTCCCTGTAGTCACCGATAGCAAGAACTCTGATTTGTACCCAGTAATTACCTTTGATGGCTCCGGAACTCATGATGTAAGCGCAACCCTTGGAGAGCACTTTATTTTTTGGGAATGGGTTACCGCATTGGTTGGCTATCTTTTGCAGGTTGATCCCTTTAACCAACCAAATGTGACTGAAGCAAAGGAGAAAACCTCTGCCCTTCTCTCGCGCTGGGCCGGTCAAGCTCCAGAGGAATTAACCCCCACATTGCAAGGCCAATTTGTATCGGTGTACAGCGATCAAAAGCATGCCGAGCTGGAAGATTATTTATCCACCGCAATTGAAAAATCAAAAGGTTATTTGGCGGTGATGGCTTATCTGCATCGAGGGAAAGATGACAGCGTTGTTGAAATCAGAGATTTGATTGAGCGAAGCGCTAAGAAGCCAACCACCTTTGGTTGGGGCCCAAGGTTTTTGCACTCCACGGGTCAGTTCCATAAAGGCGGACCGGACATAGGTTCATTTATTCAAATAACTGCGGCATGTAATGTTGATTGGCCCATCTCCGGCAAAGATTATGGTTTTGAAACTTTGTTAATGGCACAAGCTTTAGGTGACAACGAGGCTTTGTCCGCCAGAGGATTTCCAATAGTGCGTTTTCATCTTCATGATCGAACTAAAGGTATTGCAGAGTTAATCGCCGCTGCGAAGCGGATTTAATCCTCATCCTCGCCGCGCAACTTCTTCAGCGCTGCGTCAAGAATTCCCTTTGCTTCGGCTTCTGTGCGTCGTTCCTTCACATAGGCAAGGTGTGTCTTGTAAGGCTCGTTCTTTGTGGGAGATGGTGGATTGTTCTTGTCTCTTCCAGCCGGGAAGCCACAGCGCGGACAATCCCATTCAGCTGGAACTACAACTGTTCCATCTTCGGCAAATGATGGCTTTGTTTCATGGCCATTTAGGCACCAATATGAAACTCGGAAACGCGCTATCGCCTCGCCGCGTTCCGCCTCGCCCATAGGACCGGCACCGACGCGAGAGCCTCTGATTGCACTTCCACCTGCCATTTATCTCTCCTTGAATTGACCTTCAATTAACCTTTAATCAACCTTGAATAAACCTTAAATCAAATGACTCTTTTATTTTAGAACTAAACCAAGTGCAATGACCGCTGCAAACCAGATTCCGCCAACAACAATTGTTATGCGATCAAGATTCTTCTCGACCACGGAAGAACCTCCGTAGTTTGATGACATACCGCCACCAAATAGATCAGATAGTCCACTTCCCTTGCCTTTGTGAAGCAACACGAGAATGATCATCAAGATGCTGGCGATTACCAACAGGATTGATAGCGCTAAAGCCACGATTAACTCCTTGGAACTTTATATGGACCTCTGAAGAGCCAAATACTACCTAATGAGGGAGCCAACCCCCGCATCCGGGCGTGATTTAGCCTAGAGAACTCGATGGAACTTACAGATTCTGGCGAACTCCTCAGGATCAAGGCTCGCTCCACCAACTAATGCTCCATCAACATCAGGTTGCTTCATGATGTCCACGATGTTGGCTGATTTCACTGAACCGCCGTAGAGAATTCTGGCATTAGCCGCAATCTCCTCACTGCCAATCTTTGACAGCTCTTCTCTGATTGCGCCACAAACCTCTTGGGCATCCTCGGGTGTTGCCGTTTTTCCTGTGCCAATTGCCCAGACCGGTTCGTAGGCAAAAACAATCTTCTTTAACTCTGGTTTATGGAAACCCTTCAAACCCTCTCTTACTTGATTCAAAACATGCTCCACATGAGTTCCCGCTTCTCTAATTGGGAGCTCTTCGCCGATGCAGAAAATCGGGGTCATTTCCCCTTCGAGTGTCGCTCTTATCTTTTTGTTTACGAGCGCATCATCTTCCTTGTGGATGGCGCGACGTTCAGAGTGTCCTACTACGACAAAAGAGCAATCCAGTTTCTTCAACATGCTGGCTGAAATGTCTCCCGTGAATGCGCCGGACTTTTCTGGCGATACATCTTGTGCGCCATAACTGAGCTTCAGTCGATCACCATCTACCAATGTTTGAACAGAGCGAATATCAGTAAAGGGTGGCAGGACTACAACATCTACCGCTTCAAAATCCCTGTCCTCGAGGGAGTAAGCCAACTTTTGAGTAACTGCAATGGCCTCAAGATGATTTAAATTCATCTTCCAATTGCCTGCGATCAACGGCTTGCGTGACATATCTCCCCTTAATTTCTATAGCGAAACAAAGCTGCTCTTTGAGACAACCCTACTAAACAAGCGCACTTAAACCAGGTAGTTCCTTACCTTCAAGATATTCAAGTGAGGCACCGCCGCCTGTTGAAATATATCCAAACTGTTCATCTTTAAATCCTAAGGCGCGTACCGCAGCTGCGGAGTCTCCCCCTCCTACAACAGAGAGTCCATTCACCTCGGTTAATGCTTGAGCCACCACTTTGGTTCCGTCGGCAAAATGAGAGAACTCAAAAACGCCCATAGGGCCATTCCAGAAAACCGTCTTACAGCCTTTAATTGCTGCAGCAAATGCGGCTGCACTGTCAGGGCCAATGTCCAAGCCCATTTGGTCGCTAGGGATTTCATCAGCACTAACAATCCTAGGAGATTCGTTGGCAAATGCTGGAGCCACAACAATGTCAGTGGGTAGAAGGACTTCTACTCCTAGATCTTTTGCTCTGGCCAATAAATCTTTGACTAAAGGGATTGAGTCTGTTTCAACTAACGAGGTACCTATTTGCTTTCCTTGTGCAGCTAAAAATGTGAAAACCATTCCGCCACCAATTGCGAGTAAATTGACCTTGTCCAACAAATTAGTGATTACACCAATCTTGTCGGAAACCTTCGCTCCACCTAAAACAACGCCGTAGGGTCGTGCAGGTGATTGCGTCAATTTCTTTAGCACCTCTACCTCTGCAGAGACTAGGTAGCCAGCAGCGTGTGGAAGATTTTTAGCCGCTTCAAAAACTGAGGCGTGTTTGCGGTGAACCGCACCAAAACCATCTCCAACATACACATCGGCAAAACCACTCAACTGCTTGGCGAAAGATGATCGGGTCGTTTCATCTTTGCTGGTTTCAGCCTCTTCAAAGCGAACATTTTCTAGCAATACAACTTCGCCTGGCTTAATGGCAGCTACCGCTGAGTTAGCGCTCGGCCCAACTACATCTGTAGCGAAAACAACCCTATGACCCAAAAGCTGACTTAACCTTTCGGCAACTGGAGCAAGAGATAACTCTGGCTTGTGCTCTCCTTTTGGTCTGCCAAGGTGGGCAACCACAACTAATGCAGCTCCAGCTTTTAGTAGTGCAGATATTGTCGGAAGTGAGGCGCGAATGCGACCATCATCGGTGATGACTCTTTTTCCTGAGCCATCATCCTTTAATGGAACATTAAGGTCACAACGAAGCAATACCTTTTTTCCAGTTACATCCAAGTCAGACAGCGTGCGAATCTCAGAGCTCACTTTTAATCCTTAAATCTATTAGTGGCTGAAATTAAAGGCTTTTGCCGATGAATTTCATGAGGTCAACTAAGCGATTTGAGTAACCCCACTCATTGTCATACCAGCCGGCAACTTTTGCCTGATTTCCAATCACCTTTGTGATTCCTGCGTCGAAAATACAGGAGTGAGAATCAGTGACAATATCTGTGGAGACAATTGGATCTTCGGTGTAGTGCAAGATTCCCTTCAATGGGCCTTCTGCAGCCTTCTTCATCACCGCATTGATTTCAGCTGCGGTTGTCTCTTTAGACAACTCCACAGTCAGGTCAGTTACTGAGCCTGTTGGGACTGGAACACGTAGAGCATAACCATCTAGTTTGCCCTTTAGCTCTGGAAGCACGAGGCCAATCGCTTTAGCCGCACCAGTTGAAGTTGGAATAATGTTGGTGGCCGCTGCGCGAGCGCGACGTAGATCTTTGTGAGGGAAATCCAAAATTACTTGGTCATTGGTGTAGGCATGAACTGTTGTCATAAAGCCACGGACAATTCCGAAGTTTTCGTGCAGAACCTTTGCCATTGGAGCTAGGCAGTTTGTTGTACATGAGGCGTTTGAAATGATGTTGTGCTTGGCTGGATCGTATGCAGAGTCATTTACACCCAAGACCAGCGTGACATCTTCATCGGTGGCTGGAGCGGAAATAACAACCTTCTTTGCTCCCCCAACCATGTGTTTTGCGGCATCTGATGCCTTGGTGAATCTGCCAGTGGATTCAATGACAATATCGGCACCAACTGAACCCCACTGAAGCGCTGCGGGATCTTTCTCAGCAAACACTTTGAACTTCTTGTTTCCAACGGTAATTGAGTTTTCATCATGGGTAACTGGCAAGTTCAAGCGACCAAGTATTGAGTCATACTTCAATAGATGTGCCAGGGTTTCAATGTCAGTTAGGTCATTGACCGCAACAATTTCAATATCGGCGTTAGAAGCTAGCGCTGCGCGAAAGAAATTTCGACCAATACGTCCAAAACCATTAATTCCAACCTTTACCACTGTAACCACGCTCCATTGTTAGTGCACGCAAATGCGCCCAAGTCGATTAATCTGAATTGTCGCCACGACCCTGTGGACTTAAGAGAAATCCTATCAGTGAAGCTAATTTAGGAGGTCAGGAGAGAGTCCTGCCTCGGTATCGGGAATTCCCAACTCGGCTGCACGCTTATCTGCCATCGCCAAGAGTCTTCTTATGCGCCCCGCGACTGCATCTTTAGTCATCGGCGGGGTCGACAATGAACCCAGCTCTTCGAGGCTTGCTTGTCCGTGGGTAATGCGTAGTTGACCAGCTTCGCGCAGATGATCTGGAATCTCATCACCCAAAATCTCCATTGCGCGTTGCACACGTGCTGATGCGGCAACCGCTGCTCGGGCTGAACGCCTTAGATTTGCATCATCAAAATTCGCTAAACGATTTGCAGTAGCCCTTACCTCTCGGCGCATTCTGCGTTCTTCCCAGGCCATTACGCTTTCATGAGCTCCAAGTCGGGTTAACAAAACTCCAATCGCATCACCATCACGAATTACAACGCGATCAACACCTCGCACCTCACGAGCTTTTGCAGTGATGCTTAATCTGCGTGCCGCTCCAACAAGTGCTAACGCAGCCTCAGGTCCTGGACAGGTGATTTCGAGGGCAGATGAACGGCCCGGTTCAGTCAGCGAGCCATGAGCCAAGAATGCGCCACGCCATGCCGCCTCTGCATCGCAAATTCCGGCAGAAACAACTTGTGGTGGAAGTCCTCTCACCGGTCTGCCATGAGAATCAACTAAACCAGTTTGTCTAGCTAGGGCATCTCCATCTTTGATAACACGTACTAAGTAGCGACTTCCTTTTCGTAATCCGCCTGCGCTAATAACAGCTAAATCAGAATCATGTCCATAAATGTCAGCAATGTCTTTACGTATTCTTCTCGCAGCTTGAGCGGTATCTAGCTCTATTTCAACCATGATTTTTCCAGCTGAGATATGCAATCCCCCTGCGAAACGAAGAATCGCCGAGACCTCAGCCTTGCGGCAACAAGGTTTTGAGATAGCTAGTCTCGATAGCTCATCCTTTACAGAAGCGGTCATTGCCATGAGCGTTATCTAAGCATCTCGGCTTGGAAAATGTGGCTGAAAGCCAAAAATAATTTATCGGGATCGTGATGATTACTGCCCGGGTGCGTTGCCAAATCGGCCACATGCACCCGTCCACCCATGATTTTCACCAACTCTTCCAGCTCAGGCAATGCCTGTTCTTGTGCCGCAATGGATTCATCAATTAATGCAAAGTCGCACCCCAAATCCGGCGCAAACCTGCGCATTACCCTTAAGTGTTCAGCCGGAGAACTGCCAGCCAATTCATCCCCTGTGCGATTTGCTGCCGCGTCAAGATTTAGCACAAATAATTTCTTGGCTTTTGAATCGCATAATGCTCTGAGTTGTTGCTCAACTAGTACGTGCGGCAACACACTTGAAAACCAGGAACCTGGACCAAAGGTTATGAAATCTGCGGCCGCGATCGCATCTAATCCCTGTTGCGTTGGGTGGGGATTTTCTGGAATTAAACGGAGGTTTTCCAATACTCCTTTGCTTAGAGCTACCTCTTTCTGTCCCCGGATGACATGAGTGCCCTCCCAGTTTTTGAAAACCGCTTCGATATCAAGAGGTTCTAGCGCCATTGGTAAAACTTTTCCAACAACTTTTAGTAATGCTCCTACCTTTTCGAGACCTTGCACCGGATCGCCATCTCGATCCCACAGCGCGGTGAGAAGTAGATTTCCTAAAGCATGTCCATCAAGTGAGCCCTGTGACGTGAAGCGGTACTGCATGATCTGCGCCCAACTTCTTCCCCATTCATCATCAGCGCACAAAGCAGCTAGCGCCATCCGCAAATCTCCGGGAGGTAAGGAGTGGAACTCCTCTCGCAGCCTTCCACTTGATCCCCCATTGTCAGCCACAGTAACAATGGCAGTTATCTCAGAGGTTAATTTTCTGAGTGCAGATAGTGTTGCCGCCAAGCCATGCCCGCCACCCAGTGCCACAACTTTTGGTTGTGATAAGTCCAGCTCCATTAACGCTCTCGACCCAAATCTCTGTGGATTGCATGAGCAGAAACTTTGTGTTCAGAGTCAATTTTGCTGTCATTTATTCTTTTGGCTAACTCCTGAGCCACCGCCACGCTACGGTGCTTTCCGCCAGTACAGCCAATCGCCAGAGTGACATAGCGTTTGCCTTCGCGCAGGTAACCCCTGCCGATACTCTCAAATAGCGCAACATAGCGATCTAGAAACTCTGCAACTCCAGTGGCATTTAATACCGCCTGACTTACCTCTTTATCTAATCCATTTTTTGGACGTAACTCTGGATCCCAATGAGGATTTGGAATGAATCTGCAATCCATAACCAGATCAGCATCTACCGGCAGACCAAACTTGTAACCAAATGAGAGAACGTTCACCTTTAATGATGAATTTTCAGTTGTGGCAAAGAGTTCAGAAATCTTTTTTTCTAATTGGTGGACATTAAGTTGAGATGAATCAACGACTAAATCCGCTCCAGAGCGCAACTCTCTTAGCTTTTCCCGCTCCCTTTCAATGCCATCAACAATTCGATCATTGCCTTGAAGAGGGTGTGGTCTTCTGGAGGACTCGAATCTGCGGACCAAAACATCATCAGCTGCATCTACAAAGATGATCTTGCGCGATATTCCACGTTCGGCCAAGTCCGCCAAAGATCGATTCAGATCATCGAAAAACTGTCTGCCTCTGACATCAATGACTACTGCAAGTGAGTCTGCTGACCGCTCAGTCATATCAAAAACAGAGATCAATAGTGACGGAGGAAGGTTGTCGATTACATACCAGCCATGATCCTCCATGGCATGTGCGACAGTCGACCTACCCGCACCGCTCATGCCGGTGATTACAACTATCTCCCTTTCCATGGCTCCATCATCCACATGCTGTCAAGCATCTTTAGACTCCCTTTGTAATCTCTCCGGTGGCGGTGTCTATCTGATCATTAGCTGGCATTTCAGATAACGATTTGAAAATCACATCAGCGGTTTTGGCTCCGATGCCCGGTACTTGGGAAATCTCCTCCAGCGTTGCCTGCTTTAAAGCTGCAATCGAGCCGAATCTCTCGAGTAGTGCTTTTCTCCTGACTTCTCCCAGAGAAGCAATTTCATCCAAAAATGACTCCAACATCAAGCGTGAACGTTTAGAGCGATGGAAGGTAATGGCAAATCTATGTGCTTCATCTCTGATTCTTTGCACCAAATAAAGCGGCTCACTGTTTCGCGGCAAAATAACGGGGTAACTCTGATCAGGAAACCAGATCTCCTCTAACCTTTTCGCCAAACCAACCAGAGTGATATCTGTGATACCTAACTCTTCAAATGCACGAGCGGCTGCGTTTACTTGGCCTCTTCCTCCATCCACAATTACCAGTTGTGGTGGATAGGCGAAACGAGGCTTCTCCCCTCCGCTAACTTCAATCTCATTGAGATCAATATCCTTCTCAGCCAGATACCGCTTAAATCGTCTGGTGATCACATGATGCATGGCGCGTGTGTCATCAAACTTTTCACGATCATCAATACCAAATCGTCGATACTCACTTTTTTTCGCTTGACCATCTTCGAAGACCACCATGGAGGCGACAACTGATGTGCCTTGAATATTGGATATATCAAAACACTCAATTCGTAGGGGCAGTTCCTCCATGCCTAAAGCGTTTGCCAACTCTTCAAGTGCTCTGCCGCTTACCCCCGCATCGCTGGAACGCTTACTTAAGAATTGGACTAGAGAGTGATGTGCGTTTCGCTTCACTGTGTCTAGGAGCTCTAGCTTCTCTCCACGCTCTGGTCTCTTAACTGTAATTCGATTTGAGAATTTGGAAGATAAGAACTCGCTCAGCGCCTCTTCTACCTCCAGGTTTACTAAGACCTCCTTGGCTGGCTCAAACTCCTCGTAGATTTGATTCAATGTGGCATCCAGAAGCAATGTCTCCTCGGGGAGGTTTGCTATGTCAATCACCCAAGACTTTGATGAAACTACGCGACCTGCTCTTACTCGAAACAAAGAGGCTGCGGCATGAGTAATGTCCTGATGGACCGCAATAAAATCTGCCGTAATGCTCTCGGAAATCGCGGCATTGGTTGATTCATTTGCCCGCTTCAACGCAGCTAACTGATCGCGCAGTTTTACCGCTCTTTCAAACTCTTCGGCTTCGGCGGCCTTGTGCATCTCTTTTTCTAACTCCTCTGTGATGTCAGCCGAGCCATCTGACATAAATCTTTCAAGATCTCTTGCAAGTTTCATATGCTCTTCCGAATTAACTCGAGAGACGCATGGTGCGGCACACTTTCCAATATCTCCCAACAGGCAGGCGCGGTTTACTCGCTTAGCACGTTCAAAGTTTGAGTTTGAACAGGATCGAACCGGAAACATCTTTAACAAAACATCAAAGGTAGATCGCAATGCCCACGCGTGCGCAAAGGGTCCAAAGTAGGCCACGCCTTTTCGTTTACTCCGGCGGGTTATGAATAATCTGGGAAACTCCTCATTTAATGAAAGTGCTAAGTATGGATAGGACTTGTCATCCTTGAACTGCACATTAAACGCTGGGTTCTCCTCCTTGATCCAGGTGAACTCAAGTTGAAGCGCCTCTACCTCGGTTCTGACCACGGTCCAATCCACACGATTTGCGGCGTGAATCATCCGATAGGTCTTCTCCCCGACATTTTTTTGGAAGTAAGAGTTAAGTCGATTTTTTAGTGAGCGGGCTTTGCCGACATAAATCACCTTGTCTGCAGCATCAAAAAATCTATACACACCCGGCTCATCAGGGATATTGGTCGGACGATATGAAGCAGGGTCTGACATGCGAGGCGAGCTATCTACTTCTTCAAAGCTTCAGCCAAGAACTTGCCGGTATAGCTGGACTTAACCTTAGCTACGGTTTCTGGCGTGCCTTGAGCAACCACGGTTCCACCACCAGAGCCACCTTCTGGGCCAAGATCGATTATCCAGTCAGCACATTTGATGACATCCATATTGTGCTCAATAACTACTACGGTATTTCCAGTATCAACTAAACGTTGCAACACACCCAGTAATTTTCTGACATCTTCGAAATGCAATCCAGTTGTTGGTTCATCCAAGACATAAATTGTGCGACCAGTAGAGCGGCGTTGTAGCTCAGTTGCTAGCTTTACTCTCTGGGCCTCTCCACCTGAGAGAGTTGGCGCTGACTGTCCCAATCGAACATATCCCAAGCCGACATCACACAAAGTTTTCAAATAGCGATGTATCGCAGGAATAGACTCAAAAAACTCAGTCGCTTTTTCGATCGGCATATCCAAGACCTGCGCAATGGTCTTGCCTTTGTAGTGCACCTCAAGTGTTTCCCGGTTATATCTGGCACCATGGCAAACCTCGCAAGGCACATATACATCAGGCAGGAAGTTCATCTCAATTGTGATAGTTCCATCACCGGCACAGTTCTCACATCTGCCGCCTTTAACATTGAAGGAGAAGCGTCCTTGTTGGTAACCCCGAACTTTTGCCTCGCTGGTTTCTGCAAACAGGGCTCTAACTTTGTCGAATACACCAGTGTAGGTAGCTGGGTTTGACCGTGGGGTTCGTCCAATAGGTGATTGATCAACATGAACAACCTTGTCTAATTGGTCTATTCCTGTGATGGTGCGATGCCTTCCAGGGACTACTCGAGCACCATTTAACTTGTTAGCCAAAACAGAGTACAAGATGTCATTAACTAGAGTGGACTTTCCTGAACCACTTACGCCAGTCACCGCTACAAAAACACCAAGCGGGATATTCACATCAATACTTCTTAAGTTGTTTTCTTTTGCTTCCTTTATAACCAGATTGCGTTTGGGGTTGATTGCTCTGCGATTTTTGGGGATTTCAATCTTGCTGCGGCCAGAAATATAGGCTCCAGTTATTGAACGCTTGGCAGCAATTAATGCCTGATAATCACCAGAAACTACAATCTCACCGCCATGTTCTCCAGCGCCAGGACCAATATCTACAATCCAATCAGCTGTGCGAATAGTCTCTTCATCATGCTCCACCACAATCAATGTATTTCCAAGATCTCTGAGATGTGTAAGCGTCTCAATTAAGCGAACATTGTCGCGTTGATGCAAGCCGATACTGGGTTCATCCAAAACATAAAGTACCCCTACAAGTCCCGAGCCAATCTGTGTGGCCAATCTGATGCGTTGTGCCTCGCCTCCAGAGAGAGTGGCTGCTGGTCTGGCAAGAGTTAAGTACTCCAAACCAACATCAAGTAAGAAACCTAGGCGAGCGTGTACCTCTTTCATCACGCGTTCTGCGATTTTTGCCTCTCGCGATCCAAGCTTTAGCTGCTTGAGGAATTTGGCACATTCCTCAATTGAAAGTTCGCAAATCTCAGCGATGTTCTTCTCTCCCAATGTCACCGCCAAAACCTCTGGCTTTAGTCGACTGCCCTTACAAGCTGGGCAAGGAGTTTCACGCATATAAGCCTCATACTTTTCACGGCTGTAATCACTATCAGTTTCGGAGTGTCTCCTTTGGATAAATGGAATAACCCCTTCAAAACCAGTTGAGTAATTCCTCACCCGTCCATATCGATTTTTGTACTTTACATGTACTTCATACTCATAACCATTAAGAATCGCTTCTTTGGCTTTCTGCGAGAGTTTTGACCAAGGTGTGTTCAATGAGAACTTAACATCACTGGCCAAAGCCTCTAATAGATTCAAGAAATAATCAGCGGATTGACCACCAGACCAAGGCGCGATGGCTCCATCTGATATTGAGATTGAATCATCTGGGATAACCAGCTCCTCATCCACCTCTAATTTTGAACCAATTCCAGTGCATTCGGCGCAGGCGCCAAATGGTGAATTAAAGGAGAAAGATCTCGGTTCCATCTCTTGGAATGACAAGCCGCAATCATGACAAGCTAGTAGTTCGCTATAAGTGCGCTCTTTGTCAACACCTTTAGCATCTACAAACTCGAGAGTTACCAATCCGCTAGCCAAGCGCAGCGCCGTTTCAATGGAGTCGGTAAGTCTTTGCTTACTCTCTGGCTTGGCGGTTAAACGATCAACCACAACTTCAATTGTGTGCTTTTCTTGTTTTTTCAGCTTAGGTGGTTCAGATAGTGAAATTGTCGTGCCATCAACTCGAGCCCGGGCATATCCCTGTGACAACAAATCCTTGAATAGATCAACGAACTCACCTTTGCGCGCTCTAATCATGGGCGCAAGTACTTGAAACTTAGTCTCTGGTGGCAGCTCTAGAATTTGATCAACTATGTTTTGTGGAGATTGCTTAGCGATTGCCTTTCCACATTCAGGGCAATGGGGTTTGCCCGCTCTAGCAAAAAGAAGGCGCAGGTAGTCATAAACCTCGGTGATGGTTCCAACCGTGGATCGCGGATTGCGGTTAGTGGATTTTTGATCAATGGATACCGCAGGCGACAGGCCCTCTATGAAATCAACATCAGGCTTGTCCATCTGTCCCAAGAATTGTCTGGCGTAAGCAGATAGGGATTCAACATATCTTCTTTGACCCTCAGCAAATATGGTGTCAAAAGCTAGTGAGGACTTTCCAGATCCGGATAGCCCAGTAAATACGATCATCGCATTGCGAGGTAAATCGAGAGAAACATTTTTCAGGTTATGTTCTCGCGCACCGCGCACTACCAAACGATCCGCACTCATCACATCCCCGCTTCTTCCATTGCGCGAAGCTCCCGCTTCAACTCCTTGATTTCATCCCGCAAACGGGCTGCCAGCTCGAAGGCGAGTTCAGCTGCGGCATTTCGCATCTGCTGCGTTAGTGAGTCGATAAGACCCAAAAGCTCTGCCCGAGGCAAGGCTACGAGTGATTTCGCATGCACGCCAACTGGGGTATCGCTCACCCGTTTCTTTGCTCCAGAAAGAAGTGCATCGGTGTCATCACTTTCCTGAGCAATCAAATCGGTAATGTCGGCAATCTTTTTACGTAGTGGCTGTGGGTCTATGCCGTGCTCTTTGTTATAGGCCACCTGCTTGGCTCTGCGTCGGTTAGTTTCTTCGATCGCCCTAGCCATTGAGTCCGTTATGTTGTCGGCATACATGTGAACTTCTCCGGAAACATTTCTAGCTGCTCTGCCAATTGTCTGAATCAAAGATCTAGTTGATCGCAGGAAGCCTTCTTTGTCAGCATCCAGAATTGCCACCAGGGAAACTTCAGGCAGGTCTAATCCCTCACGCAACAAATTGATACCAATCAGAACATCGTATTCGCCCATTCGCAGCTCACGTAGCAGCTCTACTCTTCGTAGGGTGTCCACTTCTGAGTGAAGATAGCGAACTCTGATGCCTGCATCAGTAAAGAAATCAGTTAAATCCTCGGCCATCTTTTTGGTCAAAGTTGTAACCAAAACCCTTTCATTGCGCTCTGCTCTGAGCTTTATTTCATTCATCAAATCATCGATTTGATTCTTGATTGGCTTTAAAACAATCTTTGGATCAACCAAGCCTGTAGGCCTAATCACCTGTTCAACAAACTCTCCTCCGGCTTTCTCCATCTCATAAGGGCCAGGGGTTGCAGATAGGTAAACCTTTTGTGGGGTGCGTTCCAAGAATTCATTAAAGGTTAGTGGTCGGTTGTCGAGCGCGCTTGGCAACCTAAATCCATGTTCAACTAGCGTCCGCTTTCGTGATGCATCACCTTCGTACATGGCTCCGATTTGTGGAACAGTGATGTGCGATTCATCAATCACGCAGAGAAAATCCTCCGGAAAGTAATCCAAGAGGCAGTTTGGCGGAGAACCCTGAGCTCGACCATCAATGTGTCTTGAATAGTTTTCAATTCCAGAGCAAAACCCCAGCTGGAGCATCATTTCAATATCAAACTGAGTTCTCATCCTTAATCTTTGGGCTTCCAATAACTTGTTTTGCCGCTCTAACTCATTTAGTCGAATCGCCAACTCAGCCTCAATGTCTGCGATCGCACGCTTCATTGTTTCCGGTCCCGCTGAATAGTGTGTGGCTGGAAAGATGAATACCTCTTTTACATCGCTGACAATCTCTCCAGTTAGTGGGTTTAGGGTTGTAAGTCGCTCAACTTCATCACCAAACATTTCGATGCGGATCGCCAACTCTTCATAAACCGGGATTATCTCCACCGTGTCACCTCTGACTCGGAAAGTACCCCGTTCAAATGACATGTCATTTCTCTTGTATTGAATATCAACAAAACGTCTTAGTAGAACATTTCGGTCAACAGAATCCCCTACTGCAATCGTAATCATTCGATCTATGTACTCTTGAGGGGTCCCTAGGCCATAAATGCAGGAAACAGTTGCGACAACTACTACATCTCTTCTGGTGAGCAATGAGTAGGTCGCCGAGTAACGCAACCGCTCTACCTCTGAGTTAACCGAAGAATCTTTTTCTATGAAGGTATCGGTCTGGGGAACATAAGCCTCTGGTTGGTAATAGTCGTAATAAGAGACAAAGTACTCAACCGCATTGTTGGGCAACAACTCTCGGAACTCATTCGCCAGCTGCGCTGCCAAGGTTTTGTTGGGAGCAAGAACCAGTGTTGGTCTTTGCACCTGTTCGATCAGCCAAGCTGTGGTTGCTGATTTTCCAGTACCGGTTGCGCCGAGAAGCACAATGTCTTTCTCGCCGCGGTTTACTCGATCTGTCAGCTCTCTGATGGCATCTGGCTGGTCACCCGCTGGCTTGAAATCACTAATTACTTGAAAGGGTTTATCAGCTCTTGGTGTGGAGGTAATTGCTCTGGTCACTTCAGTTACTCACCTTGAATTGGCTCTCGTCAGAATCTCGTTACTCCACAACGCCTGAACCTGTTCCCTTAAATCCTCAATAGACCCGTTATTTTGCAGGACTGCATGGGAAATGCTGGCTCTTTGGGCATCGCTGGCTTGAGCTGACATGCGCTTTGTTATTTCATACTCCTTCATGCCGCGTTGCTTGAGCCGTTCAATTCGAATCTTTTCTTGAGCCTGCACCGCAATTACAAAATCAAATTTAGAGCTGCCCTGAGTTTCAAAGAGCAATGGAATTTCATTAACTACAATCGCATCAGCGGGTAATGAGCGAATGAGTTGCGCAGTTGCTTCTCGAACTAATGGATGGATTATTGCTTCCAGTTTTAATCTCAAATCTTGATCTGCGAAAACCATTTCCGCTAAGCGGGCACGATTTATCTCCCCTGAGGTAAGAATTTCATCGCCGAATTCGGCTACTACTTTTTCGAACCCAACGCTGCCCCGCTCAATTACCGCTCTTGCCAGTTCATCAGAGTCAATTACCGTCGCACCTAACTCTTGGAGAAGTTCTCCAACCGCACTTTTGCCAGACCCGATGCCGCCGGTGAGCGCAATTTTCAACACGCCTTAAAGCCTACCTACAAAAACAAAACTGGGCCCCGCATTGCGAGGCCCAGAATATTCTGCTCTTTGAAGTGCTTACTCAGCTTCCGGAGCGGTGGCAGCTGCTGCTGCATCCGCGGCTTGGGCTTCAGCCTTCTGCTTCTTGTGTGCCAAGAAGCGCGCTTGTGCTTCAGCGTATTGACGCTCCCACTCTTCGCGCTGTGCTTCATAACCTGGCTTCCACTCCTGTGATTGTGGATCGAAGCCCTCTGGATAAATGAAGTTGCCATTTTCATCGTAACGAGCTGGCATTCCATATTGAGTTGGATCAAAAGCTTCTACCTCAACATCATGACCCTCATTTGCTTGCTTCAATGAAAGAGAGATGCGACGGCGCTCAAGATCGATATCGATGATTTTCACAAATAGCTGATCGCCAACTTGGACAACCTGCTCAGGAATTTCAACGTGGCGCTCTGCGAGCTCTGAGATGTGGACCAATCCTTCAATTCCATCAAATACGCGGATAAATGCGCCGAATGGAACTAGTTTGGTTACTTCACCTGGCACAACCTGATTGATTGTGTGGGTACGAGCAAATGCCTGCCATGGATCCTCTTGAGTGGCCTTGAGTGACAGTGAAACTCGTTCACGCTCAAAATCAACCTCGAGAACTTCGACTGTTACTTCATCGCCTACTGCGACAACTTCACTTGGATGATCTATGTGCTTCCATGAAAGCTCAGAGACGTGTACCAGACCATCTACACCGCCAAGGTCAACGAAGGCACCAAAGTTAACGATGGAGGAAACAACACCTGTTCTAACCTGACCCTTTTGTAGCTGGTTAAGGAAAGTGGTGCGTGATTCTGATTGAGTCTGCTCAAGGTATGCCCGGCGAGAAAGAACAACGTTGTTGCGGTTCTTGTCTAGTTCGATGATACGAGCTTCAACCTGCTTACCAATGTATGGCGAAAGATCACGAACGCGCCGCATTTCTACCAAAGAAGCAGGAAGGAATCCGCGCAGACCGATATCAACAATTAGGCCGCCCTTCACAACTTCGATAACTGTTCCAGTTACGACTTCGTCGCGCTCCTTCTTGCCTTCGATTTCTCCCCACGCCTTCTCATATTGAGCGCGCTTCTTGGAGAGGATTAATCTTCCCTCTTTGTCTTCTTTTTGAAGAACTAGAGCCTCAACTCGATCGCCGACTTTAACCAATTCACTTGGATCAAGATCATGACGGATAGAGAGTTCGCGGGATGGAATTACACCTTCTGTTTTGTAGCCAATATCTAGAAGGACTTCATCGCGATCAACCTGGACAACGACGCCAGATACTAAATCTCCATCGTTAAAGTTTTTGATTGTGCCTTCAATTGCGGCGAGAAAATCTTCTGCTGTTCCAATATCGTTTAATGAAATTTGAGTTGACAAGGTACTCCGAGGGGAATTGTTCTAGTAGGGCACGCATGGCATCCGACTCCAATCATTACTGATTGGGTAACTCCCACTAGGTCCGAGGATTTACAGGTTATGCAAGCGCGGTGCGTAAGGGTACTTACCAGGGCGACCTTGGGTCAATTTGGCTACTCACTCCCCCTGAACAAGGCTTTAGTGCGCGGCCAAATCCCAGCTTTTGCCAAAACCAACATTTACATCCAGAGGAGCTTTGAGTGGATAGGCCCTACCCATCTCCTCGCGAACTAGCTTTTCCATTTCGTCATGTTCGCCCTCCGCAATTTCAAAGATCAATTCATCATGAACCTGTAGCAGTATCCGCGATTTCAATCCCTTTGCCTTTATGGCGCGTTCAACCTGCAACATCGCTACCTTGATGATGTCCGCTGCAGATCCTTGAATTGGCGCGTTCAGGGCCATTCGCTCTGCAACCTCTCTTCGTTGACGATTTTCATGATTCAGATCTGGCAGGTATCGACGACGACCCAATATCGTTTCGGTATAGCCCTGTTGTCGAGCGATGACTACTACCTGCTTTAGATAATCTTGAATTCCGCCAAAACGCTCAAAATAGCGGGACATCAAAGCGCTGGCATCGGTTGGTGAAATATCTAGTTGTTGGGCCAATCCATAAGATGAAAGTCCATATGCCAATCCATATGACATCGCCTTGATCTGTCTTCTCATGTCCGCATCTACTTGAGAGAGTTTCACGCCGAATACTTGTGATGCCACAGTTGAATGCAGATCCTCACCGGACCTGAAGGCTTCTAGCAACTCTTTATCATCAGATAAATGCGCCATGATTCGCATTTCAATTTGGCTGTAGTCAGCGGTTAACAGATCCACAAAAGGTGCTTGCGCTACAAAGCAATCTCTAATCTTTCTGCCTTCATCTGTTCTGATGGGAATATTTTGCAAATTGGGTTCTGTCGATGAAAGTCGCCCAGTAGCTGTGGTCGTTTGTTGAAAGGTGGTGTGGATTCTCTTATCAGTTGAGATTGCTGACAGTAAGCCCTCAACTGTTGTTCGAAGTTTGCTTACCTCGCGAATTCTAAGCAAGTTGGCTAATAGTGGGTGTTTGGTGGTGGAGAAAAGCCATTCAAGAGATTCAGCATCTGTGCTAAATCCTGTTTTAATTCGCTTTGTCTTTGGCAGCTTTAGCTCTTCAAACAGCACGGTCTGTAGCTGTTTAGGCGAGGCAACATTGAATTCATGACCTACCGACTGATACGCGGCGGAGGTAGCCCCCTTTTCCTCTGATGCAAAGAAATCATGGAGCGACTCCATTTTCTTTTGATCAATGGCAATACCTACGCTCTCCATTTGGGCAAGAATTTCCATGGTCGGAATTTCTAACTCCCAATAAAGCTTTAGCGCATTGTGGTTTTTAAGCTCCCCTTCCAGCATTTGCCAAAGTTGAATCAAATAGCCAGCCGCTTCTGGTGTCCATGATTCGCTAAATAAATCATCTTGGGGCGCAGGCATCTCTACACCCAAAAATTTGCGCAGCACATCATTAAGATCAAGCTCCCGCGTCCCGGGATTAAGTAGATAGGTTGCAATCTCTGTGTCCACCGCAACTTTTGACAGCAATCCTTGGCTAATCCATTTCTTTGCTCCATGAATCATCCAATTCTCAAAGCTGTGCAATACCTCTGAGACACCGTTTCTTTCTGTGGTGACAACGGAGTTCTCTGCAAAACTTGCCGCAACATGATTTTCCGATATCAGCAATGGAATTACAGTTTTAGCCTTGGCTACCAACGCGCTAAATTCTTTTGCGCTTACCGACTTAACATCTGTAGCGCTGGTTGGCGCAGTTACCGCAAAATCATCTGGCGCAATCGCCTTTATCCGATCCTTCAATGCTTTTATCTCAAGTTTGTCGAAAAGCTCAGTGAGATGTTTGCGATCAACACCATGCCATTCCAAATCATCAAACTTAGTTTGCAGTGGTAGGTCGTGGCGCAACTGCGTGAGTTCGCGATTAGTAATCACCGATGAAAGAGCGGCCCTTAGGGCCTCCCCGGCTTTGCCAGGTACTTCATCTACCCGGGCGATTAGTTGCTTTAATGATCCAAACTCTTGGACCCATTTCGCGGCGGTCTTTTCACCAACCCCCGGAATTGATGGCAGGTTATCGCTTGGATCGCCACGCAAAGCCGCAAAATCTGGATACTGCTCAGGGGTAAGTCCATATTTCTTTTCAACCGCTTCAGGTGTCATGCGAGCTAGTTCAGTCACCCCTTTCATGGGGTAAAGCACTGTCACATCCTCTTTAACCAGTTGAAAGGAATCTCGGTCACCACTACAAATCAATACCTCAGCCTGACTGGAAAACTTGTCTACAAAGGTAGCGATGATGTCATCGGCCTCGAAACCTTCTAATTCAAAGTGAGGAATACCGAGAGCATCCAACAACTCATTAATGTAAGAAATTTGAGAACGGAACTCATCTGGTGTTGTGGCTCTATTTGCTTTGTACTCTGGAAACTTCTCGCTGCGGAAAGTTTTGCGAGAGACGTCAAAGGCGGTCGCGATGTGCGTCGGTCGCTCATCTCTAATTAGATTGATAATCATGGATGCAAAGCCATAAACCGCGTTAGTGTGTTGGCCAGTCGAGGTGGCAAAATTGGCAACCGGTAAAGCGAAGTAGGCTCTATAGGCCAAAGAGTGGCCATCCAACAACAACAGTTTGGGCTTCATCACCTCAATCCTAGAGATTGATGCCTACAATTACCCGCATGACAGACTTCATGCAGATCCTAAATGAACGCGGCAGAGGCACCCTAGACAAAAAGATGGGGATTGAAATCATCGAAGCCTCACCCCAACGTCTCGTTGGAACCATGCCGGTTGAGGGAAATCAACAACCTTTTGGTCTTCTGCATGGCGGCGCAAATGTGGTCTTGGCTGAGAGCCTTGGCTCCGTTGGAACCCATCTACATGCAGGTCCCACTCGGCGAATTGTCGGAATTGAAATAAGCGCTAGTCATCACAAATCAGCAACCTCCGGAGTTGTAACTGGAGTTGCTACCGCGGTAACTCTTGGAAAAACACTTTGTACCTATAACGTTGAGATTACCAACGACAAAGGCGAAAAGACTTGCACCGCAAGAATTACCTGTTTAATCCTTGCGGAGCGTTGATTAATCCATTTCGTGAGCGCCGGTACCCAAGTACGCAGACTTTACGTGAGGATCGTTTAGAAGATCCTTGCCTTTCGCTTCTTTTGTGATTGAACCAGTCTCCAAAACGTAAGCTCTGTCTGACCTTGATAGAGCTTGCTGGGCATTTTGTTCAACCAAAAGAATTGTCACGCCAAGTTTGTTGATTTGGGTGATGATGCGGAAGATGTTGGCAATCATTTGAGGTGCTAGACCCATGGATGGTTCATCCAATAACAAAACTTTTGGCTTAGCCATCAAAGCTCTTCCGATTGCAAGCATCTGTTGTTCGCCGCCAGAGAGAGTTCCGCCCGCCTGAGTCATACGCTCTTTGAGTCTCGGGAACAGTTCATAGACCATCTCTAAATCACTCTGCATAGCGCTCTTGGAAGATTTGAGGTGGTAGGTGCCTAGTTCTAGATTCTCCAAAACAGTTAGTCCCGGAAAAATGCCGCGACCTTCTGGCGCTTGAGAAATTCCTAGGTGAACTCTTTGATGAGCCTTGCGACCCAAGATACTTTCACCGTCGTACTCGATGCTTCCTGAAGTTGGGTTCAAAATTCCAGAGATAGTCTTCAAGAGTGTTGTCTTGCCGGCGCCATTTGCTCCAATAAGAGAGACAATCTCACCCTGATTTACGGTTATCGAGATCCCCTTAAGAGCTTCGATTTTTCCGTACGCAACTCGCAAATCTTTTATCTCAAGACGCATCTTCCGGCACTCCTAAGTAAGCCTCGATTACACGAGGGTCATCCTGAACTTTAGCTGGCAGGTCATCTGCGATTTTTTGTCCAAAATCAAGCACTACTACTCGATCAGAAACCTTCATAACCAAGGACATGTCGTGCTCAATGAGCAATACTGTGTATCCAGCATCTCGAATCTTGCGAATTGTCTTTGCAAGTTCGACTTTTTCTGAAGGGTTGAACCCTGCAGCTGGCTCATCTAGCAGCAAAAGCTTTGGTTCAGTTCCAAGCGCGCGAGCAATCTCTAATCTGCGCTGCACTCCATAAGGAAGATTACGAGCCAGGCGATCGGCGTACTCTCCAATTCCGATGAAATCGAGTAGTTGCTGCGCGCGCTGCTTGTCTCTCTTTTCCTCGCGGCGTGAAATTGGCATGCCAAACAAACCGCTCAACAAACCTGATCTCTTGTGGGTGTCAGTAGCGGTGATGACATTTTCTAATGCGGTCATGTCACCCCAGAGTCTGATGTTCTGGAAAGTGCGAGCGATTCCTTTTTTGGTTATCTTGTAACGTTTTGTTCCAGAGATGCCCTTGCCAAGAAACGCAATCTCACCTGATGTAATTTGGTAGACGCCGGTAATAACGTTGAAAACCGTTGTCTTGCCAGCACCATTTGGACCGATTAAGCCAAGAATTTCACCTTCGTTAACATCAAAGGTGACATCGTTCAACGCGGTCACGCCGCCGAAGCGCATAGTTACATTTTTGAGAGATAGGACTGGTGTACTCATGCTTGCTCCTTATTTGGAAGCGCCTTTTCGCGCTTCTTTCGAGGCAACAATCCATCTGGTCGTAAATTCATCATAATCACTAGGACTAATCCGAATACCAGCAAACGTGCATCAGAGAGGAATCGGATGCGATCTGGTAGGTAACCAAGAATCACAGCACCAAGAATCACTCCCCAGATGTTGCCCATTCCACCGAAAACCACACATGCCAAAATCAAAATCGAAATCTGCAAGGTGAAGTTATCTGGTGCGATGAAAAGTGTCTTGGAGGCATAGAGAACGCCGGCTGCACCGCCAACTGAAGCGCCCAAAACGAAGGCCCATACCTTGTACTTAAAGGTTGGCACACCCATAAGTTCGGCGGCATCTTCATCCTGGCGAATAGATTCCCAAGCTCGTCCAGCACGACGCACTGAAAGTCTTCTGACCATCCATACGGCTAGCAAAATGAAGATCAACAGAGTCCAGTAATAGATTCTGTGGCTATCAAATGAAAACTCAATGCCGAAAATCGAAGGCGGCGTAGGGATATTTTGGATACCACCAGAACGACCCAAGACCTCTAAGTTCAAGGCAACGATTCGAACAATCTCACCGAAACCTAGGGTGATGATGGCTAGATAATCGCCGCGCAACTTCAAAGCCGGCACACCAAGAATCACACCAGAGAACATCGCCATGGCGATTCCAATTGGCAGAATCTCCCAGGTATTAAGCCCTGTGCGGGTTCCAAGAAGTCCCATCGTGTATGCACCGATTGCAAAAAATGCTACGTAGCCAAGATCTAGCAAACCGCTCTTGCCGATAACGATGTTTAGTCCAATAGCCATCAAAACAAACATCGCTACGGGATAGACCAGAACAGATTCGTAATCAGCGATTGGAGTGTTTAAGAAGGTTCCACCGAAAAATGGCAGCGAAGCCGCAAGTGCGATGAACCCTAGAGCGATGAAGGTACGCTCAATTCGATTTGAACGCTCCCAAATATCTGCGCCTTTATCTCTTAGATTTATCATCATGCCCTCGATTGCGTCATAGCTTCACCGAAGAGTCCATTCGGCCTTGTGTATAGAACGAGAACCAAAATAACGAACACAGTTACCGCCTTCCACTGAGTTCCAAGGAAGAAAGAGGCGTAAGTTTCTAGAAGTCCAAGTGCTAATCCGCCGTAGAACGCACCCTTTATGTTTCCGATACCTCCCAGAATTGCAGCTGTGAAAGCAGCGATTCCTAATTCAAAACCAATGCTGAAGCTGCTGTTCTCGTACTTGAGAACGTAGAAGAAACCTGCTGCGCCGGTCATTACACCACCAACTAAGAAGGTGATTGAAACGACGGCATCGATGTTAATTCCCATTAACTTGGCCGCATTGCCATTCATAGAAACCGCACGAATAGCTTTACCTAACCGAGTCTTGTTGACGAATGCTAGAAGTAGTGTCAGCAACACAATCGCAGCAACAATAATTATGGTGTTATCAAGTCTGACATCAGCATCAAAAAATTTACCTAAGAATGATTTTTCCATGGCACGTGGGCTGGCAACCGGTCTTGAATCGGTCATTATGCGCACCGTTTCGGCTAGCACCATTGAAACACCAATGGCCGAAATAAGTGGTGCCAAAATTCCAGAGTTCATACGACGTAATCTGCGGTAAGCCACCAATTCAATGAGGACTGAAAGTAATCCAGATATCACCATGGATGCGAGTAACGCGCTTCCGAGAATCAACCAAAGACGGAAACCAGTCGCATACTCCGAGGTCTGAGTGAAATCAAAAACATCTCGGATGATAATAATTGTGGCGAATGTACCCACCATGAAAACTTCTGAGTTTGCAAAGTTGATCATTCTGAGAACGCCATAAACCATGGTGTAACCAAGGGCGATCAGAATATAAATGAATCCCAGACTTAGGCCACCGAATGTAAGAGACCAGAACTGGTCGAGAAAATTACCAATCAAGAGAGCGACTTCCTATTCTGCTTAGGACCAACTTGAAGCAAATTATGGCTTGGACAGGCCCCCTTAGCGAGGACCTGTCCAAGCAGTTACTGCTATTTATTACTTAACTGGTCCGGTGAACTTGATAGCACCGCCACGAACTTCGAATCCGTTCATAGCGCCACCAGCAACGTCACCATTCGCATCAAAGCTTAGGTTTGCGCCAGTTAGGGACTTGCCCTTGAAACGCTTGACGCAATTAAGCATTGCTTGACGAGTTGAGACTCCCTTTTCGATGCAGCTCAAGAAGATGTTTGTTGCATCGATGGATTCAGCTGCATACACGCCTGAAGCCTTGCCCATCTTCTTCTTGAAATCAGCCTCTAGCTTGGAGGAGATATCAGCCAAAGGAACGGTGCCTGCTGTTAGGCGAACACCTTCAAGAACTGATGCAGGAGCAAGAGTTACAAAGCTTGGGCTTAGAACTCCATCTCCACCAGCAAGAATTCCGGTGTATCCGCTATCACGTAGCTGCTTGAAGAAAACAGCTGCTTGTGGGAAGTAACCGGTGTAGATAACTACGTTTGCTGAAGCGGTCTTGATCTTTGCAATTGTTGCAGACCAGTCAGTTGTCTTGTCTGAAACGCTATCAAAGCCAACTGATTGACCAGCTGGAATTGCAGGCTTCATGTAATCAACAAGTCCGACACCGTAAGCTGATTGATCATCAACGATGAATACCTTAGGTGATGAAACGCCCTTGGTTGCAAGCTTGAATAGTGATGGTCCTTGAACCTTATCGGTTACAACAACGCGGTGGAAAACTGGTACTCCAAGTGCTCCACCTGGAGAGCTTGGGTCTGTGATTGATACACGTGTTGCAGATGGAGAAATCATCGGCAATAGACGTTGCTTGTAGAACGGAAGTGATGCGATTGTCGCGCCTGAGTAAGCAGCACCAACAAGGCCAATGATTTTGGCGTTGGAAGCGATACCTGGAGCAACCTTTGCAGCCTGTGCAGGATCTCCCTGGTCATCAGCGCGTACAACTCGAACTACATACTTTCCTTTGTTCTTTGCGTTGAATAGCTTGACAGCGTAAAGCATGCCTGCCAACTCATCCTGACCAACCTGAGCTTCTTCGCCGGTTAGTGGACCCTGGAACGCAAGGGTAATTGTCTTTGCTTTCGCATTAGAAGCTGGAGCAATCGCAACAGCAGAGCCTGCTGCAAGTGCGATTACGGCAGCAACTGAAATTAAGCGTTGCTTCTTCATTTAATGCCTTTCCTTCATGATCATGCCCCCTGGGACAGGGAGGGGTGAAGGCTAGCGTTGCACTCTCATTTCACACAAGGAAAGTGACGCTGAAAAGATATAACTTTCTCGTTATATGAGATGAAATGGCTCAAATTTGAGCCTTATTTTTCCAAAGCCGCCGAAGGATTAATAACCGCCTCGGCTACCTCCTTCATGGTGATGCGCCGATCCATGGCAGCTCTCTGAATCCAAGAAAATGCCTGGGGCTCTGTGAGATTTAGCGCCTGCATCAATATTCCCTTTGCACGGTCAATAACCTTTCGCGTTTCCAATCGATCATGTAAATCGGCAACCTCTGTTTCTAATGATTTCATTTGGCGATGTCTACTAATTGAGATTTCAATTGCTGGTAGCAAATCATTAATCGTAAATGGTTTAACTACATAAGCCATGGCTCCAGCATCGCGAGCCCGCTCCACTAAATCTTTTTGACTAAATGCGGTCAGAATCAAAACTGGGGAGATAGAGATAATCTGTTCAGCGGCGGAAATGCCATCAAGAATTGGCATCTTCACATCAAGAATTGCTAAATCCGGAGCGTGTTGTTGAACTAGCGAAACCGCTTCTTGTCCGTTGCTTGCTTGTGCAACTACCTCATATCCGGCGTCCTGCAACATTTCAACAAGATCCATCCGGATTAATGTTTCATCTTCAGCCACCAGTATTCGATAGCGATCGGCTGAAGATTGAGTTGTCATGTGCCTCGAGTCGGATTTGAACCGACACTATGCAGTGTTTGAGACTGCCCTCTCTACCGTTGGAGTACCGAGGCTCTTATTCAGCGTTATGTATTACCTACTATTTAACTTCAATCCCGCTGACAGTTCAAATTCTAACGATAAGCCGGAGCTACGCCGCCTACTGCATCGCCAATTTGATGGACCCGCATCGCATTTGTTGAGCCTGGAATACCTGGTGGGGATCCCGCCACGATGAGAATCTGCTCCCCTTTTGCAGCGCGCTTTGACTCAAGAAGAATTGAATCCACCTGCTTAACCATTTCATCGGTCGTTGTAACAAGAGGAGTGAGAATGGGCTCCACTCCCCAGGTTAAGGACATTTGATTAAAGGTTGCAGCATCTGGGGTCAAAGCCAGGATAGGGATTGGCGAACGCAGGCGGGACATCCGGCGGGCCGAATCTCCAGATTTGGTAAATGCTGCCAAGAACTTTGCGCCAACAGTTAGGCCGACTTCAGTTGCTGCTTTAGTTATTGCGCCACCTTTTGTCTTTGGATTGTGCTGCAGAGATGGAATGAGATGCAAAGCCTCTTGCTCCGTCTTTTCGATTATGCGAGCCATTGTTTGAACCGCTTCGATTGCAAAGGCTCCAACACTTGTTTCGCCTGACAACATCAAGGCATCAGCACCATCAAGTACTGCATTTGCACAATCTGTTGCCTCAGCTCTTGTTGGACGGGAGTTTGTAATCATCGAATCCAACATTTGAGTTGCAACAATTACTGGCTTGGCATTTTCGCGGGCCAACGTGATGCAACGCTTTTGAACAAGTGGAATATCTTCAATTGGCATTTCAACACCAAGATCTCCGCGCGCCACCATGATGGCATCAAAGGCTGCAACAATCTCTTCAAGATTATCGACAGCTTGTGGTTTTTCAATTTTCGCTACAACCGGTAGTCGAATTCCAACCTCATCCATGATTGCATGTACATCTTCAATGTCTTTTGCTGAGCGCACGAAAGAAAGTGCGATGAAATCCGCGCCAGCCTTTAATCCCCAACGCAAATCCTCTTTGTCTTTTTCTGACATGGCTGGGACTGAAACTGCAACACCTGGAAGGTTAATTCCCTTGTTGTTTGAGACTGGTCCAGGTTCGATGACCTTTGTAACTACATCATTTCCCTTTACTTCAATTACCTCAACGGTAACCTTTCCATCATCAATCAAAATGCGATCACCTGGCCGGCAATCTCCCGGAAGGCCTTTATAGGTGGTTCCGACCCGTTCCTTTGTTCCAGAAATTTCATCGGTGGTAATTGTGAAAATATCGCCACGACTTAACTCGTGAGGGCCATTTTCAAATCTGGCTAAACGAATCTTCGGTCCCTGTAAATCAACCAGTATGGCCACGGGCTGGCCGGCATCTGCGGCGGCTTTTCTAATCAAATTGAGGCGATTTTGATGCTCGTCATATCCCCCATGAGAGAGATTTAGACGGGCCACATTCATGCCGGCCGCAATTAATGCAGCGGCTTTTTCTGGGCTTTCAACTGCAGGACCCATCGTGCATACAATTTTCGCCCGGCGCATTGTTTTATTTTAATCCTATTCTCTTTATTGATGAAATTGCCTTGAGTGCAAAATCACTTTGGTGCTTAAGAAATGACCTTGAACTAAACGGTCAAGGGTCTAGCAGTTGGTTCAATTGGAGCAGGAAGTTGGGTCTGCCCCATCAGTTCTTTATCAACCGCGGCAGCGACACTTCGGCCCTCTGCGATGGCCCAAACAATTAGTGACTGTCCTCGTCCGGCATCTCCGCAAACGTAAACGCCTTCAACACTGGTTTGATAGCTGTCATCACGGGCAATATTGCCCCGAGCATCAAGTTGCAAATTGAGGTCAGCTACCAATTCATTTTTTTCTACCCCAGTGAAACCCATGGCCAGAAATACCAGATCAGCTGGAATCTCTCGGGCTGAGCCTTCAACCTTTTCAAATTTTCCATCGACAAACTTAGTTTCGACGATCTTTAGTGCAGTTAGACTTCCTTTTGTATCGCCGATGAACTCTTCAGTTGAAATTGAATACAGTCTCTCACCTGATTCTTCATGGGCACTGCTGACTCGATAAACCATTGGGTATGTTGGCCAGGGTTGTGAAGCGGGACGCTCCTCCGTTGGACGTGGCATGATTTCAATCTGAGTAATGCTGGCTGCACCTTGTCTAATCGCAGTTCCTAAACAGTCAGCTCCAGTATCGCCGCCACCTAAAATAATGACATTCTTGCCCTTGGCATCAATTGGCGGGTTTTCCTCTAGTTCACCCAAGGCTTGCTTGTTGCCCCAAGGCAGATACTCCATTGCTTGGTAAACCCCTTTGTAGGAACGACCTGGAATATCAAGATCACGCCACTGTGTCGCTCCAACCGCCAATACAACTGCGTCGTACTTGCTACGCAATTGCGCTGCGGTGATATCAACACCGACATTTACACCTGCTCTAAATCTTGTGCCTTCTCTTTGCATCTGGGTTAGGCGGCGCTCCAAAACCGATTTCTCCATTTTGAATTCAGGAATTCCGTAACGAAGTAATCCACCTATTTTTGGTGCCCGTTCATACACCACAACTGTGTGGCCAGCGCGGGTTAACTGTTGTGCAGCTGCTAAACCAGCAGGACCAGAGCCAATTACCGCAACAGTTTTTCCTGTCATGCGATCTGGCTGCAGGGGTCTCACATTGCCGGCCTGGAAAGCCTCCTCGATGGTTCGAAGCTCAACCTGCTTTATGGTGACAGGATCTTGATTAATTCCTAGAACGCAAGCTGTTTCACAAGGCGCAGGACAAAGTCTTCCGGTGAACTCGGGAAAATTGTTTGTGGCATGAAGACGATCAATCGCATCACTTTTTTCATTGCGCCAAATCAAGTCATTCCACTCTGGAATCAAATTACCCAGTGGACAGCCTTGATGACAGAAAGGGATTCCGCAATCCATACAACGTCCTGCTTGTTTTTGAAGAGAAGAAAACTCCTGCTCCTCGTAAACCTCTTTCCAATCTCTAATGCGAACATCTACGGGGCGGCGCTTAGGGGTTTCCCGTCCCGTGTTTAGAAAACCTTTGGGATCAGCCATTGAGCACCTCCATAATTGCTTGATCTGCCGAGCGACCTTCTCGCTGAGCACGATCAATTACCGCTAGAACCTTTGCGTAATCACGTGGCATAACTAATGAGAACCTGCTTAAGCCTTCTTTCCAGTTTTGCAAAAGATTGCTGGCAACAGCAGAGCCAGTTTCAGCATGGAACTTGGAGAGGATTGACTTTAAGTTCTCGGATTGATCACTTGAAACCGGCAAGACATCAACCATTTCGGAATTAACCATCGCAGGATCAAGGTCTAGAACAAATGCTCTACCCCCTGACATTCCTGCTGCCAAGTTTCGCCCGGTTTTTCCAAGAATAACTACCGTTCCACCCGTCATGTATTCGCAGGCATGATCTCCAACGCCCTCAACCACAGCGGTGGCCCCTGAATTTCTGACACAGAAACGCTCGCCCACCATTCCGCGAACAAAAATTTCGCCAGTAGTTGCGCCATACCCAATTACATTTCCGGCAATTACATTTTGTTCAGATGGGAAGGTTGCCTTTTCATCAGGTCGAACTATCAATCGGCCGCCAGATAGACCTTTGCCAAGATAGTCATTGGTGTCTCCGTACAAGCGAAGGGTTAAACCTCTTGGAATGAAGGCGCCTAGTGATTGACCTGCTGAGCCATGGAAGGTGATGTCTATGGTGTCATCAGGTAATCCAGCTCCACCAAATCTTCTGGTGATTTCAGAACCCAGCATCGTGCCTACTGTGCGATTTCGATTTCGAATATCCAGCTGAATCTTTACCGCTTCCTTCTTATCTAGGGCGGTCTTAGCGAGCTCAATCAACTCGTTATCTAGCGCAGCAGCTAACCCATGATCTTGTGACTTGGTGTTTCTACGAGGCGAATCGGAGGCCACATCAGGAACTGCCAAAATAGGTGAAAGATCTAGTCCGCTCGCCTTCCAATGATCTAGCGCCGCTTGCGTATCTAGAAGTTCTACCTGCCCAATCGCCTCTTCAAGGCTCTTGAATCCAAGTTGAGCCAGCAACTCACGAACCTCTTGTGCAATGTACTCAAAGAATGTTTCAACAAACTCTGGCTTTCCGGTAAATCGTTGACGCAGTTCAGGGTTTTGGGTTGCAACACCAACTGGACAGGTATCAAGATGGCAAACCCGCATCATCACACAACCAGAAACAACCAACGGTGCAGTTGCAAAACCAAACTCTTCAGCGCCAAGCAAAGCTGCGATGATTACATCTCGACCGGTCTTCATTTGGCCATCTGTCTGCACAACAATACGATCTCGAAGTCCATTCAACATCAAGGTTTGTTGTGTTTCAGCTAGTCCTAATTCCCAAGGCGCACCAGCGTGCTTCAAGGAAGTTAACGGTGAGGCGCCAGTTCCACCGTCGTGACCGGAAATCAACACCACATCTGCGTGCGCTTTGCTTACGCCGGCGGCAACTGTTCCAACACCCACTTCTGCCACCAATTTCACATGAACACGTGCATCTTTGTTGGAGTTCTTTAAATCGTGAATCAATTGAGCCAAGTCCTCAATCGAGTAAATGTCGTGATGAGGCGGCGGGGAGATTAGTCCCACGCCAGGAGTTGAATAACGAACCTTGGCAATCCATGGGTAAACCTTGTTGCCAGGAAGTTGGCCGCCTTCACCTGGTTTTGCACCTTGTGCCATTTTGATTTGAATATCATCGGCGTTGACCAAGTATTCACTTGTCACACCAAAGCGACCAGAGGCAACTTGTTTGATTGCAGAACGCTTTGAATCACCATTAGCTTCTGGCTTGAAGCGCGAAGGATCTTCTCCGCCTTCGCCGGTGTTGGATTTGGCACCAATTCGATTCATGGCAATAGCCAAAGTCTCGTGTGCTTCCTGCGAGATGGATCCGTATGACATCGCGCCTGTTGAGAAACGCTTAACGATTGAGGAAACTGGCTCAACTTCTTCCAGCGAAATGGGGGTTCTTACCCCTTCCTTAAATGTGAATAGACCACGCAAAGTCATCAATGACTTGGATTGATTATCGACCTTTGTGGTGTAGCGCTTAAAGATGTCATATCTCTTGGACCTTGTCGCATGCTGCAGAGCAAAAACAGTCTCTGGATCAAATAGGTGTGGTTCACCATCGCGACGCCACTGATACTCACCGCCGATGGGCAACCTTTTGGAACCGGGCACTTCCCCACCGGGTGGATATGCAATGTGGTGACGGGCGATAGTTTCTTCGGCAATTACGGACAGGTTTACGCCGCCAAGACGGGAAGTTGTTCCGACAAAATACTCATCAACTAACTCTTGAGAAAGACCAATTGCTTCAAAAACTTGAGCTCCTGTGTATGAGGCAATTGTTGAGATTCCCATCTTTGACATCACTTTGAGGACGCCTTTACCAAGGGATTTGATTAAGTTTTTGACCGCTTTTTCTGGAGTGATTCCTGTGATTACACCTTGCAGAACTAAATCTTCTGCAGTTTCCATAGCCAGATATGGGTTCACTGCAGCAGCACCGAAGCCAATTAGAAGTGCGACATGATGAACCTCCCGCACCTCACCGGTTTCGACTACCAAACCAACTTTGGTGCGTGTCTTTTCCCGTATCAAATGATGATGAACAGCTGATGTCAGCAGTAGGGATGGAATTGGAGCGTTCTCCGCATCTCCATCACGGTCTGAAAGCACAATAATTCTGGCGCCATCTTCGATGGCTTTTGAAACCTCAACTCTTATCTCTTCAATTCTTTCCTTTAGGCCCTCGCCACCTTCTGCGATAGGAAACAATCCCCGCACTACATGAGCAGACAGACCTGGATGATTGTTGTCGGCATTTACATGAATGATTTTTGCGAGTTCATCATTATCAATTACTGGAAAAGCGAGAGAAATTTGGCGACATGAAGCCGGTCCAGGATCTAGCAAATTGTGCTCTGGCCCGATTGATCCGCCCAATGAGGTAACAAGTTCTTCACGAATCGCATCTAGTGGCGGGTTAGTTACCTGCGCAAACAACTGAGAGAAATAATCAAAAAGCAATCTTGGTTTGGTGGAGAGTGCAGCAATCGGGGTATCTGTTCCCATAGAGCCAATTGGCTCCGCTCCACTCTTTGCCATCGGAGTAATGATTACTCGCAGCTCCTCTTCGGTGTAGCCAAATGCTCTCTGGCGACGCAAAACCGATGAATGCGGATAGATAATGTGTTCGCGCGCTGGCAGTTCAGACAATCGAACTATTCCGGCATGCAGCCATTCTCCATACGGCGCATTAGAAGCCAGTGAATTCTTAATTTCTTCATCTTCAATAATTCTTCCAGCCGCAATATCAACCAAGAACATTCTGCCTGGTTGCAATCTTCCTTTTCGCACGACTTTTTCTTGGGGTACATCCAAGACACCAACTTCGCTAGCCAGAATAACCATTCCATCTTCTGTGACCCAGAATCTTGACGGACGCAATCCATTTCGATCCAGTACCGCGCCAATTTGATTTCCATCTGTGAATGTCACACATGCTGGTCCATCCCATGGCTCCATTAGTGATGCATGGAAGCGATAAAAATCCTTCAACTTCGGTGGCATGCTTTCGTGATTCTCCCAAGCTTCAGGAATCATCATCAAAATTGAGTGCGGCAATGTTCGCCCGCCGAGATACAGCAGCTCTAATACCTCATCAAAAGATGCGGAGTCGCTGCCTGCAGGATCAACAATCGGAAAGAGACGCTTTAAATCCCCTGGTATTAAATCGCTCTCAAGTAAAGCCTCTCTTGCCGCCATCCAATTTCGATTGCCGCGAACGGTATTAATTTCACCATTGTGTGCGATGAAGCGATATGGGTGCGCCAACGGCCATGAAGGAAAGGTATTCGTGGAAAATCTTGAGTGCACCAACGCGAGTGGCGAAGCAAATCGCGGGTCTGAAAGATCAGGGAAAAACTCTTCTAGTTGACCGGTTGTCAACATTCCTTTGTAAACAATAGTTCTGCTCGATAGAGATGGAAAATAGACTGAAAGTTCATGCTCGACTCTCTTGCGGAAGCAAAAAGCTCTGCGATCGAGATCTAAATCAAATGCTTGGTCACTTGAGGAAACAAAAATTTGCTCAAAGTGTGGCATCACCGACAAAGCGGTAGCGCCGAGCGAGGTAGAGTTGATTGGCAGATCGCGCCAACCAAGAATTATTAAGTTTTCCTCTTTTGCAATTTGTTCGATGCGCGCCTTGCCAGCAAAGTTCTTTGTGAGAAAGACATTTCCTGCCGCGTAATATCCCGCTTGTGGTAAATCAAATGGCAAAACGGCGCGAAAGAATTCATCTGGAATTCTCACCAAGATTCCGGCGCCATCTCCGCTATTAACCTCAGCCCCTGAGGCGCCGCGGTGTTCTAGGTTTCTAAGAGCGATTAATCCTTGTTGGACAATTTCATGAGTGGCTTTTTTATTAAGTGTTGCAACCATCGCAACGCCGCACGCATCGTGTTCATTGGCTGGGTTGTAAAGACCCTGAGCCTTGGGAATAGCTGAGAATGCCGCCACGATACGCCCCTGTTTTAGAGTTGAACTTCTGGTGATTTATTTGGGACGGCAATGGCCCTAATCAAGAGGCGCAAATCTATCAAGGAATGGTTGTTTTGGAGAAGTAAGCCGAGCTAAATGCCGGATATGTGCGCGGCTTGTCCCACGATCGCGGTAATCGCCATGCCCAAGATGCCACCGAAGAGAATCCGTGAGGTGGTGCGCCAGATGCTGGAACCAGCGGTCTTAGCGCTAATTACCCCAGCAATTACTAGACCCAAGAGAGTGACGAGAACTATCGAGACCGCTTTTCCTCCGAGGCTTGGAGATAGCGCGCCCAAAAGAGGTATTAATCCCCCTGCGGTGAAACTTAATGCGGAAGCAAAAGCTGCCTGCAAAGGTCTTGCCTTTGTGGCCTCATACTGCCCCAACTCATCACGCAGGTGAGCACCTAAGGCATCATGCTCATGGAGTTCTTTAGCAACTTGTTGTGCAGTTGGGCGCGAGAGTCCACGTGCTTGGTAAATCTGCGTGAGCTCTTCAAGTTCGCCCTCAGGATCAACTGCAAGGTGTTCGATTTCTAACTTGCGATCAGATTCTTCGATGTCATTTTGTGATCTGACTGAAACATACTCGCCAACCGCCATCGACATTGCGCCGGCAGCAATTCCGGCCAATCCAACTGTGACAACAAAATCATTTTTCTGCGCAGAGACAACTCCAATCATTAACGAGGCCGTAGAAACTAGACCGTCGTTTACTCCGAGCACCGCCGCTCTTAACCAGCCTGCTCTATGGGTTCGATGATCCTCGTTACGTAGATGAATTTCTGCCATTCCCATATTTATACCTTAGCGGAGTTAAATCTCTTAAGGAAAATCAAAGCAAGTACCCCGAGGATTATGCTGGTAAATACATTCAATCTCAGGCCGAGAATCAAATTTGCCTCATCGATTCTGATTAGTTCTATGAATCCTCTTCCTAGGCTGTAGAGCCCAACATAAAGGGCGAAAACTGAGCCCGGCTGCAAACGTTTAACTCTCGAATTAATCATGAGAAAAGCCGCAACTGCGAGGCACCAAATTGATTCATAGAGAAACACGGGATGAAAGCTCTCAAAACTTGAGTAACCAATAGGTCTATAACGCAGCGGTATCTCTAATGCCCATGGCGCATCAAGTGGTCTGCCAAAAAGTTCTTTGTTGAACCAATTACCCCAACGTCCGATAGCTTGAGCAATCAAAAGTGCCGGAGCAAGCGCATCGGCAAACACGGCAAAGTTGACGTTGAGCTGACCTGTTTGACTTGACCTAACCTTTGGATGTCTGCGATACGCCAAATATGCGCCAACAAAGCCCAGTCCAATCGCACCCCAGATACCAAGTCCACCTTGCCAGATATAAAAGGCAGAAATGGGATCTCCGCCTACGCCAAAGTAATCCTGAGGCGAGGTAATCACATGATAGAGACGACCACCGATAATTCCTGCAGGAACGGCAACTACGGCTACATCACTTACTACTCCTGGTTGTCCGCCGGCTGCAACATATCTTTTGTTGCCAGCATAAACCGCGGCTACAACCCCCAAAATGATGCAGAGTGCGTAGTAATGAAAGGTAAGCGGACCAATCTCCAGTGTTGAATCAATTGGAGATGGAATTGCAGCAAACATTATTGCTTGGCTGCTTCTACCGCCGCCTTGAACTCATCAAGTTTGAACTCTGAGCTTGTGCGATTCCATTGCTTTCCATTTATGAAAACAGTTGGAGTTCCCTCGACGCCGTTTTTCTTCATGGACTGACCGACTTTGGAAACCGTGTCCGCATACTTTTGATCGTTTACACAACTTTCAAAATCCGGGCTAGTAATTCCAAGACGTTTACCAATTTCCACTAAATTCTTATTTGAGAAAATGCCACTATTTTCGGAGGCTTGTACCTCGTAGAGCGCTCGGTGATACTCAATAAACCGACCTTGATCTACCGCGCAGTTAACCGCGTTCGCCGCACGCACTGACTCTTGACCTAAGAAGGAAGCCATGTGATACACAACTTTTGCTTGATTTTCTCTAACTAAAGTTTCTAGATATCCGCCCATAGCGGTCTCAAAGAACTTGCAAAATGGGCATTGAAAATCTTCCCAGATGTCGATTCGGAATGTGTTTTCATCATTGAATGAAATGCCGTAATCATTCTCAGGAAGAATCTTGCCTACTAGTGGAGCGCCATTTTTTGAGGAATCAATGCTTTCGATTGTGGTTGGGAGAGCAACCTCTGATGAACTGCGCTTGTCGATTACGGTAAAGATCAGGCCTGACAAAACAACCAACGCAACCATTCCAATTACGATGTTTCTAGTTACGGTATCGCCTGCGTTCTTGTCTTTTCGAACGTTACGGGGACGTGGTTGCTTTGGCACAGCTGCTCCTCATTTCTCTGGTTGGCTACTTGCATCAGTGGTTTGAAACTCTCAAACTACCTGAGGTTATTTTCTTCGAACCCCTTGGGCCAACTCTGACGCGAGAACTTTAACCCGTTCTATGGCCTCTTTCTCGTCCGGGGCCTCCAACACCAGCTTTATAAAGGCTGAGCCCACAATGACTCCATCGGCGTAGCTCGCTACCTGTGCCGCCTGCTCGCGATTGGAAACCCCCAGGCCCACCGCCACTGGAAGTTTTGTGAACCGCCTAACCCGTGAAACCAATGTCTGGGCATCCGAGGAAACTGCGGTGCGGGCCCCAGTCACCCCCATCAAACTCGCGGCATAAACAAATCCAGAGCATGAATCAACAACTCGCTCTAACCTCTCATCGCTAGTACTCGGTGCCACAACATAAACCCGTGAAACTCCAAACGCGTTAGTGGATGAGATCCAATCTTGAGACTCTTCAATCGTGAGATCCGGTGTGATTACTCCGACCCCTCCAGAATGGGAAAGTTTCTCGGGAAAAAGTTTCACTCCAAAACGCTCAATCGGATTCCAATAAGTCATTACTAATGCCGGAACGGAAACACTTGAGACAACATCTAAAACATCTGCCGCACTAGTTTTATTTTGCAGAGCAATCTCTGCGGCTTGTTGGATTACCGCGCCATCCATTACCGGATCGCTATAGGGAAAACCCACCTCAACAATGTCGACGCCACCATCAACCATCGCCTGGATTATCTTCTTTGAACCATCTTTGCTTGGAAATCCTGCTGGCATATAGCCAATCAGAGCAGCACGATTCTCTTGCTTTGCCCGATCAAAAACCTCTTGCAATGAATGACTCAAAGTGGGATTCCAAAATACTGTGCTGCGGTTTGCACATCCTTATCGCCGCGTCCCGATAGATTGATCAAAAGCACCGCATTTTCTCCCAATTCATTTCCTACCTGCAATGCGCCCGCTAAAGCGTGAGCGGTTTCAATTGCCGGAATAATTCCTTCGGTTTGGGATAGCAATGCAAAGGCGTGCATCGCTTGATCATCAGTGATCGCCCGATACTCCGCGCGGCCGATGTCATGCAAGAAGGCGTGTTCTGGTCCGACGCCTGGATAATCTAAACCAGCCGAAATTGAATGTGATTCGACGGTTTGGCCGTTTTCATCTTGTAACACATACGAGCGCGTGCCATGAAGAACTCCTGGTGTACCGCCAACAATTGTTGCGGCATGTTTGCCAGTTTCAACACCAGAACCGCCCGCTTCCAATCCAATTAGCCGTACCTCTTTATCTTCAATAAAGGGGTGGAATATTCCGATGGCATTTGATCCACCACCAACACATGCCAATACCGCATCAGGCAAACGTCCAAACAATTCCAAAACCTGTTGTCTAGCCTCAACCCCAATAATGCGGTGAAAATCGCGGACCATGGTTGGGAAAGGATGCGGCCCCGCGACGGTACCAAGAAGATAATGAGTTGATTCAACATTTGTTACCCAATCCCGCATGGCCTCGTTGATTGCATCTTTCAAAGTTCGTGACCCGGTCGTTACCGGCACAACTGTTGCTCCGAGTAGTTTCATGCGAGCCACATTTAAAGCTTGGCGCTTTGTGTCTTCCTCCCCCATGTAAACGACACATTCCAAGCCCAAGAGTGCGGCCGCTGTTGCAGATGCAACACCATGCTGTCCAGCACCTGTTTCAGCGATGATTCTTTTTTTACCCATGCGTTTTGTCAAAAGCGCTTGGCCCAAAACATTATTAATTTTGTGACTACCGGTGTGATTCAAATCTTCGCGCTTGAGAAGTATTTTTGCGCCACCGGCATGCTTTGCAAATCTGGCAGCTTCGGTAATTATTGATGGGCGACCGGTGTAGGTCCGATGCAACTCACTAAGCTCTTCTTGAAAACTTACATCAGATTGTGCATTCAAGTGTGCTGCACTCAGCTCATCTAAAGCAGCGATTAAAGCCTCGGGCACGAACCTGCCCCCATATGGCCCGAAATGGCCGATTAGTGAGGTGGGCTCCATGATCGAATTCTAAGGCTTACTTTGTTTTCGCGACATTCAAGAACTCAGAAATCGACTGCTCTGGATTTCCTGCCTTCACTAAAGACTCGCCCACCAAAATCGCATCCGCTCCTGCAGACATTGCCCGAGTCACATCTTGTACAGAACTAATCCCTGATTCAGCAACCTTTAGTACGCCAGCAGGAATCATCGGAATCAAAAGTTCGAAGTTAGCGAGATCAATCTCAAGAGTCTTCAAGTTTCTGGAATTAACCCCGACTATCTCGGGATTTAGCACCAAAGCTCTCTCTAACTCATGAGCCGAGTGAACCTCTACCAAGGTTTTCATTCCTAACTCTGAACTCAATTGATACAAATCTCGCAGTAACACATCATCCAAAGCCGCAACAATCAATAGCAGAAGATCTGCTCCGTAGGCCCTCGTTTCCCTTAATAAGTATTCATTTACGATGAAATCTTTCCTCAGTACCGGAATGTTTACATTTGATTTCACCTTGATGAGATCGGCTAGAGAGCCACCGAATCGACGTTCCTCCGTCAATACGCTGACCACAGCCGCGCCCGATGTCTCGTATCTTTTTGCAAGTGCCTCCGGATCAGAAATCTCAGCAAGCACTCCTTTGCTTGGCGATGAGCGTTTAACTTCGGCAATTAATGACAATGGTCCGGAGCGCAAGGCTGCTAATGCATCTAGTGGCGGCGCAACCTGGCTTAGCATTTCATCAAGTTCAGATCTTGAGAGCTCGCGCGATTTCTGGTCTTCCAATACACCGCGAATTATTTCTTCTAGCACTGTCATGCAGAATTACCCGGCGCTACAGATTGCAGTTGATTTGCAGCCGCTACAGCAGACAACACAACAGCTGCTTTGTTGAGGCACTCCTCATTTTCGCTAGCCGCATTTGAATCCGCCACTATTCCGGCGCCGGCTTGTATATAAGCCTTGCCAGATTTGATGACTGCGGTTCTGATTGCAATGCAAGTATCAAGGTTGCCGGTGAAGTCGATATAACCAATCGCGCCACCATAAACTCCTCTACGCGATGGTTCGTTACTCTCGATAATCTCCATGGCTCGCGGCTTCGGCGCACCTGACAATGTTCCTGCCGGGAAAACGGCGTACAAAGCCTCGACAGGTGAGCGCTTCGGATTCAACTTTCCTGTCACGGTAGAGACGATGTGCATTACATGCGAGTAGCGCTCTAATTGCATGAACTCAACAACATTCACTGTTCCGGGATCACAAACCCGCCCTAAATCATTTCTCCCCAAATCAACCAACATTAAATGCTCGGCCCGCTCTTTGGGATCGGCTAGCAGCTCTTCGCCTAGCCTTAGATCTTCCTCTGGATTGGATGATCTTTTTCGAGTGCCGGCAATGGGATGAACCATTACATCTGAACCATTCACTTTCACCAAGGCTTCAGGACTTGATCCGACAACAGATAAGCCATCTGAAAATCTAAAGAGATACATGTAGGGACTGGGATTGCTTAAACGCAGCATGCGATAAACATCCATGGCATCAGATGAACATTCCATGGAAAAACGTTGAGACAAAACCACTTGGAATGCTTCTCCAGATTTAATCTCTTCCTTAATCAAACCTACTTTGGCGATGTACTCATCGCTCGTAAAGTTGCGATCAAACTCAGGAGTAACTTGGCTGGGCAGATTCATTACCGTACTTGTGGTGCTAGCTGCTAAAGATTTACTCATTACCTGAAGTCTTGTTAGTGCAGCTTCGTATGCCTGATCGACGCGTTCATCCGAGCCATCCCAATTGATAGCGTTTGCAATTAAAGTCACTACACCTTTGAGGTGATCATAAACTGCAAGATCGGTAGTTAGCATGAAAGCCAACTCAGGTAGCTGCAATTCATCTATTGCCTGTGCTGGCAACTTCTCAAGTCTGCGCACCGCGTCATAACCTAGATAGCCAACTAGTCCGCCGGTAAGTGGTGGAAGGGATTCAATCTTTGGTGAACGCAAGTGTTTGCTTGCAATATTCAAGGCTTCCAATGGATCTATCCCAACTGGTGCACCTGCAGGCATGGTTCCCAGCCAATGTGCCAGACCATTTTTTTCCGTTAAGGTCGCCTCGCTGTTTACTCCGATGAATGAATATCGCGACCACGCTCCACCATGCTCAGCGGATTCGAGCAAAAAAGTATTTTCTCTGTCCTGGCAAAGTTTGCTGTAGATGGTCAAGGGCGTTTCGTTGTCTGCCAGAAAACTCGTTGACACGGGAATAACATTAAACTCTTTGGCGTAGGCACGAAAATCATTTATGTTCATCAGACCGCTCATCTATAGATTGACTTCGCGGTAGAAACAGGAGTGCTCACCTGTATGACACGCGGGGCCATGTGAGGTGACCAAGAACAAAAATGAATCTGAGTCACAGTCAAATCTAATCTCTTCAATTTGCTGATAATTGCCGGAGGTTTCACCTTTTACCCAGATCTGATTTCGACTTCTACTCCAAAAGGTGGCTCTTCTACTTTCAATACTTTGCTGTAGCGCGGCCTTGTTGACCCAAGCCAACATCAAAACATCTTTAGAGCTGGCATCTTGAACTACGGCTGGAAGCAAGGAGTCTGCGGCAGCAAATTTTTCGAAGAGTTCTTGGTTCACCTAGGAATTCTCTCCCATCAGGGATGCTTCCCGCACCAAATAACCCTTGCGCTTCAGGTCCTGCTTTATGTCACGTATCCGATAAATCCCAAAATGAAAAACGCTCGCCGCTAGCAAAGCATCAGCCCCCGACTCGATGGCACGACTAAAGTCTTCAATATCTCCTGCGCCACCACTAGCAATAACCGGGACACTTGATACCTTTCGCGCAACTCTGATCAGTTCTAGGTCATAACCCGCACGGGTGCCATCCATATCCATCGAATTAAGCAG
>CAZIAI010000006.1:0-2861 GCA_964536895.1 uncultured Clavibacter sp.
TTTAGCATCTCCAAACAGTAGAGTCGTCTTTGAATCGAAAAGCAGTTCATTTTCAATTCCTGCAAAACCTGGTCGCATAGAACGCTTTAGGAAAATCACGTTTGCAGCCTGGGAAACATCCAAAATTGGCATTCCGTAAATTGGGCATCCCGGTGTGGTTTTTGCGGCTGGATTGACGACATCGTTAGCTCCAATAATCAGCGCGACATCAGTCTGTGGAAATGTTGGATTCACTTCCTCCATTTCTGATAGCTGCTCATAGGGAACATTAGCCTCTGCCAAGAGCACATTCATATGACCTGGCATGCGGCCAGCAACAGGATGAATTCCATAAGCAACATCTATTCCTTTTGCCGTTAGCAAATCAGCTAACTCTCTGACTGTATGTTGCGCCTGAGCTACCGCTAATCCAAAACCTGGGACTATCACAACGCGACGGGCGTAATTCAGCAAGATTGCAACATCATCAGGTGTTCCAGATTTAACAGGTCGATCTTCGCTGGCAGAACCAGCCTCCTGAGGCTTAGCGGTAAAAGCGCCAAAGAGTGTGCCAAACAGAGATCTGCCCATCGCCTCAGCCATTAATCTCGTCAGGATAGTTCCAGAGGCTCCGACTAGTGTTCCTGCGATGATGAGAAGCGTTGCATCAAGAACATAACCACCAGCTGCAACAGTCAAGCCGGTGAAAGCGTTCAATAACGAGATAACTATTGGAACATCTGCACCGCCCACCGGCAGTACAAATAGGACTCCGAAAAGAAGTGACAAAATTGCCAACACCAATAACGGCGTGGTGCCCATTGAGCCGACAACCCATACAGCGCTGGCCAGAGTTCCAAGCAATGTTGCCGCGATAACAAATCTGCCACCAGGAAATACAACAGGGCGCGTAGTCATTAACTCTTGAAGTTTGAGGAAGGTGACGATTGATCCAGAGAAGGAAACGCAGCCGACTAAAACTGTAAAGACTGTGGCAATCACAACCGCCGTTGACGCGCTAGAACCTAGCTTCAAATACTCGACAATCGCTACTAAAGCTGCAGCACCGCCTCCCACTCCATTGAACAAAGCGACTAGTTGAGGCATAGCGGTCATTTGGACCCGGCGCGCAGCTGGCACGCCAACAATTACACCGATTGCTACCGCTCCAAGAATCCAGCCGAGATTGTTAAGGGGGAGTGATCCGCCATCAGATTTATGAAAAAATACCGCCACTGTTGCAATAGTTGCACCAATAGCGCCAAGAATATTTCCACGCCTTGCAGTCTTTGGATGAGACAAACCCTTCAGCGCAAGAATGAACATCACGCCAGCACTCAAGCCGATCAAATCATAAATAGTGCGGTTCATGATTTGTCTCCAGGTGCTGATTTACCACTCTTGCCCTTAAACATTTCAAGCATTCGATCGGTAACCAAAAAACCGCCAACCATGTTTATGGTAGCCAAGACGATGGCAGCAAGTGACAATCCAAGCTCTAGAGGGGTTTCGCTGTGATCAGCAACGATGATTGCGCCAACCAAGATAACTCCATGAATTGCGTTAGCACCGCTCATTAGTGGGGTATGAAGTGTTGAGGAAACCTTTGATACCACCTCGAAACCGACAAACACTGCCAAAACAAAAATCGTTATGATCGCAATAACATCCATGTTTTACGCCCCCTTTCGCTTTACGCCAGCATGAGTTAGCGCAGCAGCATCGATGATTTCATCAGTGAAATCCGGGGTAACGACGCCATCTTTGGTCATTAACAGCAAAAGGTTTACAACGTTACGGGAGTAAAGATACGAAGCATGAAATGGGAGCTGACTTGGAACATCCTTGCCGCCCCAAATCCTTACCCCATTAGCTGTTGTCACAATCTCTCCTGGCAGTGAACCCTCGACATTGCCACCGCTTTCCGCAGCTAAATCAACAATCACCGCGCCATTTGGCATCGCGGCATACATCTCTTTGGTGACCAATCTTGGGGCAGTTCGTCCAGGAACTGCGGCGGTTGTGATCAATACATGTGACTTCGAGATGAAAGGAGTTAACAACTCTCTTTGCTTCTGCGCCCGCTCTTCACTCATCTCGCGGGCATAACCACCTTGGCCTTCTAAAGCTTCTAACTCCAACTCAATAAATGTTGCTCCCATTGATCTAACTTCATCAGCAGATGATGGGCGAACATCGTAAGCAGATACAACAGCACCCAAGCGTCGCGCAGTTGCGATGGCTTGTAATCCTGCAACTCCAGCACCTAGGACCAGCACATTTGCTGGAGTAACAGTTCCAGCAGCGGTCATTAACAATGGGAAGAACCTAGGAGACAAATCCGCTGCCACTAATGCCGCGCGATACCCAGCACAAAGAGCCTGCGAAGTAAGAGCGTCCATTGATTGCGCACGAGAAATTCGAGGGACAGCCTCTAGCGAAAACCCAGTAGCACCAACTTTGGCGAGTGCTTCGATACATTCAATCGCATTTGTGGCTGACAAAAATGAAATAGTTATTGCTCCAGATTTCAAAAGAGCAATATTCTCAAGAGATAATGCTTGTACCGAGAGCACAACATCGGCAGTTTTTAACTCTGCGGTTAGGTTAGAGGATTCGCAAATCTGCGCCCCTGCAGCCACATATGAATCATCACTTGCTCCAGCGTGAACTCCTGCACCAGATTGGACTGTGACACTTAAGCCGGCACGAGTTAGTTTTGAAATAATGTCAGGAAGTAATGCCACACGCTTTTCGCCAGCCTTTACTTCCGCAGGTACTAGCACGCGCATGTTGGAAGCCTAGCCCTTTAGCTCACCACGTACTAGGTGATAGATGATTGCTTGAATCGTGGTTCTGCGATGAAGAACTTCACGCCAAAT
>CAZIAI010000006.1:2961-4931 GCA_964536895.1 uncultured Clavibacter sp.
GCAAGTTTGCGAGCAATGCTGACTACTTCAGAGTCCGGAGCCCATTTGCCTTCTGGGGTAGCGGCGACGACATGTGCGCCCATGATGGCACCCATCGTCAACCAAGCTGTCGTGACATTATTTCCATCACCGAGATAAACAAATTTTCTTCCCTGGATATCTTTGCCAAACTTTTCCCGGATGCTCGCCCAATCTGCAAGTGCTTGCGTTGGATGATCGTAATCAGTCAAACCATTAATAACAGGAATGCTGGCGTTAGCACCTAGTTCATCAACTTCAGATTGGGCATAAGTGCGGATCAAAAGAGCGCTGCAAAACTCAGAGATAACACGTGCGGTGTCGGCAATAGTTTCTCCACGTCCAATTTGCAATTCATCGCCTCTGAGAAACACAGGGGTACCGCCAAGATGAGCGACCGCGGTTTCCGATGCCAAGCGGGTGCGAGTTGATGGCTTAGACATGTAGATTGCAACAGTTTTATTCTTTAGGGCGTCACTGGCGCCTAACGGCTCGCTGGCAAATCTGGCTGCGGTATCAAGCAGCAGCTCTGCATCTGCCCTGGTGAGATGCTCTGTCTTTAAGAGATCTTTCATCTGCATATCGTACGCGGTTGGCTTTACTATTCATCCATGATTTCTGCGGTTAATTCAACTCGTGAGGCAGAGAGCATGGGGTTGTTCTCTCGTGGCAAAGGCCTTTCGCGAGACGGAGACTCTATAAACGGTGACACCTTGTTAGATGAGAGGCTAGAAAGCAGCTCTCAAGAAGATCTGGAGTCAGGTGATCACGAGAGATTTTCACACTATGTGAAGAAGGAAAAGATTGTTGAGTCGGCGGTCTCTGGAAAGCCGGTAACCGCACTTTGTGGAAAGCGTTGGATTCCATCACGTGATCCAAAAAAGTTTCCAATCTGTCCAACCTGCAAAGAAATTCATGCCGGGATGCGTAAAGGGCCAGATGATGGCTCCAATGGTGGGGCCACAGGTGGCTCAGATGGCCCATCAAAAACCGGCTTCTAAGTTAAGTTGAAACCATAGTTTGGTGAACTTATGGCTCTAGGGACAGTTACTGAATCAGATATTGAGTTTGATTTAAAAGCCGATCGCCCTTGGGTGTGCGTTGTTTGGGATGACCCCGTTAACTTAATGACTTATGTAACCCATGTTTTCATGGTGTTGTTCGGCTACTCCAAAGAGCGGGCAACTGAGTTGATGTTAAAGGTTCATAATGAAGGTCGCGCCGTTGTTTCTTCTGGCACTAGAGAAGAAATGGAACGTGATGTTTCTCGATTGCACGAATATGGCCTCTGGGCCACATTGCAAAGAGATGATGAAATCTAATGTCATCTTTCATTAGAGGTGAGGATGGAGAACTATCGATAACTTTTTCCTCTCAAGAGGCGCATGTACTCGTAAACCTAACCGCTCAAATTTTGGAGTTATTGTCAGATGGTGCTTCGCAATCACATCAGATTGATCCACTGCTTCATCTAGTTGGAATCTCTAGCTCTGATTCACCTCCAGAAGATCCCGTTCTGCGCCGCTTATTGCCTAACGCCTATGACGATGAGCGCGAGGCGGGGGAGTTTCGCCGCTATACCGAGCATGGATTAAGGGAAAAGAAAAAGTCTCATGCTCTGGCAATTTATGAAGCTTTGCTGCCCCAGGATGAGGATTGGAATGGGGATATTCCGCTGGATAAAGGCAGTATCGATCTCAGATTAAGCCCTTCTGATGCTTTAGTTTGGCTGGCAGGACTAAATGATCTGCGCATCGCACTTGCCGTCCGATTAGGATTTGGGATCGAGAGACGAGAGGAAAAACCTGAGAGCGAATCGCTGCATCGAAAGTATGAGTTGATGCTCGATAACGATCCAATGAAGGCGGTTTACGCGGTTTATTCCTGGCTGGGATGGCTCCAGCAATCATTGCTGGAAGCGATTGATTCAACCAATACAAATTAAAGATAAA
>CAZIAI010000006.1:5031-8600 GCA_964536895.1 uncultured Clavibacter sp.
AAAAAAGAAACAGGGCCCGGTTTCCCGAGCCCTGTCATTACTACTACGTAATCGCTACCAAGATTTACTTGATAGCGCTTTGTTCTTAGTGATCGTCCTTCATGCCTTCTGCAATGGACTTCATGCGAGCGATCTTCAGAATTGTTAGACCCCATACGCACTTCGCGACTACGTCAGCGATGGTGTAACCAACTTGACGTCCAACGAATGCTCCTGAGCTTGCGGCTCCATCTGCATCGATGATTGGAAGTAGGTACGCGATTGGGTAAACGCCCCATGATGCGATGAGAAGAAGGCGTAGGCGACCGATGGTTGCGGCAACTCCTTCTGGCTGGCGATCAAGAGACTTACCTAGCTCTACGAATAGGACGTAGAGGATGTAAAGGAATGGAATTGTGGAGAGTACGCCCCACATGATCTTCTCACCCTGATCAGATGATGTTTCTCCTGGATAACCAAGTGCGATCATTGCTGCTGATGCAGGAACAAGACGCATGATTAGTGACTTTGAAGCCTCTTTAGCGAGTGCAAGAACTGCAATTACCTCAACAAGAAGCAATGGAACTGTCAAAATCCAGTCAACATAGCGGTAGCCCTCATTGAATGCCATTGGGCTAGCGTTGATATCTGTTGCAACATTAAATGTACCTTCTGCAGTTGCATCCTTGAATGAATCAAAGATTCGAAGGTAGTGGTAACCAGCGATGAATGTAACCATCGATGAAAGTACAAGCGCGTTGCGGTACTTAGGAAGAACGCGATGTTGTGAAACAAGGGTGTAAACAGTTGTGGCAAGCATCGAAATAAGTCCAAATGAAAGGATGTTATAAACGACGCTCCACTCGGTTGCTGATAATTGAAGCAAAATGGCCTCCGTGGGCTATTAGGTTCGCTCGACTTGCGTCGAGCCTTAGTTTGCTCAACCCGTTCTGGGCCAAGCGATCGTCTCTTCCGTAGGCCCATATGAAGCCTCGGTCGAAACGCTTAGGTAAAAGGGTCCTACTTAGTCATGTGTTGTTCAAGCCGAAATCACGGCAATTCTTAAGTTTTCTTAATTTTTTTCATGACTTTCTGGGGCAAATCGGACATGAAAATCTCAATAAATAATGAGCCAGGCCACATATTTTTCAACCTTTAGACTTCACTCCGTGCCCAACCCCTCAGCAAATGCGCCTATAGGCATCTTTGATTCTGGTCTGGGTGGCCTCACGGTGGCCCGGGCAATCATTGATCAGCTGCCCAATGAATCAACCATCTATTTCGGTGACACCGCGCGCGGTCCATATGGCCCAAGAGCTTTAGCGCAGGTGCGCTCCTTTGCCCTTGAGATTATGGATTCTCTAGTTGAGTCTGGAGTCAAGGCGATTGTGATTGCCTGCAATACCGCCAGCGCAGCGATGCTTCGTGATGCACGCGAGCGTTATTCAATCCCTGTTATCGAGGTAATCCAACCTGCGGTTAGACGCGCAGTTGCCGCTACAAAATCTGGAAGAGTTGGCGTTATTGGTACACAAACAACTATTGATTCTCAGGCTTATAACGATGCCTTTGCTGCGGCGCCCCATTTAAATTTATCTACTATCGCCTGTCCTGATTTTGTCAGCTTTGTAGAGCGCGGAGAAACCTCAGGTCCTGCGGTAACAGCAGCGGCGCAAAAATATCTAACGCCGTTAAAGAACGCCGACATCGATACCTTAGTTTTGGGATGTACTCACTATCCATTGCTTACCGGTGTAATTTCATATGTGATGGGCGAGGATGTCACCTTGGTTTCCAGCGCAGAGGAGACTGCAAAAGATCTTTACCGTGTTTTGGTTGAGAAGAATTTACTACGCGTTGAGCAGAGTCCTGCAACCCACAAGTTCATTTCAAGTGGAGATCCAGAAACTTTTGCCCATCTGGCTCGTAGATTCTTGGGCCCCGAAGTTAACTTTGTACAAGGAACACCTGCAGTACAGGATAGGTAGAACCCAGAGAAGTAGGGCTTAAACAATCAAATGGAGGATGGCGCATGAGCAGTTTGCGAATCGATGGCAGAAGTGAAACTCAACTCCGCCCAATCTCATTTCAGCGAGGTTGGTTAAATCAAGCTGAAGGCTCAGTTTTGGTTTCTTTTGGGAACACCAGAGTCTTATGTGTTGCAAGCTTTACCCCCGGAGTACCTCGTTGGTTGGTTGGTTCTGGAAAGGGATGGGTAACCGCGGAATACTCAATGTTGCCGCGCGCAACGCATACCCGCTCTGATCGAGAGAGTGTGAAAGGAAAACTTGGTGGACGAACCCAGGAGATTTCCCGACTAATCGGCAGATCTCTGCGCTCCATAGTAGATATGAATGCGTTGGGGGAGAACACCATTGTTTTGGATTGTGATGTTTTGCAGGCAGATGGTGGCACCCGTACTGCAGCAATCACAGGCGCTTACGTCGCATTAAGCGATGCAATTACATGGGCAACAACCAAGGGTCATATTAAAGGTGGCTCACCGTTAATTGGTTCGGTGGCTGCAGTTAGTGTTGGAATCATAAACTCAAAGCCCATGCTTGATCTTTGTTATGAAGAGGATGTTAACGCCGAGACTGACATGAACATCGTCTGCACTGGAGATGGAAGTTTTGTAGAAGTGCAAGGGACTGCCGAAGGAAAGCCTTTTGATCGCAATCTTTTAAATCAACTACTTGATTTAGGCGCCCAAGGTTGTACGGATTTAGCCGCTCTTCAAAAAAGCGCGCTCGCCTCACCATTAGTCATAAATGGCAAGTGACAATCAGTTGTTAAACCTTCACTTTCGCACAGCAAGTAAAGCGAGCGCCAGCAAATGACTGAATTGGTAATCGCCACGCGAAATCAAGGAAAGATTCAAGAGGTGCAGCGCCTACTAAACATTCACGCGCCAAATGTGAAGTTACGTTCTGTTGCAGAGTTTGATCTTGATGATGTTGAGGAAACTGGCGAAAGTTTTGAGGAAAACGCTCTGCTTAAGGCGCAGACCATCGCTACCGCAACGGGTTTGCCTGCATTGGCAGATGACAGCGGTATCGCCATAGATGCCTTAGGCGGCGCCCCAGGTGTTTACTCTGCTCGCTGGTCCGGTGTACATGGTGATGACAAAGCAAACATTGCGAAGGTCTTGAATGAATTGGAATCTATTGCTGATGAACACAGGGGAGCACAGTTTGTCTGCGTGATAGCTCTAGCTCGACCAGATGGGGAAAAGCTGCTTGTGCGGGGCGAGGTTCAAGGCAAAGTGCTGCGAAACCCTGTTGGAGAGTTCGGGTTTGGCTATGACCCAATTTTTCAACCCGTTGGCTTTTCAATATCTACCGCACAGATGAGGCCAGAAGAAAAGGATGCCATCAGCCACAGAGGCAAAGCATTGCGTGAGATTGCCCCAAAAATCCAAGGCTTTATCGGCGGTTGATAGGCGCAATTACACCTGTGCCAAAGGTAGGCTTCGACTATCGCAGCCTGTGAGTGAAGCACTCAACTCCATTTAGCAGGTCTATTAAATTTCAGTTAAGTCGAAGGAGATGTTGTGGCAGCAAAGAAAAAAGCTTCTGCAAAGCGCCCGG
>CAZIAI010000006.1:8700-41748 GCA_964536895.1 uncultured Clavibacter sp.
AAGAAGGTAACCAAAAAGGCACCGGCCAAAAAAGCGGCAAAAAAGACAGCAAAGAAATCCGCTACCAAAAAATCAGCGACTAAAAAATCAGCTAGTAAGAAAGTAGCGGCCAAGAAACCTGCCAAGAGAGCTTCGGCAAAGAGTGCGACTAAGCGTCCAGCAAAGAAAGCGGTAGCGGTTAAAGTTGCTGCCAAAACAGATGCATCCAAGATTGTTATTCCACCAGTTCCAAGCGGATCAAATGTAAAAGTCGGAGCACCTGCACAAGCTGCACCTGCTAAACCAGCAACTCCAGCTGCACCTGCTAAGAAAAGCTCAAACAGTGTTGTCTTTCTTGTTATTGCCGGCGTAGTTCTGCTTGCGATTTTTGCTTTAACCAACTCTTCAAGCAATGATGATGCCGCGCCAAAACCTGCAGCATCTGAATCAGTTTCTGAAGAACCAACCGCGGAACCATCAGAATCTGCTAGCGAAGAGCCAACAATCGCTGCCTATGAAGCTCCACAGAGTTTTGTTGCTATTGCAAATGGCGATGAAGGAGTAACACTTCGTTGGAAAGCACCTGCTGCTACTGAGGGGCTGACCGGATACCTAGTGTCTGTTTCATACAACGCTGTTGACTTCAAAGAGGTTGCCACAGTTCCCGCGGATCAACTTTCTTATGCAATTGCCAAGGTAGGACAAGAGGGCGGGACCCAGTTCCTTCTTCAATCTGTTTACTCAGATGGCACCAAGGTAGATGCTAAGAAGTTTTCCTTGAAGGGTAAGTTTGAATAGTTATTGTTTTACGAAAAAACCGCTCCGCAAAACGGGGCGGTTTTTTTATTTGTTTAACACTTCACGGATTGCAGAAACATATGCGTTTACCCCTGGAGGATTTAGGTGAACTCCGTCGGTCGCAAAATACTCCGGATGATTTGCCGATATACGGTCCCAATCAACCAGAATGGTGTTTGGATAACGGGACACAACTGAGCGGATAATCTCGTTGTTCTCATCTTTCCAGGATCTTGGAACCGCGGTGTTTACCACGATTATCCTCGGCTGGTTTCTCACAATCTCCATTAAACGCACAACATCAGACTCGACCAAGCGATTGTTATTTCCGAGATTTAGCACCACAGGGGATTGCCCAACAAACTGTTGATCCGTTGTGGCTACCTCAATCAACTCATCTATCTGCCGGCCAACTCGGGCGTTAATCAACTCAATCCGTTCATACTTGGCCAATACATTTCTGATTCCAAGAATCACCGAGTCTCCTGTTACCCATAACCCGGGTGTTTGTGAATCGGTGACTACCTGAGTGAGATCTTCTTCAACTTGGCTACCTTCGCTATTTTCCAATGCAGCAGCTTTTTCGAGCGCTGCAATCTGATCTGCTCGATTCATGGCATCGATTGAAACCAATGAGGTGGCAGTAAATGTGACAAGGATTGCAAGCAGAGTTGAAATCTTTTGCCGCAAACGCACTGCTTTAGTGCGGTATTTCATTCCTCGGAACCAAAGTTCAAAATAACCGCGACGCACAGGAACCTCTATGTAACGTAACGAAATGTCAGCAAGCGCAAAGACAATCAAAATACGCAACGCATATAGCGCCCAATCATCACCGACCAAGTCAATAGACGGTCTGGTCAATTGAAAGACGATCCAGTGCCAGAGATAGATTCCGTAGGAGCGTTCGCCAATCCAAATTAGCGGGCGGACGCTGAGAATTGGAGCAAATCTTGAAGCTGGGTGGACGACCGATATCAAGGTTGCACAACCAAATATCGCCGACAATGGGAAAGCGATGCGATACAAAGTGGGATCACTTTCATTGATTAACAAGAAAGTAGCAAGCAATCCCAAAAAGCCAAATACACCAATAAAGTCAATGAAGTCTTGGGCTCGCTTTGAGATTTCCCGGGTTAGGTTTTGTGGCTTCCAACTTACTGCCAAAGCTGAACCCAGGAATAGGCCCATAGAGTGGGTATCGGTACCGAAATAAACATGGCTGATAGCAGAGGCTTGAGTATCAATGCGTATTGAGTATGCAAACAGCGCTACTGCAGAGGCCAATGCAATGGCCAGAGCAGCAATTGAAATATTCTTCTTGCCAAAGTATTTCAGAATAAACAATAAGACCAGTGGCCAAACAAAATAGAACTGAGCTTCAACCGCTAGCGACCAGGTATGTTGCAGTAAAGGTGGTCTTCCAATACTTTCAAAGTAATCTTGTTCGCGAGCCACCAGTGCCCAGTTCATAGTTCCGGAAAGCACATATGGAATATCAGAAATAAATCTGCGAACCGTTTCAGGTGCATAAACGCCGATGAATAAAGTAGTAAATACCAACATCGCAATTAATGCGGGCAACAATCGACGAATACGACTTAGGTAAAAAGCGCGCAGATCCAAAGTTCCAGATCTTGCGATGGAATCAAGAATCAACCCAGTAATTACATAGCCCGAAATAACGAAGAAGAGATCGACGCCAAGAAATCCTCCGGGAATCCAATCCAACCCCAGGTGATAGAACAGAACCGCCAAAACCGCGACAGCCCTTAGGCCATCGACCGATTGAATGTAGCGGTTACTGGAGCTAGACATCACCGAGACTTTTTGGTTTTGCTTTTTGTCTTAGTTTTGCCGGTCTTTGCTGCGGTTGATTTAGCTCGAGCAGGAGTGGTTGGCGATGACTTGGTTGCGGGGTTGTCAGCGCTGTTTTGTGCGTTCGCCAGACGGGCAGCGACTCGGGTATCACCCGTTGGTGTGCCATCAGATGCGATGGCCGAAACCACTTGTTTTTGTAGCTCTGCCAGACGATTAAATGCTGACTCTAAGCGGGAACGTGATTGTGCAATTGCATTTTCGGCAGCATCAAGTGATTGGGTTTGGATTCGATACAAACGCTCCGCTTCAGAGATTACGCCAGATAGCCAGGCGCGGTATTCAGAAACTTCAGTAGTTGCGGTCATCACCATTCGCTCAGCTTCACGCTTTGCATTTGAGGTGATCTGTGCACCTTCACGCTTCTTGGTGTTGATCAAATCCTCAGCCTCAGACTCTGCCTGATTCTTTATAGCTGCTGCATCAGATTCAGCTGCTTCAATATATTTACGTCCCCGAGATTCAGCTTGGGAGAGAGTTGATTTGGCTTTTGCCTCTGCAGTTTCTAATGCGGTTGTGGCTTGCTTCTTGCTCTCAGCGATAAGTCGCTCAGCATTTGAATTAGCTTTGGCTTCACGTTGTTGCGCTGTCTTGATGATTGACATCGCAGTTTCAGTTGCCAGAATCTCAAATTCTTCTTTTGACAATGATGTGATGTCGCGACGAGAACGTAGATCGTTTATCTGGGATTCCAACTCACGAATTCGTTCGAGAGCAGCTGAGCCTGCGACCAGATTAGGTTTATCGGTGGCGTCATCCTCGCCTTTAAACCCAACCCAAGACAAAAACTTCTTATCAGCCACGATCTATCTCCTCGGATATCTACCTACTTTTGGGGCGTGAATCTTCCCACGAGTACTGGGTAGTTGAAAATGGGCAAGGTTTCACTTAAAAAAGACAGAGCGTAAAGATTAATGCCGAAATTAAATGAGCTTGATTTGTAAATCGAACTGGTGCGGGAGGTGGGACTTGAACCCACACGCCGAAGCACAGGTTCCTAAGACCTGCGTGTCTGCCATTTCACCACTCCCGCGAGTTGTGAGTGGGAAGAATACCCACAAAAACCCGATTGAAAAAATCCAGGCCTGAGCCTGAAATCAGCCGGCAGTTCATCAGTTTTTAAGCCCAATCAGCCTGAACTCTTCAAGGGTTCTAATCAAGGGTTCTAACTGCTTATTGCTCCGCGCCGGGAGATCGCATCAATGGTGGCGGAGATTAGGAGAACCGCTCCAGTCACCATGAATTTGATTCCTGCTGGATAGCCGAGCAAGGCCATTCCATTGTCGATTACCGCAACTACTAAACCTCCAAGAATGGCATCACTAACTTTTCCTTTTCCACCAAACAAGCTGGTACCACCGATGACCGCCGCTCCTACCGCATACAGCAGTGTTGAGCTTCCACCTGTGGTCGGGGAGATTGAATTTGCACGTGAAACGAAAATCATTCCTGCAATAGCGGCGAAGCCAGCACAGATCATAAATGCCGTAATTCTTACCATCTTTACATTGATACCCGCGCGCCGGGCTGCTTCTGCGTTGCCGCCCACTGCATAAAGATGCAAACCAAAAGAGGTGCGAGTGAGAACAAAGGTCGCACCAACTAGCAACACCATGATTACCGGAACAACATAAGGAATTCCACGAAGGCTAACCAAATCCGGGTTGTTGCTTCGCTCAACTGTGAGTGCCAACGTGGCTAAAGCACCAAGAGTCACCAACAACACCGTCTTCATCAACCAAAACTTGAATAGGTTGTCTATCAAACCTGCTTTGCGTCTCTTGTAGAACTTCCACACTCCTGAAAGAACATAAGCTCCTGCGGTGAGGAAGAAAAAGAGCCAACTATTTGATACTGAAAGATTGTCATTTTGTACCGAAAGGATTACCGGATCTTCAATTCGAATAGTTCCGCCCTCGCCGATTAATAGCAACAACAAGCCTTGGAATGCCAAGAAAGTTGCCAGCGTTACGACGAAAGATGGAATCTTCAATTGAGCAACTAGGTAGCCAATGAAGGCTCCCAAAACAATGCCAGCCAAAATGCTCACAGGAAGGGCTACGTACCATGCGTAATCCATCTCCGTAATCATCACAACAAGAATTGCTCCTGCAACACCAGCCGCATATCCTGCTGATAAATCAATTTCACCCAGCAACAGAACAAACACCAATCCCATAGCGATAACTGTTACCGCAGCGGCTTGGGTCAATAGATTCGCAAAGTTTCCTGGGGTCAAGAAAACCGAGCTCATAGAGCCAAAGACGATGCAGAGAACTAGTAAGCCCAGAATCGCGGGCAGTGCTCCGACTTGGCCAGCCTTTACCCGGCTCCACCAATCACTTAATGACTTTTCCAGGGTCATCTGCTCGCTCATTTTTTAACTCCTGAATCTTTGCCTGCTGAAACATTTCCGGTGCTTCCTGTGGTGATCAGCCGCACTACATCGTTTTGTGAAACATCTGCCTTATTTACTTGAGCGGCCATAGTTCCTAGGTACATAGCCGCGATGTTGTCAGCAACCTGGAAAACATCATTGAGATTGTGGCTGATAACAATCACAGCCAAACCATTGTCTGCTAACTGCCTTACCAGCTTTAGAACTTGCTCAGTTTGGGCGACACCAAGTGCAGCGGTTGGTTCATCGAGAATCACAACTTTGCTATTCCATAAAACCGCTCGGGCAATGGCAACAGTTTGTCTTTGGCCACCGCTGAGAGATGCCACCTTTTGTCTTATTGACTTAACGGTGCGAACACTTAAGCCATCTAGAGTTTTTTTCGCCATCGACTCCATCGTCGATTCATCGAGTGTTATGCCGCTTTTCTCTTCACGACCCAGGAACATATTGTGAACAATGTCGAGATTGTCACACAGTGCTAGATCTTGGTAAACGATTTCGATACCAAGGGCTGTGGCATCTCTCGGACCGCTTACGGTTACCTTGTTACCCTCAAAAATAAACTCACCAGTCTCTGGGGTGTAAATGCCGGCGATGCACTTAATTAAAGTGCTTTTACCTGCGCCATTGTCGCCAACTAATGCAGTCACCTTTCCAGCGTAGGCGTCGAAATCAACATCCTTTAGAACATGAACTGGACCGAAGGATTTGTTGACTTTGCGAAGCGAGAGTATTGGTGAAGTCATTGAGTGGCCTCTCTCAATTAGGAAATCAATTAAATCGGTTTAACCTGTCATTTAATGATTCAGCCCGAGTAAATCAATACTCGGGCTGAACCTGTACTACCAGATACTGCAGTTAGCGGAAATTAGATTCCGTTTGCGGTGCAGAGATCTTCGATGCCTTCGCAAACAGCTTCACGTGTCTGGAAGCCATCTGCAATTACATCCTTAACGTTTTCCTTGGTGATTGATACTGGAACAAGGAGAACTGAAGGAACATCTGTTGTTCCATTGTTAACTGTTGCGGTTGCTGTTGTTGCTTCCTCACCCTTTAGAAGTGCGATTGCAAGTGCAGCAGCTGCTTCAGCCTCAGCCTTGATTGCCTTGTAAACAGTATTTGAAAGGTCACCAGTCAAGATGGCGCGAAGACCATCAACGGTTGCATCCTGTCCGGATACGCAAACCTTTCCGTTTAGACCGTTCTTCTTCAAAACGGCAACTGCTGCAAGGCCTAGGCCTTCGTTAGCGGAGACGACAGCATCAAGCTTGCCTCCAGCTTTTGCGAGTTGCTGCTCGAAAATTGTTCCACCCTTGACGTTATCCCAATCTGGAACAGCTTGGTCATCGACGAGTGTGTAGTTTCCGGAATCGATCAACGGACGTAGAACTGAGTCATAACCAGCCTTGAACAAGGTTGCGTTGTTATCAGTTGGTGAACCATTTAGATAGACGATACGTGCCTTTGTCTTTCCAGCGTTGTCAAGGCAAGCCTTGATTCCTTCGCCTTGTAGACGGCCGACAGCTTCGTTATCAAAGGAAACATAGTAAGAAGCAGAACCGTTCAATGTGAGACGGTCATAGTCAATTGTTGGCACACCTTGTGCCGCTGCCTTGTCCTGAACAGCCTTTGCAGACTCTGAGTCAAGGTTTACCAAGATAAGAACCTTGGCACCTGCAGACAACATCTGATCTGCGATGGTTTGGAATGCAGCCTTATCACCATTTGCATTTTGGATATCAGCCTTTACTCCAGCAGCATCAAATGCAGCTTGTAGGAATCCGCGGTCAGCGGTTTCCCAACGAGCTGATGAAGCAGCATCTGGAAGGATGACGCCTACAAAGCCATCAGCAGAACCTTCATCTGATGAGTTTGAGCAGCCGGTGAGAATGAGTGCGAACGCTGCAACAAGTGCAGAGATCGCGAGACGGCGCTTTGTCATTTATTAGTTACCTTTCGAAAGTGATTACGAACTTAGGTATTGATTGAGCCGCGAGGGCGGTTCAACCCTCCAAACGCTACTTTCCACCCCGAATATAGGGAAGAGATTTGTCCAATATTTGGTCGTCAATCTCATAACAACTTGGTAACACCCTCTCCGCAGGTGCGGGAGCGGGAGGGGTCTATGGGTCGGTAACCTTGCCTAGGTGTCGCCAGAAAATCAGCCCTTATCCAACGAGCCGTATGCGGCGTTGGCCCAGGCTATCCAGGAGGCCATAGCCCAAGCCGTCTCCGACTCTGGACTAACTTCAACAGTCCTAGATTTGTCTGCGGTCAAAGAGGTAGTCCTAGAGAGACCAAAAAATCGGGAACACGGCGATTACGCAACATCGATTGCATTAGCTCTGGCAAAACCTGCAGGCAAATCCCCAAGAGAAATTGCGGAGCTGTTAACAAAAAAATTGTCAGGGCATGAAGTAATTGAAAAAATTGAGATTGCTGGCCCAGGATTCATAAATTTCACTTTAGCGAAATCTAGTCAAGGCGCGGTCGTAATATCAATCTTGCAGGATAGAGAAAAGTTTGGTCGGGTAAATGTTTTGGCCGGACAAAAAATCAATCTGGAATTCATTAGCGCAAACCCAACAGGGCCCTTGCATCTTGGCCACACAAGGTGGGCGGCTGTAGGAGATGCACTTGGAAGTGTTTTGTCTGCCGGCGGTGCCACAGTTACCCGTGAGTTTTACATAAATGATCGTGGTGTACAGATGGATTTGTTTGGCGCTTCGTTGCGTGCGGTGGCACGTGGTGAAGCCAGACCCGAGGATGGATATCAGGGCGAGTACATCAACGATCTTTGCCAATTAATAATTGCCCAACATCCTGAGTTTAAGGATCTGCCCGAAGATGAAGGGATAGTCGCGTTTCGTGAGGCGGGGTACGCCCTACAGTTGCAACAACAAAAAGATGTATTGAAAACCTTTGGCACCAATTTTGATGTTTGGTTCTCAGAGCGTTCATTACATGCTGGGAGTGCATTAAGTACTGCGCTAGAAACTTTGAAGAGCCAGGGTCATGTATTTGAATCAGAGGGAGCAACTTGGCTGCGCACCACAGATTTTGGCGATGATAAGGATCGAGTATTGATCAAATCTGGCGGGGAATTAACTTACTTTGCCTCCGACACCGCTTATTACATCGATAAGAGAAATCGCGGTTTTGATGTGTGTATTTACATGCTGGGAGCCGATCACCACGGATACGTGGGAAGGTTGAAGGCCACCGCTGCTTGCGCCGGAGATAATCCTGATTTCAATATTGAAGTTCTGATTGGCCAGCTTGTGAAGATTATGGAAGGCGGACAGGAGCTCAAGCTTTCCAAGCGTGCCGGCACCATAATTACCTTGGAAGAACTAGTGGAAAAAGTTGGCGTTGATGCAGCTCGCTACACCTTGATTCGCTATCCAGTAGATACACCGATGGTGCTGGATGTTGATTTGTTGAAGAAAAGAACAAATGACAACCCGGTTTATTACGTGCAGTACGCGCATGCGCGCATTAGTGCGGTGTTACGAAATGCTAAAGAGCTTGGTATCAACATCGAGTTAAAGGATTTCAAAGCAGATTTACTGACACATGACCGTGAACGTGAACTTCTTGGCGGTCTTGCTGAGTATCCCCGAGTTGTTGCTAGTGCAGCAGAACTTCGTCAACCACATCGCATCGCACGTTACGTTGAAGAGTTAGCAACTTTGTACCACGGTTTTTACAATGACTGTCGAGTGTTGCCAATGGGTGATGAGCCAGCATCAGATATTCACCACAGCAGAGCGCTATTGTGTGAAGCGACCCGTCAAGTGATCAATAATGGATTAAGTATGTTGGGCGTAAGTGCCCCGGAGCGGATGTAGTCGTGAGCCAAAAAACTAATCAAACTCTAAATCCAAAGATCTGGCCCAAGAATGCGAAAGTGGTGGATGGTGTCTTGGAGATCGCCGGTTGTTCTGTAATCGATATTGCAAATAAGTATGGAACTCCAACATTTATTCTTGATGAAGATGATTTCAAATCACGGGCCCTGGAGTGGCGCACAAATCTAGAGTCAGCTTTCGGAGATAACGCTGGAACCACGTATTACGCAGCAAAAGCCTTTGTTTCCAAGGAAATCGCAAGATGGGTAGAACAAGCCGGGCTAGGAATAGATGTCTGCACAGGTGGCGAGCTGGCTGTTGCGATGGCGGCCAACTTTCCAGCTGGTCGGATTGAACTTCACGGGAACAATAAGTCAGAGGAAGAGATATCTACCGCCATTGATTACCGAGTTGGTGTGATCGTTGTTGACTCATTGCAGGAGATTGAAAGAGTTGCCGGTATCGCGCACCGCAAGGGTGTGGTTCAAAAGGTATTACTCCGCCTAACTCCAGGTGTGCAGGCCCACACCCATGAAGCAATTTCAACGGCTCATGAAGATGTGAAGTTTGGTTTTTCCATCGCATCAGGTGCGGCCTGGGATGCGGTCTTGGCAATCGCAAAACATGAATCTTTAAAGTTGCAAGGTTTCCATGCTCATATTGGCTCTCAAATTTTTGTAACTGATGCCTTCAAAACTTCTGCAGCCCGATTGATAGAAATGCTCTCCAAATATCGCAATGAGTTTGGAACTGAATTGCCTGAATTGGACTTAGGCGGAGGTTATGGAATTGCTTATATCGAAGGCGATGTTCCAATCTCATCACAAGAGGCGTTAAGCCAACTGCGAGATGTTGTTGTCACAGAATGCGAAAAGCAAAAGCTCTCAATTCCCAAAATCTCAATTGAACCAGGCAGAGCGATTGTCGGGCCAAGCATGGTGACGCTCTACAAAGTTGGAACCACCAAAGAGGTTCGCCTAGAAGATGGAAGCACCCGCTGGTATGTCTCGGTTGATGGTGGAATGAGTGACAACATGAGAACTGGTTTGTATGACGCCAAATACTCCGCACTATTGGCAAACCGCTCCAGTGCGGCAGAGCTACGAGGTTCAAGACTGGTTGGAAAGCACTGCGAAACCGGAGATATCGTCATTAAAGATCTTGAGTTAGCTAGCGACATAACCCCTGGGGATTTGCTTGTTACCCCCGCGACCGGGGCTTATGGCCGCAGCATGGCCAGCAATTACAACCATATGACTAGACCGCCCGTTATTTGTGTGAGCAATAAGAAGGCACGCACCATCATTAGGCGCGAAACCCATGCTGACCTTCTAGCCTTAGAGGTTGAAGAGCAACCAGAGTTATTGCACTAACAAGTAAGACAACGGGATAAGAAAACGAATAAGAAAAACGGATAAGAAAAAGGGAGAGGAGCCGAAAATGAATGCAGCGATTAAAAACCTCAATATTGGGATGCTTGGTTGTGGTGTCGTTGGTTCAAATGTAGCTCGGCTTCTTAAAGAGGATTCGGGAGATTTTGCGGCACGATCTGGCGCAACATTGTCATTGACCAAGGTCGCGGTTAGAGATACAAATGCAGTCCGTGAACATGTACCGGCAGCAATAATTACTAGTGATGCACATAGCGTTGTAAATGATCCCGCCATAGATATTGTTATTGAGGTAATGGGAGGAATTGAGCCAGCCAGAGAATTAATCCTCGCCGCGATCAAAAATGGCAAATCGATCATCACCGCCAACAAAGCCCTTTTGGCTTCACATGGCGCTGAGCTTTTTGATGCGGCTGATCAAAATGGAGTTGATCTTTATTATGAAGCTGCCGTTGGCGGTGCGATTCCAATCCTTCGCCCGATGCGAGAATCTATTGTTGGTGATCATGTACACCGTGTCATGGGAATCGTTAATGGCACAACTAATTTCATTCTTACCAAAATGGATGAAGAGGGTTCTGCGTTTGGCGATGTTTTGAAAGAAGCGCAGGCACTTGGCTTTGCTGAAGCGGATCCCACTGCAGATGTTGAAGGACATGATGCAGCTGCAAAAGCAGCAATTCTTGCTGGATTGGCTTTTCATACCCGGGTTTCATCTTCAGATGTTTACTGCGAAGGCATCTCTCAATTAAGTGCCCGGGATGTTTCAGTTGCAAAAGATATGGATCATGTAATCAAGTTGTTAGCAATTGCCGAATTAACAAAGGAAAATCAGGTTTCAGTTCGGGTTCATCCGACATTGGTTTCCCGCCAGCACCCCTTGGCTGCAGTACGTGGAGCTTTCAACGCGGTCTTTATTGAGGCGCAATCAGCAGGCGAGTTAATGTTTTACGGCCGTGGTGCCGGGGGAGCTCCAACTGCAAGCGCGGTTTTAGGCGATTTAATTGCAGTAGCTCGCAATAAAGCCCGTGGCGTAGAGGGTCATGGAGAGACTGATTACGCAGATCTCAAGATTGCACCAATTGATGATGTGCAATCGCGCTACCTCATTAGGTTAGATGTGGCTGATAAGCCAGGTGTTCTAGCCACTGTTGCTCAATTGTTTGCTAGCCACAATGTTTCCATCGAAACCGTTAGACAATCAGGTCGTGGCGATAGCGCAGAGCTGATTGTGGCAACTCACTCCGCCCCAGAAAAATCACTGAAGCAAACCGTTACAGCTTTATCTAAGAATGATGTTGTAAAGAGTGTTGAAAGTGTTTTGCGAATCGAAGGAAGTGCAAAGTGAGTTTGTTCAAGAAAAAAGGCGCGCACCAATGGCGTGGCGTTATTGAGGAATACCGAGATCGTTTACCGGTTAGCAAAAAGACTCCGGTTGTAACCCTTTGTGAAGGTGGAACTCCGCTGGTATACGCCTGCGTGCTTTCAGATATGTTGCAAAATGATGTTTGGTTGAAGTTCGAAGGCGCCAATCCAACCGGTTCCTTTAAAGATCGCGGAATGACAATGGCGATTTCTAAAGCTGCTGAAGATGGCGCAAAAGCTGTTATTTGCGCCTCCACCGGCAATACATCGGCTAGCGCCGCTGCTTATGCGACAAAGGCAGGCATGACACCTGTTGTTCTGGTCCCAGAAGGCAAAATCGCAATGGGTAAGTTGGCGCAAGCGATAGCGCACGGTTCTAAGTTGTTACAGGTAGATGGAAACTTTGATGATTGTTTGGATTTAGCCAGAGAGTTATCGGAGAAGTACCCAGTATCTCTTGTTAACTCAGTAAATCCTTATCGCATCGAAGGACAAAAAACCGCATCATTTGAGGTAGTTGATTCTCTTGGATTTGCCCCAGATATTCATGCCTTGCCTGTTGGTAACGCCGGAAACATAACCGCATATTGGAAGGGCTATAGAGAATATAGAAATGATGGAATTTCAAAATCTCTGCCGCAAATGTGGGGCTTTCAAGCAGAAGGTGCCGCCCCAATTGTGCGCGGAGAGGTGGTAAAAAAACCCGAGACTATTGCCACCGCAATTCGCATTGGCAATCCAGCATCCTGGCAGCAAGCTATTGCGGCACGGGATGAATCAAAAGGGGTCATTGACATGGTCTCTGATGAAGAGATCCTAAGCGCTTACCGTTTAGTGGCGGCGAAAGAAGGAATCTTTGTTGAACCTTCTAGCGCAGCAGGAATTGCAGGTCTTTTGAAGTATCAGGCAAAAGGCCAGCTACCAAAGAATAAAAAAATCGTTATCACGGTAACCGGAAATGGCCTAAAGGATGTTCAGTGGATTCTGGATGGAGCACCAAGCCCAACTGTAATTCCAGTTGATGCTCACAAAGCAGCAGAAGTGATTGGTTTGGCTTAAACATGTCACGCGGATTCAAAGATCGCCTAACCTACAAGGCAACGCCCATGCAGGTAAGTGTTCCTGCTAGCTCTGCAAATCTTGGACCAGGTTTTGACGCCATGGGATTGGCTTTGGATTTACGCGATATTTATGTAGCTCAGATTCTTGATGATGAAGTATTTGATGTTGATGTCACTGGTGAAGGTGCTGATGAAGTCAAGAAAGATGGAAAGCATTTAGTTATCAAAGCAATGATGGCCGGTTTTGAGTTTATGGGAGGTAAGCCAAGAGGAATTGCTCTGCGCGCGTTGAATTCAATTCCGCATGGCAGAGGATTGGGATCTTCTGCGGCAGCAATTGTTGGTGGCCTTGCTCTATCCCGTGCCTTAGTTTTGTCAGGCAATAATTTGATGAGTGATGATGATTTAGTTGCACTTGCAACAGATCTTGAAGGTCATCCAGACAATGTCGCCGCAGCAGCGTTAGGTGGAGCAACAATTTCTTGGATGGAAGATAGAGCTGGCGTCGCAACTGGTTGCGCCGCAAAGTTAACAGTTGATTCATCAATCCGCGCCCTGATCTTGATGCCAAGCACCCAACTCTCAACTGGCAAAGCCCGTCGCATGCTGCCGGAAAATGTCTCACACAAGGATGCGTCAATAAATGCCGGAAGAGCTGCGTTGTTAGTTCATGCTTTGACCATCAGACCAGAGTTGTTGTTTGCTGCGACTGAAGATCACCTGCATCAGCAGTATCGCCGAGAAGCGATGCCACGCTCTGTTGACTTGGTAAAAAAGCTACGGGCAGCTGGAGTAGCGGCCATGATTTCTGGCGCCGGACCTTCAGTTTTGGTTCTTCACACCGGCACAACCGCTGAGCATGATGACATCGTGCGCAGCGCTGGTGAACACTTTTCCGCAGTGGATTTGGAGATTTCACCTTCAGGCGTGCTCATCTCAAATGTCTAGATAGGCAGTTGCCAACCCGCCTCGCTTACCTATCTAAATTACCGACCTGAATTACCGACCTGCACCGATTTGTCGGTTGTGTCACACGCCTGGTAGATTTCACAGCCGTAGGGCGGCATCTGAGCCCACAATCAACAAAACCCCAATTGTTTCTACACCGTAAGGCTGTAAACAAAAATCACACTAAAGACTTTTAAAGTCTGGAAAAGAACCATAAATGGCAGATAACAAGAGTGCTCGGCGAGATTCTGGCGACCTTTCTGCGTTGCTACTCCCTGAGTTAAGAAAGATTGCAACCAATCTCGGCATCGAAAACGCCGCTGAATTGAAGAAACCAGATTTGGTAAAGGCAATCACCGATCTACAGGCCGCAAACCGTGAAGCTGCAAAGGCTGAGCGTGAAGCCCGTCGTGCCGAGAGAAATGAAAAACGTAACCGAAATAAAAGAGGTAATGACGAAGATTCAGATGAAAATTTAGTGAACGAATCAGATGATGAAGAGGAATCAAATGACTCTTCACAAGAATCAGATTCCCAAAATTCAAGATCTGATCGTGGAGAACGTAATGACCGCGGCAATGAACGTGGGAATGACCGCGGTAGCGACCGTGGAAATGACCGTGGAAATGATCGCGAATGGCGCAGAGATCGTCACCGTGACCGAGGAGGACGTGATCGAGGTAGAGACCGTGATCGTGGTGGACGCGAACGTGAAATCGTTCTCTCCGAAGATGATGTCTTGCTTCCGGTTGGAGGCTTGCTAGACATACTTGATAACTATGCATTTTTACGTACTGGCGGATATTTGCCAGGCCCAAATGATGTTTATGTTTCACTGCAACAGGTCCGTCGTTATGGATTGCGCAAAGGCGATGTCATTACTGGACAGGTTCGTCAGCCCCGCGAAGGTGAAAGACGTGAGAAGTTCAATGCTTTAGTGCGTCTAGACACGGTTAATGGAATGGAACCGGATTCTGCGCGTGATCGCGTTGAGTTCTCAAAACTAGTTCCGCTTTATCCGCAAGAGCGTCTCCGTTTGGAGACTCAACCAAATGTACTCACAACCCGCGTTATTGATTTGATCGCACCTATTGGTAAGGGACAACGTGGATTGATTGTTTCTCCTCCAAAGGCTGGAAAAACAATGGTGCTTCAAGCCATAGCTAACGCGATCACAACGAACAATCCAGAGTGTCATTTGATGGTTGTTTTGGTTGATGAGAGACCTGAAGAAGTTACCGATATGCAGCGCTCAGTTAAGGGTGAGGTAATCGCTTCCACCTTTGATCGCCCAGCAGATGATCACACAACAGTTGCAGAGCTAGCAATTGAGCGTGCAAAGCGTCTTGTTGAGCTAGGTCATGATGTTGTAGTTCTGCTTGACTCAATTACCCGTTTGGGTCGCGCGTACAACATCGCTGCTCCTGCCTCAGGAAGAATTCTTTCTGGTGGCGTTGATTCAGCGGCACTTTATCCACCAAAGAAATTCTTTGGTGCTGCTCGCAACATTGAAGATGGCGGATCACTAACAATTCTGGCTACCGCTCTAGTTGAAACCGGTTCAAAGATGGATGAAGTTATCTTTGAAGAGTTCAAAGGAACCGGAAACATGGAGTTAAAGCTTGATCGTAAATTTGCCGACAAGCGCATCTTCCCAGCTGTAGATGTTGATGCATCAGGTACCCGCAAGGAAGAAATCTTGATGGGACCAGAGGAGCTCAATATTGTTTGGAAGTTACGACGAGTACTTCACGCTTTGGATTCTCAACAAGCGCTCGAACTGCTGCTTGAAAAGATGAAGGGCACCAAGTCCAATGTCGAATTCTTGATGCAGGTGCAAAAGACGACTGTTGGCCCCGATCAATCACCAAAGGGCGAGTAGTACCTTCCTTTACGCAGGTATTTTTCACGGATTGGCTCAAATCGGGGTGGCCCCGGTAACCTTTCGCCTCTACTGAGCTGGTTCACCAAAGTTTGGACCCAGCCGACACATTGAAGGAGCAACAATGAAGAAAGATATTCATCCGGAATACAAGGAGACCACAGTTACATGTGGTTGCGGTCAATCATTTACGACCCGATCAACAATTCCTTCTGGCTCACTCTTCGTTGAAGTGTGCTCCGCATGTCACCCGTTCTACACCGGCAAGCAGCGTATTTTGGATACCGGTGGACGCGTCGCAAAGTTCGAAGAGCGTTTCAAGAAGCAACAAAACAAAAAGTAGCTTTCTTTACAAAGACCGTTGCTCCTGTCTCCACAGGAGCGCGGTCTTTTGTATTTTTGAGCCTTATTGAAGCACTGAATTGAAAATAGGATTGAATTAAAAACAGAAAGGAGTAGATGACATGGCAGATAAAAAGAGCGATCGTTTTGCCACGATGCCAGAAATCCTGAAAGAGTATGAAGCGCTTGAAGCTCAGATGGCTGATCCATCCATCCACTCCGATCAAGGCAAAGCCCGACAACTAGGAAAGCGTTATGCCCAGTTGGGGCCGGTTATTGCTGGGTATCGTGCCTATAAAAAGAGTGAAGATGATTTAGCTGCGGCGAAAGAGTTAGCGGAAATGGATGAAAGCTTCGCGACTGAACTTCCCGCCCTTGAGCAGGCGTTGAGCGAATCAGCAGAGAAGTTGGAAGAGCTGTTGCTGCCACGAGATCCAAATGATGATCGCGATGTCATCCTCGAAATTAAAGCTGGAGCTGGAGGAGATGAATCAGCTTTGTTTGCTGGAGATCTGCTGCGAATGTATTTGAGATATGCCGAGAAGCAAGGCTGGAAAACCGAGATTATTGATGCCACAGAAAGTGATTTAGGTGGATACAAAGACATTTCTGTTGCGGTTAAATCACGGGGAACAACAGAGCCAGGCAAGGCCCCATTTGCTAAGTTGAAATTTGAAGGTGGTGTGCACCGAGTTCAGCGAGTTCCAGAGACGGAATCTCAAGGTCGAATTCACACCTCTGCAGCTGGTGTTTTGGTGCTACCTGAAGCAGAGGAGATTGATGTACAGATCAATATGAATGATCTGCGCATCGATGTTTATCGTTCATCTGGCCCCGGAGGGCAAAGCGTTAACACAACCGACTCTGCGGTTCGTATTACCCATTTACCAACTGGAATCGTTGTCTCTTGCCAAAACGAGAAGAGCCAGTTACAGAACAAGGAATCCGCACTCAGAATCTTGCGTGCCAGGATGTTGGCTGCGGCGCAAGAGGCCGCCGATGCAGAAGCAGCTGCAACTCGAAAGAGCCAGGTTCGCACTGTTGATCGTTCGGAAAGAATTCGCACCTATAACTTCCCAGAAAATCGCTTGAGTGACCATAGAGTTAACTTCAAAGCCAATAATCTTGATGCGGTTCTAAATGGCGAATTGGATGATGTAATCAACGCACTTTTAGAGGCAGACAAAGCAGAGAAACTCGCCGCTGCAGAAGCTTGATGTAAATGAGCATTAAAGAGATTCTGCGTGAAGCCAAAATGCGCTTAAATGAATCTGGCGCGCCAGCAGTTGATGCTGAATTAATGCTCGCTCATGTAATTGGTGTTAATCGCATGGAGCTACACGCTAAAGAGTTTGAGTTGTTTCCGGAGCAATTAGAGTTATTTCAAGAAATGATTACCGCTCGAGTCTCGGGCGCACCGACTCAATATCTGACTGGTGAAGCACCATTTCGTTATCTGACCTTTTCTGTTGGTCCAGGTGTATTGATTCCCAGACCAGAAACCGAGTTGTTGGTTGATGCAGCAATGGTAGAGATCGAGAGAATTCAATCCGCTCCAAATCTCAGCAAAACCCCCGCTGTAAGCGTGGTTGATTTAGGCGCAGGCAGCGGTGCCATTGCAGTTTCAATCGCTCACGAGGCCGGACGGCGTGGCATGCCGGTACATGTAATCGCAGTAGAAAATTCCAGTACTGCTCTGGAATGGCTAAAGAAAAACATCTCCCGTCACGAGGTTGATGTTCGCGTTATCGAGTCGGATGTAAGCCAGGCTCTGCTGGACGTCAAATGCGACATTGTTGTTGCCAACCCACCTTATGTACCAAATACAACCGAGCTACCAAGATTAGTTGCAGATAATGAACCACATGAAGCTCTATTCGGGGGAGCGCAAGATGGGCTTGATGTTCCGCGTCGCTTTATCGCCACGGCGAATCGCCTTTTAAAAAGTGGGGGATTCTTGATACTTGAACATTTTGAGGATCAAAGCGCTGCTCTTGAGCAACAACTATCTTCACACTATTCTGATATTTCTCATTACACTGATTTGAATCAACGTCCACGTTGGATTACTGCACGCAGAAAGGGGTAGCAATGGCAGAGAGATTTTCTTTAACAGATGGCCAAGTTGAATACTCCGAGTTAATTGAACGTGCTGTAGCTGCATTGCGGGATGGAAAGTTGATTATCGCGCCGTTGGAACACGCATATGTCTTCGTCGCAGATGCTTTCAATCATGGTGCAGTTAAGAAGATTCATCTATTACGCCAGGATCCACGCGGCGTAGCAGCGCAAGTTATTGTCGGTGACTTGAAAACCGTTAAAGGAATAACAAGGGAGTTTGGTCAAACTGTCACTGAGATTTGCGAAAAGTTTTGGCCTGGGCTACTGACAATAAATGCAGCGCCGGCACAAGGCTTAGTTTGGGATTTGGGTGATGAAAGAACCCTTGATGAAATTTCCATCCGAGTTCCATCAGCTCAATTTCTACGGGAAGTTGCGCTAGCCTCTGGACCATTAGCGATTGGATCAGCAGCTCTTTCTGGCAGGCCGGCGACAAGAAAGTCCACATTCTTTCCTGCTTTGGATGGTGATTACGCGGCGCTATTCGATGCTGGCGAGCTGCCTGAAGGTCCCAACTCAACAGTTCTCTCTATCAAAGATGATGGGGTGATTATGCGCCGCCAAGGAGCAATATCACTCGCCGAGTTACGGGCGATAACCCCCAATATTGCTGTTCCAGCCTAAGATTTCAGACATGTCGACGAGCTTCTTTGGCCCAGATTTCAATCAGTTGCAACAGCAAGATCCGGAGATTGCAGCGATTGTGCTCTCCGAGCTTGAGAGACAACGCAAAAGTCTTCAGTTAATTGCCAGTGAGAACTTCACCTCTCCAGCCGTACTAGCGACATTGGGATCTACTCTTTCAAACAAATATGCAGAGGGCTATCCCGGAAAGCGTTATTACGGTGGCTGCGAAGAGGTTGATAAAGCAGAGGTAATCGGTATCGAGCGAGCAAAAGAATTATTTGGCGCCGAACATGCAAATCTGCAACCCCACTCGGGAGCAAGTGCCAATATCGCGGTTTATCAAGCATTCACCAAACCAGGTGACACAGTTCTTGCAATGTCGTTGCCTCATGGCGGTCACTTAACACATGGATCCAAAGTTAATTTTTCTGGCAAGTGGTTCAACGTCGAGTCTTATGGCGTGCGTCAGGACAATGAGTTAATTGATTACGACGAATTGCGAGAAATTGCCCTTCGCGTTAAACCCAAGATGATTTGTTCTGGTGCAACCGCATATCCCAGTTTGATTGATTTCAAATTGATTCGAGAGATTTGTGATGAGGTTGGAGCGATCATGTGGGTTGATGCAGCTCACTTCATTGGATTGGTTGCCGGAAAGGCGATTCCATCTCCAGTTCCTTACGCTGATGTTGTCTCCTTTACTACTCACAAAGTTTTGCGTGGACCACGTGGTGGAATGATTCTTTCTAAAGCCCAACATGCGGCCGCAGTTGATAAAGCTGTCTTCCCGGGAATGCAGGGTGGACCAATCATGAGCGCGGTAGCAGGTAAAGCTGTTGCTCTAAAGGAATGTGCCACCACCGAGTACCAGAACTATGCCAAGAAGGTAATCGAGAACGCACAGGCCTTGGCAAAAGCCCTTGAAAACGAGGGAATGAGAGCGGTTTCTGGTGGAACACAAACCCATTTAGCTTTGATAGATATTCGCAGCACTGGTGTCAATGGAAAAGTTGCTGATGAAAGATGTGGCAAAGCTGGAATCTCTCTAAACAAAAACGCTATTCCTTATGATCCAGAAACTCCTGCTGTAACAAGCGGTATTCGAGTTGGAACGCCCGCCACCACAACGCAGGGAATGGGCGTACCTGAAATGTCACAGATTGCGTCATTGATTGCTCGAGCTATCAAGGATGGAGAGGATGATTCACGGGCGGCGGCGCTTCGTAACGAGGTTTACGAGTTAACTGCGCGCTTCCCGGTATATCCACGTTAATGCGCGAGTACCTTCTTACCTTACTTATCGCAGCGGCACTTACTTACATGCTTACCCCGCTGGTGCGGGTGTTTGCATTACGCAATAAAGCAGTAGCCCAGATTCGCGAACGGGACATTCATAAAGAGGTTACTCCGCGTTGGGGTGGGGTAGCGATGTGGTTATCGATGGGCATCACTCTGCTAATCGTTCAAAACTTAGAGTTGGTTGGAAAGGCTTATAGTCGAGAGTTATTGGGCATATATCTCGCCGCGACTCTAATCCTTTTTATTGGAATGCTAGATGATCGCTATGAACTTGATTCCATAACCAAACTAGCAGGACAGGGTTTGGCGGCCGCCATTTTGCTGTTGTTCGGAATTCAGATTCTTTGGCTACCGATTGATGGAATTATTGTTTTGCCAACCAATATCGGGCAGTTGTTAACGGTCTTGGTAGTAATTGTGATCATCAACGCGGTCAACTTTGTTGATGGTCTAGATGGATTAGCTTCTGGAATTGTTGCAATCTCTGCCGCGGCTTTCTTTGGATTTTCCTACCTTTTAGCGGTGGAAAATGGTTTTAGTCGGGCAGGTGCACCATCTTTGGTTACTGCGATCATCATCGGAACCTGTCTGGGATTCCTGCCACACAATCTTCATCCAGCAAGGATTTTTATGGGGGATTCAGGCTCAATGTTTCTAGGGCTGGTTTTATCTGCCTCTGCAATTACCTTGATGGGACAGATAGATGCCAACGCTGTCTTTTCAGAGAACATTGGCCCTGCAGCCTTACCACTACTTCTGCCATTTGCAGTTCTTGCAGTTCCATTGCTCGATCTTGGCTCAGCGGTAGTAAGAAGGGTGCGCAGAGGTAAATCACCATTTGCACCAGATAAAGAACATTTGCATCACAAGTTGATGGCATGGGGCAACTCACAGCAAAGAACTAATGTGATTTTGTATCTAGCAACCGCCACTTTAGCTCTACCGGCGATGCTATCTGCGTTTATCCCTGTCTGGAGCGCGTTGCTTACTGGATTTGTATTGCTAAGCATTGCTGTTGCAATTACCCAAAGAAAACCAATGACCAAGAAGTCGAAGAAGGAGTTTGTGTAGCGATGAGTAATCCATCAAATTCTTCATCAGAGCATTCCAGTGCATCAATGATGCGGGGTGCAGCAAAACCTGCATTGCTCGCTAGCCTTCTAGTAACTTTGATTGCATTTGCTGTTCAGGGTACCGCTGGTTTGCTTGGCGGAGTGTTGGCAAGTTTGGTGGTTGTAATTTTCTTTTCAGTTTCACTTCTGGTTTCGGCTTTCACAAAAAACGCTGACCCGATCACAACCTTTTCTCTTGCAATGCTTTCATACTTCACAAAACTCACACTTGTAGCGGTTTTGCTTATCGCGGTAACCAGATTGACCGATGTTGAAACCGTTGACCGGACAAGTTTTGGGGTGGGTGCATTAGTCATTTCTGGCGCGTGGCTGCTCGGCGAAATTCGAGCTTTTCTCCGTTTGAAGTTAGAGTTAGAGATACCGAAAAAGGGGGAAACCGATGGTTCCTCCGATGAAGGTCGATAGGAGATCAAAATGGAATACGGTTCCGGCAAGGATGGCGCCAGCAAAAACCAGGGCCCCCGCGGCGAGGACAACGCCTTTTGGACCATTTTGGGTTACATGATCTCCGGACTGTTGATTTGGGGTGGAATTGGCTGGGGGTTGGACCGCTGGCTGAACACGGAGTACTTCCTTATGGGCGGCCTGCTACTTGGCATGGGCTCAGCGCTTTACCTAATCTGGCTCCGTTTTGGGCGTTCCTAAAGTAGCGGTTTAAACCTGAGCAAAGTCACAGGTTTCGATTTCTCAACTAGGCGTATTTGCCCATAAGGTTGCGCCGTCTTCACCTCCCATCAACGCTAGGTAGCTAGCTAGATAACTAGGAGTTTCTAGGTGCTCGTCAATTACGCAGGCGAAGTCGGAAAAGATGAGGGTTTCAATCCTCCCGACGCTGGTGACTTTAACCTCCCTCCATTTATTGATGGCAATACCTTCGCAACTAAGCCGATTCTTTTAGCCTTCCTTTCGGTAATTTTGATTTCCGTATTTTTCATTTTGTCTTCTAGAAAAGCCGCCTTGGTTCCATCCAAACTGCAGTTTGCTGGCGAAACGGTTTACTCCTTTGTCAGAAACGACCTAGGTCGCGACATCATCGGTCACGAGTTCATGCGTTTCGTGCCGTATTTGTTTACATTGTTTACTTTCATTTTGGTTAACAACTGGTTTGCAATTATTCCGATGCTTCAGTTCCCAACCATGTCGCGTATTAGCTTTGCCTATGTTCTAGGCGCAATTACCTTCTTGGTTTTCCATTATGTAGGAATTCGTCACCATGGAATTTTCAAGTATCTAAAAGATATTCTTTTCATGCCAGGTGTTCCGAAGCCGGTTTATATTCTTTTAACCCCAATCGAATTAGCAACTTATCTAGTTGTTCGCCCACTAACTATCTCTCTGCGTCTTTTCGCAAATATGTTTGCGGGTCACTTATTGCTCTTGATCTTCATCCTGGGTGGTGAGTATCTGCTTTCGGGTGCGCTACTAATGAAAATTGCTAGCCCGGTAGCCTTCTTGTTGGCTATCGCCCTCACATTTTTTGAGTTCCTGGTGCAGTGCCTCCAGGCATACATCTTCACCCTACTCACAGCTTTATACATTGCAGGAGCGTTGGCTGATGAACATTAATTCCAGCGCGAATCAAACAACCGCATCACAACTAGATCTACGCACGGTAGCGCTCGGTTACCGTGTTGGAAAATAAGGATAAGGAAGGGTAAGAAAATGGAAGGCTCACTCAACCTCGTAGGTTATGGTCTTGCAGCAATTGGACCAGGCCTCGCAGTCGGAATGATCTTCGCGGCATACATCAATGGTGTTGCTCGCCAGCCAGAAGCACGTAGCGTTCTACAACCAATCGCATTCCTTGGCTTTGCGATGGCAGAAGCGCTTGCTCTGTTCGGTCTCGTTTTGGCGTTCGTTCTCTAGTCGCCGAAGATAAACCGTGCGTTCAACCACCATGCAATACATTGAATTAGCAGCAGGAGGAGAGCTCAATCCGCTGATTCCGCATACCTCGGAAATCATCGTCGGAACGATCGCTTTCTCCATTCTCTATCTGGTGCTACGTCGCGCTGTCGTACCTCGTTTCGAAAAGGCATTTGCTGAACGAACCGATGCGATTCAAGGCGGGATGGAGCGTGCAGAGAAAGCTCAGCTCGAAGCTGAAGCTGCATTAGTGAAGTACCAAGCCCAATTGTCAGAAGCGCGAACAGAAGCACAAACAATTCGCGAAGAGGCTCGGGTTCAAGGTGCAACAATCATCGAAGAGATGCGTGCCAAGGCTCAAGAAGAGGCGGCGCGCATTACTGCAACAGCTCAAGCTGCGATTGAAGCAGAACGTCAACAAGCGGTGAAGTCACTGCGCAATGAGGTTGGCGCTCTAGCTACCGAGCTCGCATCAAAGATTGTTGGAGAAGCTCTAGATGATCAGGTCCGTCAATCACGAATCGTGGATCGTTTCCTAGATGATTTGGAGAAGAGCAAGTAGTCATGACTCAAACATCTTCAACAGGTCTGCCCACCTTTGGTGGAGTAAGCCGTGAATCCAACACCGCCGCCAGAGGTATCCTCGATACCCTTCTGAAGGATCTCTCTGCAGATCAGGCTGTTGTATTGGCGAAAGACCTATTTGAAGTTGTAGCAGTTCTTGACTCCTCAACCCCGTTGCGCCGAGCCATTACCGATGGATCACGGGATGCTGCTGCGAAAGCTAAGTTGGCAAGTGAGATTTTTGCGAAAACTATCTCTGCGCCGGCCTTGAAGTTAGTAACAGAGCTATCTGCGCTACGTTGGTCCAGCCCTTCCAATCTTGGTGATGTAATCGAACAACTTGCAATTGAGACTGAGGCTTCAGCTGCCAATCAGGCAAATGAACTTGATCAGCTCGAGCAGGAGTTATTTGATTTCGCACGTATTGTGATTAGCGATGGCGAACTACGTCAGGCATTGAACTCCGCACGGTTCTCTAGCGAGGCTAAGCGGGTACTTATCGCAAAGATCTTTGGTGGAAAGATTTCAAATGCGACTAGCCGAGTTGTTTCACATCTAGTTTCAGGTTTGCGTGGAAGAAATATCGAACGCACTATTTCTTTCTACCAAGCCGCGGTGGCAGCAAGAAGAGAAAGAGTAATTGCATATGTCCAGGTAGCTATCGCCTTGACCGATGCACAAAAGGAAAAGTTAACAAAGACATTGTCACAAAAGATTGGTCAGCCGGTTCGTTTGAACGTGGAGATCAATCCAACAGTTTTGGGTGGTTTTTCCATCCGATTTGCAGATGAATTGATTGACGCCTCAATCGTCAGTCGTTTGGCCGACGCGGGCAGAGCGCTCGCAGTATAGGGAGAGAAATCATGGCGGAACTCACGATCCGACCCGAAGAGATTCGTGATGCCTTAGCGAACTTCGTTAAGTCATACGATCCAGGTGTCGCAGCGCGCGATGAAATCGGTACCGTTGTAGAAGCGGGCGATGGCATTGCACGTGTTGAAGGTCTTCCTTCAACAATGACAAATGAGTTGCTTAAGTTCGAGAATGGAACGCTAGGTCTTGCGCTGAACCTTGATGTTCGCGAGATTGGTGTCGTTATCCTCGGACAGTTCAATGGAATTGAAGAAGGAACAACCGTACGCCGCACCGGTGAAATTCTCTCCGTGCCAGTCGGCGATGGCTTCCTAGGTCGCGTAGTCGACCCACTGGGTCGTCCAATTGACGGCAAAGGTGAAATCAAGGCAGAGGCAATGCGTGCCCTCGAACTACAGGCACCATCTGTTGTCCAGCGCCAGCCAGTTAAAGAGCCACTAGCAACCGGTATCAAAGCTATCGACGCCATGACCGCAATCGGCCGCGGACAGCGTCAGCTAATTATCGGTGATCGTCAGACTGGAAAGACTGCGGTTGCAATCGACACCATCATCAACCAGCGCGAAAACTGGAAGAGTGGCGATAAGAAGAAGCAGGTTAAATGTATTTATGTTGCGATTGGACAAAAAGGTTCCACAATCGCATCGGTCAAAGCAGCGCTAGAAGAGGCCGGCGCGATGGAGTACACAACAATTGTTGCTGCTCCAGCATCAGACCCAGCAGGCTTCAAGTACCTTGCACCGTATACCGGTTCTGCAATTGGCCAGCACTGGATGTACAACGGTGGCCATGTACTCATTGTGTTTGATGATCTTTCAAAGCAGGCAGAGGCTTATCGTTCAGTCTCGCTATTGCTACGTCGTCCACCAGGTCGCGAGGCGTATCCCGGAGATGTGTTCTATTTACACTCACGTCTACTTGAGCGTTGCGCAAAGTTGTCAGATGAAATGGGCGGCGGTTCAATGACTGGTCTGCCAATCATTGAAACAAAAGGTAATGACGTCTCCGCCTTCATTCCTACCAACGTTATTTCGATTACCGATGGACAGTGCTTCCTTGAAACAGATCTCTTCAACTCTGGAGTTCGCCCAGCGATCAACGTAGGTATCTCAGTTTCTCGTGTTGGTGGATCTGCACAAACAAAGGCGATGAAGAAGATCGCTGGTCGTTTGCGTCTTGATCTTGCACAGTTCCGCGAGCTTGAAGCCTTCGCCGCTTTCGGTTCAGATCTTGATGCGGCATCAAAGGCTCAACTAGAGCGTGGTGCACGTCTGGTAGAACTATTGAAGCAGCAGCAGTACACCCCATACTCTCTAGAGCGCATGGTTGTTTCAATCTGGGCCGGTACAACAGGTCAGCTTGATTCCGTAGCGGTTCAAGATATCCGCCGCTTTGAAACCGAGTTCTTGGATTATGTTGCCCGCGAACACAAAGGCATCTTTGATGTAATCGCAGAGACCAAAGAGTTGAGCGATGACACAGTTGCCAAGATGACCGCAGCGGTTAGCTCCTTCAAAACTCAGTTTGTCTCCTCAGTCGCTAAGGCGGTTAATGAGGCACCAGCTGAAGCTGAAGGTAGCGACGGCACCGAGCAGATTACGAAGTACAAGAAGTAATCCATGGGCGCCCAACTCCGCATCTATCGTCGACGCATTCGCTCGGTTAAGGCGACCAAGAAGATTACGCGTGCAATGGAGCTCATCTCCGCATCGCGTATCGTCAAGGCCCAACAACGAGTTGCTGCATCGACCCCGTACGCAAATGAATTAACACGTGCGGTGAGCGCAGTTGCATCTTTCTCCAATACCAATCATCCACTGACTACAGAGTCAGAGTCTCCAAGGCGTGCAGCGGTTTTGATTATCACCGCAGATCGCGGCATGGCTGGAGCTTATTCATCAAGTGCAATCAAAGAGGCTGATGGATTAGTTGTGACTCTCAAAGAGCGTGGACTCGAGGTAAACACTTACCTAGTTGGTCGCAAAGCGGTCAACTACTTCAAGTTCCGCAACCGTCCTATTGCTAACTCTTGGACTGGGTTTTCTGACAACCCAACTTATGCTCACGCAAAGGCAATCTCTGATGAATTAATCGGAGCCTTCGTCGCAGATGCACAAGTTGATGTCAACGGCGTTGATGAGTTGCATATCGTCTATACCGAGTTCAAATCAATGATTACTCAAATCGCCATGAACAAGCGGATGTTGCCACTTGAGGTGGTTGAAGCGGATGCTCCAGCCCCAGCAGGTTTGTTACCAATGTATGAGTTTGAACCAAATGCTGAAGAGGTTCTCAACGCACTTCTTCCGCGCTATATCGAATCGCGCGTATACAACGCACTACTGCAGTCGGCAGCCTCCGAACATGCAGCGCGTCGTCGCGCCATGAAGTCAGCAACTGACAACGCTGATGAATTGATTAAGTCGTTGACCAGACTTGCAAACGCGGCCCGTCAGGCCGAAATTACGCAAGAAATCAGTGAAATCGTGGGCGGCGCAGATGCGCTCGCCTCAGCAAGCGCAGGGAGCGAATGATGACAACTAAGACAGCAACCGGACGCGTAGCACGCGTGATTGGACCGGTCGTTGATATCGAATTCCCATCGGATTCGATGCCTGCGATCTACAACGCGTTGAACGTGGAAGTAACACTTGGTGGTGAGCAACGCACACTAACCCTTGAGGTAGCCCAGCACATTGGCGACAACTTGGTTCGTGCGATCTCAATGCAGCCAACAGATGGAATGGTCCGCGGTGTAGAGGTACGTGACACAGGTGCAGCAATCTCTGTTCCAGTCGGAGATGTCACCAAGGGACACGTATTCAATGCCCTCGGCGAATCACTAGATGTTCCAACCTCATCACTAAATGTGAAGGAGCGTTGGCCAATTCACCGCACCGCACCTGACTTCGATCAGCTTGAGTCAAAGACAGAGATGTTCGAGACCGGCATCAAAGTTATCGACCTGCTAACACCGTATGTTAAGGGTGGAAAGATTGGTCTATTTGGTGGTGCAGGTGTTGGTAAGACAGTTCTCATTCAAGAGATGATCTACCGCGTAGCAGAAAACTTTGGTGGTGTATCGGTATTCGCCGGTGTTGGTGAGCGTACCCGTGAAGGTAACGATCTCTTCCTTGAAATGACAGAGACCGGCGTTATCAACAAGACCGCCTTGGTCTTCGGTCAGATGGATGAGCCACCCGGAACTCGTTTGCGTGTTGCACTTTCCGCATTAACCATGGCGGAGTACTTCCGCGATGTTCAAAAGCAGGATGTATTGCTCTTCATCGACAACATCTTCCGCTTTACTCAGGCAGGTTCTGAGGTTTCCACACTGCTTGGCCGTATGCCATCTGCTGTGGGTTACCAGCCGACATTGGCAGATGAGATGGGCGTACTTCAAGAGCGCATCACCTCAACACGTGGTCACTCGATCACATCGATGCAGGCGATCTACGTGCCAGCCGATGACATCACCGACCCAGCGCCACACACAACATTTACCCACTTGGATGCAACAACAGTTTTGTCTCGTCCGATCTCTGAGTTGGGTATCTACCCAGCGGTGGATCCACTTGACTCAACATCTCGCATTCTTGATCCACGTTACATCGGTGAGAATCACTTCCGCGTTGCAAACCGCGTGAAGCAGATCTTGCAGCGTTACAAGGATCTTCAAGACATCATCGCAATTCTCGGTATCGATGAGCTTTCTGAAGAGGATCGTATTTTGGTAGGTCGCGCCCGTCGTATTCAGCGCTTCTTGTCTCAAAACACCTTCGTAGCAAAGGTATTCACCGGTATCGATGGCTCATTTGTTCCACTAAGTGAAACCATCTCAGCCTTTGATGCTCTTGCTAATGGCGATTACGATCACATTCCAGAGCAGGCCTTCTTCATGTGCGGTGGCCTCGAGGATGTAGAACGTAAGGCCGCGGAGTTGGCGAAAAGCTAATGTCTGACAAAGCACTTACCGTCGAATTCGTAACACCTGAGAAGCGGGTGTGGTCGGGTAAAGCCACTATGGTCTCTGCTCGCACCTTGGAGGGTGATTTGGGAATTCTCCCTGATCACAGCCCGCTTCTTGGGGTACTGATTGATGGAAAAGTCACAATCAAAGCGATTGATGGTTCAACTCAAGAGTTCAATGTAAGCGGTGGCTTTCTTTCAGTGGCCAACAATCGCGTCTCGGTTTTAGGCGAAAGTGCGACGCAATAAGTTTGTAGCATTAATTGCGTTTGCGGGGGTTTTGTTCGCAAACGCACCGGCTAACGCTCATTTTCCAGTTTCCTTATCTGCAAAAGACAAATCTCTTATCCGTAGCCAGATACTGGTTGATGGCAATATTTCATATGCCGTAACAGCGAATTTTTCAAAGGCCAATCAAACTCGTTTCTTTCGATTTACCTTAGATGAGATCTCGCCCTTGAATATCGAGTATTTAATTCTCGATGCTGCACCAACCAACAAATTGAAGCGCTCTTTACTTCCAGAGGTTTCACTTACTACTCCTGCGGGTAAAAAAATCGCATTAACTCCAAAAGAGCGTACTGCTTTTTATGAACCTTATGGAAAGCGAAACTACTTTTATTTAGCAAGGTATTCGGCCGCTGGGCAGGCCGGAGTTTATTCGGTGACAGTAAAGTCAAGAAGTAAATCCTCTGCCGTAATTGCAGTTGGCAGAAGTGAGGTACCGGGCGAAGTTTTACAAACAGGTGTTGCTAATAGGCAATGCCCCGTCCTCGTCAAGGATGAAGTAGAGATTTCGCAGGCACGTGCAAAACAATTAATCGGAATGAGTGAAAAAGCTGCCCTGGCCTGCGCTCAGGTAAACAACTGGCTATTTCGTGTCGGCCAACGAGATGGTGAGCAATACGGTTTGACCATGGACTACCGGAGCAATCGCGTGACAGTGTCAGTGGAGTCTGACAGTATTACGGAGGTAAACGTCGGATAGCTCTTGGATCTGATGTCCACAACCTAGGGGGACTCCTTGTACGAGCGTTTTCTCGAAAAGATCCAGGTAATAGCAAATTTTTTGGCTAAATCTCCCCATCCTGACCAAGCATTAGATTTTCTCAGCGCCCATATCTCACCATTTGATGAGATTGCAGTGGCTTATCGCGGCACCGTCGATAGCGATGGCCATATTCGCTGCGAAAACGTGCATGGATTTAGTAAGCATGAGTTAATGTCCCGCAGCCTCATGCATATTTCTGAGGATCGTCCTGTTTCTATTGCGACACGCACTCAATCCTTGGTTTGGACGCGAGAGGCAACGGCTCGAGAGGATTTCAAAGACTTTTTTTACTTTGATGAGCTAACCCCCTGGAAATGCATGATGTCGATGCCGGTGGGGTTAAGTCGAGTGTTTTCCTTTAGTTTTCCAAGTGATCTATCTGAAATCCCCGGAGTTATTTCATACTTTGAAGCAATTCAATCTCTGTTGAGGGTTTATGAGAGCTCACTAGAGATTCGTACCCTCTCCAGCGCCCGAGAGTTAATGGACAAGAGCGAACTTCAACCACTTACCGCTAGGCAAGAAAAGATTCTTGAACTGCTCAGAGCAGGAAATACCAATAAGAGCATCGCAAACATAATTGGCTACAGCGAATCTTTAGTGCGACATGAAACCATGATCATTTACAAGAAATTGCGGGTTGAGGGCAGGCATGAACTACGTGAGGATGTTGCGCTTTAGTAACTAACCATTAATCCACTCGGGTTACATCTGCACCTAGCGCAGAGAGCTGTTCGGCAAAACTGGGGTAGCCGCGATCAACATGATAGGCATCCTCAACCAAGGTGACCCCATCCGCTACTAAACCAGCCAAAACCAATCCTGCGCCGGCGCGAATATCAGAGGCAACAACCGGTGCTGAAGAGAGCTGTTTTACCCCTGAAATTGCCGCATGGTGGCCATCTACTCGAATCTTGGCACCTAGGCGTAATAACTCATTTACAAACATAAACCTGCCTTCAAATACATTCTCAGTAACTAGTGAATCACCCTCAGCTATTGCATTTAGAGTGATTACAAAAGGCTGTAGGTCGGTAGGAAAACCGGGATAGGGCAAGGTCGCCACATCAATTGCTGATGGCCGGCGATCCATGCGAACTCGAATCCCATTTGGAATTGCGGTAACAACCGCTCCCGCAGAGACAATTTTCTCTAGAGGAATCTCTAAATGCTCTGCTCGGGCGCCGTGAATTGAAATATCACCCTGGGTCATAGCAGCAGCAAAGGCCCAAGTTCCAGTAACAATGCGATCAGAGATGGTGGTGTGAGTGGCTGGTCTTAACTCCGAAACGCCTCGGATGGTTATTGTGGGGGAGCCAAGTCCTTCAATATCAGCGCCCATAGAAATCAGAAAGTTTCCGATATCAACAATATCTGGCTCTCGCGCTGCATTATCAAGAACCGTTATGCCATCTGCTAATACCGCAGCGGTCATTATGTTTTCCGTAGCTCCAACGCTTGGAAATTCCAGAGTGATTTCGGCACCCTTTAATCCGTGGGGCGCTTCGGCGATTATGTAACCGTGCTCGCTGTGCGCATTAGCACCAAGAGCTACAAGACCCTTAGTGTGAAAATCCAAACCTCTTGATCCAATTGCATCTCCACCCGGTAGAGCTACTTCCGCTCTTCCCAATCTTGCAACAAGAGGACCTAATACATTTATTGATGCCCGAAGTTTTCGAACTAATTCATACTCTGCGCGATGACCGGGCTCCTGCGGCACCTCTATGGTGATACTTTGTTGGTTGCGATCATGAACAACCTTGCAACCCAAGCGCTCCAATAGCTCAGCCATCATCTCAACATCTGCAATATCTGGAACATTATGAATTTGAGATTTTCCAGGCGCTAACAGAGTTACTGCCATCAGCTTGAGCACCGAATTCTTTGCACCAGAGACCGTGACATCTCCTCGAAGGGATGATCCGCCGACGACTCGAAAACGATTTCCTGGTTGGAGGGAATTAGCGGAGGCGCTCACAACACAATCCTCCCACTCTGCTTGAGTAGATAACTTTTCTTAGCCAACTTCTAGCGGGTAAACCTTAATCAGGGGTGGTCATCTAGGCGAAACCGCCATGCAGATTAAGCGTCAATTAGCTTCCCCTTTGGCCCAAAAAAGACTCCGGTGGTGTCAGGTTAATGACTCCAATAGGCTCACCCCATGGTAAATCTGACGCGCATTTATACAAAAACCGGCGATGATGGAACAACCTCCCTAGGAGATATGAGCCGTACCTCGAAAAATGATCCGCGTCTTGAAGCTTATGCCACAGTAGATGAAGCCAACTCATACATCGGAGTAGTGCTCACGATCTCAGAACTAAATGAAGATATTAGAAAGTTGTTGGTTAGAGTACAAAACGATCTCTTTGATGTTGGTGCAGATCTTTGTACTCCAGTGGTAGATGCTCCAGCTCATGAACCATTGCGAGTTCTAGAGTCTCAAATTGCTTACCTTGAAGAACAAATTGATTTGTACAACAAGGATCTAGCTCCGTTGCGCTCTTTTGTGCTTCCTTCCGGAACTTTAGCCTCTGCGCACCTGCACGTGGCTAGAACCGTAGTGCGTCGTGCAGAGCGCTGTACCTGGCAGGCGATTCACTCCTTTGGTGAGGGTGTTAACAAGTTAACCGCGCGGTATTTGAACCGACTATCTGATTTGCTCTTTGTTTTGGCTCGTTTTGAGAATCGTGAGCTAGGGGATCAGCTTTGGGTTCCCGGCAAAAATCGTTAACCTCACTAAAAAACTAACTGCCCATAGCATTTAATTCACAGTTCAATTAACTGCGCAATACCGCTTCAGCGGTTTTCGCTTCCTCCGGAAAAACAAATAATCTTGGACCAGATTTTGTTTGAGTCAAAGTTGCCTTAATTCCATGCTCGGCTAACTTCTGGCGCAACATCTCTCCTTCAATAAAATTCAAGGGCGCAGCCACCGGCTTTAGTAAGCCATACTCTTGTTCATCTCCAATAATTTTTGGCTTTTCGACCAGAGATGATCCACGAGAGAAAGCCCAGCGCAGCAAGAGAATTAAAACCCCCATAACAGCGAAGCCTGCAAATGAGGAGATGAATAACGCGTTATCAATTCCGCCCAACATGTTAGCCCTGAGTTGTGGGAGTAGGAGAGGCGGTTACAAGCGGCTGATAAATATTGCCTAATTTAGGTCTTCCAGTGGGATCTCTGTGGCACACAACTTTGATCCCGCCGATCGAAACACCCGGAGTTACCTCTTCACCGCTAATCAAAAAGATCGTGCTCTGAGCGCGCTTGTCACTGCCTCGGGCATATGTGGTCAACGTGCCAATCTTCTCTCTGGATAAATCCTCTGCCTTCAAGCGAAACACGCTGGATTTAACCTCCCACCATGTGCAGCCAGTCTCAGCGGCAACGATTACCGCGCCGCAGGCATACTGTTCGCAATTCTTTACAACAGATTGCAATGTTCTTCTTGCGGATAACAAACCAACAAGCTCTTTTGTAGTAGGTACTTTGGCGAAGACGCCATCCTTGCCTTTAAAGTTTTTGGGCGGCCATTTTGGCGATGGAGATGGAATTGGTTTAGCGGTTTTCTTTGCCGTTACCTTTACCTGATTGGATGCTTGAGGAGAACTACCGGCGGCTTGATTGCTGGCTTGCTTACTT
>CAZIAI010000006.1:41848-56777 GCA_964536895.1 uncultured Clavibacter sp.
GCAATCTTGCCTTAATTGTTGGAGAATATCCCTGTGAGTCCCCGGAGAAATAAGCCTGCTAAGCGTGGGCGCAACAAGAGCCCACATGGGGCGCCAGGCGACGAGGAAAGAGATATAGCGGCCTCACATCAAAGTATTGAGGAACATCAAGAGGGTATTTATCTGGTGCGACGCATCACCGGGTCTAGCTCAAATAAACCGTACCGCTGTCCTGGCTGTGATCAGTTGATTCCAATGGCAACGCCACACACGGTGGCTTGGATAGAGCATGATGTTGAATCACGAAGACATTGGCATACCGCTTGTTGGAACAAGCGAGAGCATCGCAAGCCAAGAATTGAGAGAACTAGAAACGCCCCCAAGTACTAGCAAGTACTAGTTGCTAGCGGCGCCTTCTGCGGTGCATCAAATTTACTAATCTTACGATTGTCTTATCGGCAAAGCGTGTTCGAGCAAAAGTTGTGAACTTTAGGGGAATATTGAATTTAGTTTTGACAATTGTTCGTGGATAAGTGAATTCAAGCAAACCTTCTGCGCCATGAATTCTGCCGTAACCGCTGTCCTTTACGCCACCAAATGGAACGGCGCCAATCGCTGCAAAAGAAAAAGCGGAGTTAATAGAGACCATTCCGCAATTCAACAATGATGCAATCTTCTTTCCACTGCGCTTTGACCAAACGGCAGCACCTAATCCAAAGGAGGTGGCATTGGCCAGATCCACAGCTTCATCCATGTGCCGCACTGTGTTAATGACCAAGGTCGGCCCAAAAGTCTCTTCAGTCATTGCCTTTGAATCCTCTGGGACATTACGCATGATGACTGGCTGAACATAACCATCTTTCACAGAATTCTTATCGCCCAGTAATAACTCACCGCCGCGCTTAACCGCATCATCGATGTGAGATTTAATGATTTTTAACTGGGAAGGCATAGTGGCTGGACCGTAATTTGAGTCATCTTCAAATCCCGGCTTTAACTTTGATGCTAGCTCGGTAATTATTCGAGTGAACTCATCGGCTACTTCACGGTGTACGTAAACCCGTTCAGCGCCAATGCATGATTGTCCAGCATTAGACATGGCATGCCACAGCGTTATTTCGGCAGCCCGCTTTACATCTGCATCTCTATCAATCAGTACGGGATCTTTTCCGCCGCATTCAAGAACTACTGGGGTCATGCGCTCAGCACAGGCGGCAGCAACCTTCTTTGCAGTTTTTGTTGAACCGGTGAAAGAAATTTTTCCTACGGGGCTTTGTGCCAGCGCAGCACCAGTTTCTCCATCTCCGGTTACTACAGTGAAAATATCCTTGAAAGGTGCGATTCGATTCCAGGTTTCACCAAGCCATGCACCAATTGCCGGAGTGAACTCGCTGGGCTTGAAAACTACAGTGTTTCCAGCAGCTAGCGCGTAGGCGATTGAACCCATAGGTGTAAAGACTGGATAGTTCCAAGGACCAATAACTCCAACTACGCCAAAAGGAACTCTTTGAACTTTGGCCGACATGTTAAACATCATTAATCCGGATGGTCTGCTTTGAGTTGCTAAAACTTTTCCTGCGTACTTTGCCGCCCAAGATAGATGCTCAATAGCTAATGCAATCTCAAGTTTTGCATCACTTAACGGCTTGCCGGTCTCGCGATGAATCAGTTCCGCAGCATTGTTCATCTCGCGAGTCAATAAGGATGCCCAATCTCGCAAGTTCAACATGCGCTTTCTAAAGCTCAACTGGGACCATTGATCGCTAGCTCTTTGAGCCAGCGCTACCGCCTCATTAACCTCTCTTGTTGTAGCAATGGGAAAAATGCCGACCACTTCGCCGGTTGCGGGATTTAGTGATTCAAAGGTTTTCATACTCAATGACTAAACTTACAGGTATGGCGGAATTGATTCGACCCAGCACCGTCTTGCCGGCATTGCGTACGCCTATCTCCTTCATCACAGCAGATGGACTAAATCTGATTGGAGAGGTGGCCCGTCCGGTCAATCAAGAGCATCTGGCACACGAGCATATGGCACGAGATGAATCAGCCGATGTAAAGCACCCCGCAATTCTCTGCTTGCATCCGCTACCAACCCACGGCGGGATGATGGACTCTCATATCTTCAAAAAAGCAGCTAATCGACTCCCTGCCATGGCTGGGATAACTGTGATCCGCTTTAACACCAGAGGCACGAGTAGCGAGCAGGGAAGAAGCGAAGGTGAGTTTGGAAATGGGATTGCGGAGAAAGAAGATGTAGAAGCGGCAGTGAACTATTGTTTTGATCATCTTGGAGTAGAAACTCTTTGGGTGGTGGGATGGTCTTTTGGTACTGATCTCGCCTTGAAATACGCCAGAGATCCAAGAATTCAAGGTTTGATTTTGTTATCACCGCCGTTGAGGTTTTCCGATGACCAGGACTTACTCTTTTGGTCTCGAGATCATCGCCCAATCACAGCGTTGATCCCAGAGTTTGATGATTATTTAAAGCCAGATGCTGCAGAACAAAGATTTAGCAAGATTCCACAGATTGAGTTAATTGCAGTCCAGGAAGCCAAACATCTTTGGGTTGGAGAACCTTTTGTTCACCGGGTTTTGAGTGAAATCGTAAGAAAGGTTAGACCGGAAAAACTTCCATTGCCAACAGAGGTTTAATCAAGCACTATCTGCTTTAGGGAAAACTATTTCATCCATAATCAATAGAACCGCAGCAGCGATTGGAACGGCCAAAAGTCCGCCGACCAACCCCAATAATGAAGTGCCCAACAATGCGGCCACAATCGTTACTAATCCAGGAATTGATAAGGAACGTTTCATTATGCGAGGAGTAATTAGATAGTTCTCAATCTGCACATAAAGGGTATAAACCAAAATAGCTATCAATGCTTTGGTTGGAGATTGAGTAAGCGCAACCAGAGTCACGATTGATGCACCTATAAAGTGTCCGATTAACGGAATGAGCGCAACAAACAAAATCAACATTCCTAGCGCTGCCGCATATGGCAGATCTAGAGTGATAGACAAGCAGAAGACAAAAATCGCGGCTAATGCCGCGATCAATACCTGGCTCCCGACAAAGGCGCCCACCCGTGAAATGATGGCATCTCCAATGCGAGTGACCCTTTCTCTTCTGGATGCTGGAACTAGACGGTAGAAAATTTTGGTAACAGAGGGAAGGGATGCCAAAAAGTACAAGGTAAGTACCATGACAGTCAGTGCTGAGAATGCACCTGACAAAACAGTCCGACCAACACCTAGAACACCACCAAATGCTCCGGTGAAGATTTGACCATCTGATATCCAAGCCTCAAATTTTTCCTCTAATGAATCGATTACACCGTACTCTTTATTTAGTTGATTTAAAGTTGCGTTGTTTCTTAAAGAGTCCAATAACTGTGGGGCGCTATCAATCAACTCATTTGCTTGTGTGAATACTGGAGGTATTACTACCAGGGCAAACAAGGTAACAATCAACAGTGCGCTGATAACAACTATTGCAACAGAGGTTCCTCGTCGCAGCCTTCTTGATTGAAGTGCTTCAACTGTGGGGTTCAGTCCCATAGCTAAAAAGAGCGAGATGATAATCAATACAAAAACTTGGCTAGCTGATTGCAATGCGCGTAAAACAGTGAATGCCACTAGTGCACCAGATGCAGCTAGAAAGCCAAAATAAAATGGATGCTGGGTGTTTAGCGGCGCACCTTTTGTGCCAAAATCTTCAATCTCGCTACTTTTTGGGGTTTTTGGTGTGACTTTTCTCAAAACCCGCTTCATTCCCGCCATGTAAGTAGTCTAAAGCCTGAAAGAATGCAGCAGTGGCATCACTTAAAGCGCAGTTACATATCACGGGGGTGGGAGAGGAAATTCCCGCACTCGCCAGCCTGCCATGGGATCAGCCACTGGAGCAGTGGCCGGAGGATCCATCTTTAGCGGCACAGCGCGGTATTTCACGCCACATCGTCAGATTAGTTCGATCTACACCTGACCCGGAGAGCGAGATTTACGCGGTTAAAGAGACGGTAGAAGAGTTTGCCAAGCGCGAATATGAGGCTCTTAAGGAACTAGGCCTCAGAGGGGCACCCTCTGTGTCACAGATTGCGATAGTGAATGGACGCCGTGATGCATCCGGCGAGGAGTTGCCATGCGCAATTGTCACAAGATTTTTACCTTTCTCATTGCCATATCGGGTTGTGCTTAGTGGGAGTGTTACACAACATGAGATAACAAATATGGCTAACGCTTTAGCCTACCTGCTTGTGCGTTTGCACTTGTTGGGGTTTTGGTGGGGCGATTGTTCACTTTCTAACACTTTGTTTAGAAGAGATGCCGATGGATTTGCTGCCTATCTGGTCGATGCCGAAACAGGGGAGTTCCAAAAACACTTAAGCAATGGTCAGCGAGAGCATGATTTGGATTTGGCGAGGTTCAACGTTGCAGCTGAATTAGAGGATTTGAAATTAGCTGGAGTGCTGTATCCAGAGATGGACCCGTTGCGAGCCAGTGAGTCGGTAATCTCACGTTACCGAAAAATTTGGAAAGCTTTAAGTGAGCCACAGGTACTTCCGGCTAATGATCGCCACGCAGTAGAAAAAGCAATGCGCTCATTACAAGATATTGGTTTTGCGGTTGAAGAGGTTGACATTCAAATTTCAGGTGACAATTCAACTGTTACCTTTGTGCCTAAGTTAGTAGCTCCTAATTATCATTCATTGAGATTGAAGGAGTTAATGGGTCTTGAAACTGAGGAGTTTCAAGCTAAGAGAATTTTGGCTTCCTTTGATCGATTTAGATCCCGTGAATTGAGCCGCACTCCTGACAAACAAGAAGCTGCACAACGTTGGCTAGAGGAAGTTTTCTATCAAGTCATCAATTCTGTGCCAATTGAGTTGCAAGGCAGAGTCGAGGATGCGCAGTTGTTTCATGAAGTGCTAGAACATCGCTGGTACTTAGGGGAAAAAGCTGGTCACGATCTAGGCTTAAAGAACGCTACTGAGGATTACATAGCAAATGTGTTGCCATTACGAATGGATTCCGGGGGATAATGAAGATATGAGCATGCCACCAGTACCGCCTAATTTTGGTCGGGCCTTTGATCTAAGCTCATTAACAAAGCCAAAGACTCCAGAGCGTTCAAGTGAAAGCTTTGTTGAGGCAACAGTTGAAAACTTTATGAGTGAATTTGTGGCACTTTCAAAAGAGAAGCCAGTTGTATTGTTGGCATTTTCACCACGCAGTGCTGCATCCATCGAGCTAAGGGATTTAATGGCCCAAATGTCCAAAGCGGACAATCAAAGCTGGATGTTTGGTGGCATAAACGCTGATACTCAGCCGCAATTGGCCCAAGCCTTACAGATTCCTTCTGTTCCGTACGCGATTGCTTTTATTGACGAACAACCTTTGGCACTTTTTGATCGACCTTATCCGCAAGAGCAGATTGCTATGGTGATTGCCAAGTTATTCCAATTGGCTAAAGAGCGCGGTCTACCAGTTGAGGTGCCAGAAGTTAAAGAAGCCCCTATTGAGCCAGAAGAGGCAGCAGCACTGAGCGCTTTAGAGAATGGAGATTTCTCCGGAGCGGCTATGGCGTATCGCAACTGGTTACAGAGAAAGCCAGATGAGCAGATGGCCAAAATTGGATTGGCGCAATGCGAACTTATGATGCGCATAGCAGGCCTTGATTCTCAGTCTGTTATTGCTGAAGCAAACTCCGACCTGACAAATGTCGCAAAACAGTTAGTGGCATCTGATGTAGAGATTTCTCAAGGAGAGGTAAGAAATGCCTTCTCTCGCCTGCTGAACTTAGTAAAAACCTCATCCGGCGAGGATAAGAAGCAGGCCAAAGATCATCTGCTCTCTTTGTTTCAGCTGGTTGATCCTTCAGAACCAGAATTAATTCGTGCCCGAAGCGAGTTAGCGAGCGCGCTATTTTGAACAGACCTATGGAGCGGCAGGAACGGCGGGATTTACAGGCCTTTTTCTTCTTATTTGGCCTAGGAATCATGTGTTTGGCACCCCGTTTGCCGGACATCAAGGCTAATTTGGATGTATCTACTACCTACTTTGGATTCTTGATGAGCTCTGGCTCCATTGGAGCTCTTGTCGCTCATATAGCAATGGGCCATATTGTTCATCGTCTTGGTGTTTATAAAGTTCTGATTTTTAGTGCAACCGTCACGTATTTGACGGTTGGAATACTAATTGAATTGCACAATCCAGAAATCTATTTGATTGTGAACATAATCTGCGGATTTGCTTGGGCCTCGTATCACATCGCTATCAATGCCCAGGCATTACATCGTCAATCCGAAACTGGAGTGCACATCATTCCAATGTTGCATGGGCTATGGAGTGCGGGAGCGGTATCGACAGCCTTCATCGCTTTGCTTATCTCTTCATCAGTTTCTTTGAATTGGCACATTTATCCCTTGATTGTGACTGTGTATCTTCTAAAGCTACGAGCCATCAATCGATCCCGAGAACTACTATTGAAGGGCAACGAAGTTACTGAAGCTGATGAAGTAGTGACTTTAAAGAAAATGGTTTCGTCATTTAGCATTGACTGGGTAGTAAGTCTGGGCTTTTTGTGTGCCTTGATGCTTGAAGTCTCAATTGGTGATTGGGCAACCATCTTGGCAAGGCAAGAGTTTGAGGTCAGCAAATCTTTAGCGGTAATTCCTTACTTCCTATTCATGGGAGCCATGATTATTGGCCGTCTTAGCTATCACCGTTTCAAAGGCGATCGCAGTGACAAAGAGATAGTTCAACCTTTTGCGGTAATGGGCGGAACCGTATTTCTCACCTCTTTAACTTTGAGTTTGCAGCTACGCGACACCAACCACGCCCTAGCCTTTACGATATTTTGTTTAGGTTTTTTCCTCTGCGGTATCGGAATTTCATTTATTGGACCATTGTTTTTTGGCTATGCCAGCGCAAGATCTGATAAACCAGGCGGAGTCGCTGTGGCTGAACTGGGCGCCTTGAATCAGATATTGACCTTTATGGGGCGTGGAGTGATCTCAGTCGTGGCAGGTGTGGCCTCACTACCGGTTGCTATGACAATTCCTGGCGTTATGTTGATTTGTGTGGCTTTCTTTGTGGCTGCAGCCAGTCAGCCCAAGAGACCCAAGCCGTAAACCTTTGCCTTACTTTTGGGTTAACCAAATAGTGGCAAGTGGTGGAACTCGAATAATTGCGGATTGAGGAAAGCCGCGACATTCTTCTGCCTTGGCATCGATGTCTTGATTGAGTACACCAGAACCGCCAAACCGACTCTCATCAGTATTCATAATTTCCTGCCAAGTTCCACTTTTTGGAAAAGGCAGTCGATAACTTTCATGAGGCACAGGGGAGAAGTTTGTAACGCAGACCAGTGCTGCGCCATTTTCTGACCATCGTACAAAAGCCAATGTGTTAGCAGCTGCATCATCACTGACTAACCATTGAAAACCATCTGGGAAAACATCCTTTTGCCACAATGCCTCAGATGTTTTGTAGATGCTATTCAATTCCTTAACAAGTGCCGCAACTCCATTGTGTTCCTGGTACTGAGTTAAATGCCAATCCAAAGAAGCTCCGGCATTCCATTCATCATTTTGGGCAAACTCACACCCCATAAACAATAACTTCTTACCAGGATGGGCCCACATAAATCCATAAAGCGCCCGCAGAGTTGCTAGCTTTTGCCAGCGATCACCAGGAAACTTATTTACTAATGATCCCTTGCCATGTACAACCTCATCATGTGACAAAGGCAAAAGAAAATTCTCACTCCAGGCATAAAGAATTGAGAAGGTGATTTCGTTATGGTGATAGACGCGATGCACCGTCTCGTGACTCAAGTACTGCAAGGTGTCATGCATCCAGCCCATATTCCACTTAAAACCAAAACCAAGTCCATTTTCGCTAGTGGGCTTTGTAACCCCACTCCAGGCCGTTGACTCCTCGGCCATCATCATTATTCCTGGATACCTTTTGTAGGCGGTCGCAGTAGCTTCCTGTAAGAGTTTAACCGCTGCTAGATTTTCCCTGCCACCAAACTCATTTGGTAGCCACTCTCCTTCTTTGCGAGAGTAATCCAGATAAAGCATTGAGGCCACCGCATCGACTCGAAGCCCATCAATGTGGAACTCCTCCAACCAGTAAAGCGCGCTAGCAACTAGGAAGTTGCGGACCTCATTGCGACCAAAGTTGAAAATCAACGTTCCCCAATCAGGATGCTCTCCAAGTCTTGGATCTGCATGTTCATAAAGAGCTGTTCCATCAAACCGTGCGAGAGCCCACTCATCTTTTGGAAAATGAGCCGGGACCCAATCCAAGATCACTCCAATGCCAATCGAGTGAAGATGATTTACCAAGTATCGAAATTCGTCTGGTGTTCCAAATCGCGAAGTAGGAGCGAAGTAAGAGGTTACTTGATAGCCCCAAGATGGAGCGTATGGATGTTCAGTTACCGGCAGAAACTCAACATGAGTGAAACCTTGCCGTAGTAAGTACTCGCCAAGTTCGGATGCTAACTCCGTGTAGCTAAGTCCGGGTTTCCAAGAACCAAGATGTACTTCATAAATTGATACCGGAGCTTTCCAAGGTTGGTAAAGCGCACGTGAATCCATCCATGAGGTATCGCTCCATTGGTAATTTGATTCATTTACGATTGAAGCGGTATGAGGCGGAACCTCAGTCTGTCGCGCCATAGGGTCTGCATGATCTACCCATTTGCCATCATGTCCATGAACTGCAAACTTGTACTTCACTCCAGGGCCAATATCAGGGATAAAAACCTCCCAGAGGCCATTTGCACCTAGTGGAATCATCGGATTTGCATTTTTATCCCAGAAATTGTTATCGCAAATCAAGCTGACTTTTCTGGCGTTTGGAGCCCAGACGGTAAATGAAGTTCCAATTAACTCCCCATCTGCGGTGCGCTTTACATGCGCTCCCAAAACATTCCAAAGTTTTTCATGTCTACCTTCAGTAATTAGGTAGAGATCAAGTTCACCTAGCGTGGTGTGAGGATTTAGATAGCCGGCTGGAGGGAGTTGAAAGCTTGCACCTCTTTGAAAAACTCTGGAGAGAAAGCGGCGCATAGCGCAACTTTACTTATTTTTCACCAAAGCGATATGGGCCACTCTGCCATTTGGTCTGGCAGGATCTAGGCGCACGAAGGTGTCCTTTGACCATTGATAGGAGTTGTTGTCGAGCAAATCCACAACCTCAAAGCTCTCTATGTCCGAGCCAGAACTGGATTGGCTGGCATCTAAGCCCAAAGCCCATAGATTCCAGTGAACCGTAGTTTCATGGGCGTGATAGCCATCAAGATTAACCACCATCAACAAGAGGTTGTCACCTTCACGCTTTGAGTAAGCAATGATGTTTTCAGAGTCTGTGGGATGAAATTGAATATTGCGCAATCTTTGCAATGCTGGATTTTGTTTTCTTATTTGATTCAAAACTGTGATGAATGGAGCCAGAGTCAGACCTTTCTTGTTGGCTGCATCCCAGTCACGTACTTTGATCTCATACTTTTCGCTATCACGATACTCCTCTTTGCCCTCAGCGATTGGTATATGTTCATAGAGTTCATATCCGGCGTACATACCCCAGGAAGGGGACATGGTCGCAGCCAGAACTGCTCGCATAGCAAATACTGCTGGGTTTCCACTTTGCAGATGGAAGGGCAATATGTCTGGTGTATTTACCCAGAAATTCGGCCGGAAAAAAGCACTAGTTTGGTGAGCTACCTCGTTGCCATAATCTGTTAACTCTTGCTTTGTGTTGCGCCATGTGAAATAGGTATAGGACTGTTGAAATCCAGCTTTTCCTAAAGCATGCATCATGGCAGGAACTGTGAAAGCTTCAGATAAGAAAACGACATCTGGATGTTTGGCATTAACTTTTGAAATCAACTCTTGCCAAAAGTGAACCGGTTTAGTGTGTGGATTATCAACCCGAAAGATTGAGACCCCTTTTTCAATCCAGAATTCAACGACGCGATAAATCTCCGCAAACAAACCTGGGTAATCATTATCGAAATTTATTGGATAAATATCTTGATACTTCTTGGGTGGATTCTCTGCGTATGCGATGGTGCCATCAGCCCGCTTTGTGAACCACTCCGGATTTGTCTTTACCCATGGGTGATCGGGGGAGCATTGCAGCGCAAGATCCAAAGCCACTTCAATCTTGTGTTTTTTGGCAACGCGCATGAACTCCTCGAAATCCTTCATGCTTCCTAATTCAGGATTCACCGCATCATGTCCACCGTCTTGATTTCCAATACCCCAAGGCACGCCTGGGTCGGTGGGTAGCGCTTGAAGTGAGTTGTTTTTGCCCTTGCGGTGCGAATAACCAATCGGGTGAATCGGTGGGATGTACAGGACATCAAAACCCATCTGCGCAACAGCTGGAATTCGCTTAGCAGCAGTTAAGAAAGTTCCACTAGTGATAGTTCCATCACTGTTTTTCACCGCACCTTCGCTACGCGGAAAGAACTCGTACCAACTGCCAACCAAAGCTCGTTCACGTTCCACATGAATTGGGAACTTTTCACTTTGGGAGACCAACTTCTTGGCAAATTCTCCCGGGTTGTCAGCGGTTACTTCTATATAGAACTGCCAATTACCGATTGCGGTTGGCCGAATCCAAGCTTCGTAACGTGAACTTTTGGGCCAATCCTCACGCATTGGAGTGCGGGAAAACTCTTTGCCCTTTGGGTCGAGAAGTATGACAAACGCAGAAAAACCTTCGTGGCCTTCTCTGATGATAGTTGCGCTAACTTTCAGCGCTTCATTTGGAATCGCTTTCGCACCAACATACTCCGACCCATTATCAATTGATTTCCCAAATTGAGTTACGGGGGAGATATCCAGGATTGGAAAGCGACCGATCATCCAGTGCCTTCAGTGTTTCCTGGATCTGCTGCTGTGACATTGTTTAGGTCGTATTTATCAATAGCAGCCTTAACAACCTTTAGAGAGATTTTGCCCTCTTTGGCCAACTGTGAAAGTACGCCGACGACAATTGATTCTGCATCAACCTTGAAATGTCGACGAAGCGCTCCGCGGGTATCTGAAAGTCCAAAACCATCAGTTCCAAGAGATGCAAACTCTTGAGGTACCCAAGGCGCAATCTGATCTTGAACGGTTCGCATGAAATCACTTACCGCCAATACGCTGCCATCAAAACCTTCTAGTTTCTCAGTCAGGTAAGCCTTCTTCTTTGACATTGGATTCAAAAGGTTGTGACGATCAACTTGTAGACCATCTCTTCGTAGCTCATTCCAAGAGGTAACGCTCCAAACATTAGCTTGGACATTCCAATCCTCTGCCAGGAGTTTCTGCGCCTTCAGAGCCCAGTTCATTGCAACACCTGATGCCAGAATATTTGCTCTGCGCTTCTTACGACCTGCCTTGGAGCTCTTTGAGTAGAGGTACAGACCCTTCAAAAGGCCATCTACATCAAGGTTTGCTGGCTCTTCTGGTTGAGCGTAAGGCTCGTTGTAAACCGTTAGGTAGTAGAAAATGTTCTCGCTATTTTCACCGTACATGCGACGTAATCCGTCACGAACGATGTGTCCTAGCTCGAAGGCATAAGCCGGATCGTAAGCAACAACTGCTGGATTGGTTGAGGCAAGAAGCTGGGAGTGGCCATCCTCGTGTTGTAAACCTTCGCCATTGAGTGTGGTTCGACCGGCTGTTGCTCCCATAACAAAGCCACGTGCCATTTGATCAGCAGCAGCCCAGAACGCATCGCCAGTTCTTTGGAAACCAAACATTGAGTAGAAGATGTAAACCGGAATCATCGGTTCATCATGAGTTGAGTAAGAGGTACCAACTGCGGTGAATGATGCGGTTGATCCTGCTTCGTTGATTCCTTCGTGAAGAATTACGCCCGATGTTGACTCCTTGTAGGACAACATCAATTCACGGTCGACTGCTGTGTATTGCTGACCATGTGGTGAGTAAATCTTCATGGTTGGGAACAACGAATCCATTCCGAATGTACGTGCCTCATCAGGAATGATTGGAACGATTCTATGACCCAACCCTTCAACCTTTGTTAAATCTTTAAGAAGGCGAACAAAAGCCATTGTGGTTGCAATCTCTTGATGGCCGGAACCGCGACGAGTTACTTCAAAATGAGATTCATCAGGTTGAGGCAAAGGCTTGGAAATCGCACGACGTCTTGGCACTGAACCGCCCAGAGAGCTACGACGCTCCATCATGTACTGGTATTCAGCCGATTCTTTTCCAGGATGGAAATACGGCGGCAACTTCTCATCTAACTTCTCATCAGGAATATCGAGATATAGACGATCACGAAGCGCCTGCAAATCTTCCATCTTGAGCTTCTTCATTTGATGGGTGGCGTTTCTTCCCTCGAAGTGCGACCCCAAAGTCCAACCCTTGATGGTTTTCGCCAGAATTACTGTCGGCCGGCCCTTGTGGTTCATAGCTGATTGATACGCGGCATAAAGCTTTTGATAGTCATGTCCGCCACGCTTTAGATTCCAGATGTCGTCATCACTCCAATTAGCCACCATCGCAGCGGTGCGTGGATCACGACCAAAGAAGTTATCGCGCACAAATTTGCCGTTTTCCGCTTTGTAAGTTTGAAAATCTCCATCTGGAGTTTTGTTCATCAAACTAACCAATGCACCTTCATTGTCTTTAGCAAACAATGGATCCCATTCACGGCCCCAAACCACCTTAATTACATTCCAGCCTGCGCCGGTAAAGAGTGCTTCCAGCTCTTGGATGATTTTTCCGTTGCCGCGAACCGGTCCATCAAGTCTCTGCAAATTACAGTTGACAACAAAAGTTAGATTGTCGAGGTTTTCACGCGCTGCAAGAGTTAATGCTGAAACGCTCTCTGGTTCATCCATTTCACCATCGCCCAAGAACGCCCATACTTGTTGTTGAGAGGTGTCCTTGATTCCACGGTTATGTAGATAGCGATTGAAACGTGCCTGATAAACCGCATTGATAGGACCAAGCCCCATTGAAACAGTTGGGAACTCCCAAAACTCTGGCATAAGTCTTGGGTGAGGATAAGAGGAGAGTCCGCCACCTTCATGTGATAGCTCTTGTCTAAATCCATCTAGTTGATGTTCGTTTAGTCGTCCTTCGAGAAATGCGCGGGCATACATACCTGGTGATGCATGTCCCTGGAAAAATATTTGATCTCCGCCGCCTGGGTGATCTTTTCCTTTGAAGAAATGATTGAAACCAACTTCGTAAAGCGCAGCTGACGAGGCAAAGGTAGAGATGTGTCCGCCTACACCAACGCCAGGGCGTTGAGCGCGATGCACCATGATGGCTGCATTCCAACGGATATATGCACGGATTCTTCTTTCCAAAAATTCATCACCAGGAAACTTTGGCTCTTTTTCTGGCGGAATCGTGTTCATGTAATCAGTAACACGAAGATTTGGTAGATCAATATTTGTTTCATGAGCGCGCTTAAACAGCGAGAGCATCAAATAGCGGGCACGAGATGGACCAGCGAATTTGACCAAAGAGTCGAGGGACTGATGCCACTCGGCGGTTTCTTCGGGGTTGGTGTCGACTAGCTGGTCGACATGGAGGTCCTGGAGGCTATTGATCTCATTTTGGCTTGGGCTCACGGGCCTATCTTTGCGCCCTTTGCCGCCTAGTGTGAAATCGGCGCGTGTGAAATCCATCCTCATTGGCGGGATATGAAGTTGCGTAATTCGCCCCGGGCGTGTGGACTTCTCCCAAGAGTTTCCGGCAGTTCTTGAGATAAAGGAGAAGGCATTGAGTACCCCGGTGGGGCCAGGTCAGCTGGCAGCCCGTATGGGAATCCAATCTGGCTTTCTCGTTCTCGAACGCGGCTTTGGCGATGATTGTGATGACGCAATAAGAAAAGAAATCGCTCAAACAACCGGCAATGATTTATTGGATGAAAATTCCCAAGAGGTTGTTGATGCTGTCATGACTTGGTGGCGCGAGGATGACGGAGATCTGATTGATGAGTTGGTTGATTGCCTTACATACTTATCCGAGAACGGTCCAATTTGGCTACTAACCCCAAAAGTCGGTAGAGATGGACATGTAGAACCAAGTGATATTCAAGATGCAGCGCAGACAGCAGGGTTAAGTCTTACCTCAACCATTCCAGCATCCAAAGATTGGACCGCAACACGACTTGTTGCCCGAAAGAGCGGAAGAAAATAATGACAGTAGCAGTTGGTCAAGAAGCTCCAGATTTCGAACTGCCAAATCAATTTGGTGAAAAGGTCTCGCTTTCATCCTTCCGAGGCAAGAAAAATGTAGTGGTTGTGTTCTTCCCATTCGCGTTTACTGGGACTTGCACCGGCGAGCTTTGCGCACTGCGTGATGACCTATCTGTTTTTCGGAATGACAACGTGGAGTTACTAGCAATTTCATGTGATGCCATGTTCACCCAAAAGGTTTTTGCGGAAAAAGAGGGATACAACTTCCCATTACTCTCAGATTTCTGGCCTCATGGCGCGGTTGCTCAAAAATACGGAGTCTTCAATTCAGAGAGAGGGCTAGCCCTTCGCGGCACATTTGTGATCGACAAGAGCGGAATTGTGCGTTGGAGCATCGTAAATAGCCCCGCTGAAGCGCGAAATCTTGCCGATTACAAGAGTGCGCTAGCTTCGTTATAGACTTCGCAGGCAGTTCAAGTAGGGCGCTTAGCTCAGCGGTAGAGCGGCTCGTTTACACCGAGTAGGTCGGGGGTTCAAAACCCTCAGCGCCCACCAGATTCACTTAATTCAGACAATAAGTATCAGCTTGGTTGCTGAGTCTTCAAATTTCCAAATCTGATACATCGCCCAATTGGCAGCGCTGGATCTTCTCCCTTAGCGCCTACTTTTTCTTGTACCCCTTCGGGCACTTTGGAATTACTGCTGTCACTTTTTTGGTCAGTTTTCCCTTGACGCAACTAATTGTTTTCTTATTTTTCG
>CAZIAI010000007.1:0-37901 GCA_964536895.1 uncultured Clavibacter sp.
ACATTAACGGTGATGTTTGCTGCAACACCTGTCATTAATGAAACCTTTGCGTTGTGCTTGCCTAGGTTCTTTACATGCTTAACCAATTTGATTTTGTGGCGATCGATATCCAAACCGGTAGCGCTCTTGATTACAAGTGCGATGTCCTTTTCAGTTACTGAACCAAATAGGCGACCAGTTGAACCAACCTTTGCTTTGATCTCAAGGTTTGCTGATTCAAGCTTCGCCTTGATTTCATTAGCGTGGTCTTTGTCGCGGATCTCGCGATTTTGACGTGCACGACGGATTCCCTCAATCTGAGTTTCTCCACCTTTGGACCAAGTAATTGCTGATCCACGTGGCAGAAGAAAGTTGCGGGCATATCCATCTTTAACAGTTACAACATCTCCGGCGTTGCCAAGACCAGCTACCTCACGGGTAAGAATTAGTTTCATTTTTAATTCTCCTTATCGTGCTGTTGATGTGTAAGGAAGTAGCGCTACTTCGCGACTGTTCTTTACCGCATCAGCAATCTGACGTTGGTGTTGTGTGCATGCGCCAGTAACACGACGAGCGCGGATCTTGCCGCGATCAGAGATGTACTTGCGAAGGGTCGCAACATCTTTGTAATCAATGTATGTGACCTTGTCACGGCAGAAGCTGCATGGCTTCTTCTTAAACTTCTTGTTTAACGCTGGAGAAACCTTTGGTTTCTGCTTCAGCGTCCGGTTAGAACGTGCTCCCATTGTGGTGCTCCTTGTTTTGGGCCCGCCTTATTAAAGGCGGAATGGTTTGTTTATTTACTTAAAAAGGTGGTTGATCATCTGCGGTGGTGGATGTCCATCCGCCACCAACATTTGAAGGTGTAGACCATGGGTCATCAGAGGACTCTGTTGGTGCGGAGAATCCACCAGCATTGCCACCAGGACGTGATGTCTTAGTGACCTTTGCAGTTGCGTTACGTAGAGAAGGACCAACCTCATCTACCTCTACTTCAAAGACGGTGCGTTTCTCACCCTCTTTGGTTTCGTATGAACGCTGCTTTAAACGACCAGAAACAATTACACGCATTCCGCGGGTAAGTGACTCTGCAACATTTTCTGCGGCTTGACGCCAAATTTGGCAATTTAAGAAAAGAGTGTCTCCATCTTTCCATTCATTGGTTTGACGGTCCATGTAACGCGGTGTTGAAGCGACAGTGAACTTTGCGACTGCAGCACCTGATGGTGTGAAGCGCAGTTCTGGGTCGTTTGTTAAGTTACCAACAAGGGTAATTTGTGTATCTCCGGCTGCCATTTTTATCCTCTATCTACTTTATGTGGTCTCTACTTATGTGCGGATTTATTCGGGACGTACAACTTTTGTACGAAGCACAGCTTCGTTCAAGTTAAGTTGACGATCCAACTCTTTGATTGCTGCTGGTTCACAGTGCATATCGACAACGGCATAGATGCCTTCGCTCTTTTTTGCGATTTCAAATGCCATACGACGTTTGCCCCAAATATCAAGTTTGTCTACACGACCACCTGATTCTTTGATGATCTTGAGATATGTCTCAAGACTTGGTGCAACTGTGCGTTCTTCTAGATCTGGATCTAGGATCACCATTAGTTCATAGCGACGCATGCGTTAACCCCACCTCCTCTGGACTAATACGGCTACGGTCTTTCCGTAGCAGGAGGGTTGCTGCGATTTCAGATTTGGACCTCATTGGGAGGTTCAAAAGTGAAGGAGGGTAAGCCTAGCCGGGGGCGCTGTCAGAGAGAAATTGCTGTCATCCCGCTTGTGGATTAGCCAGATTGGGGTTTTTGAAGGGTTTAACCGAAGGTGTCCCTTGGGCCCTTGGCTCCTTTGATGGTGCGCAGCCCTCGCTTCCAGGATGGGGCATGAGGTCCGATTATGGTCAGTGACTCCACTACTGCACCCGGGGCGCTGTTTTGGATCGTGCGCAGTAATTGATCATTCATTAAACGTAGTTGGGTGCTCCAAGCTGTGGATGTGGTTTGGATTGTAAGACGGCCCTCAAACAAAGTAATTGGGTTTGCGTGATCAGCTACCTGATCCCCCACAATTTCACGCCAATCACTAAACAAGTTTCCTTCTGCGATGCCTTTTCGCCAATCTCGGTTTTCAACTAGCTCACTCAAAATGTTACTTATTTTTTGTGGTTCACCCAGATCTGCTCGCTCTTCGGTGTTTTTTTGTTTTTGCTTTCTTAATCCGGTTCGGTAAGAACGAAATAATTCTCTCGCGATATCTCTCTTCACTCCTCAACAACCTTTCCGGAGGTAACTTTAAACCTCGCTCCGGTGATTGATTTGGGTAAATCGTTTTCTACCGCGACTGTGATGAAGGTTTGTTGGGCGGTATTTGATATTGCCAGCAATCTTTCTCGTCGGTTTTCATCTAACTCTGAGAAAACATCATCTAAAATCAAAATGGGTTTATCTCCATCATTAATAAAAAGTTGGTAGCTAGCTAGACGTAGCGCTAAAGCGATTGACCAAGACTCACCATGGCTGGCATAACCTTTGACTGGGTGGTCTCCTAGGTTTAACAAAAGGTCATCGCGGTGTGGCCCCACCAAAGAGACCCCTCGCTCACGTTCTTGGTTTGAAACCTCAAGGATTGTTTTTAGGATGCTTTCTTTGTTTTCTTCTTTTTTGGTTGTTGGGTTTTGGATACTTGATTTGTAACCAAGTGAGGCCATTTTTTTATCTGAAAGGTTTTTGTAGGCCTCTTGGAAAACCGGCTCTAAATCACTGATTAATGAAAGTCTTCCTGCAATTAGTTCGCCACCAAAGTTGGCTAAATGTTCATTCCATGGCTCTAGTGAACTTTGTGGGGCCCGGCTTTTTAGTAGTGAGTTTCGCTGCTTTAAAGCTCTTTCAAAATCAGTGATAACTCCAGCAAGTCTTGGGCTGCGCTGGATTAAAAGTTGATCAAGAAAGGAGCGGCGCTCGCCTGGGTCGCCTCGAACTAAATCTAAATCCTCTGGGGAGAAACAAATTGTTTTAACAATACCCAACAACTCTCTTTGGCTACGTACTGGGTTTTGGTTTACTTTCGCTCTATTAGCTTTGTTGGCATTAATTTCTAATTCAATTAAGGTCGTTCGTTCTTCAGATTCTACTTTTGCTCGTACGTAAGCCCGTTCACTACCAAGCCTGACAAGTGGTTGATCTGATGAGATGCGATGTGAGGACAAAAGTGCCAAATACATTATTGCTTCGATGATGTTGGTTTTTCCTTCACCGTTTTCCCCAATAAAAATATTTTGCCCAGGGTTGATCGGAAGCTCTAGTTGGGGGTAAGAGCGAAAATCAGTTAAGGAAAGGTGAGAAACAAACATTTAGGATGCGTAGCGCATTGGCATTAATAGATAACGGTATGAGCTATCTATTTCGCCATCAATTTTGTTTTTTCCGGACAACACCGCTGGTTTATTGGAGCCGGTGAATGCAATGTTTACATATGTTGTACCTAGAGCGTTTAGGCCGTCAGCCAAAAATGTTGGGTTGAATGCGATATCAATCGCTTCTCCGGTGTAAGCAATCTGAATTTCTTCAGTTGCTTGTGCTTCATCTCCCGCGCCAGCTTCGAGTTGTAGGGTGTTGTTAGCGAACTTGAGACGCAGTGGGACGGTTTTGTCAGTTACTAAGGCAACACGGCGTACTGAGTCCAACAGTGCAGCAACCTCAACTACTGCGGTTGCGATGCTCTCGCTTGGCAATAAATGTCTATAGGGCGGAAAGGTGCCGTCTAGTTGGCGAGAAGTCATTGATTTTAAATCAGTTGTAAAGCCAACCAGCCTCTCGTTGGCGGTTGTGGGTGCGATCGCAAATGAAATGTTTTTTGTTGAGGAGATGGTTTTTGCCGCATCAGCCAGTGTGCGTGCCCGTAATAAAGCTGATGTTGCCATATCTGGATTGTTTGGATTCCAATTAATCTCTCGAACCGCTAACCGGTATCTATCTGTTGCTGCAAGGGTGATTGTGTCCCGTGAAATATCAACATGAATTCCAGTAAGGGTTGGTAGTGAATCATCACGGCCGGCCGCTACAGCAACTTGGTTTACCGCAGAGGCAAATAGGTCGCTAGCGATCTCTCCTGAAGTTTCAGGCATGGTGGGTAGGTTTGGATATTCATTTATTGGAAGAGTTGGAAGAGTGAATTTTGCTGAACCTGCTGTTACTAGAACCCTTGTTCCATCCAATGTAAATGAAACAGGTTTGTTTGGAAGAGCTCTTGATATCTCTGCTAGTAATCGGCCAGGTACCAATACCCGCCCTTTTTCTTTTATGTCTGCATTAAAGGAGGATTTGGCTGAGGTTTCTAAATCTGAAGCGCTTAAAGTTACATCGTTATTAACATCGATAACTATTCCCAACAAAGCGGTCATGATGGGGCGAGAAGATAAAGATCTAGAAACCCAATTAACACTATCGGTCAATGTTGAGCTGTCGACAACAAACTTCATATTCATAACCCTAACTTGTAATTTAAAGAGTTTAACCTTTGGGGTTCGCGCACAACTAGTTGTGTATCTATAAAGGTAGTCGTAATAACCAGAGCGGAAAGCTGTGGGTAAACAACAAAACCGCAGTTCAAAGCTGCTTTCTTGTCCACCTAGACCACCTTTTCTTGTGCGTAACCCTGTGGGTTGTTTGTGGGTAATAAAAAAGGCTTAATGAAGCCCCAACCACCATCACCAACCACCAACAACTTATCCACAGATATCCACAGGTTATCCCCAACTACCCACACGGGCAATTAAGCCTTGGCCTGCATCTTTATCCGGTTTGTGAGCTCGGAGACCTGGTTAAAGATCGACCGGCGCTCCGCCATCAACTGTCGGACCTTACGATCGGCATGCATCACAGTGGTGTGATCGCGACCGCCGAACATCTGGCCGATTTTTGGCAGAGACAACTCTGTTAACTCGCGACACAAATACATCGCAATTTGGCGCGCATTTACTAAAACTCGAGAACGTGAAGTTCCACAAAGATCATCTATCGTCAAACTGAAGTACGCCGCGGTTTGGGCCATAATCAAATTAGCGGTGATTTCTGGTGCCGCATCATCGGTAATCAAATCCTTTAGAACAATTTCCGCTAAATTCATATCCACTAACTGTCTATTTAATGAAGCGAAGGCAGTGACACGAATTAACGCACCTTCTAGCTCACGAATATTGGTGGAGATTTTTGAGGCGATGTACTCCAAAACATCATCCGGTGCATTTAACTTGTCTTGCGCAGCTTTCTTACGCAAAATCGCAATTCGGGTTTCAAGCTCTGGTGGTTGAATATCGGTAATTAATCCCCACTCAAATCGAGAACGTAAACGATCTTCCAAAGTTGTTAATTGTTTTGGTGGGCGATCACTTGAGATGACAATCTGTTTATTGGCGTTATACAAAGTGTTGAAGGTGTGGAAGAACTCCTCTTGGGTACGCTCTTTATTTTCTAAAAACTGAATGTCATCAACTAACAAAACATCCAAGTCGCGATAACGGCGCTGGAAGTTAGAGGATTTATCATCACGGATTGAGTTAATAAAATCATTTGTGAACTCTTCTGATGAAACATATCTCACCCGCACACTGCCATAAAGCTCTTTTGCGTAAGCACCAATCGCGTGCAGTAAGTGAGTTTTTCCTAAACCTGATTCACCATAAATAAACAACGGGTTGTATGCCTTGGCGGGAGCTTCAGCAACAGCAACAGCTGCTGCGTGAGCAAAACGGTTGGAAGCACCAATAACAAAAGTTTCAAAAATGTAGCGTGGGTTTAATTGAGAGTTCTCAACGGTTTTTGTTGGAGCCTCTTGACGACCCGTTCCGGCGCGTGGGGCTTCAAACTCAACCTCAATTACCTCTTGATCAACCTGGGGAGCATCAAGGGATTCATCAATCGTCACCGCAATATTTATCTTCTGGCCTAATTTTGCGCTTAAAGCCTCATTAAGGACGGATTTGAGCCGGCTTTCCAAAACATCCTTGGCAAAAACATTTGGGGCGGCCAACAAAAGATTAGATCCACCCTCGCTTTTCAAGAGCCCTAGTGGTTTGGTTAGGGTTAAGAAGGCGCGGTTCTGTGGGGAGTCGTGTGAGACGGAGTTGACGACCCCGCTCCACAGCGCACCTAGGTCCTCTTCGATAACATCAGATTCGGTTAGCGACACCAGACCCCTTCTTTCAGTAAGTAATCCACAAAGTTATCCACAGGCTGTGGTCTAAACCAGCACTTTAGCCTTGAAACCCTCCAAAAACCCTCAAAAAACGTTAGGGCCTGTGGATAGAGGCGGAAAGTTATGCCCTAACCTTAGGAAAAGCAAGGGGTTATCCACAAATTTCTCAAAACCCGCCTATTGAGGCTACCGTTGCCCCCTGCTCTCAAGGCCCCCCTATCGACCAAACCGATTCCCTTGAGACCTACTGGCTAGTGAACATTAGCCTGAGAACCAAAGCAGATTTGATCTAAGGAGTGGAACAAAATGAAGCGCACCTTCCAGCCGAACAATCGTCGGCGCGCGAAGAAGCATGGCTTCCGCGCTCGTATGGCAACCCGTGGTGGACGCGCAGTTCTAGCTGCACGTCGCGCTAAGGGTCGCGCTCGTATCTCCGCATAAGTTACTTACCAGCGGCGTGCTAGCAGCCATCAACCGCTTAACTTCTCGCGATCAGTTCGCGCGCGTTACGCGATCTTCTATCAGATACACCACCCCAAGTTTGGTTGGCTATTTATCTGTTGAACAAAACCTACCTACCCCAAAAATTGGTTTTGTGGTTTCTCGTGCAATCGGCGGATCTGTAACCCGTCACAAAGTACAACGTCAACTTCGTCACGCATCGAGAGATGCGATGCATTTATTGCCACAGAGCTCTCTGGTGGTTGTTCGAGCAACAAAGAAAGAACAAAACCCTCATGGGGAGATCCCACAACTTTTTTCTGGCCTAACAAAAAAAGCAGGCCGGCAATGAAAAAACTTTTACGGCTTCCAACTCTGCCATTTCTTTTTGTAATTAAAGTTTGGCAAAAATTTATTGCACCTGGTTTGGCGCCACGTTGCAAGTACTACCCATCCTGTTCTCATTACACATTTGAAGCAATAAAGCGATACAACATACTCGGAGTTTTTCTTGGTGCTTGGCGCATTCTTCGCTGCAACCCGTTTAGTCACGGGGGAGTGGATTATGTTCCAGAGACCTTGAAATTTGGGCGTATTTCCCTAGGAAATAGCAGATTAGCCAAAGGAGCGCATTAAATGGGCTTTATTTTAGATCCCCTATATTGGATTGTTTCCGGAGTTATGGTGGTTATCCATCACGCGCTCTCCCCAGTTTTTGGTGAAGCAAGCGGTGTGACCTGGTCGCTATCAATCGTAGGTTTGGTTATCTTGATTAGAACCATCCTAATTCCACTCTTTGTTAAACAAATCAAGTCCCAACGCGCACTCACTGCTTTGTCCCCTGAGATGAAGAAAATTCAACAGAAGTACAAAGATGATCGCCAAAAACAATCTGAAGAGTTGATGAAGCTTTACAAAGAACACAAAACAAACCCCATGGCTTCTTGCTTACCAATTTTGGCTCAAGCACCAATCTTCTTTGCACTCTTCACTGTATTGAATGGAATTGGAAAAAACCCACCGCAAGCACGTGGAGTTTTAACAAATGAGTTGGCAGCACAAGCCGCGAAAGCAGAGTTTTTTGGTGCACCAATCTCACAAACATTTTTAGGTTCATCAAGTGGCACTGTAAAAATTGTTACAGTCTTTCTAATTGCTTTAATGTCACTAACAACCTACACAACACAACGTCAATTGATGGTTAAAGGAATGCCAAAACTTGATTCCTCAAACAATATGATGTTGCAGCAGCAAAAAATTATGTTGTATTTATTCCCAGTTATATTTGCAGTTTCAGGTGTTAACTTCCCAATTGGTGTTTTGATTTATTGGTCCACCACAAACCTTTGGACTTGGGGTCAACAGTTTTATGTAATTAAAAGAAACCCAACACCAGGATCACCAGCCTGGGAGGAGTTACAGGCAAAGAAGGCCAAAAAAGCCGGTACAACCCCAGATGAGCAAAACAATGATCAGGGTGGATCGGTGGCCACCGAGGAGCCAAAACCAACTGGCCAGCGCGAGCAACCAAAAAAGAAAAAGAAGAAAAAGAAATAGGACAATTAGCTTTAAAAGCCCCAAATAGGGGCAAAACGTACAGGAGATGAGATGACTGAAGATAAGAGCGGTTCTGAAGGCTCTGTAGTGTCCAAACTCGAAGAAGAGGGCGATATTGCAGCTGATTACCTTGAAGGTTTGCTTGATATTGCAGATCTAGATGGCGATATTGAGATCGGGGTCGAAAATGACCGTGCCTCATTAGTAATCGAAGGTGGGGATCTGGCCCACCTAGTGGGTAGAGATGGCGAGGTTCTAGATGCCATTCAAGAGTTGACCCGCCTAGCGGTTCAAACCTCTACCGGGGAGCGCTCCAGGTTGATGTTAGATATCGATGGCTATCGCGCAGATAAAAAGAGCGCCTTAACCAAACTAGCCCAAGAGACCGCAGATGAGGTCAAATCAAGCGGGAAGCCAATCAAGCTTGCCCCAATGAACGCTTTTGAGCGCAAAATCGTCCATGACACCATTCAAAGCATTGGTTTAACCAGTGAATCTGAGGGCGAGGACCCAGATCGCTGTGTTGTGGTGATGCCCGCCTGAGCGTTTCACGTGAAACCAGCTCTAAGCGCTACTTTCTAGAGAACAGTAGCCAGGCCCTTGCCTACGCGGAGCTTCTAGCAACCACCGCAATCGAAAGGGGTCTAATTGGCCCTAAAGAGGCGGAGCGGATTTGGGAACGGCATATTGAAAACTGCATCCCTTTATCCACCCTGTTGCCAGATTCAAATGCAACAGTGGCAGATATCGGTTCTGGAGCTGGGTTACCAGGCATTGTTATCGCCTTAGCAAAACCAGGGTTGAAGGTAACCCTGATTGAACCCTTGGCCCGCCGAGTGGAGTTTCTCCATGAGGTGGTTGATACGCTAAATCTAAAAAATGTAGAGGTAATCCGGGCCAAATCAGAGTCAATAAAAGGCTCCTACAACTTTGTAGTAGCCAGGGCTGTGGCCCCTTTACCCCGCCTAATCCAAAGCACATGGCATCTGGTTGCTCCAGGAGGATCCCTTTTGGCGATGAAAGGGGAGTCTGCCGCTACTGAAATCGCAGAAACCGACCTTTCCAAGGCGGCAAAACATCAACTCCATGAGATAAATATCGATGAATTACCCCTTGCCCGGGTGGTTGAGGTCAAAAAGGCTGGTTAACTATCCCGCGTGAGTGATTCACGTGAAACATTAGCCCCGCGCCGAATTGTCGGCACTAGACGGTTCCGTGAGCCCATGCCCCAACCCATCTCTACCCGAATCTTTACGGTAGCTAACCAAAAAGGCGGGGTCGGCAAAACCACCTCCGCGGTCAATGTGGGGGCGGCATTGGCGATGGGGGGTCTTCGCACCCTAATTATTGATCTTGATCCTCAAGGCAACGCCAGCACCGCTTTTGGAATCTCCCGCGATGAAGTTTCTGGAATGTATGAAGTAATTACAAAAGATCTTCCTATGCAAGATGCGGCGTTAAAAATTCCTGGCTATCCAAACCTAGAGGTTGTTCCTGCAACACAATCACTTGCAAATGCAGAGGTTGAATTAGTTCCAATGGTGGCGCGTGAACTACGTTTGAAAAAAGCTTTAACAAACTTTTTGAATGATGCAGCAAACCGTGGTGAAAGATTTGATTATGTAATTATTGATTGTCCACCAAGTTTAGGTTTGTTGACCATCAACGCTCTTGTAGCAGCGGATGAGTTAATGATTCCAATTCAATGCGAGTACTACTCATTAGAGGGTTTAACACTTTTACTACACACCGTATCTTTAATTCAAGAACATCTAAATCCAAATATAAAATTAACCACAATCTTGTTGACGATGTTTGATGGCAGAACACGTTTAGCAAATGATGTAGCTGATGAGGTAAGAAAACATTACCCTCAACAATTAATTGATATTCCAATCCCAAGAGCGGTGCGGGTTTCTGAAGCGCCTTCTTACGGACAAACCGTTATGACATATGACCCAAGTTCAAATGGGGCAGAGGCTTACGGTTTAGTTGCAAGAGAGATTGCAAAACGTGGTTCCCAAACAATCATCAACTCATCAGAGGTAGGTGTTGGCTAATGACAACTAAAAAAGGTGGATTGGGTAGGAACCTTGATTCATTAATCCCCACAACAATTAAATCAACCACCACAAATGAAGTTGTTGCTGATCGTTTAGAGGTAAACCTTTCTTCAATTACACCAAATCCAAAGCAACCTAGAAGCATTTTTGATTCTGAAGCACTACATGAATTAGCTGCTTCAATTAAAGAGATTGGGATTTTGCAACCACCAGTAGTACGCAAGGTTTCTGCTGATAAATATGAATTAATCATGGGAGAGCGCCGTTTTCGCGCTGCAAAACTAGCTGGATTAACTAAGATTCCAGTAATTGTCCGGGAAACAAAAGACAATGAGCTGCTCCGAGAAGCTTTGGTAGAAAACATTCATCGCAGCAATCTGAACTCACTAGAAGAGGCAGCTGCCTATAACCAAATGCTGACTGATTTTGGATTTACTCATGATGAATTGGCAGACAAGTTAGGAAAGTCCCGTCCGGTAATTACAAATACTTTAAGACTGTTAAACCTTCCATCATCGGTCCAAAAAAGATTGGCGGCGGGAACACTTAGTGCGGGACATGCCAGAGCGCTACTTGGTCTTGCAAATGCAGATGAGATGGAACAACTAGCAAATAAAATCATCAATGAAGGGTTAAGTGTTCGAGCAACTGAAGAGTTAATCGCTTTAGGTGTCGTTGGTACTAAATCACCCAGCAAGAAAAAACTCAAAAAGAACTCTGGTAAATATCAAGAGTTAGTTGAGAAATTGGAAGATGCGCTAGATACCAGAGTCCACATTCAAGCCGGCAAGGCGGGCGGCAAGATTGTTATTGAGTATGCCGATGGCCAGGATCTGCAAAGAATTGTGGGTGTGATTAGTTAATTGATTGCGCCGCGTGGCACACCGCGACGTTCCATCTCTTGTTCCACAACTTTGCCCAACGAAGCAATACCTTCACGGATCCGCTCGGGTGTTGGGTAACAGTATGAAAGACGCATAGACCAACTGCCAAAACCATCAGCATAAAAAGCGGTTCCTGGAACATAAGCCACCTTTGCCACAATCGCTCTTGGCATCATCGCTTTGGTATCAATCTCTGGTGGCAATGTCACCCAAACATAAAAACCACCTTGTGGTTTTGTCCAAGTAGCAGCCTTTGGAAAATGTTGATCCAACGACTCCAACATCGCATCTCTGCGCTCCTTGTAAAGCTTGCAAAATGAGGCGATTTGATCCCGCCAGGGTTGGTTGGCGAGATAACTAGAGATTGCCATTTGAGAGAAGTTAGAGGGGCACAAAATTGAGGATTCTGAGGCGATAACCAACTTTTCCCGAAGCGCCTGCGGCACCAAAGCCCAACCTACGCGGAAGCCCGGCACGATGGTTTTTGAAAATGAGCCTAGGTAAATCACATTCTCGGAGTCCTGGGCCCGCATTGCATTTGGCGATGGACGATCAAAACCTAACAAGCCGTATGGGTTGTCCTCCACAATAAAGATTTTCTCTGAACGACAGATATCTAGAATCTCGGTACGACGTTCGGCAGTAAGCAATACACCAGCCGGGTTTTGATAATTTGGAATCAGGTACAAAAACTTAATTTTTCTACCTTGGTAACGCAAGGTTTTAATTGCATCTCGCAGCGCATCAGGAATCATTCCATCGTTATCCATTTGAACATGGACCACATCAGCTTCATATTGCGAGAAGGTTCCGAGCGCACCAACATAAGAAGGCGCCTCAACCAAAACAACATCACCTGGATCGATAAAAATTCGTGAAACTAAATCAAGAGCTTGTTGAGAGCCGGTAGTTACCAAAATATCGTTGGGGTTCGCTCTGATTCCTTCGAGAGCCATAACATCACAGATCTGCTCACGAAGTTGAGGATGTCCTTGACCGCTGCCATATTGCAAAGCCTCTTGACCATGTTCCCGAACTAACTTTTCAACGATCTCAGCCATAACACCCATTGGAATAGCGGAGAGGTTTGGCATACCACCAGCAAGTGAAACAATTTCAGGTCTGGATGCCACCGCGAAAAGCGCGCGAATTTCACTAGGTTTCATATGAGCTGCGCGATGCGCAAAACGCTCTTGAAGATTTTCTGGCGCGTGAGTCCGGTAGCGCTCTACATCATCGGAACTCATTGGGAAATTGTGCCACAACCAATCAAAATAACGAGTAAGGGTTAATCCCTAACGCCGGCTTTTCGTAAATCTGCAATCCTTAAAGTGCCAGTTTTTGCATCCTCTTGTGCTGACAAATACATTCTTTGAATTGCAACTACTAATCCCTCGGCAATCACATCACGGAAACTGACATCCGATAGTCGCGCGGCATCTTTGGGGTTTGTGGAGTAACCAATCTCTAACATCACAGTCGGTGCCTTTGTTAAACGCAACAAATCCCAGGTTTTTGCATGTGTTCTGGCATTCAACAAATCAGTACGGGCGATTAACTCACGTTGAACGATAGTGGCAAATCTTTCACCAACAATAGAGTGAATACCATGTTGTTCGCTGCCATAGTAATAAGTTGATAAACCTTGAGCTTTTTCATTTTTGTATTGATCAACACTTAAAGAAATCACCAAGTCAGCTTCAGATTGATTGGCGAGAGAAATAACCTCAGCGGTTGATGGTTTGGAGTTTGCATTACGGGTTAGGAACACCGAGACGCCAAGTGCAATTAATCTTCCCTCAACCCTTTGTGCCAAATCAAAAACAATCTCCGCGATGTCGCCTCTGGAACTTGGATCTAAAACAATCACCTTGTCTGCAAGGGATGGGCCACGCTTTTCACGTACCGCTTGATCACGCAAAACTACTGGCGCTCCTCCAGTAACAGTTCGCATCAGACGCATCAATGCAATTACAGTTCCTGGACCACAAATTCCATCAACCTTTACCCCAACAGATTTTTGAAACTCAGAAACAGATTTTTCAGTTAGCGGTCCGTAAAAACCATCCACCCGCCCCGGGTTAAATCCCATTTCAATTAATCTAGCTTGCAAAGCCGCAACATCATCACCACGCATTAGTGGTGATTCAAGTTTTAATGTTCTATCCCCTAATTTCCATCGGGCCTCTTCAATTGCAGCTTGGGTGCCGATATCAATCACACCAGTTACTGATAATCCACGATCTTGTTGAAAGGCACGAACCGCCTGCTCTACCTCTGCGGTAAAAACATCATTAGCTTCGGAAATTAGCCCAAGGCGATGCAGGGTGTTAGTAACAACTGTTACAACATCCCCGCGGTCGCCGGGCTTAATCATTTACTTGATGTATTCGTCTAGCTCTTTTAACAGCGCAGGCTTTGGGCGTGCTCCAACAATGCTCTTAACAACCTGGCCACCAACAAACACATTCATGGTTGGAATTGAGGTGATGCCGTACTTCATAGCAATCGAACCCTCTTCATCGGTATTTAGCTTCACAATCTTGATTTTGTCACCATGTTCATTGGAGATCTCTTCCAAGATTGGACCCACAGCGCGGCAAGGACCACACCACTCTGCCCAGAAATCCACCAAAACCGGTGTTGTGCTCTTCAAAACTACATCTGCGAAATCAGCAGCTGTGACCTTTGCGGTTGCCATTTCCTTCTCCTTCTTTATCTATTACTGAGTAACTCTAGTGATGAAATTTAGTGACCCTGTGCTTAATGACCTTGCAAAAACCGTTCCGCATCAAGTGCGGCTTGGCAGCCTGATCCTGCAGCGGTAATCGCCTGGCGATAGGTGTGATCAACCAAATCACCACAGGCAAATACCCCCTTGAGGTTGGTGCGGGTAGATCTTCCTTCAACCTCGACATAACCCTCGCTATTGGTGGCAACCTGATCACGTACTAATTCAGATCGAGGTAGGTGACCAATTGCCACAAACAATCCAGTGAAATCTTTAACTGATTCCTCACCGGTGACCGTGTTTCTTAACTTTAATGCAGAGACTTTATCCTCACCCAAAACATCAATTACCTCTGTATTAAATAAAAACTCAATCTTTGGATTAGCTTTGGCACGTTCCGCCATGATCTTGGAGGCACGAAGCTCTTCACGGCGATGAATAATCACAACCTTGCTAGCGAATTTTGTTAGGAAGTTTGCTTCCTCCATCGCGGAATCTCCGCCACCAACAACGGCGATTACTTGATCTCTAAAGAAGAAACCATCACAGGTGGCGCACCATGAAACTCCGCGTCCTGACAATCTCTTCTCATTTGTTAAACCAATCTCTTTGTAAGCAGAGCCCATGGCCAAAACAACAGATTTTGCTTTTAAGGTATTACCTGAGCCATCAATCAAAACCTTTACTTCACCATCTAACTTCATTTCAGTGATGTCATCAGTCACTAACTGGGCGCCAAAACGAAGAGCTTGTTTGCGCATTTGATCCATCAAATCCGGACCCATAATTCCATGTTCAAACCCTGGGAAGTTTTCTACTTCGGTGGTATTCATCAACGCTCCACCAGCGGTTACAGAACCTTCATACAAAACCGGGCTTAGTTGAGCTCGTGCGGCATAAATGGCAGCGGTGTAGCCAGCGGGGCCGGAGCCCACAATTACCAACTCATGTACTTGATTTTCATTTCCCACAAGCGCACCCTACCTTCGCAATATGACTTTGATGCTTTGGCTCACTTCATTAACTCTCATGACCCGGGCCACAAGCAGATAAATCAAGGCTGTACCCACCAGAACACCAAGCAAATCCAGGATATTCCCCTCAAGTTCGAGGCTCTGCGCAACAAAGGCCGCGATTAAAACCGAGGCCACTGCAGCAATAATCAACTTCAGGTAAAACAAAAATAGTGAGCGCAGCGGCAAACCACCAACAAACTTACGCAACAACAAATAAGTGAAGACAATCCCAATCCAGTAACTGGCTGTGAAAGCTATTCCTAGTCCAACAGTTACCGCTCGCGCCTGCATTGTGAAAAATGCAGCAAATGAGATGCCAACAGCCACCACATTAATAATCAAATTTGAGATCACTTGATACTTAGTGTTTTCGAAGGCGTTTAACCCTCTTATCAAAACTAGATTTATCGAAAGCGGAATTAAACCTAAAGCCATGGCGGATAAAACCCGCCCAATATAAATCGCATCCTGTTCGGTAATCCCAAAGAAGATCGCCTCTGCAACACGTTCCCCAAACAACAAAAAGAAAATTGCAGCCGGAACAGTGACTATTCCAATTAGGCGCAGAGCGGTACTTAACCTCTCTTTGATCTGCTCAATCTTTTTATCAATTACCAACTCTGACAGTTTTGGCAACAAAGCGGTAACTATTGAGATGGTGACAATCGAGTGTGGCAATAACAAAATCAGATAAGCGTTGGCATATGGCGTGTAACCAACTCCGTAACTAACACCAGCGGCATCAGCGGCTACCGCAGCGCGGGTCGCCAGATTTACAGTAATCAAAAAACCAAGTTGGGAGATGAAAACAAAGACAAACATCCAACCAGCAAGTCTCATAGCTTTATCAAGACCTACCCCACGCCAATCAAATCTGAAACGCAACTTCAATCCAGTCGCTTTAATTGTTGGCACCAGGATTAAAGCCTGTAGAGCGATTCCTAAAGTTGTACCGATTCCCAAGAGTTGAATCTGTTGATCAGAGATAGTTTGTAATGAGATTTCATCTGTTACCGATAGGAAGTAAGAAAACAGCGCGATAACCACTAGATTGTTTGCGATCGGAGCCCACATCATTGGACCAAATCGCTCCTTCGCATTTGCTACCTGGCCCAGGACCCCGAATAAGCCATAGAAGAGAATCTGAGGCAGGCAGTACAAAGCAAAGGCGATGCTTACATCTCTGGAGCGACCATCAAAGGCCGGTGCGTAAATTGAAATCAAAAGCGGAGCAATAACCATCGCTAACACAGTAACTAGCAACAAAATTGTGGCGAGAAGTGAAACTAAACGGCTGACATAAACACTGCCCCCATCAGAATCCCGAAATGATCTGACGATTTGTGGCACAAATACCGCAGAAAGGGCGCCGCCAATTAGTAGGTTATAAATAATGTTTGGAGTGGTGTTTGCAACATTGTAAGCATCACCCAAAATTCCAGTACCAAGAGCTGCAACCAAAAGCAGATTTCTAATTAATCCAGTTGCACGAGAGATGATGGTGCCTAATCCCATCAAAGATGAGGAACGGATTAAGCGAGCATCATCATTATTCATACTGCTTCCTCCGTTTAATCCTTCGCACACTTTGAACTATTGCTGCCAATAAAAGAATTATCGCCATGCCGGTGGTGAACCAGGTGGTGATTGGTGAAATTACCGCGAGTCGCAATGGAATCCGCTCGAGCTCTCCAACCACACTGCCTTTTGGGGTAAGAATCTGGAGCCGTAGAGCGGTTTCACCAGAGGCGATTACCTCTATGGGTAAGTTGATCTGGGTTTGAGAATTGGCCGCAATTGTTATCCGATTAACCGCACCCACAACAACACGGGAGTTAGTTGTGGTGACATCAAGATCTACCGAAACCTCTTGGGCAAAATCATTAATGATTGTTACCGGCAGGTCATAAGCTGAAGAGGTGATTGTGTAGTTGCCCGGAGAGATACGAATCCGATTTTGGAAATCAGTAACCTCTTCAAAATAACTTCGGGTAATGCCCACAGCCATATCTTTATTCAGATTTGAGTTCAAGGTTTTTGCCAATCCCAGCCGCAAATCCTCGACATCACCTGTCTTTACCAATGAGTTAATCACCCTCATCTGCTTACGCATCAAGGTGTATGAGTTCTTTGCTACTAACTGCGGTTGACCAGCGTTCGGAGCAGCATTTCCGGGACCACTCACCTCGCGACCCAACAACAACTGCAATCTGAACTTAGAAAGCTGGTTATAGAAGGCTAATTCACCCGGCGCTACCTGTTGGAGGTAACCCCAAGAAGGTGAGCCATAAGTAAGTGAAACCACCCGATCATTTCTACTATTTAGAATCAGAGAGTCAATCCATGATTGTGCAATCGGATACTCATCAACAGAAATCTCTTCACCTGATTCATCCAAATAAACATAGCCATCACTTAACTCTTTTATCTCTTCAATCAATGCTGGATCAATCAACCAAGTTCTAACGCCTCGTGGTGGAGCAAGTAACAACATGCCAAGCTCTCCACTTGGCAAAATAGCTTGTGCTAAATCATTGTTTATAAAAACCCCATCAGCCAATTGAGTGGTGGGTTTGGTGATGATGATTAAAGAGTTAGCGTTGGCGTTCGGCATTCCAATAATTAACAACAGAGATGAAAAAAACCACACCGCTAGTTTTTTCATGACAACAACTCTTTTGATCTAGCAATTAACTTCTTCTCATCGGGGTAAGCCAACTTAGAAACAATGTCATCTAGTGGGAACCATTGGACATCATCAACCTCAGATACCTGTGGTGCAATCTTGCCGCCAACCTCGCGGAACAAGAAGTGATGAACCGTTTTGTGAATCCGTTTTCCGCTGGCCATAAACCAAAAATCAATTACACCAAGTGATTTATCAATAGTTGATTCAATCCCAGTTTCCTCGCGCACCTCACGGATCGCTGCTTGTTCCGGGGTTTCACCCTCTTCAATGTGCCCCTTTGGAAGGGACCACAACAAACGCTCCCGTTTTGCGTCCTTGGCATCGATGCGACCAATCAACAAACCTTTTGTCCCGGTGGAATCAACTACTAATCCACCAGCACTTACCTCATCCACCCGGCGGGCATAGCTCTGCCGGTTTGTTTTCTTCTGCTTTAGATGTGAGTGTGAGCGAGTAGAAGAATTAGGTTGTGAAGATTTAGAACGGGAGCGTTTGCGCTTCCTTTTCTTCTTTACCTCTTTAACCTCTTCGCCGCCCGCACTAGGTGCCGGGGTCATAAAGGTAAGCCTACTGTTTTGCCTCGATGAGTAACCTTAGGCGCATATGGAAACCCCACTTTCTGCGGCAAGCGAGATTGCCATCTCGGTGTTGCGCCAAAAAGCACCGCTGGCCTTCGAGTTAGCCGATGCCTTTAAAGCCAACGGTTTTCGCCTTGCACTTGTCGGTGGCCCAGTAAGAGATGCTTTGTTATCAAGATTGGGAAATGATTTAGATTTCACAACAGATGCTAGGCCAGAAGATACAAAAAAGATTTTGAAAAAATGGGCGGATGAGCTTTGGGATGTTGGTATCAAATTTGGAACCATCGGTGCCAAGAAATCAAATATCACCTTTGAAATAACAACTTATCGCTCAGACAGTTATGAAACAGACTCTCGTAAACCTGAAGTAAATTTCGGCGACAACATCGAAGGTGATTTGTTGCGTCGCGACTTCACAGTAAATGCGATGGCTATCGAATTAACAACAGAAACCCCCCAATTTATTGATCCACACAATGGAGTGACTGATTTATTACGTCGCACTTTAAGAACCCCGGCATCACCAGAACTCTCCTTCTCTGATGATCCACTGCGCATGTTGAGAGCAGCTCGCTTTGCCGCACAACTAGATTTCGTGATTGACGAACCGGTATTGCAAGCGATGAAAGATATGGCAGATCGCTTAACAATCATCTCTGCTGAACGAATCCGCGATGAGTTTGTAAAAACCCTTATGTCACAAAATCCAAAGCTGGGAATAACCATTCTGGTTGATACCGGATTGTGTGAAAAGTTCCTGCCAGAAATTCCAAAACTAAGATTAGAAATTGATGAACATCATCATCATAAAGATGTTTATGAGCACAGCCTTACCGTGCTTGAGCAATCTATTGCGCTAGAGGATCGACTATCCGGACCAAACTTAATTTCCCGGCTGGCTGCGCTATTGCATGACATCGGCAAACCAAAGACCAGAGCTTTGATTCCAGGTGGTGGGGTTTCCTTTCATCACCATGAAGTAGTCGGTGCTCGGATGAGTAAAGAACGGCTAAAAAAGCTGCGTTTTGACCATGAGGTTGTAGAGCAGGTATCGCAACTAGTCTTTTTACACCTACGTTTTCATGGCTATGGCGAAGGCTCTTGGACTGATTCTGCGGTTAGAAGATATGTGCGTGACGCTGGCGAACTGCTAACCCATTTACATGTACTAACCCGTGCGGATTGCACAACCCGCAATCGCAAAAAGGCTGAGCGACTTGCTTCCCATTACGATGATTTAGAAAATCGTATTGCAACACTAATGGAGCAGGAAGAGTTGCTAAAGATCAGACCGGATTTAGATGGTCACGCAATCATGCAGCTGTTATCAATTCCTGCCGGACCAAAAGTTGGCAAAGCCTACGAATACCTCTTGGAGCTAAGGCTCGAACATGGTCCACTGGGAACTGAGCGTGCTGAAAAAGAGTTACGTGAGTGGTGGGCTAAAAATCAGAGTTGAATTGTTTTGGTCTTAACAAGACTAAAGCGACCAAAACATAAACCACAGCAATTAATGTTGGCAGCACAGATGAGACACCATCTGCAGGCAAAACAAAAGCCGCAATAATCGCACCACTAACAATTCCGGCGTTAACCATTACATCGTAAACTGCAAAAACCCTTCCGCGAAATTCATCGGCAATCTTTGACTGCACCAATGCATCGTTTGTGACTTTTACGCCTTGGCCCGCCATTCCAGTAAAGAAACCGGTGGCAACCAAAAACAACTCATTTTGTTCGAGAGCCAAAGCAACAGGCAACACAGCACTTGCGAATAAGGAGTATCTAATCCAAGCGTGGCGACCAAATCGTTTAACACCAAATGGCGCCAAAACCGCTCCGATAGTGATGCCGATTCCAGCGATTGTGATGGCAAAAGCAAAACCCGCCAATCCGCTCTCGGGGTTTGCGGGATCGTTAAAAGTGTTGCGATTTAGTAATAAAGCCATCAATGTAAGCGCAGTTAAGCCACCACGTTGAACCGCGGTCGCGGTAATGCCCAAGAAACAGTCACGGATTTTGTAAAGAAACTTGGCGCCATCAACCATCTCTTGGTAAGCAGCAAAAACTGATTGGCGTTTTAGTTCATGAGGAAGTGGACCAAGCTGCTCTCTTCCTAGACGTAGCGCCAATAAACCAGCCAATAAAAATGTAAAGGCCGATAAAGAGATTAAAACCCCATCTGCTTGATTTGCGCTCACGCGGCCTTCGAGTAAACCTCTTATTCCGATTCCAATTCCGCCACCCAAAACCACAAAAACAGTTCCACCCGTAACAGCGGTGGCATTAATTGAAACTAAGTTGTTTCTTCCTTGGGTACCAGATGTGTCAATTAACAAAGGAAGTCCGGCGGACAATCCCGCCAATATCAATCGATTCACACCAAATGCCAACAACACAAAGATGGTTAATTCAATTCCAGTAGCGCCATTTCTGATTAAGCCGGCGATAAAAACCAAAATCAATGCGCGGAAGAGATTGGCAAAAAGAATTACCCGTTGGCGAGAGATGCGATCCAAGATGGTTCCCACAAAAGGTCCCACCAGTGAGTATGGAAGTAACACAACAGCAAATGCCACCGCCGCAGATTTTGCATCCGGTTGACGCTCAGGTGAAAAGAGAATGAAGGAGGCCAAAGCTGATTGAAAGATTCCATCTGTGAGTTGGCCGGTCCAACGAACTGCGAGGAGTTTGCCCACAGCTGTTCTTCTTAGAGCTTCCCGGAAATTCACATAGAAAGCGTAGTTAAGTTTTTGGCTTTATCCTTACGCCATGTGGTCCAAACGCGCTTATGTTGACTTCGCTCTAAAAAAGCGCGCCACAATCGCCAGTATCTATCGCGGCCTAAACACCACCTCTGATGCGTGTGATGCCGACCCATATCTGCGTCGAGCCGCAAAACACCATGGCGAAGCCACAGATCGAGATTGCCCTATGTGCCGCAAAGACAAGGTAATCGAACTGCAGTACACCTTTGGTGATCAATTGGGTCAATACTCAGGACGCATTAAGACAAACGCTGAACTAGAAGAGATGCAATCAGAGTTTGGTGAGTTCAGAGTTTATGTTGTCGAAGTCTGCCTCGGTTGTGGATGGAATCACCTCAGCGCTTCCTACTTATTAGGCGATGGCCAGGACCGTAAGCCGCCGCGCAAAGTTAAGACCCGTTAAACAATCACTCTCAGGAGATACCCTTTCCATATGGAGTGGCTCAAAAGTAGAGGCGCACGAATACTTTTAAAGGTCGGCGGATTCTTCTTTCTGGTTGGTGCCACCGCATTCACTATCGCCTACTTCACCACAGATATCCCAGATCCCAACGAGTATGTAAATTCCCAAGCCACCGTAATTCAATACGCCAATGGTGATGAGGTGGGACGCATCGGTGCCCAAAATCGCACCATCATTCCTCTAGCTCGCATCCCACAAGATTTGCGGCGTGCAGTTCTAGCCGCCGAAGATAAAAGTTTTTATTCACAAGGCGCCTTTAACCCGTTAGCGATTTTGCGTGGAGCAATTAACACTGCACTTGGTCGAGGGTTACAAGGCGGTTCAACGATTACTCAGCAATATGCGAAGACCGCATTTCTCACTCCAGATAGAACGATTCAAAGAAAAATTATTGAGTTAATCATCGCCATCAAGTTAGAGAACCAGTTAAGCAAAGATCAAATCTTTGAAAATTATCTAAACACCATTTACTTCGGTCGTGGTGCTTATGGAGTCGAAACCGGCGCACAGGTTTATTTTGGTCGCAGCGCAGATCAATTAACCATTCCGCAAGCCGCAGTCCTTGCCTCAATCCTGCGTTCACCAGGTTTTTATGATCCAGAGTTTCGTGAAGGCAACAAAGAAAGATTGGTAGCCCGTTACAAGTATGTTCTCAACAACATGGAGGGCGAAGGTTGGCTATCAAAAGAGGATGCTGAGCGGTACAAAGAAAAACTTCCCTCCATCCGTCCTAGGTTATCCACCGGTCAATTAGCTGGAAATAAAGGTCATCTAATTGAAGCGGTCCGTAAAGAGTTAAATGCTCTGGGTTTTGCTGATGAACAGCTCATGATTGGTGGACTAGTTGTTCGCACAACTCTAGAAAAAGATGCCCAGATCGCCGCGGAGGCTGCGGTGTTTAGTCAGGCGCCAAAGAAAGCACCAGATAACCTACATATTGGTTTGATCTCAATCCGCCCCGGAACCGGCGAAATTGTTGCGATGTATGGCGGTAAGGATTACCTAGAACGCCAACTAAATGATGCCACTCAGGGCATTACACAGGCTGGTTCAACCTTTAAACCATTTGCATTAATCGCCGCTTTGGAACAAGGCATTTCTTTAGCAAGTGTGTGGAATGGAAATGGACCATTAATTTTCGATGACTTCATCGGCAGACCTTATGAAGTTTCTAACTATGGCAATAAGTCATTTGGTGACACCTCGCTTCTAAAGGCAAGCGCTCTTTCAATCAACACCATTTATGTTCCACTCGGAATAAAAGTTGGGGTAGACAAAGTAATTGATGCGGCGAGAAGAGCAGGAATACCTGACAGTGTTGCAATGGTGGCTTCACCTTCAGTTGTACTTGGTGTACCAAGTCCTCGAGTAATTGATGTGGCAAATTCATATGCCACCTTCGCCGCTAATGGTGTCCGTGCCAAACCATTTATGGTGAAAGAGGTTTTAGGACCAAACAAGGGAATTCTTTATCAATCAAGAATCGAAACCGAACAGGTTTTTGATGAAGAGGTAATGGCAGATCTCAACTATGCATTAGGTGAGGTGGTTCGAGCCGGCACCGCATCCTCAGCTTTGAGAAACTTTGGTCGACCAGCTGCTGGAAAAACCGGAACCTCTCAATCAAACGCTTCTGCTTGGTTTAGTGGTTACACCCCTCAACTTGCGACCTCAATTGCTTTCTATCGAGATGATGCAACTCAATCACTAAATGGCATTGGTGGATTGACATCAGTTACCGGTGGATCTTTTCCGGCCAGGATTTGGAACGCATATATGAAGGCGGCGTTAAAAGGTCAACCAAAATTGGATTTCCCAGCACCAACATTTATTGGCGGTTCAGAGCCATTCCCCATCCCAAACCCTGTTCCTACCATCGCTCCAGCAGATGCAGCACGTTGGTGCTCTACCGCTGATCTTGAAGGCACCAATAAAGACCTTAAAGAGTTCTGCTCAAAAGCTCTTAAGAAATATCTAGTTCCACAAAACTAAGCGCGGACAAATGGCAAAAAGCCTGCGGATTTTGTTGGTAGTAACCCTTTTAGCGGCCTTTTTCTCGGTGTTTAAGTTCAATCATTGTCGATCTACCAACTGGGTAGCACCTGATGTCTATGTGCATATGTGTTATTCAGATATCTCAGCTCTTTATGGCGCACGGGAAATCAATGTTGATAACTGGCCTTACACCTCAGCTACCAACGCCGTTGAATATCCGGTAATTACTGGATTGGTTATGTGGGCGACAGGCTTGTTGATTGATGATCCAAATGGTTATCGCAGCTACTTTGATTTAAATGCATTACTTATCATCTTGCTGTTGTTTGCCTCAGTGTTTGTACTGTGGCGGATAAAACCTGATTATGTTGCCTTGTTCCCTATTGCCCCAGCGGTGTTTGGATCTTTATTGATTAACTGGGATATGTATGCGGTTTTGTTTGCGTTGCTCTCTTTGTTGTTCTATAAAGAAAACAAAATGGATTTATCAGCATTGTTCATGGGAATTGCTATCGCCACCAAGTTTTATCCCGGGGTAATTCTCTTTGGCATAGCCTTGGTATTTTGGAAGAACAGAGAAATCAAATCTCTTTTGCGATATCTGCTAATCACAACATTTACTTGGCTAATCATTAATCTGCCAGTTGCATTAACTAACTTTGATGGTTGGTGGCGCTTCTTCAAATTGAATATTGAACGAGATAATGATCTAGGCTCAATTTGGTATGCGCTGGCATTGCTTGATTTACCGATTGGCAACATCAACAACTTAACCATCATCGTGTTTCTACTTGCCTTGGGCGGTATTGGAGCTCTTTATTTCAAAATCGCATCACCAGAAAGCAATTTTGAAAACCTAATTTTGATTTCATTCTTAACAGTGGCGGCATTTGTTACTGTCAGCAAGGTTTACTCACCGCAGTACATTCTTTGGTTAACTCCACTTGCAGTTCTTGCGATGACTAAGCCAGAGCAAAGAAAAGCATTTTGGATTTGGCAGGGAACTGAGGCGCTGTATCACTTTGCGATCTGGCAATATTTAGCTAGCTACACCGGGGCCAAGTTCGGGATCCCAGAAACCTTTTATGCCATCACCATCCTGGTCCGGGTGGCGGGGTTGGCTTATTTCTCTAGCAGATTGATCCAAATAACCCGGTTTTCCCCAGTAATCCAGTAGAGACCCTCACCCCAGCGCTAAAAACGCGCCTAATCCACCACTATCGCCTTTTTTAGGCTATTGCCTGTCGGATTTACCACTAGGATTTGGCGGTACTGGTTCGGAAAAAGAGGCGAGGTTGGCCTCTGGCCGGGTTTGCCTATCTTGTCGAAGAAGGGGTTTCTGTGGCGGAGAAAAAGGTTTCGCGGGCGTATGACGCCTCTGCGATCACCGTCCTGGAGGGCCTAGAAGCGGTCCGCAAACGCCCCGGCATGTATATCGGCTCTACCGGCGAGCGGGGATTACACCACCTGGTTTACGAAGTAGTCGACAACTCAGTTGATGAAGCTTTAGCTGGCTACTGCACCGATATTCACGTTGTCCTTTTAAATGATGGCGGGGTTCGGGTTACCGATAACGGACGTGGAATTCCAGTGGATCTACACCCGGTTGAAAAAAAGCCTGCGCTAGAAGTTGTACTAACTGTTTTGCATGCGGGCGGAAAATTTGGCGATGGCGGTTACTCAGTATCTGGTGGATTACATGGTGTCGGTATCTCTGTCGTTAACGCATTAAGTAGAGATCTAAGTGTTGTCGTCCAACGAGATGGATTTTTCTGGGAACAAAGTTACAAACTAGGTGTACCAAACTCTCCAGTCGAAAAAGGTGTTTCCACCAACTCCACCGGCACAGAGGTTACATTTTGGCCATCTGCTGAAATTTTCGATACTACTGATTTCTCTTTTGAAATTCTCTCAACCCGATTCCGCGAAATGGCTTTTCTAAATAAAGGTCTTTCTATTTCATTACGTGATGAGCGCGCCGGACATGTAAATGACAAAGGTGAACAACTCGAGGTCAAATACTGTTACGAAGGTGGAATCGTTGACTTTGTTAAACACTTAAATCAAACAAAAGGTGTTGCTCACAAATCAATCATTTCGCTTGATACCGAAGACACCAAAAACAAAATGTCACTTGAAGTTGCAATGCAATGGAACACTGGTTTTTCCGAATCGGTCTATACCTTTGCAAATACGATTAACACCCAAGAGGGTGGAACACATGAAGAGGGTTTCCGCACCGCACTTACATCTTTGGTAAATAAGTTTGCCGAAGAGTGGGGCTATATCCGCCGTAAAGAGGATCGACTAACCGGTGATGACATCAGAGAAGGCTTAACCGCAATCATCTCTATCAAGATTTCCGAGCCGCAGTTTGAAGGACAAACCAAAACCAAACTAGGCAATACCGAAGCAAAGTCATTCACTCAAAAAGCCATCAACGATGCGGTAGGTGAGTGGTTTGAGAAGAACCCATCTGAAGGAAAAGATATTGTCCGCAAAGCTATTGATGCCGCCACCGCTCGCATCGCAGCGCGAAAAGCCCGCGACCTGTCCCGTAGCCGCAAGGGACTTCTTGAGGGCAGAGGGATGCCAGGAAAGTTGGCGGATTGCCAATGGACCGAACCAGAAAAATGTGAGCTTTACATTGTTGAGGGTGATTCAGCTGGTGGTTCCACCAAAGGTGGACGTGACTCACGTTATCAAGCGGTACTTCCAATTCGAGGAAAGATTCTCAATGTTGAAAAGGCCCGCATTGATCGGGTGCTACAAAACAACGAGGTCCAAGCTTTAATCACCGCACTTGGCACCGGAATCCATGATGATTTTGATATCGCAAAACTTAGATACCACAAAGTTATTTTGATGGCTGATGCTGATGTTGATGGCCAACACATCCGCACTTTATTGCTGACTTTGCTCTTCAGATTTATGCGACCACTTATCGAACAAGGTTATGTTTATTTAGCCCAACCACCGCTCTACAAAATTAAATGGGGTGGCAAAGAGCCGGTGCAATACGCCTTCTCAGATAGAGAACGTGATGGATTGATTCAAATCGGAGTTGAGGCTGGAAAGCGTTTACCAAAAGAGGATGGAATCCAACGTTTCAAAGGTTTGGGTGAAATGCCAGCTAAAGAGTTGTGGGACACCACCATGGATCCGGCGCACCGCGTTTTGATTCAGGTAACACTTGATGATGCCGCAGCCGCAGATGATCTTTTCTCAGTTCTAATGGGTGAAGATGTAGAACAACGCCGCCAATTCATTCAGCGCAACGCCAAAGATGTAAGGTTCTTGGATATCTAATATGGAAAATTTAGAAAACTCATCAGAGAACACCGTCGACAGAATTGAAGCGGTTGACCTACAGGTCGAAATGGCCCGCTCATATTTGGATTACGCGATGTCGGTCATTGTTGGCCGCGCACTTCCAGATATCCGCGATGGCCTAAAACCAGTTCATCGTCGAGTTTTGTATGCGATGTATGACGCCGGCTATCGCCCAGACAAGGGTTACTACAAGTCCTCCCGCATCGTCGGTGATGTCATGGGTAACTATCACCCGCATGGTGATGGCGCGATTTATGACACCTTGGTCCGTTTGGCCCAACACTGGTCACTTCGCTACCCACTAGTTGATGGCAATGGAAACTTTGGCTCCCCCGGAAATGATCCAGCGGCCGCAATGCGCTACACCGAAGCGCGCATGGCGCCTTTGGCTATGGAGATCATGCGGGATATTGATGAAGAAACCGTTGATTTCATTCCAAATTACGATGGTCGCTCCCAAGAACCAGTAGTTCTACCCAGCCGCTTCCCAAACCTGTTAGTAAATGGCTCCGCCGGTATCGCGGTTGGAATGGCGACCAATATTCCTCCACACAACCTTCGTGAGATTGCTGCTGGTGTTGAGTGGGCGCTAGAAAACCCAGATGCATCAAGTGAAGAAACTTTAACTGCATTACTCGGAATTGTTAAAGGTCCAGATTTTCCAACCCGCGGAATTATTGTCGGTCGATCAGGAATTGAAGAGGCCTACCGCACTGGCCGCGGTTCAATTCAAATGCGTGCCGTTGTAGAGATTGAAGAAATCAACAAGCGCACCTGTCTGGTCATTACTGAACTTCCTTACCAGGTTAATCCCGATAACCTAGCTTTGAAAATCGCCGAACTTGTTAAAGATGGAAAGATTAAAGGCATCGCAGATGTGCGCGATGAAGGAAATGAACGTCTGGGCCAACGCTTAGTTATTGTTTTGCGTAATGACGCTACTCCAAAGATTGTTTTGAATAATCTTTATAAGCACACCCAACTACAGGATTCCTTTGGTGCCAACATGTTGGCATTGGTTGACAACGTTCCCCGCACCTTGCGTTTGGATGAGTTTGTTCGCCATTACATCACCCACCAAGTAGAGGTGATTGTCAGAAGAACCAAGTACCGGTTATCAGAAAGAGAAAAGAGAGCTCACATTTTGCGGGGCTATCTAAAAGCCCTTGATGCTCTAGATGCGGTCATCGCGTTAATCCGTGCTAGCGCAAACTCAGATGAAGCCCGTGCTGGTTTGATCAAACTACTTGAAGTCGATGAGATTCAAGCCAACGCCATCTTGGATATGCAGCTGCGCAGGCTGGCAGCTCTTGAAAGACAGAAAATTATCGATGAGTATGAAAATTTGATGTCAGAAATCAAAGAACTCACCACTATTTTGCATGATCCAGCAAAGCAAAGACTCATCATCAAAGAAGAGTTAAAGGAAATTGCAGAGAAGTACGGCGATGATCGCCGCACTCAAATAGTGGCTGGGGATACTGATTTATCAGTAGAGGATTTAATCCCAGATCAAGATGTAGTTGTGACCATAACAAGAGGTGGTTACGCCAAGCGCACACGCGCTGACCTGTACCGCTCTCAGAAACGTGGCGGCAAGGGCGTCAAAGGCGCAGCCCTAAAACAAGATGACATCGTCGAACATTTCTTTACTGCATCCACTCATGACTGGTTGTTGTTCTTCACCAATCAAGGTCGGGTTTACCGCGCCAAAGTTCATGAGCTACCAGATGCAGGACGTGATGCACGTGGCCAGCATGTTGCCAACCTTCTAGCTTTTAAGCCAAATGAAAATATCGCTTCAGTAATTTCAATTGCTGATTACTCATCTCTACCTCATTTGGTAATCGCCACAAAAGGCGGAATCATCAAAAAGAGTCCACTAGTTGAATACGACTCACCACGCACCGGTGGTTTGATCGCTATTTCATTAAAGGACAATGATGAGGTCGTTGCGGCTTCTGCCATAACCAGCGAAGATGAACTTCTGTTAATCTCCAAAAAAGGCATGTCACTTCGCTTCACCGCAGATGATGAATCTCTTCGACCAATGGGAAGATCAGCATCTGGTGTTATCGGAATGAAGTTCCGCACCGGCGACGAGCTTTTGACCATGTCAACCATTCGTGCCAACGAGAACAAGAAGTCAGTATTTGTTTTAACCGCCACCGATGGTGGTTTTGGAAAACGCACCAATCTTGATGAGTACCGTTCACAGGGTCGTGGTGGAATCGGAGTAAAGGCCGCAAAGGTTGATGAGGATTCTCGCGGTGGTTTAGTTGGAGCATTAGTTGTAAATGAGGGTGATGAAATATTGGTCATCACATCCGGCGGCGTTGTAATGCGTACACCTGTCAAAGAGGTACGCGAAACCGGTCGCGACACTATGGGGGTTCGTTTAGTTAACCTCGATCAAGGGACCCATGTGGTCTCTCTGGCGAAAGTCAGTGAAGAGGTAGATGAAAACGAGGGGCAAAACTAAGCCTGAAAAAGTGCTATTTTTGCGCCTGCTCGCAATTCGGGTAACCTTACGCGTTCCGTTTTGCGGGCCTATAGCTCAGCCTGGTTAGAGCGCTTCCCTGATAAGGAAGAGGTCAGTGGTTCAAGTCCACTTAGGCCCACCATATCGAAGCTCGACTTTGCTGCGATATGGGGACTTAGCTCAATTGGTAGAGCACCTGCTTTGCAAGCAGGGGGTTAGGGGTTCGATTCCCCTAGTCTCCACATGGATACACCACCAATCTCACGCGCGACCCTGCACACCTCTATGGGTGATGTTGTAATTGAATTATTTCCGAATCATGCACCAAAGACCGTTGCTAACTTTGTTGAACTAGCAGCAGGAATGCGCGAATGGGTAAATCCAAACACCGGTGAAAAAACCAACCAACCTCTTTATGACGGAACTGTTTTTCATCGAGTAATTAAAGGTTTCATGATTCAAGGCGGAGATCCACTAGGCACCGGCACCGGCGGACCGGGATACCGTTTCGCAGATGAGTTTCATCCCGAATTAAGTTTTAACAAACCATATTTGTTGGCGATGGCTAACGCTGGTCCAGGCACAAATGGTTCCCAATTTTTCATCACAGTTGCAGAGACTTCATGGTTGAACCGCAAGCACACAATCTTTGGTGAAGTTAAAGATGAAGCTTCACAAAAAGTTGTGCAAGCAATCTCAGAGGTGAAGACAGCTGGCGCAGATCGCCCAGTACAGGCTGTCAAAATCAACTCTGTTTCACTATCCTAAATAAATGCGTCGCACAATTACCGGTTCGCTGGTATTTGTAATTGCCGCCTCTTATCTATTACAAATAATCCTTCCCGGCTATGAAGATCGCTTTTTCTTAAACCGTTTCTTTGTGGAACAAGGAGAGTTCTACCGACTCTTCACCGTCGCATTAGTGCATGGTGGTTTATGGCATCTAGCCTTTAATTTAATCGCATTACATGCTTTAGGTTCACCACTTGAAAACTATTTTGGGCGCAATAAATACATTGCAATTCTCGTAGTTTCACTGCTTTGTGGCTCATTGCTATCAGTCTTTTTCAACCCAGCAAATGTTTACTCCATAGGGGCCTCAGGAATGATCTTTGGCTTACTAGGTGCGTTAGCTATTGTGGGTGAGCGAGCCGGAATTGAGTGGCGCTCAATTCTGATTATCGTCGGCCTTAACTTCGCAATCGGTTTTGTACTAGGTGGGGTTGATTGGCGCGGTCATCTTGGTGGATTAATTGGTGGAACTTTGGTCACTCTCGTTCTTAACCGAACGAAGTAACGCCTGCGCTACATCAATAACCTGCACATCAGATTCCCGACCCTTAACTCCATCACTAACCATTACTCGGCAGAATGGACAGCCCACAGCCACCTCTTGTGCGCCGGTAGCTATCGCTTCATCAACACGATTCATGTTGATGCGGGTTCCAAGTTTTTCCTCCATCCACATGCGGCCGCCACCTGCGCCACAGCAAAATGAACGCTCTTTGTTTCTTGGCATTTCAACTAAATCAACACCGGTTGATTCCAATAACTCTCTAGGTGGTTCATAGATCTGATTGTGGCGTCCCAAATAACATGGATCGTGATAGGTCAACTTCTTAGAACTTGGTGCAACAGGTTTTAATCTTCCCTCTTTAACCAATGTGTTTAGCAGTTGGGTGTGGTGCACCATCTCTAATTCAAAACCTTGTTGTTTGTAATCCCGGCCAATTGTTGTAAAGCAATGCGGACAGGTAACAACTACCTTTTTCTTTCCTTTGTAATTTACATAAACCTCTTTGAAGGTTTCAATGTTTTCTCTAGAGAGAATTTGATACAAGAATTCATTTCCGGCTCTACGCGCTGGATCACCAGTACAAGTTTCTCTCGCGCCCAATACGGCAAACTTCACACCTGACATGTAGAGCAGCTCCGCTACCGCTTTAGTGGTTTTCTTGGCCCGCTCTTCATAAGCACCGGCACAACCCACCCAAAACAGATACTCAACATCATCTGGCAGCGCACCATCTATTACATCTACTGGGAAGTTGCATTCGGCGATCCAAGCGTTGCGATCCAAGCGGTTTGCACCCCAGGGATTTCCCGCCTTCTCTAGATTTCTAAAGGTGCCACCTAGTTCAGTTGGAAACTCTGATTCAACCAATACTTGGAAACGGCGCATATTCACTATGTGGTCGATATGTTCGATATCAACTGGGCACTCGTTAACACAGGCACCGCAGGTGGTACATGACCACAACACATCAGGTGAGATTGTTTCGCCAACAATCGGGCCCTCTTTAGGAACGTTAGCTAGGGCGTGATCACGCATCGCCATAATCAACAACTTGGGCGAGAGCGGCTTTTCAGTATGCCAAGCCGGGCATTGTGATTGGCAGCGACCACACTCGGTGCAGCTCGCCATATCCAATAAGCCTTTCCAGGATATGTCCGCACCTTTTCCAATTCCAAAAACATCATCCTCTTTTGGATCTTCAAAATCAATTGGTTTTCCATGCGACAACATCTCTGGGAGTGCGCCAAGAGTTGGAGTAGCTGACACCTCGCGCTTGAAAAAGATATTGAATGGCGCCAAGAACCTGTGCCAAGCAACACCCATGGTCAGGTTTGCTGCCACCACAATAAACCAGGTCATAGAAACAATAATCTTTAGCGCTGCAACAATTACGATCCAACGCTCCAAAGTCGGAGTATCTAAATCAGAGAAAGCATTAACCGCAGGAGCAGATAGCGCAAACTCAAAATCTTTTGCCTTTTCACCAAGCAATGCACCCTCTAGACCACGCAGTGCAATTACAAAAAATACAATCGCTAAAATTGTGGCTTCAACAAAGTAAGCCTTCCAGGAACCAGATCCATAAAATCTCGAACTTCTACCCTTATTTGTAATTCGAGTTACTTGGCGGATAGCAATTAAGGCAACAATTCCAACTCCGGTTAACCAAGCAATCAACTCTGTGAAAATTGCATAAGGCACAAAGTGACCAATAAATGGAATTACAAAATGTGGATCAATAACTTGACCGTAAGCGGTAACTAAAGTTCCAAATAGCGAAACAAAACCGATCATGACAAACCAGTGTGCAACTCCAGAGCCAGTGAAGTTCAACATTTTGGCGTGGGTTAAAACTTCGCGAACCATTAATGCAAAACGTTTACCTTTTTGATTGCTGCGGGTCGGATCGCTTTGCCCTGCCTTAATCCGGCGATACAGCTCGAGGCTGCGAAGCGTTATGGCTACTAGAGCAACGATGGTTATTAGGTAAGCCAGGACCGCTAAACCAGTTTCAATCATGGTTCTAAGGGTAGGTGTGCGCCCGCGGAATAATCAGCAAGGCGAGCTAGGAGCCAGTTCACAACTGGCGCTATCAACAGGGGTGGATAAACCTGTGGAGAATTACATGGTTGTAATTTAAAGAGCGGGTTTTGGACTTAACGCCAACGGGTAGCCAGGCTGAAGCCGACCCCGATAAAGGCAAAACCAACCACCATGTTCCAGGCACCGATATTTGGAATCGGATACTGGGTCTGGGAGACATAGAAGGTCACGATCCACAAGAGGCCGATCAAGAAGTTAGCGATCATGGTCGGGGCCAACCAACGAGGGCTCTCCATCTCGAGCGGGTTGGTCTCGCCAACCATCTTTGGGGCCTGGTTGTCCTTCTTCTTCTTACGCAAACGTGACTTTGGCATGGGCGGCAGGTTACACGAGAGAATGCCCAGATGGATAGCGCAGCATCAACCCAAAAACCGGCCGCTCGCATTTTGGTGGTTGATAACTACGACTCCTTTGTCTTTAACCTCGTTCAATACCTGCAACAACTTGGGGCGGATTGCAAAGTAGTTAGAAATGACGAGGTCGGTGCGCAGGATGCCGATAACTATGACGGAGTTTTGATCTCACCCGGTCCTGGAACGCCAGAAGCTGCCGGGGTATCAATTGAGATGATTAAGCATTGCAGCCAAACAGCAAAGCCACTTCTTGGTGTTTGTTTAGGACATCAAGCTATTGCAGTTTCATTTGGTGCAACTGTTAATCGCGCACCCGAGTTGTTGCATGGCAAAACATCAGTGGTAACACACAACAACACCGGTGTTTTAGCCAACATCCCAAATCAATTTACCGCTACCCGCTATCACTCTCTAGCAATAGAGGAAAGTACATTGCCGGAAGATTTAGAGATTACGGGAAGAAGCGAGAGCGGTGTCGTGATGGCGATTCGTCACACCAAGCTTCCCATTCATGGTGTGCAATTCCATCCAGAGTCTGTACTTACAGAACATGGATACCAAATGTTAGGTAACTGGTTAGTTGAGTGCGGCGATAAAGATGCTAGAAAACGATCAGAGGGTTTATCACCAATCGTTAAAAGCAATTAACTAACGCTGATAAAGATTAGCTGGGCGCCTTGTTGATGGTGATTGTGACCGATGAACCAATGATTCTGGTTTCACCTGCACTCGGTGCTTGAGCCAACACATTTCCTAGTGGTTGGTTAGCATCAAACGCTTCAACAATCTTCACCAAGAAACCAGCTTGCGTTAACAATGTTCGGGCTTCAATCTCAGTAATTCCCACCAATGATGGAACTTGAACATTTCCACTTGCGATCTCTAGAACCACTCCGGTTCCAGCTTCAACAGTAGAACCAGATTCTGGGATGACCTTCAAAACAATCCCTGGCTCCTGTTCGGAATCAACAGCGATGGTTCGGCTAACCCGCAAACCAGCGGCTACTAGCAAGGTTCTTACCTCTTCTAATGGTTTGCCAATCAAATCAGTAGGAACTATCGCATCCCCGGGACCATCAGAAAGGGTCAAAGTAACCGCTGAACCGAGAGAGGCTCGGGTGGTCGCTAAAGGCAATTGATTAGAGACTCGATCTTTAGGGATTCTGGGATCTGGTGCGCGTTGAATAGTAATTGTGAAGCCAGCCAACTGTTCACGAGCTTGTGCTTCAGTCAAACCAACTACATTTGGTAACACTTTGATAGAAGAGGCGGATTCCGGTCTAAAAACAAAGAAGCTTACGGCGCCAACCAAAACCACAACAGATAAAGCAATTGCTGCTAGACGGTTGCGGTTATTGCCAACCTTCTTTTGTTTTGGAATCTGAGTTGTGATTCCTTCACCTTTGATTAATTTCTTTAGATCCTTCAACATGGCATGCGCACTTTGGTAGCGCTCTGCAGGATCTTTAGCCAATGCAATGCTAAAGAAGTTATTAAGTGCTGGATCCAAACTTGGTTCTACTTCGGTAACCGCGATCAAAGGTGCCGATACATGTTGGTAAGCGATAGCAACAGGTGTGTCTCCCGTGAATGGTGGTTTACCTGAAACTAGTTCATAAAACAAACAACCAACAGAGTAGAGATCGCTTCTGGCATCTGCTTGTGTTCCGGTGGCTTGTTCGGGAGAGAGATATTGTGCGGTGCCGACAATATTCCAAGTACTAGTCATAGTTGCACCGCTATCAGATAACGCTCTGGCGATACCAAAATCCATCACCTTTACATCGCCGGCATCGGTAATCATGATGTTGCCCGGCTTTATGTCGCGATGCACAATTCCATTTTTGTGAGAGTACTGAAGTGCAATCAAAATACCTTCCACAATTTCAACCGCGCGTTGTAATGGAAAACGCTCACCACGATGAATTATGTCCCGCAAAGTATTGCCCTCTACGTACTCCATAACCATGTATGGCATAGCCCCACCAGGGGTGTCCTCTTTGCCGGAGTCATAAACTGAAACAATTCCGGGGTGATTTAAGGCCGCTACCGCTAACGCCTCTTTATTAAAACGTGCTACAAAGGATGGATCACGGGCTAAATCACTGCGCAAAATCTTTACCGCTACCTCACGGTTCAATCTCTGATCCTGTGCGACATAAACATCAGCCATGCCACCCGTGCCGATCATGGCACCTAGTTCGTAGCGATCTCCTAAAACTCTTTTCATTTAGCCGCCCCAAACTTGGTAGGAGTTACATCAGATTGAACTTCACCAATCACCGCAGCAATCACAGTCACATTATCGGGCGCACCATTGTTGTAGGTAAGGTCAATTAATGAATTCACAGCACCTTCTAACTCTTGTTGTGAACTGCAAGCTTGCAAAGCTCGTGCAATAGCACCTTCATCAACTACCGCTGTTAAGCCATCACTACAAACCAGATATATATCGCCTTTTTCTGCTGGATAAGCAAAAAGAATTGGAGTGAGGTTTTGCTTACCCATAATCGCTTGAGTTAGGAATGATCTTTGTGGATGCTCTGCAATTTCATCCAGAGTTAAACGACCTTGATCAACCAATTCTTGAACCACAGTGTGATCATGGCTTAATCTTTCAATTTTCTTTCCGCGAATACGGTATGCCCGAGAATCACCAACATGCAACAACAAAACTTGATTTAAGAACAGTGATACCGATGTAAGCGTTGTTCCCATTCCAATTAACTCGGGACGATCTGCACCAATTTGGGCGATAGCTGCATCCATATCAACTACTGATTCCTGTAATAAATCCTCACGAGAATCTTGATCAAGTTCAGGATTCTCCAGAACCTTTGTTAGCTCACTTAACTTTGAGATCACCGCACTTGATGCGATTTCGCCACCAATGTAGCCACCCATGCCATCTGCTACCGCAAGAATTTGGCGGGAAACAAAACCAGAGTCCTCATTGCCTTCACGTTGGAGCCCAATCTCTGAGCGCCATGCGATCTGTGAGAAGTGAAGTTGTGTTTCCATGATTAACGAAGCCTAATGGTGGTTGTGTTATGCATAAAGGGCTAATTTTGTGCGCCAGTTATCACCGCCCGAGTATCCTTACGCAGTGACGAGGTACGCATACTTAGGGCCGGTTGGCACATTCACAGAGGCGGCGCTCCAGACCATCTCCTCCTCAAGTGACCAACTAATTCCGTACTCAAATGTCACCGCCGCTTTAGATGCGGTTAGAAATGGCCAGGCCGAAAAAGCCTTAGTGCCAATCGAAAACTCGATTGAAGGGGTTGTCGCCCGAACATTGGATGAGTTAGCAATAGGTGAGCCGCTTGTTATTTATGGCGAGGTGACTCTTCCGGTCACATTTTCTTTACTTGTGAAAAAAGGAAATGAATCAAAAGCTATAAAGCGAATCGCAACCCATCCTCATGCAGAAGCACAATGCCGCACCTTCATTGCAAAAAATTATCCCGAGGTAGAAATGATTGTCACCTCATCTACCGCAGCGGCAGCACAAACATTGGCCAATGGTGATTTTGATGCGGCAATCGCATCGCCAAGTGCAGCCCTTGCCTACGATCTTTCGACCATCGCTAGCAACATCGGCGACAATGATGGAGCGGTAACCAGATTTGTTTTGGTTGGAAAACCAGGAAATGTTCCACAAGCAACCGGACACGACCGCACCTCACTCGCTGCCTTTATCGGCGCCGATCACGCCGGTGCACTTCTTGAGGTGTTAACAGAGTTTTCGGTTCGCGGCGTTAACCTAACCTTTATTCAATCCCGACCAACTGGTCGTGAACTTGGTCATTACCATTTCATTATTGATGCAGAGGGCCACATCAACGAGGCACGTGTTGGAGATGCGCTCATGGGATTGCGCCGCATCTGTGAAGATGTCCGTTATTTAGGCTCTTACCCTCGGGCCGATAAAGTTGCCCCTACAACCACACCAGCTACCGCTGATAAATCATTCAAAGAAGCGGATGCCTGGCTCGCTTCAGTTCGCGCAGGGGAGAAGATTTAAATGATTGATGTAAAACTATTGCGCGATAATCCAGAATTAGTAAAAGCCTCACAAAAAGCTCGTGGCGAAAACCCTGACTTAGTAGATCAAGCTTTAAGCGCTGATGAAAAACGCCGTACCGCCATCGTTGAGTTTGAAGCTTTAAGAGCGGAGCAAAACACGCTTTCAAAATCAGTTGGTAGCGCTAAAGGTGATGAGAAAACTGCTTTGCTGGAAAAAGCGAAAACCTTGTCCGCGGCGGTAAAAGAAGCAGAGAGTAAAAAGAACTCCACGGAAGCTGATTTCAAAAAGATTGCAATGGAGATTTCTAATCTGGTTGATCCTGTCGCTCCCATTGGTGGCGAAGCAGATTTCAAGGTGATTGAAGAGGTTGGTACACCACGTAAATTTGATTTTGAACCAAAGGATCATGTTGAACTTGGAAAGATGCTTCGCGCGATTGATGTTGAGCGAGGAGCAAAGGTTTCTGGTGCCCGTTTTTATTATCTAACCGGGGTCGGTGCGCTACTGGAATTGGCTTTGGTTAATTACGCGATTACCTCTGCTACCAAATCTGGTTTCATCCCGGTAATTCCACCAGTGCTGGTAAAACCCGCCGCGATGGAGGGAACAGGTTTTCTAGGACAAGCAGCGGAAAATGTTTTCCACCTTAAAGAGGATGATTTCTATTTAGTAGGCACCAGCGAGGTTCCACTCGCCGCTTATCACATGGATGAAATCCTGGATGCAAAATCTCTGCCATTGCGTTACACCGGTTACTCACCATGTTTCCGCAGAGAGGCTGGTTCTTACGGAAAAGACACCCGCGGCATTATCCGGGTGCATCAATTTGAAAAGGTTGAGATGTTCTCTTTCTGTGCTTCCGAAGATGCAGCTGCAGAACACCAAAGATTGTTAGCTTGGGAGAAGGATTTCCTAAACGCTATGGAGATCCCTTATCGAGT
>CAZIAI010000007.1:38001-46727 GCA_964536895.1 uncultured Clavibacter sp.
GAGTTCCAAGCCCGTCGTCTGAATATCCGTACCAAGGGCGAGAATGGCACAACACCTGTTGCAACATTAAATGGCACATTGGTTGCAGTCCCAAGAATGATTGTTTCAATTTTAGAGAACCACCAACAAGCAGATGGATCAGTTTTGGTTCCAAAAGCACTGCAACCATTCCTTGGAATGGATCGTTTTACGCCGGTGAATTAATTGAGCGAGTTACTGCGTCGCCCCAAGTTAATCGCCACAGATTTAGATGGCACGATTGTTCCGCATCAAGGAAAGATTTCAGATCGCACCAAAGCCGCTTTCAACGCAGCTCACGAAGCGGGAGTTGAGATTTACTACGTAACCGGCAGGCCACCACGTTGGATGCCAGAAATCGCAGAGGCTTTTTCTTTTGGACATGGCATTCTCGGAAATGGTGCGATGTTGTATGACATCCATAATGAAAAAATTCTCGAAGAATGGTTGATGCCAGTTGAAAATCAAATCGAGACTGTTAACCGCCTTCGCATGGCAATCCCAACCATCTCCTTTGCGGTCGAGGCCCACAGCTACTTTCATCGGGAAAAAGCTTATGTTCCAAGATGGGATGTTGGGCTAGACAATATCGGCGTTCATGACATCACAGAGATTATGCAAACCCCGGCGATGAAAATCCTGGCCCGCTGCTCAAATCAAGAGCTTAGTTCTGATGAGATGTTAGAGATTGCAATAAAAGAGCTAGAAGGGGTTGCCACAGTTACCCACTCCAACCCACATGACTCTTTGCTTGAGATTAATGCACACGGAGTTTCAAAGGGAGCGACGCTTTCCAAGATGGCTGCGCGACATGGCTTTACCGCCGAACAGGTCGTAACTTTTGGCGATAATCCAAATGATTTCACAATGTTGTCATGGGCTGGACGTTCATGGGCGATGTCTGATGGACATCCTGAGGGCGTGAAGCATGCCAAGTTTGTCGCTGAACCACATCACCAAGATGGCGTAGCAAAAGAAATTGAAAAACTTTTGGAGTTACCAGCATGATCGCGGTCCCAGCATGGCTTGATCTGCTAACCATCGGAATCGGTGCGTTACAAGGTGCGCTCTTTGCAATTTTTTATAAACGATTTGATTTAGTTGGTGTTCTAGCGGTTGCAATTCTTGCCGGACTAGGCGGCGGTATTTTGCGTGATGTCTTGCTTGATGCTGGTCGTCCAGTTGCGATGCAAGATAAGTACTTACTCACCGCTCTTGCTGCTGTTGTTGTCGCATTGATAATTGGCCGTTGGTATAAAAAAGCGGTGAACGCGGTCGTGTTCTTAGATTCAATTGCGATGTCACTGTTTGCTATCGCCGGCACTTACAAAGCTCTTACCTTTGAAACCTCAGAATTGGTAGCACTCTTGCTTGGTGTAGTAACTGCGGTCGGTGGCGGAGTGTTGCGTGATGTGGTTTGCGGCATCACGCCACAGATTTTTTCTGGCGGTCCTTTGTATGCCACAGCTTCGGCAATCGGCGCCGCTGTATTTATATTGTTAGAGCGCACTACATTAGATCTCAATCTTTCCGTAGCCCTTTCTGCCTTATTGATAGTTGTAGTTCAAATGGCGTCGGTCCGCTTCCGAATTCACCTAAAGCCAGCACTTTCCAGTCTGGATATTTCTAAATCAGATGGGCCAAACTCTTAACGAAGATTTGGTGGACCCCCGCAGGTAAAGGTAGGTTTTCCCACGGAGGGCTCGCATAGTGGCCTAGTGCACCGGTCTTGAAAACCGGCAAGGGAAACCTTCGTGGGTTCAAATCCCACGCCCTCCGCCAGCGTTTCTCTTTACGCCCAGCCTGTGTGCGAACTCATAAGGTCTCACCTAGAAACTCCTGAGAACGACGAGGAAAATTGCGCCATATCTTCTAAGCCATTTCCTCAAGGAGGCATTGCGTGGCAACAGGCGTTTTTTCAGCAACGCGCGCGGCAATTAAAGAGCGCACATTGCGAACCGATAAGTGGTGGCTCCAACCAGCAATCACGGTAGCGGTTCTAGTTTCATTCATCATCTACGCAACCTTCCGTGCCTTTGAAAATAAGTACTACTGGGCCGAACCTTTAATCTCACCTTTCTATTCACCATGTCTTTCAACCGCCTGTGTTGAGGGTGCGGCACACTTTGGTCAACCATTTGGCGCACTAAGCATTTTTGGCTTAGCAATCTCACCAGCTTTGATTATTTTGGTTTTCCCATTGGGATTCCGTCTTACCTGTTACTACTACCGTAAGGCGTACTACCGTTCATTTTGGATGTCACCACCTGCTTGCGCAGTTGCCGAACCACACTCCAAGTACACCGGTGAAACCCGCGCTCCATTAATTTTGCAAAATGGTCACCGTTGGTTCTTCTACTTTGGTTTGATTTTTAACATCATCCTTACTTATGACGCGATAATTTCTTTCAAAAACCCAGAAGGCGAATGGGGACACATGAGCGTTGGCTCATTGATTCTCATTTTGAACGCTGTGATGTTGTGGTTGTACTCCGCTTCATGTCACACCTGCCGTCACACAATTGGTGGCAGATTGCGCCACTTCTCCAAACACCCAGTGCGTTACAAACTCTGGAGTTGGGTATCGGCCTTGAATCACAAGCACCCAACCTTTGCTTGGATTTCATTAATTGTTGTAGCGCTAACCGATCTCTATGTTCGTTTAGTTGCATCCGGAACCATTACCAACTACTACTTCTTCTAGGACGAATCCATGGCAAATAACGATATTAAGTTTGATCGCTACCGATTCGATGTAGTTGTAATCGGAGCTGGTGGTGCTGGTTTACGTGCTGCAGTAGAAGCTCGCCAAGCGGGTCTACGAGTAGCCATCATCTGTAAATCACTGTTCGGCAAGGCTCACACCGTTATGGCTGAAGGTGGAGCGGCTGCCGCAATGGGTAACGTGAATGAAAATGATGGTTGGAAGGTTCACTTCCGCGACACGATGCGTGGCGGAAAGTTTCTTAACAACTGGCGTATGGCAGAGCTACATGCCAAAGAATCACCAGATCGAATTTGGGAGCTAGAAACTTGGGGTGCGTTATTTGATCGCACTAAAGATGGCCGCATCTCTCAACGTAACTTCGGTGGACATGAGTACCCTCGGTTAGCCCACGTTGGTGACCGTACAGGTCTTGAACTTATTCGCACTATGCAACAGAAGATTGTTGCAATGCAACAAAAAGATGCCAAGGAGCATGGCGATGCAGAGAAGTATCTAAAAGTCTTTGCAGAGTTAACCATCACCGAAATCATCAAAGATGGCAACAAGGTTGCTGGTTGCTACGGATATTGGCGCGAAACCGGCGATGAAGTTTTGTTTGAGGCACCAGCTGTTGTTCTAGCTACTGGTGGAATTGGAAAGTCATTCAAGATTACCTCCAACTCTTGGGAAGGTACTGGAGATGGACATGCACTTGCACTAAAGGCTGGCTCAGCTTTAGTTGATATGGAGTTCGTCCAATTCCATCCAACCGGCATGGTTTGGCCACCATCAGTTCGTGGAATTTTGGTTACTGAATCAGTTCGTGGTGATGGTGGAGTTCTTACCAACTCAGAAGGTAAGCGCTTCATGTTCAACTACATCCCAGAGGTATTTAAAGATAAGTACGCAGATAATGAAGAAGAAGCCGATCGTTGGTACAAAGATCAAAACAACAACCGACGCCCACCAGAGCTTTTGCCACGTGATGAGGTAGCGCGTGCCATTAATGCCGAGGTCAAGGCGGGTCGCGGCTCTGAACATGGTGGCGTTTATCTTGATGTTTCAAAGCGTCTTCCAGCCGAAGAAATCAAGCGTCGTTTGCCTTCAATGTGGCACCAATTCAAAGAGTTGGCCGATGTTGATATCACCGAACAACCGATGGAGGTTGGTCCAACCTGTCACTACGTAATGGGTGGCGTAAAGGTCGATCCAGATACCGCAGCGGCACACGGTGTTGAAGGTTTGTTCGCCGCAGGCGAAGTAGCTGGCGGAATGCATGGCTCAAACCGTCTGGGCGGTAACTCACTTTCAGATCTTTTGGTCTTTGGTCGCCGTGCAGGCGCTGGAGCGGCTGAGTATGTAAAGAGCCTTGGTGGAAATACTCCATCTGCTTCTGACAAAGCAATCGCCAAAGCACATGATCATCTCAACGCACCATTCACCCGTGAAGGTGAAGAGAATCCATACGCCTTGCATCAAGAACTTCAAAATGTCACACAGGATTTGGTCGGAATCATCCGCACCGAATCAGAGTTGGTTGATGCGTTGAAGAAACTTGAGTCCATTCGGGAGCGTTCTGAAAAAGTAAAAGCCACCGGTGGAAAAGCTTTCAATCCAGGTTTCCACTTGGCTATCGATCTAGAAAACATGTTGTTGGTATCTGAATCCATCGCACGCTCTGCTCTAGAAAGAAAAGAATCACGCGGCGGTCACACCCGTGATGATTATCCGAAGATGGATCCAAACTGGAGACAGGTAAACCATCTAACAAAGTGGAGCGGCAAGAAGGTAGAGATCGAAGCTCAACCAGCCAAGATGCTGCCTGCCGAACTTATTGAACTATTTGAAATGGATGAGTTAAAGAAATACTTCACCGAGAATGAACTCGCGAAAGGCGGCAAATAAATGACCCGCAAAGTAAATCTACGCATCTGGCGTGGTGATGTTAAAGGTGGCGAGTTCAAAGATGTAAGTGTTGACGCCAACGAAGGTGAAGTAGTCCTTGATGTGATTCACCGTGTTCAAGGAACACAGATGCCAGATCTAGCGGTGCGCTGGAACTGCAAAGCCGGAAAATGTGGCTCCTGTTCGATGGAAATCAACGGAAAACCACGCCTAGCTTGCATGACCCGCATGAACTCTTTCGCTGAAGATGAAACCATCACCGTAACTCCATTGCGCGCCTTCCCAGTAATCCGCGATCTAGTTACCGATGTTTCCTTCAACTACAAAAAGGCGATGGAGATCCCAGCTTTTGAAGGTCCAGAGGATTTAAAGCCTGGTGAGTACCGCATGCAACAGATCGATGTTGAGCGTAGCCAGGAGTTTAGAAAGTGCATCGAGTGTTTCCTATGTCAGGACACCTGCCATGTAATCCGCGATCACGAAGAGAACAAGAAGTCCTTTGCCGGACCAAGGTTCTTTATTCGAATTGCAGAGCTTGATATGCACCCGCTTGATCGGCTACGTAATCGTAAGCAAAAAGCGCAAGAAGAACATGGTCTTGGAATGTGCAACATCACCAAGTGCTGTACCGAGGTCTGTCCAGAGCACATCAAGATCACTGACAACGCAATCATTCCGATGAAGGAGCGCGTAGTCGATGTTAAGTACGATCCAGTACGTTGGTTAGGTTCAAAGATTAGAAAGCGCGAAGGCATTAATTAATGAACCTAGTTAAGCGCTGGGTAATTCTGGCTCTTGCCTTTTGGTTAACCACATTTATTGTTGGTGGTATCAAAATCGAGGATGGAGCCTGGAATTATTTCTGGGTTGCTGCGCTATTTGGAGTCATTAACACTGTGTTGGGTGGATTGCTAAAGCTCTTCACCCTACCTGCGGTAATTCTGACCTTTGGGTTGTTCATTTTTGTAATCAATGCAGCGATGCTGATGTTGGTAGATCGTTGGAGTGATGTCCTTACCATCGATAAATTCACATCTGCATTAATTGGCTCCTTAATAATCAGTTTGATATCTGGAATCACAAACAAACTAATAAAGCGGGCGTGAAAAAACTTCTAGCGGTAGCCGTGGGCGGTGCCCTTGGCGCGCTGGTGCGCTACTTAACTGTGGCAAAGGGCGATGAAATAGCGCTATTTATCGTAAATATCGCTGGTGTAGTGGTGGCAGGATTTTTCGCATATCGACTGAATTCCACCGAACTAATGAAAATCTTCCTAATTCCAGGTTTTGCTGGGGGACTAACCACCTTTTCATCGGTAGCGGTGCTTCACGCCCAACAAAGCTCAATCAAGATGGTTATCTACTTTCACACGATGATCGTGGTCAGCCTCTTTGTTTTGTATCTCATCAAGCCTAAATCGAGAAGAGCAGGTTGAGTACATGAGATTAGGTATGTTTTTGCTGGGGGCGGTTATAGGTGCTCCGACCAGATATGTGATTGATCAATACCTCCGTAGTTACTTGAGGTTTCCGCTGGGAATATTGGTTGTTAATGTGGCTGGATCATTCTTGCTGGGTTTGCTGCTGGATTCACAAACCAATATCGCATTTGCCTTGATGGGTTTTTGTGGCGCTCTAACCACATGGTCAGCACTTGCACTGGACCTATTTGATGAAGTTCAAAGTAGGCAAACCAGGATTTTCACTGTGAATCTATTGAGCAACTACCTATTTGGGGTGCTAGCGGCATTACTTGGTATCTGGATTGCGCAATAATATGCACATGAGAAAACTTGCAATCATTCTGGCAGCACTCTTGCTATTGACCGCCTGCGGCAATGACCCTGAAGCAACTACCGCTCCAGAGTTTCCATCTGTTCCAAATGATTGCACCAAAACCAAGATACTCCCAGCCTTCCCGGAAAGAATCCCAAACGCCAAATTTATTGAGACTGATTGGGAGCCAGTAGAAGGAACAGATTTGTATGCGGCATATAACGCTGGTGGAATTGCATGCAGTTATGGAATTCAAGAAGCAGAGGTAGGCGCAACAATTCTTTGGGCGCCCGATAATCAAATTTTGTTCAATGAACGTTCTGCAGAATGGGTTAAAGCGGGCCAACAAGAGATAGATCTACCTGATTTCAACGAGGAAAAGGCTTATTTCTTAACCCAAGGCGTCGAAGGTGAAGGCGAGTACATAATTTGGGCGATCAACTATTTGATTGATGGTGTTTGGATTCAAGTAGGTGCCACATTCTTTACCTCACTTGAGCAAGCGATGCCACTGGTTAAGGCGGCACATGATTCTTTACGAACCCCAAAACAAGCAGCTAACTCAAATGTAAAGGGCTGCTATATGGCAGAACTCCCAGAGGATTTATATGTTTTCAATATTGATTATCACGAAAACAACACAATCTCAGCGGGTGTGTATTACAAAAACATCAACTCAGAGGGAGAAAGAGGAGTCTTTGTTGGTAGCTACACCAACGGTGTAGTAACCGGCACCTACAACTTTAACCCTGAAGATATAAATTCAGAGCGCAAGTTGGTACTCAAAGGTGACAAAAAAGGTTTCCAAACAGTTGGTGAAGCTGAGACCATCAACTACATCCCTGCTGAGGATTGCCAAGTCTTACTTCGACAGTAAAGAGGCCATCCAAGCCTCAACCTCATCTGGGTGACGAGGCATTGCGCTACTTAGATTTTTGCAGCCATCTTTGGTTACCAAAACATCATCCTCGATACGCACACCAATTCCGCGATACTCCTCAGGGAACAAAGTGTCATCAGGTTGAATGTATAAACCAGGCTCAACAGTAAGGATCATGCCTTCTTGCAGTACGCCTTCGGTGTGCGCCTCTTTGCGGGCATGAGCACAATCATGAACATCCATGCCAAGCATGTGCCCTGTGCCATGAACGGTCCAGCGTCGGTGCAAACCAACATCTGGTTTCAAAGACTCTTCCGGTGAAATCGGAAGAACTCCCATCTCGGCAAGTCCACGTGCTAAAACTTCACTAGCTGCGACATGGAAATCACGGAATTTAGCTCCAGGCTTTACCGCCTTCATTCCGGCTTCCTGAGCCTCATAAACCAACATATATATCTTGCGTTGTGCTGGGGTGAATTTGCCATTAATTGGGAAGGTGCGGGTTATGTCAGCGGTAAACAATGATTCAGCTTCAACGCCGGCATCAATCAAAACCAACTCGCCATTTTTCAACTCACCATCATTGCGAATCCAGTGCAATACACAGGCGTGTGATCCAGCGGCCACAATGCTGTCGTAGCCCAGGTCATTTCCCTCAAATCTAGCTCTGGTAAAGAACGCACCCTCAACTAATCTCTCGCCCCGTTTTTTACCAACCGCATTTGGAATAGCGCGAATCATGTCTTCAAAACCACGATGAGTTGCATCGATTGCCTTTTGCATCTCTGCAATTTCAAACTCATCTTTAACTAAACGAGCCTCTGATAACCACGAGAAGAAAACCGCATCATCTTTATGTTCCTTGACTCGTGAATCGATGTATCCATCTTCCCCGCGAACTGTGAGAGATTCTTTTTCATCTGCCAAGAAATCATCCAAAGTATCGATGTGACGAACTGAGATCTCATAGGCAAACTCAGTTTCTTCAAGGGTCATTCTTCTTCCGACCCAAAACTCACCATGACGGGCGTTGCGATAGAACTCATCACTATTTTCCCGAACGGAGCGAGGATGAATAAACAACAATGATTCATGTCCTGATCCATTTGGTTCGAGTACCAAAACAGAGTCTGGAACCGCATCTGTTCCATTTACTCCACTGAGCCAGGAGTAAGCGGTATGAGGTCTAAAGCGATAATCAGAGTCATTGCTTCTAACTTTGAATGTACCGGCTGGAATGATCAATCTTTTGTATGGGAAAGCTTGCGACAACTTCTGGCGACGAACTGTCGCGTACTTAGCAACCGGGTTCTTTTTCAGATCCTTCAGCGGCGATGGCGCCCATCCTTGTTCCATAAACCTTTTAAGGGGTTCTGGGGTCGGAATGTCATGAGGGCGAGAGGGCAGTTTGCGCTCTGGAGCTTTTTCGCCTTTATCGCTG
>CAZIAI010000008.1:0-34186 GCA_964536895.1 uncultured Clavibacter sp.
GTTCCCCAGCGATATGGATCAGCATCTCTCGGGGTAAATGTTTCGCCTTTGCCAGCACCTAACAACTTCCAAAAGGAAACTCCATCCGCAGCCCACAAAGAAACTCGATCCAAGGCCATGCGAGATAGCGCCCAGGCAACATATCGTCGCTTAACATTCCAAAAGTAAATTCGAATAATCATGCAAGTTGGGCATTCTTTTTGATTTCATCAGCTACATCAAATGGCGAATCCCACATAGGGGCATGTCCGGTATTTGGAAAAACTATCCACTTGGCATGAGATGGTGCAAGGGAACGCTCTTGGCAGGTAGTCGCAGGAAGGGTGCGATCGGTATCGCCGAAAATTATTGTTGTCGGAAGAGTGTTGGGAATTTGGCTATCAAATCTCTTCATCAACATTCCATCCCAGGCAGGGAAATATCCTTCAGCTCCTGACATCGCGAGTGCGGCATCAAGGCAGGTTTCATAACTTAACTCTCTCCAGCGTGGAGAGACCTCTGAGAAACCAAGTCTGCGCGCGGCTTCAAAATGTAATGCTGTGGGTGCAAACTTAATGGTGTTGCGCGCTAAAAATCGGGCAAGTGCGGTTCCGGGATATCGGGCGTTGTAGGGATTTAGCCACAGCCCGGCTGGCGCGAGCGCAGTTAAAGACATAACTCTTTCCGGAGAGCTGCTTGCCATTTCTAGAGCTACCCAACCGCCCAAAGAGTTACCCACTAAGTGAAACTTTTCATAACCCAATTGAGTTAACTCATCAAAAACATATTGCCCCAGAGAGTGAGGGTCCATTGGTTGGCCATCTTGATAAGGAGTCTTTCCGTGTCCAGGGAGATCAACTGTGATTACCTCAAAGTTTTGATTCAGCAAACCTCTAATTGGCTTCCAGACTGAACTGGCAGAACCTAATCCATGAACCAAAACTAAAGGCTGACCGTTGCCGCTTATTTGAGAGTTGAGCCTTTGCATTTAATCACCGACAATGGCAGCGGTGGCCTTGGTAGCTGATTGCAACTCTGCAAATGTTGTTGGAAACACTGTATGCGGATGGCCTGCTGCTGCCCAAATAATTGGGTATTCAGCTAAAGCTTGATCAATTAAAGTAATTTTTGGTTGGTTCAACCAACCTATGGGAGAAACGCCACCAACTGAATATCCAGAGCAACTCTTAACGTAATCGGCATCTGCCCGTCCCAATTCAGAAACTGACAAAAAATTTGCAACCAAATTAGTGTCAACTCTATGACGACCAGATGTAATTACGAGCAAAGGATTGCCATCTGGTAACTTAAAAACAATCGAGGAAGCAATTTGGCCAACTTGAATACCTAACGCTGCTGCCGCATCAGCTGCGGTACGCGCACTATCGGATAGCAGCTTTATTTCGCCATTCATTCCATGGGATTGAATTGCGGAAAGCGCCCGCTGCACCGCCGCTTTTTGCATCACGCCATCCATAAGGCGTGATTCTAGAGAGTTTCTATTAATTGCCTAACTAAAGACTTGATTTCATCACGTATTGGACGAATGGCATCCACTCCTTGCCCAGCTGGGTCATCTAGTTTCCAATCCAGATACCGCTTGCCGGGAAAAAATGGGCACGCATCTCCGCAACCCATGGTTATGACCACATCTGAGGCTTCAACCGCACTGGAGCTCAATTGCTTAGGAGTTTCTGCGCTGATGTCGATACCCTCTTCAAGCATGGCCTCCACAACCGCTGGATTTACTGTGTCGGCAGGTGCAGATCCCGCGGACCGGACCTCAACCCAATCTCCGGCAAAGTGATTTAGATAAGCCGCTGCCATTTGAGAACGTCCCGCGTTGTGCACGCAAACAAATAGCACTGAGGATTTCTTACTCATTACGAACCCCTTGTTGATCTATGCATTTATTTAACCTTTCTAACGATTTCACTATTTCCGTAAACGAAATACGAATCCAATAACAACTGCGGACACAATCTGAATCAAAACAAATCCAGGAATTGAATCTAGAGAAATTCCAGCGGGCGCATCTGTAAAGTGTCGAGCAACCGTTACCGCGGGATTGGCAAATGAGGTGGAAGTTGTGAAGAAGTAAGCGGCGAATATCCACAATGGAACTAGTTTCCATACTAATTCTGCATTGAGATGCAGCGCAAGAAAAACCAATCCAGCGGTGGCTATAGCTTCACCTAGTAATTGCTGATTTCCTAGGCGTGCAATCTCGCTGGCTTTAAATGCTCCATCGGTGAACATTAGGTTTGCAAGAACTACACCCAAGAATGCGCCACTAAATTGGGACAAGATGTACTTGACCATCTCGAGAACGGAGATTTTTCCTTGGATTAACAAAGCCACAGTGACGGCCGGGTTGAAGTGTGAACCGCTGTGCGGGTGGGCCGATTTGATGATTAAAAGGAGCACCGCAGCTGTTACTAGAGCGTTAATTAAGAGAGCAAGGGCCTGATCATCAGTTAAGTCTGCGGCCATGTATGAGGAGCCGACAACTGCTAGTAGAAGAACCGCGCTTCCGATGAGCTCTGCTAAATATGCTCTTGTTTTCAATTTAGCCACCAGGTATCAACCAAGGTGAAAAATGCAATTAAGAAGACAAAAACTGCGAAGGCTTTCTTTAGGGTGCTGGGTGATAACTTTGAACTATGTCGCGAGGTCACTCTTGAGACCAAGACTGCAACAACTGAAATTAGTAAAGGAATTTGCCAGCTGACTTCATCCCAGTGACGATAATGCGCGAAAAACCCCGTTAATGTGTTGATGGAGATTATGAACAAAGAGGTGCCAGCAGCCTTAATCGGAGGAATGTTGTAAAACAAAACCAGGATTGGAATTGCGAGGAATCCTCCTCCGATACCAAACAAGCCGGTTATTGCTCCGATTAAAAGCGAAATTGCAATCAGTGCGACAGGGGATATTTTGCGCTCTTCTTGTGCTTGCGGCGGTCTGACTAGCATGGAAATGCCGGCAACTACCAAAACTGCCGCAAATCCTGTTAGCACTGCACGCTCTGGGATTCGAGGCAGGAAATAAGCTCCCGTTAGATTTGTACTTAGTCCTATAGCCCAAATCACGGCAGACTCTTTAACCATTACCTCTTTAGACCGCAGTTTGGGTATCACCCCGGAGAGGCTTGCAGAGAAAACTATTAGCAAAGATGCGGTGGTGGCTTGAACCGCATTGAAATCAAAGATGAAGAAGAGTGCGGGTACCGCCAACATGGAGCCGCCGGCCCCTATGTAACCAAGAACGCTACCGATTCCGATTCCACAAAGGATGGCAAGAAGTAATTCCACTATCAGAAGGTAGCGTTAAGAATCGAAAAATCCCCCGTGCAACGAACTAGTGCACGGGGGATTAATCAACAATTTACCTGTAATTGGTTATAGGTTAAACAATCCTTCTGTGATGGAAGGACCGAAGTCGACGCCAGAACCAACCATTACAAAAATGATCAGCGCTGCGCCAGCCAAAGCTAGGTTCTTGAAGAAGTTAATGGTTTCGCCTTGCTTGGCTTGCTCATCCTGGATGGTCCAGAAGTTGTGCATCATGAAAGCTGAAACGATGAGGAAAATGGCAAGGAGTAGAGCACCAAGATCCGCGTAAACGCCAAGGGCTACGTAAAGGCCGCCAATCACCAACATTAAGCCGGTGACGATCACCGAAAGCTTTGCTGCTGGAACTTTCTTGTATTGGGCATAACCTGTCATCGCTTGCAGCTTGGTTAGGTGTGCGATTCCAGAGTTAATGAAGATCAGCGCGAAAAGAATACGGCCGACAACAAGGAGGATATCCATGTTTTCCTTTCAAGTAGGGTGCAGAGTTAGTTGAAGAATAAACTAATATTATTGAAGATTCAATTAAATTTAGCGTGTCGCAAAAGCAAAAACCGCGCCTAGTAAGAACTAGACGCGGTTTTTGTTTGATTATTTATTTATGGATTTACTTTTGTGATGCGTCCATCGAGAGCAGGGATTTGGATTGCCTTGCCGCCGGCAGAAGCCTCCTGTACCGCTTCAATAAATACATCTACCAAAAGGCCGCGTAGCTTCGCCTTTGATGGAGTAAATACTCCGACGTACCCATCGCCACCATAAATCATGAAGTCTGGTACCGCGATTGTGTACTCCTTAGAGTCCTTTGCAATTGCAGTTCCATCAGCCTTGCTCACGCTTTGAACACGTGAACCGACTGGCTTTGAAGTATCAAAGCTGAACTTGAATCCAGAAATCTGTGGGAAGCGACCATCTCCTGGCCAATTGCTTACGCCGTTCTCTAGCGCCTTCCATAGATTTTCACCGGTAATTACGGTAACACCCACTGTGTTACCAAATGGATAAACCGCAAGAGCATCACCCAGAGTTACATCAAAAGGTGCAACCTTGTCAGTGCCAGGGCGGTTGTAGCTCTTGTTTGCTGGAACATAAGTGGCAGCCGGGAACTTGTCTCGAATACCTCCACCATTAATGTAGGCAAACTCGGTGCCGTACTTCTTGCGCATTGCATCGGCTGTGAAGTTTCCAATGGCAGCTTCGCCTGCGCGTTGTACTTGGGGAGTTCCACCTTGTGCGAAGACCCCATTTACTTGACCGATCTTCACATCAAGCTTGGTGTTTAGCTGATCCTTGTACTTCTTAACCAAAGCAGCGCCATCAGCATTTGGTGTAAGTGAAGCAAAGCTTGACCGGGTAACAACATCAACAGCTGAGCCGCGCACTCTTCCAGAGTTGTCGACACAGACGTTAACGCGGTTGTACTCCTGGCCAGCATTTCGTGTCATGGCAATTAGCGCGCCATTTACCGCTGCATTTCCAGCAAGCGCTGAGTTGTATGTCTGGTGGCTATGACCACCGAAAACAACCGCTGCACCCCTGATTTCCTTGGCAAGCTCGATGAGACGACCCTTTGCTTCGCCATCACGGTTCTCTTGCCATCCCTGGTGCAAGATTGCAACTACGAAATCTGCTCCAGCAGCCTTTGCCTGCCTGATTGCATTGTTGATTCCATTAGCACTTGGAGAGATAACAATATCTTTTCCGTTGAAGGTTAAGTTTCCAGGGAAAATCTGCTCTTTTGTATCTTCAGTGTTGCCAGCAACAAAGCCAACCTTGACTCCGCCACGATCAATGACATGGAAGCTCTTGGCAGCTTTTGCTCCACTCTTTAGTGGCTCAAGAGTGCTGTAATTTGAGGCGACCCACTGGAAATCAGAGGCGCCAATAATTTTTTGTACATGCTCAAGATTGCGATCATGTTCATGGTTACCAAATCCAGATACATCAAACTTTAGAAGGTTCATGGATTCAATTGTTGGCAACTCTTCAAACTGACTTGAGATTGGAGGCGCAGCACCAATGTTGTCACCAGCTGAAACCGTAAAGGTTGCCGGATTCTTGGCACGCTCTGCATCAAATGCGCTCATCAACAGGGCGGTACCGGCGTTTGAAGATGTTCCTTCAATTGCGCCATGAAGATCGCTCAGTTGTAGTAGTTGAACCGCTTTCCATGTGCTCTTTGCTACGCCAGCAAGATCAGTTGCGCTGAAAGTTTTTGCCCAGGTAGTAGGACGTGAAAAGCCATAGGCATTCACTGCCCTAATAGAAACCGTTGCGCTGGTTTGGCCTTCGATTATTGGCAGAGTAACAACACCTTTTGTTGTCGCTGGCAATGTGATTGGGCATGAACCTTGTCCGCCAGTTAGAACATATCCATTAACTGCTGGCGATGCGGTTACTTTGTCGAAGACAACACGAACACCGTTAGATGTTACGTATGCCTTTTTGATTACGGGGGCTGCAGGTACTGCAAAGGTGTTTGCCGTTACCTGCGGGGAAGTGAGCACCACGAGTGCGGAGGTTGCAAGAGCGATTGCGCTGGCAACTGAGGTTAGGCGAAGACGGAGGGAGCGGCCCTGGGTCTTCGTTGCAGAGGTATGTGTGATCACGGGCGGATACTGGCATGAGTCAGGAGAGGACTCGGTGAGTGACGCGTGGTTCTGGGGCGAGAGATCGGAGCCACTTGTGCCTGTCAGGGCAGGCCGCTAAGGTTCGAACAAATGTTCGAAAAATCTGAAATATACCTAGCCGGGGGCGAACCAATCGAGTTCATCCACAATGGCCAGCGGTTTCGCGTGCACACAGTCCTCTCCTCTTGGCGTGAATCAGGTGGGTGGTGGAACCGTGCCAGCGATGGACTTTTTCGACCTGATGATGGATCTCGGATTCTTTGGCGGGTGGAGGCCGCCCCAATCGGAGCGATGAAGGTATTTGAGATTGAGCGTGAAGAGGGTGTCGGTTTGTGGCGCATCCGCCCTACATCCCGGCCTGCTTAGTTCTTGGTTAATTTAATAATCGATAAAAGTATGAGTTTCACACATCTACATCTAGCAAGTGGTTTCTCTTTCAAATACGGAACCACATTGCCTCACCTATTAGTAGAACAGGCCAGAGATTTTGGCATGTCCTCTTTGGCCTTAACAGATCGAGATGGATTATCGGGTGCGATTCGTTTTACCCAGAGCTGTGTTGAAAATCAGATTTCGCCAATTATTGGGGTTGATATTAGCTATGAAAATCAAACCCGAATTACTTTATTGGCTACACCCCATAAGGGATGGTCTTCGCTACTCAGATTAGTTACTAATTTGAAAAGCTACCAAAAGCCATGCGATTTAAATTTTCTACAATCAAACTTTGAATACACTCGAAATTTATTAGCACTTCATGGTCCTGATTCAGAAATAGCACGTGCCATAACCGCTAGACGATATGACAAAGCATTGCATTTCTATAACCTCACTAAAGATTTGTTTTTAGAACAGGCGATAGAGTGCGTTTCACATTTTGTCTATGGAGATGTCCCTAAATCCACAACCCATGCAGCACGGATGCTGGGTTTTGCTAGAGATCATGATTTCCCTGCAGTTCTAACAAATGCAGTACGAATGAAGAGTCGAGAAGATGCTCCAATCGCCGATGTGCTAGATGCCACTAGACATCTTTTACCGCTGCACAAAAAGACGGTAGATAGAAAAAATGCAGAAGCGTTTTTGAAAAGTTCTGAAGAGATGTATTTAGTGGCGGACAAAATCGCCACCTCGGCTGGCGAGAGAAATGCAAAGCTGCTATTGAAAACAACAGAGGATTGGGCACGACGTGCGATTTTGTCACCAACCAGCGATATTGGCTTGGGCTCTATTCATTTACCTGAGCCAGAAGTAGTAGGAGCGCGTCACAAATCCGAGCTATCTGCACTCCTAAAACAAAGAGCTTTGTCAGGCGTTAACTGGCGGTACGGAACTATGCGATCTGATGTGCAAGAAAGATTAGATAAAGAGCTCTCGATTATCTCCAATTTGGGGTACGAGTCTTATTTCTTAACCGTTGCCGACATTACAGATCGCGCTCGTGCCAGCGGAATACGGGTGGCGGCTAGAGGCAGCGGAGCAGGATCTTTGGTCTGTCATCTTTTAGGAATATCAGGGGTAGAGCCATTGTCCCTAGGGTTATTGATGGAAAGGTTTTGCTCCCCGCTAAGGAAAGCGCTTCCCGATATTGATATCGATGTTGAATCAGCAAGAAGACTAGAAATTTATGATCAGGTATTTGCTAATTACCAACAACGCTGTGCAACAGTTGCAATGTTTGATACCTATCGTGCCAGACATGCCATACGGGATGTGGGGGCGGCTTTGTCTCTTCCGCCAATGGAGATAGATCTAGTAGCTAAATCCCTACCTCATATAAGAGCAAGAAATATCACTCAATCTTTGGAAAGCCTTCCGGAGCTAAAAAGCCTTAACTTGAATACAAATATATGGAAGATGGCTATTGGTTTAGCAGAAAGATTAGATGGATTACCGCGCAATCTAGCTATGCACCCTTGTGCGGTAGTCATATCAGATATTGGTTTGTATGACAGAGCGCCAATAGAAACAAATGCCAGCAATTACCCAATGGTTCAATGGGACAAAGATGATGTAGAGGCTGTGGGCTTTTTAAAATTGGACATACTCGGAGTAAGAATGCAATCAACACTGGCTTACTCGACCGCAGAAATAAAACGCACCACAGGGATTGAAGTAAATCTCGATGGAATAAAATTAGATGATAAGAAAACTTTTGAACTTATCCAGTCGACAAAAACCCTTGGCCTATTTCAAATTGAAAGCCCTGGGCAGCGTGAACTAGTAGGAAAGTTTTCACCAGAAAGTTTTACCGATCTGATAATTGATATCTCACTTTTTAGGCCAGGTCCGGTAAAGAGCGACATGATTACTCCATTCCTCAACGCCAGGCAGGGCTGGGGCTCTAGAGAAATATTTCATCCTGACCTTTTTGATATTTTGGATGACACTGAAGGGGTAGTGGTTTTCCACGAACAGGTAATAGAAATAATCGCCACTCTCACCGGGGCTAGCTTGGCTGAGGCGGATGAGAAGAGGCGAGATTTAGGCAGCAAGGAGGGCCAACAAGCGGTGTGCGACTGGTTTTTCCCAGCCGCTACATCACGGGGCTATTCACTAGAGATAGTTAACAGAGTCTGGGATGTATTGCGGGCCTTTGCATCATTTGGGTTTTGCAAGGCACATGCCGCAGCCTTTGCGCTTCCGACCTATCAGTCAGCTTGGCTAAAGACTCATTACCCAGCAGCTTTCCTGGCTGGGGTTTTAACCCACGAACCAGGTATGTATCCAAGAAGATTAATACTCGATGAAGCGCGACGTTGTGGCATAAAGATTGAAGGTTTAGATATAAATAAATCTGATCGAAGTTATCGAGTTGAAGGCCAGGATCAAAAAAGCATCCGACTTTCACTTTCTGATGTAACTGGAATCAGCCAATCAGAGGTTGACGGGATAATTGAAAATAGACCATACATAGATTTAGCTGACTTTGTGCACCGCAGTGGCGTAAGCAGACCAACCTGCGAGGCGCTTCTTATGGTTGGGGCATTTGATTCTCTTTATCCCAATTCCATGAATCGCAGGGATCTGCTCTTGCATCTAAATGACCTTTACAAGTGGTCAAGAACATCAACCAAGGCTCTATCGTCACTAAGCGGCTCTCAGTTGACCTTTGGTTTCACGCCAGAGCTGTCCAAAACCGGACTACCTGATTTACAGGCCCACGAACAGGTTAGAAATGAGATGGAGTTTTTGGGCATGGATGTCTCTCACCACATAATGGAGTTTTATGCAGAGTTTTTAAATCAAATAGGGGCTGTTAAATCTAATGAGTTGATAAAGCAGCGTTCCTCATCATCAGTACTTGTTGCTGGGGTGAAGGTAATTCTCCAGACCCCTCCAGTGCGTTCTGGGAAAAGAGTCATGTTTGTTACTTTGGATGATGGCTACGGCTGTAGCGATGCGACCTTCTTTGAAGATATGCAGAACTCTTACGCTCAAACACTTATGAGTTCAAAGTTATTGCTAGTAAGGGGTCAGACCAGACGAACTGGGGCGCGCGGGGTTTCACTACGTGCAACAGGGGCGTGGGATTTATCCGCTGCTTATGAAAAGTGGCGTAACCTCGCGGTTTGTGAGTGAAGTAATGCGGGAGCATTCAACGATTCTGCATGTAGATATGGATGCGTTTTTTGCCTCCGTTTCAGAACTGGATTATCCGCAATATCGCGGTAGGGCGTTGGTGGTGGGAGCAGGTGCACGCGGGGTGGTTCTCTCCGCCAATTACGAGGCGCGAAAATATGGAATCCGCGCTGCGATGCCGGTTGCTCGCGCTCAAAGAATGGCGCCAAACGCGATATTTATACCGCCAGATCACGAGAGATACTCCGAAGTTTCCCGTCGGGTAATGGAGATCTTTTTTCAATTTACACCATATGTTGAACCACTTTCACTGGATGAAGCATTTCTGGATGTAACTGGATCACGAAAATTATTTGGCGAGGGCAGGCAGATTGCTCAAGAGATTAGAAAAAGAGTTTTTGAACAGGAGAAAATCACCTGCTCGGTGGGAATTGCTACCACAAAATTTATTGCCAAACTTGCATCAGGTCGGTGCAAGCCAAATGGAATTTTAGAAATCGCAGCTGATCGAGTGTTAACTTTTTTGCACCCTTTGCCGGTAAGTGAGATTTGGGGGGTTGGTCCAAAAACTAATGAAGAGTTGCAGAGACTTGGACTACGCACCGTCTCTGATATCGCAAACACTCCACTAGAAACACTAAAGCGGGCCCTAGGAGAAAATGCTGGCACCTCACTCTATGAGCTTGCTTGGGCAAGAGATTATCGAGAAGTAATTCCAGATGCGCCAGAAAAGAGTATTAGCGCAGCAGAAACATTCTCTTATGATTTAGAGGATCAAGAGGAAATTTTCCGCGAATTACTGCGCTTAACAGAAAGGGCTTCACACCGTTTGCGTAAACGAGAGCTACTCTGCAAGACCGTCGCGTTAAAGGTTAGGTTCTCTGATTTCTCAAATATCTCGCGCTCCAAAACCTTCACACTTGGAATTAGCGGCACAAATGAAATTTATCTGATCGCAAAGGAGCTGTATCTGGCTTTGAAGTTACAGGGTTCGCGGATCAGGTTGTTAAGCATCTCCCTAGAAAATCTCACCGACCAATCTGGCGCGGTTTACCAATTGGAGTTGGGGCAACGCGAGGTCGGCTGGAAGCAGGCTCAAGGAGCGATTGATCGCGCAATCGAGAGATTTGGCCGGGGATCGGTGCGTCCGGCGCGCCTAATCGAGGAATCTGAGGAGCCAGATGAGTCAGATGAGGCATCCGAATCCAATTAGTTGAGAGTTCTTCGAGACAAAAGCCAGAATTTCCTGATTCGACTTTCCAGTTGTTGGCCGCTCTACTATTGTTTAGGTATGCCTCTTTCAGAGCATGAAAAACGCCTTTTAGCGGAGATGGAGCAAGCCCTCGCCGCTGATGACCCACGCCTAATGTCAGCCTTTAGTGGAAAAACCCCTAGTCGCTCACGGGTTGTATTGGGCTTTGCCTTGATTGTCCTCGGCATCTTTGTGCTATTTGGCGGCTTGATTTCACAAACCCCACCGCTTGGCATAGTGGGATTTGTTCTCTCCCTGTCTGGCGCGGTTCTTGCTATCTCTAATCTAGGCGGCTTGATGAATGCGGTAATGTCCAAGACCCAGAAGCCAAAATCCGGGGGGAAGAACTGGAACGCAAAGTTCCAAGACCGCTGGGAAAAGCGCAATTTCGAGGAGTAATCCCAATCCCTAACTGATCCATCTTTCTACCCGCCCATTCTGCCCGCCCGTGCCGGCGGGTTTTTTTATGCCCAATTCCTTGAAGAGTTAAGCCGGGAGCACCCAGATACGGGCGGTGGTTTGCCTGCCCAAAAATGGCAAAAGAAATGGGGAAAGGTGGTTGAAAATGGAGTAAAAGGGAGTAAAGTGGGGAATTAAGCAGAACGGGGGTTCTGCAGCAGTAGCAAGAGTTTTGGGGGAGGTTCAAATGTTTCTCGGCACCCATGAACCTCGTCTTGATGACAAAGGCCGACTAATCCTTCCAGCGAAATTTCGTGATGAATTGGCAGCTGGATTGGTAATCACCAAAGGACAAGAGAGATGTCTCTTTGTCTTTCCAAGTATCGAATTTGCACGTATTACCGATCAACTAAAGCAAGCGCCACTCACCGCAAAAGCTGCGCGTGACTACATGCGCGTCATGTTTGCCGGAGCCCACGATGAAATTCCAGACAAACAAGGTCGAGTGACAATTCCTAGCGGACTTCGCGAATATGCAGATTTGGAAAAAGAGTGTGTAGTTATTGGCGCAAACACCAGAGTTGAAATTTGGGATGCGAAATCTTGGAGAAGTTATCTAAAGGATAGAGAAAAAGGTTTTGCTGATGTTTCAGAGGAGGTGTTCCCAGGCCTGTTCTAAGGGCCTGCAAAAAAGTTAATGGTGTTGCCGCTCTCTTTTGTGGCCACCGCCGACCTTCAACTAAACGGCGCCCCTTCCCCGGTGCCGTTTAACCCCCCAGATCCGTCGGCCGGCGGTGACCAGAGCAGAGAGCAAAGCAAGAAGCACTAACGCTGTACGAGTCAAGAAAAACAAGAAGCAAAGTAACTAGAGAAAGAAGGGGAAGATGAAAGCAGAACATAAATCTGTGATGCTGGATCGTTGTATAGCCCTTCTTGCTCCTGCAATTGAAAAATCAAAGTCACCAATCGTGGTTGATGCAACCCTAGGTTTGGGTGGACATTCATTTGCACTTCTTGAAAAGTTTCCCAATTTAAAGGTAGTAGGACTCGATAGAGATACCGCAGCAATCGAAAAAGCAACCAATAGATTGGCCGCTTTTTCAAATCGGGTCACGATTGTGCATGCAATTTATGATGAGATGCCAAGAGTTTTAGATTCTCTCGGAATTGCAAATGTAGATGGAATTCTTTTTGACTTAGGTGTCTCATCGATGCAATTAGATCAAGCTGAGCGTGGCTTCTCCTACGCTCAGGATGCACCACTTGATATGCGCATGGATCAGTCACGGGGATTATCAGCAAAAGAGGTGATTGATAGCTATTCCCGCCAAGATTTAATTCGGGTTATCAGAGAGTATGGCGAAGAACGGTTTGCCACAAAGATAGTTGACAACATCATTGCAGCGCGAGAGACCGGTGGAATCAAAAGCACAGCCGCTCTTGCTGAAATTGTAAAAAATAGTATTCCTGCGCCAGCGCGAAGAGTTGGCGGCAATCCTGCAAAACGTACTTTCCAAGCTTTGCGCATTGAAGTAAATCAAGAGCTAGACATTTTGCAGCGCGCAATACCAAAAGCGATGGAGCGATTGACTGTAGGTGGACGCATGGTGGTCATGTCCTTCCAGTCCCTTGAAGACAAAATTGTTAAGCAGTTCTTTGCAGCGGCAACTGAATCAAAAACTCCGCTAGGTCTTCCAGTTGAAATTGCTGAACTTGCGGCAAAGTTCCAATTGGTTTTCCGCGGCAGTGAAAAAGCCAGTGAATTAGAGATACAAGAGAATTCTCGTGCGCAATCCGTCAGGGTACGTGCGATAGAGCGGGTGGCTTTCTAATGGCGCTATCCGCTCTCGCTCCTGCGATTGAACGCTCTCGCAAAACAGTTGTAAAAAAATCCTCTCAAGTAGTTCTGCGCTTAGTGCCAGAGTTACGTCCGGTTCCAGGACAGCAGGCCACGGATCGAGTTTTTATTGGTGTAATAGCCGCGATTTTAATCGCCGGTCTATTGGGATTACTCGGTATCAATATTCTTCTAGGAAATGATGCAGTGCGTATCCGCGAGTTGAAGCTTGAGGCGATCTCTATCAATGAACAGCGCGAAGAGGCGCTTCGTGAGGTTGCCAAGCTTTCAACCTCAGAGACCTTGGCAGAAAAAGCTTTGAACCTTGGAATGGTTCCGAGTGGAACCCCTAGATTCTTGGATATCTCCGTGCCCTTGGAGATCAACCAAAAACCAGCCAAGCAGGCGGGCAATTAATGGGACATAACGCATTAGTTGAACGCCGCATCAGATACGTAGTGGCAATTTCTTTAGTTTTATTGATTGCTTTTGCGGTTCGACTAATTGATGTCCAAGGTGTGCGTGCCGCTGGGTATGCCAACCGGGCAGATATGGAGCTGTCCAAGCGTTCGCTAATCATGGCACCCAGAGGTGCAATAACCGATATCAATGGTGTCGAGTTTGCTCGCAGCGTTACCGCTTATCGAATACTTGCTGATCAAGCGATTATTGACTATCCCAAAAAACTTGCAGAGCTGGCTGCACCAATTTTGGACATGGATCCAGATGCACTGCAGGTGTTGCTGACGGGTGAACGACGATATGTAGTCATCTCTCAATCAGTTAAGCCGGCTGTCTGGCGCAAACTCCAAGCAGCTATCGATGAATACAACACCGCAGTATCCAAGGAGAAAAACGGTTACGCTCAGCGGTTAGCAGGATTTTTTGCTGAAAGAATTTATGTGCGTGAATATCCAGAAGAGGAGCTTGGTGCGGCTGTAGTTGGATTTATCAACAGAGCCGGCGATGGTGCTGCAGGACTTGAGTACAGCATGAACTCGACTCTCACTGGAGTTAATGGTGAATACACCTATTCAAATGCTGGCGGAACAATTATTCCTGGCACTCAAAAAATCACCTCTGAAGCGGTTAGAGGAAACACCATAAAGTTGACGATAGATAGAGATGTTCAATGGGTAGCACAAGAGGCAATTAGAACCGCGGTAAAGGGATCACGGGCTCTTTCCGGAACAGTAATTGTCATGGATCCCAAATCTGGTCACATTCTTGCGCACGCGACATATCCATCATTCTTGCCCGGCAACACAAAAGGCGTGGACCCATACCGTTGGAAAAACCCATCTGTTCAGGAGATTTATGAGCCGGGCTCCACAGGCAAAGTTATAACTGTTGCCTCGGCAATTGAGGAAGGAAAAATCGGACCTGAAACGGTAATGACCGTACCGGATCGATTGAAACGCTCAAACAAAGTTTTCAAAGATCACGATCCGCACCCAACATTACGACTTACGGTGGCTGGCGCACTAGCTGTTTCAAGCAACACGGCCTCGATAAAGATCGGAGAGATGCTCTCCAATGATCAACTACATGCTTATCTAAAGAAGTTTGGAATTGGCGAAAAAACAAATGCTGGACTTCCTGGTGAAGAACCAGGAATGTTGATGGATGTAAAGGACTGGTCAGGCACCACCGCACCGACGGTTGCATTTGGCCAGGGTTATTCTGTGACTGCGATGCAAGCCACTTCAGTCTTTGCAACAATTGCAAATGATGGAGTTAGAGTTACTCCAACAGTTGTCGCAGGAATCAGTGATGCTGCAGGACGTTACACCCCGGCTGGAAAGCAAAAATCCATCAGGGTGATTAGCGCAGACACTGCTCGTCAAATGAGATTGATGATGGAGAGTGTTGTATCACCATCTGGCACCGCACCGTCTGCTGCCATTCCAGGTTATCGAGTTGCTGGCAAAACCGGCACCGCACAAAGAGTCGATGATGCTTGCGGTTGTTACCGAGGCTACACAGCATCCTTTATTGGATTTGCTCCAGCTGATAAGCCTGAGTTTGTTATCTCAGTGACGATTCAGGATCCAAAGGGAATTCATTGGGGCGGCTACCTTGGTGGCCCTGTCTTCAAAAAAGTCATGAGTTTTGTATTGAAAGATCAGCATGTTCCTCCAACACCTAAAGCGGGCAACACCTTTGTTTTGAATGAAAAAGCCTTAAAGGCAAAGATTGCAGCCCAGAACGCGGCCAACAACCCTCAGTCCCGCACCCAAGCAAATGGCTGAAATTAGACGTTTCGCGCCGAAGACCAAGACTCTTGGTCAAATTGCACGGTATTTGGGTGTTGAGATTTCAGCAGAACTTTCCAATATTGAGATAACTGGAGTTACAAGTAGTTCTAATCGCATCGAAGATGGTGAGCTTTTCATCGCACTGCCAGGAGCAAAAACTCATGGTGGTGCATTCCTGCAATCCGCTGTGGAGCGTGGTGCGAGGGCGGTTCTAACTGACAACGCCGGAGTTGTTCATTTCCCCGAACAAAAATCGGCAATCCCCGTGTTAGTGGTTCCGAATCCACGCTCCCAGAGCGGTTTTCTCGCTGATTGGTTTTTCGATTCACCCAGCCAATCTTTATTTGTTGCTGGCATTACCGGAACAAATGGAAAAACTACGACTACCTATCTACTACACCAAATTTGGCAAAGAGCAGATATCCCTACCGGCTTAATCGGTACAGTCGGTATTCGGATCGGGGAAGAGTTTTTCCCTGCCACCCACACCACCCCTGAAGCCGATTCACTGCATTCAATTCTGTCTGTGATGCAGGAACGACATATTCGTGGGGTTGCAATGGAGGTTAGTAGTCACGCACTGGTTCAGAATCGCGTTGCAGGCGTTAAGTTCTCAGCCGTTGGTTTCACAAATCTTTCACAAGATCATTTGGATTTTCACGGCACCATGGAGAATTATTTCAACGCAAAGAAGTCATTGTTTGATAGCCGCTACAGTGATCATGCCTATGTGAACATCGATAATGAGTTTGGTGCACGTCTGGCCAATGAAAACACCATCTCAACTTCTACCTTGTCCAAGACAAATAAAAAAGCCACTTGGTATTTTGAAAAACTTGAGCTGGAAAATTCAGGGTATAGAGTGGCAATTAGGGGCGAAGGTGGCATCTTGATTGAGGGCCTAATCCCTTTGATTGGCGAATACAATTTAGATAACGCTCTACTAGCTGTTGCAATCGCGGTGCAAAGCGGCGTAGATCCATTGGTTATAGGTAATTCTTTAGTAGATCTAGTTGGAGCTCCTGGCAGGCTTGAAAAAGTTGACCTGGGACAGAATTTCTCTGCCGTAGTTGATTACGCTCATACCCCAGATGCAGTTGAAAAAGTTTTATTGACTTTAAGAGCTAGCAAAAAGAGTTTTACTGATGAGCAACTAACAGATGGTTCAAAGTTAATTGGAGTGCTGGGGTGCGGAGGGGATAGGGACAACTCAAAGCGCCCATTGATGGGTAGAGCCCTCTCTGCTGGCACGGATGTTGCGATTTTTACAAGCGATAACCCGAGAAGTGAAAACCCCAATGACATTCTGAAGCAGATGACAGAGGGTTGTGCGCTTCGTGAATTTGATCGAATCATCGAGGATCGTGCTGCCGCCATCGAGTATGCGGTGTCGATTGCAGGTCCGGGCGATGTCGTAGTTGTGTTGGGTAAAGGACATGAAACAGGACAAGAGATTCAGGGAGTGATTCATCCCTTTAGTGATCAGATTGAACTACGTCGGCTAATTGAGGCAAGAGGATGATTTCCCTATCTGCCCAACAAGTAGCAGAGATAATTTCTGCAGATTTGCACGCCTCAACTGGGGTGAAACCAGAATCGGAGTTTCAATTTGATTCTCGCAGGGTTAATCCCGGTGATGTTTTTCTGGCTTTAAAAGGCGAGCATGCTGATGGTCATGACTTTGTAGCCGACGCTATTTCACGGGGAGCGGCATTTTGTATCGTGACTAAGCCAGTGGAGGGCGAATTTCTTCTCGTAGCAGATGTCCTTAAATCCATCGCTTCGCTTGCCAAATTTGTGCGCAATGAGTTGAAGGATCTTAAAGTTATAGGCATCACTGGGTCACAAGGCAAAACAACCACAAAAGATATGTTGAACTCTATTCTCCAAATGGATGGAGAAACCATCGCAGCGCAAGGCTCCTTTAACAACGATTTAGGAGTCCCACTTACATTACTGCGCTGCAAGAGCTCAACTAAGTTTTGCGTTGTTGAAATGGGCGCAAGACATGGCGGAGATATTGCGGACTTAGTAGATATTGCAACTCCAAATGTGGGAGCGGTTTTAAAGGTAGGAAATGCCCACTTAGGAGAGTTTGGTTCACGCGAGAATATCGCCAAGGCTAAAGGCGAACTTATTCTTGGATTAAAGCCAGGCGCGGTAGCTGTGCTTGGCACCTACGACGAGTTCACACCTAATATGAAGTTTGCTTCCGGAGTGAAGAAAGTGACATTTGGCGAGTCACATGAGTGCGATGTTCGAGCGGCGGATGTTGAGCTCCGTGGAGGATATGCACACTTTGACCTGGTTACCCCTGAGTCGCGAGAGCCCGTTTCACTACGAGTCTTGGGTTTGCATCAGATTCCAAATGCTTTAGCTGCCGCAGCGATTGCGCACAGTCTCAAAATTGCAACGGCACGCATCGCCTCTGCACTGTCAATGCATGAAAGCGCTAGTAAGTGGCGCATGGAACTGCATGAGATAAATGGCGTATTGCTAATTAATGATTCTTATAACGCTAATCCTGAGAGCATGGAAGCGGCACTTAGGACGCTTGCCTTGTTAACACAGGAACGCGGTGGACGATCATGGGCTTTCTTGGCAACAATGCATGAGCTAGGACCAGAATCGGCACAGCTGCATCAACAAATTGGTCAGCTAGCAGCTCACTTGGGGATTGATCATCTAGTTGCAATTGCCAACCAGGATCTGGTGAGTCAGGTCGGGGATGCCGCGATTACAACTCACTCATTTGCCAATCGTGAAGCGGCAGAAACTCTAATTCCTTTGATTTCTGCCGGAGATGTGGTTTTGGTAAAGGCATCGCGCGCCGAACACTTAGAGCAATTGGCTACTGCAATAATCGAGTCTTTGACTGACAATCAAAAGGAAACCGGTTCTGAAGGGGAGATGCAATGAGAGGCATATTAATCTCGGGGGCTCTTGCATTTCTTTTCAGTTTATTTGCAACCCCACTTTTCATTAAGTTTCTTGCCCGTAAAGGATATGGACAGCAAATCCGAGATGATGGACCAAAGGCTCATCATGTAAAGCGCGGAACTCCAACAATGGGTGGAGTTGTACTGATTCTGGCGGCAATTGTTGGATATTTTTCCTCACATTTGTTCACTGGTGCAGAGGTTACGGTCTCGGCGTTACTGGTAATCGGTTTGATTGTTGGACTAGGAGCCGTGGGTTATTTAGATGATTGGCTTAAAGTCGTAAAGCAGCGATCTTTGGGCTTGCGAGCGCGGGAAAAGTTGCTTGGGCAAGCTTTAGTAGCGGGTGTTTTTGGTGTACTAGCCACTAGATTCCCAGATGATCTGGGCTTAACTCCGATGTCAGAGTATTTATCAACTGTTAGAGATACATCAATCAAGCTAGGTGTTGTTCTAGTTGTTGTATGGGCAATTCTGATGGTTCTTGGAACAAGCAACGGAGTAAATCTCACAGATGGTCTAGATGGTTTAGCTACCGGCGCTGCTGTCATGTCATTTTTAGCATTTGTGTTAATTGGAGTTTGGAAGTTCGGTCAAAGATGCGAAGTGGCAGCTGGCACTAACTGCTACACCGTTAGAGATCCATTGGATCTAGCAGTGCTAGCCGCTGCGTTGGCCGGCTCATGTGCCGGATTTTTATGGTGGAATGCTTCACCGGCCAAGATCTTTATGGGCGACACTGGTTCGTTGGCACTTGGTGGCGGGCTTGCTGGTCTTGCTATGACACTTCGCACTGAGTTGTTGTTAATTCCACTTGGTGGATTGTTTGTGATCATCACGCTATCGGTAATCATTCAAACTACTTACTTCAAACTCAGCGGTGGAAAGAGAGTATTCAAGATGGCCCCGCTACAGCATCATTTTGAGTTGATGGGATGGGGCGAGGTAACAATCGTTATTCGGTTCTGGATTATTGCCGGACTTTGCGTGGCAGCCGGACTGGGATTGTTTTATGCCCAATGGGTGGTTGCCTGATTGTGAGCTTTATTTCTGATCTATCGGGATCAAAGGTAATTGTTTTTGGTGCTGGGGTTACTGGAGCGCCGACAGTTTCATTCCTTGAATCTCGTGGCGCAGAAGTATTTGTGGTTGATGAAAAGATTGTCACTCCTGGAGTGCACCAGGATTTTCACGGCACTGCTCTTAAAGAGTTTGTTTTAGCCGTAGTTTCTCCGGGGTGGAAGCTGGATAACCATTTGGTGCTCGAAGCACTACAGGCCAACATCCCAGTAATTAGCGAAATTGATCTTGCCTGGCGGGTAAAGACTGAACTATTTCCAGATCAGCGATGGGTTGCATTAACTGGCACCAATGGCAAAACAACTGCTGTGCAAATGACTGAGGCGATGTTGGTAGCAGATGGTCAAAATGCTGTTGCTTGTGGGAATGTTGGGTTTACTGCAATAGAAGCGGTAGTTAACAGCCGGGCAGAGGTTTTGGTTCTTGAGCTCTCTTCCTTTCAACTCGAATGGAGCAGTGAAGCCAAATACGAAGCGGTTGCAATTTTGAATATCGCCGAAGATCACATCGACTGGCACAAAAGCTTTGCCAACTATGCAGCAGCTAAATTCAAGATTGCCAGAAATGCAAAACGAGTAATACTCAATGCCATGGATTCAGAGATAACCTCTCGGGCAAGAGATTTACAGCACCCAATTGTCTGGTTCTCATTAGACACCCCGGCCTCCCATCAAATTGGTCTCGTGGAAAATCTCATCGTAGATAGAGCATTTGTGGTTGATGAGGCGGAGGTATTGTTTGAACTAAGCGATGTAAATCCTGCGGTGCCGCACAATGTTTTGAACGCCATGGCGGCCGGCGGGCTTGCCAGATCCTTAGGTGCGAAAGCAGATTCGATTAGCTCAGCCTTGAAGAGCTTTAAATTGGATCATCACCGACTTGAGGTTGTTGCCGAAAAAGATGGAGTTACCTGGATAGATGACTCCAAGGCAACAAATCCACATGCAGCGATTGCTGCTCTCCAATCTCAAATTAAATCAATTTGGATTGCGGGGGGTTTAGCAAAAGGTGCAACCATGGATGAGTTAGCCATGAAGTGTGCAAATCGAATCAAGGCCGCGGTATTAATCGGAACTGATGCATTACAAATCAAAAAAGCGCTACAAGAGCATGCTCCTGATGTGCCCGTATTCTTGATTGATTCAGATTCCAAAACCTCGCCTATTGAGGTTATGCGATCTGCCGTTGGCAAGGCGGCAGAATTTGTTGAAAAAGGCGATGTAGTTCTGTTGGCGCCGGCTTGTGCATCGATGGATCAATTTAAGAATTACGCCGAAAGAGGCGAGATGTTTGCTCAAGCTGTTAAGGAGAAGATTGGTGTCTAATTCAAAATCCTTGTTTTCTCGACCGGCATCGGCTTACTACTTGATACTCGGCTCCGTTGTTGCTCTTTCATCATTGGGCTTGATAATGGTGCTTAGCGCATCATCAGTTACGGCTCTAAATGAATCCGGCAACTCCTTTGCGATTGTGGTGCGCCAAGCTCTGTTTTTGATTCTGGCGGTTTGTATCGCCTGGATTGCAATGAAACTTAGAGCAGCGCTTTGGGTGCCAATTGCTCGGATAGCTCTTCTGGCCTCTAGCATTCTTTTGGTTCTGCCTCAGATTCCAGGAATTGGAAAAACTGTTGGCGGAAATACCAACTGGATTGGATTCGGATCTTTCGCCTTGCAGCCCAGCGAGTTTGCAAAGTTTGGAATCATCATCTGGTGCGCGCTTCGCCTACGCATTCATGATCAAAAAGCTCAAAGCGGTGAAGCTAGTAATGCAGCGCAAATGGTGGTCCCTGGAATCTTGCTAATCATGTTTCTTATTCTCTTGGGACGCGACCTTGGCACCGCAGTTGTAGTTGCCGGAATCGTTGGCGGAATCCTGTTCATCGCAGGGATTCCCATGAAGGTATTTGCAATTCTAGGCGGCTTGATTGGTAGCACCTTTGCATTCCTAGTTCTAACTTCGAGCAATCGCATGAATCGCTTCTCTGCATTTTTTGATCCATTTGCAGAAGAGAACTACAAAGGTGTTGGTTGGCAACAAGCCCACAGCATTATGGGGTTGGCATCAGGAGGGGCATTTGGAACTGGTTTGGGCAGTAGTAAGCAAAAGTGGGGCAATCTTCCTGCTGCGCACACCGACTTCATTTTCTCGGTGATAGGCGAAGAGTTGGGACTGCTTGGCACTCTTGCGGTTTTGACCCTATTTGCTTTGCTTATTCTTGGAATTTTCCGGGTCGCACTTCGTGCAAACAGCTCCTTTGAAAGATATGCCTGTGCTGGAATTGGATGTTGGTTCGCATTTCAAGTGATTTTGAATATCGGCACTGTCATAAGTGTTATGCCAGTTGTGGGAGTAACTCTGCCCTTTATCTCGTATGGCGGTTCATCACTTTTGGCCACATTTATCTCAATTGGATTTGTACTTGGGGTGATGCGACGCGACCCGGAAATTGCAGCTGAGATAAAAGAGCGAAAAGCGCTGCGATCTGCGAGAGGATAGTGTCATGTCGCCGCGTATTGTCTTGGCCGGAGGAGGCACCGCTGGTCATATAGAGCCGGCGCTGGCGGTAGCTGATGAAATTTTGCGACTTCAGCCATCTTTTAACTGCGAGTTTCTAGGAACAAATGGAGCTTTAGAGGAGCTCCTGGTCCCAAAACGCGGCTATCAACTTCACAAGGTGAAGAAAGTCGTTTTGCCAAGAAAACTTTCAGTTAAGACCCTCCTTTTCCCTTTCAATCTCTTGATTTCCATTTCACAAGCAGTTCGCGCTACCAGGGGAGCCTCGCTAGTAATTGGTTTTGGAGGGTATGTATCTGCTCCGGCATACCTGGCAGCGGTTTTTTTGCGCATACCAATTGTTATTCACGAAGCTAACGCTAAGCCTGGTTGGGCAAATAAATTAGGTCGACCATTTGCAAAACAGGTAGCGGTTAATTTTGAAGCGGTCAGAAGGACATGGCCCGGATCAGTTTTGACTGGAATGCCCATCAGATCCTCGCTTACCGCCATCGCAAAACAATCAGATAGAAACCTGCTGCGAGAGCAAAACTGTAAAGCATGGGGATTTGATTCCAGTAAGCCAGTAATTGCAATTTTTGGTGGCTCACAAGGCTCAGCGCACATTAATCAGGTTGTCGCTGATTCACTCAGTCAACTAAGAGGTTTTCAAATAATCCACGCTTTAGGAATCAATAATCCCTTGCCACAGCCGCGGGAAGGTTATATTCCTATGTCGTATTTTCATGACATGGCTGCTATTTATGCCTCAGCAGATCTACTAATCACTAGAAGTGGGGCGGTTACCTGTTCAGAGCTTGCGGCTCTTGGCAAATACGCAATATTGATTCCGTTATCTCATGGCAATGGTGAACAGCTTTTTAATGCGCAGGCGTTAGAAAAAGAAGGCTCGGCCATGATTGTTTCTAATGATCAATTTAGCGCCCCATGGTTAATTGAAAATCTACCAAAAGCATTGTCGACCGCCATGAATCACAAGCCTGAGCCCTCCGGAATCAACCATGATGCAGCAGGACGCATCGCTCATCTTGCACTTTCTGTGCTGCACAGCTCCAATAAAGGTTCAGATGAAAAGAGAATCTCTTGAGTGAATTGATTAACTCAACCTCTGAATGGGGCAACTCCCATATTCATTTTGTTGGAATCGGTGGTTCTGGAATGAGCGGAATCGCCCGGATATTTAATGCGCGTGGGGCACAAGTCACGGGCTCAGATATTCAAGACTCAGCAAGTTTGTCTGGACTTCGAAGCCTTGGAATAAAGGTTTTTGTTGGACATGAGGCTACTAATGTTTCAGGCGCCAATCTGGTGGTTAGATCAAGTGCAATCCCAGATTCAAATGTAGAAATTCAGATGGCAAAGTCTCAGGGAATCCAGGTTCTAGAGCGGGCACAGGCTCTTGCTCTCTTGCTCGTAGGCTCACGTTCAATTGCCGTTGCTGGCACTCATGGAAAGACAACTACCACCTCGATGCTAACCGTTGCTCTACAGCATTGTGGATTTGATCCTTCATTTTCAATAGGTGCGACCATCAGAAATTCAGGAACTAATGCACATCAGGGTTCGGGCGATGTTTTTGTGGTCGAAGCTGATGAATCAGATGGTTCTTTTGTCGCTTACAAACCTTTAGGCGCAATCATCACCAATATTGAACTGGATCATGTTGACAATTTTGCAGATATCTCTGATATCGATCAGATTTTTGCGGAGTTTGTGAAAAGCGTACAACCAGAGGGTTTTTTAATTGTCTGCGGAGATGATCCAGGAGTAAAAAGGTTATTGTCTAAATCTGGCGCCATTCCTCAAGAGGTAATAACTTATGGAACATCTGATGATGTAGATCTCAGGATTGATCGTATTTTCGTTTCCGGCAACTCTGCGATGGCTCGAGTAAGTTTCAAAGGGCGTGTGCTTGGAGAGCTAGAGCTTTCGATTACGGGAGCGCACAATTTAATGAATGCTGCGGCGGCTTTAGCTACCGCGATAAAGCTAGGTGCATCTGCTCAGGAAGTAATAGCTGGATTAAAACTCTTCACCGGCGCTCGTCGCAGATTTGAGATGAAGGGGTCGGTCCGGGGAGTAACAGTGATTGATGATTATGGCCATCACCCAACAGAACTTGAGGCGACTCTTAAAACCGCACGAATTTTCGCGGGTACCGGTCGGGTACTCACCGTTTTTCAGCCACATCGCTACTCACGCACAAAGGCATTTTCAGAGGGCTTTGCTAAATCGCTAGAACTGGCTGACTACACCTTTTTGTTGGAGATTTATCCGGCAAGTGAAGCGCCAATTCCAGGCGTAACCTCTTCATTGATAGCCAGCAAAATGAACCCCTCTAAGGTCAGTTACGAACCTTCTATGCCTCAAGTTGTTGAACAGATTGCCAAATTCGCTCAACCAGGAGATGTAATCGTAACTCTTGGTGCTGGTGATGTCAGTTCGCTCGGCAAGTTGATCCTTGCCGCTCTGGAAGAAAATCGTTAACAAAGAGAAGCTGATGCGCGGACTGCTGCGATTGTTTCGTAAACCATTGTTGGTAATCAGTATTTTTTTGTTGGCAATTGCTGCCTATGTTCTAGGCTGGACCAAAGTTTTTGTCGTCGAAAAATTGATTATAGATTCAAAAGATAAAAAAGTAGTGCGTGAGGTTCTGCAAAAGATTAATCAAAGCCCTGCGGTTATAGAAACAGGGCAGCCATTGGCCCGAGTCGATCGCAGAGAGATTGCAACTAGATTGCGAGAAATGCTTTGGATTGAGAATGTGAAATTAGATCGAAGATTGTTTAGCGGAGAACTTCATCTAGAGATTGTTCCGCGAAATCCAGTTGGTCGGCTGGTAGCCAAGGACAGCACCAATCTGGAATCCATCGGATTTATGGACAAAGACTTAGAGTATTTCTTTCTTCCAGCCGAAGCGGTGAATAGAGCAATCTCCTCAGGAGAGTGGAGCGATCTTCCGGATATAGCCTTCTTGGATGACAGCGATGAAGTTAGGGCTGATGTGCGAGATTTGTTGCAGGTATTGACTGACTACAACCTTCAAGTACGAGCGGTAGCGGCTAAGGATCAGATGAGTTTGAGCACCAAAGTCCTATATAACGGACGAAAATTGGATATTTCGTGGGGAAGTGTCAATCAATTAGAGCTGAAGCTTCAGATTCTGGAGCGATTAATGCTCCTTAAGGCGAATAGAAATGTGACCGCGGTTAATCTTTCAAACCCCGTAACGCCCATAGTCAGTTAGTTTTATTGGAATTTCCAAAAGCAAAAGTAATCAATTAAAAGTTTGTGTCGGTGTTTGCCTCAGTACTCTCGCACCCATACTTTTGCGCGCACAGAAAAGGGAAACTCTAAGTCTAAAGTTGAGAATTAGGGTTCAAAGAGAGGCGAAATCGTGGCAACACCACAGAATTATTTGGCGGTCATCAAAGTAGTTGGAATTGGTGGCGGTGGCGTTAATGCAGTTAATCGAATGATTGATGCTGGACTTAAAGGTGTCGAGTTCATTGCGATAAATACTGATGCACAAGCGCTTCTCATGAGCGATGCAGATGTGAAACTTGATATCGGAAGAAAGTTAACTCGTGGTCTTGGCGCAGGCGCAGCACCAGAAATTGGAAAGCAGGCCGCGATTGATCACACAGAGGAAATTGAAGAAGTATTGCGTGGATCTGACATGGTTTTTGTCACCGCAGGTGAAGGTGGCGGAACAGGCACTGGAGGCGCTCCAGTAGTTGCAAAGATTGCTCGCGAAATTGGTGCGTTGACTGTCGGTGTTGTCACTAGACCATTTAGTTTTGAAGGCAAGCGCCGCGCTTCTCAAGCAGAAGAAGGTATTGAGAATCTGCGCAAAGAAGTCGATACATTAATTGTCATTCCAAATGATCGATTGCTTTCAATTTCTGATCGCTCGATTTCTGCGCCAGAGGCTTTTAAAACCGCTGATCAAGTGTTGCTTTCGGGTGTCCAGGGAATTACAGATTTGATTACAACTCCGGGATTAATCAATCTTGATTTTGCGGATGTGAAAAGTGTTATGGAGGGTGCCGGTTCTGCACTCATGGGTATTGGTTCTGCTCGCGGGGAGGCCCGAGCTACTCGCGCAGCTGAGTTAGCTATTGCTTCACCTCTTCTAGAGGCCTCAATTGATGGAGCTCATGGCGTATTGCTTTCTATAGCCGGAGGGTCGGATTTGGGATTGTTTGAAATTAGTGAGGCCGCAGAGCTGGTCGCAAAGTGTGCCCATCCCGATGCGAACATCATCTTTGGCACAGTAATTGATGATGCCTTAGGTGATGAGGTCAGAGTTACTGTTATCGCCGCAGGGTTTGATGGTGGTGCACCCAAAAAGTTATCAGTTCCCGTTATTTCAACCGCGGCTTTGAATGGTCAAGCAGATCCGATTCCTGCTAACGATCCAATTGCAGTCGCAATGGAGGCGCCAGAAACTCCAGCTCGTCGCCGCATTACCTTTGAAGAGCTCGTCGCCGAAGATGAGATCGACATTCCAGATTTCATGAAGTAGAAACCATAATGCGAAGGGGTTTGTTTACTTCGCGAATTGGCGGCTTTAGTTCTGACCCTTATGGCGGTTTTAACTTAGCCAATCATGTCGGAGATGACGCTAACTCGGTATTGCGAAACCGCGAACTGTTATCCTCCTTAATCGGAATGCGACCTGACCAACTTTTCTTTATGAATCAGGTTCATGGAAATAAAGTTTATGTTGTGGATCAAGGCTCAGATTCAAAAGCTGCGCCTGAGGCAGATGCGCTCTTCACCACCCGCAGGGATGTAGCTCTTGTTGTTTTGGTGGCCGACTGTATTCCGTTGTTGCTTCATTCAAAATCTGCGGTCGCTGCGGTTCATGTCGGCAGAAAAGGATTGGCATCAAAGGTTTTTGCGGCCACATTAGAAATTTTTGCGGCACATGGCGTTTCGCCAAATGAGATTAGCGCTGAAATTGGGCCCTCTATTTGCGCCAAGTGTTATGAGGTTGATGAAGATGTTTATCGAGAGGTGACTTCAATAGTGCCGCAAAGTGCATGTGATTTTAGAAGCGCAAAAGATAAACCCTGTCTTGATTTGCCCAAAGGGTTGAAAGCGCAATTGGATGCAGCAGGTATCAAGTGGAGTTCAGAAGACAAGTGCACAAATCATGAAGAGGATTATTTTTCGTATCGCAAATCTGGCACAACCGGGAGACAGGCAGGCGTGATCTCGCTATCAAACTTGGCTGGGCATCAAGAGCAGCCAATACGGCCCATTGAAGGCAGTGTCCATGACTAGAGCAGAGGAGATCTCAACCCGCTTGGCTGAGGTTAGAGCTCAGATTCCGAAGGACACCAAGTTGATAGTCGTGACCAAAACCTTCCCAATCAGTGATGTCGAAATCCTCTATGGGCTTGGCGTTAGAGACTTTGCTGAGAATCGAGATGCCGAAGGAGCAGAGAAATCCGCAGCTCTACCTGATGACGCTATCTGGCATTTTCAGGGGGCGATTCAAAGCAACAAACTTAAATCGATTGTTAACTGGTGTGACTACATCCACTCTTTAGATTCACTAGAGCATGCCCGAAAAATTTCCCAACTAGCTCAACAGTTAAACAAAACGGTTAACTGCTTTATTCAGGTTAATCTTGACCGTTTGGCCGAAAACGAGAAACCTTCAATCCGCAGCGGAGTAAACCCTACGGATTTGGCGGGATTTGTTTCAGGAATTTCCGGACTGGCTGGCATTGAGGTCGTGGGTGTTATGGGGGTAGGACCACTAAATGAACCACCGGGTCCTGCTTTTGATCTATTGCGGAAGTGCAGCGCGCAAATCCAATCAACCTTCCCTCGGGCTAGGTCAATTTCAGCGGGCATGAGCAATGATTATTTGACGGCGTTGAAGCATGGTGCGACACATATCAGGCTTGGCAGCTCAATACTCGGTACTCGCTAAACGGCACCATAAAATTACGACATGTCTAATGCGCTAAGAAGAATGACCAATTACCTTGGTCTCACCGAAGATGATGGTTCGGTTCAAGAATCTGTGACAGTCCGCCCTAAAGCGGCACCAGCCAAGCGTCAAGCTCCTGCACTTTCTGTGGCACCACAACTTCCAGTTGCTGCACCCGTAACTCAAGATCCAGCACCGATTGATCGCATCGTCACAATTACACCTCGCTTCTACAGCGAAGCCCGAGCCATTGGTGAGTTTTATCGTGATGGCAATCCTGTAATCATGAACCTCAGCGACATGGAAGAGTCAGAGCGCAAGCGCCTGATTGATTTCGCCTCAGGTTTAGTTTTCGGTCACGCTGGAACCATTGAGCGCGTAACTTCCAAAGTGTTTTTGCTGTCACCTCCAAATGTGATGGTTAGCTCAGAGGACAAGACAGCTGCCGCCAACGCAAGTTTGTTTAACCAGAGTTAAAATAATCCCACTGTGATAAATCTGACCAGCTGGATTGTTCTTGCGCTAAATCTCTTTTTACTTACTCTTTTCGCCCGCCTGGTTCTTGATTATGTTCGCATGTTCAGACCGGGCTGGCGTCCACGCGGAGTAATTCTTCCGCTAGCAGAAATCGTCTACATGGTTACTGACAAGCCACTGGGTTTCGTACGACGTTTTGTTCCACCACTTCGCATGGGTCCAGTTGCTTTAGATCTTTCCTTCATTGTGCTTTTCTTTGGCACTCAAATACTTATCGCATTCCTTCGATAACTTCTTCTCAATCTGCATTCTCTAACCTAGACTGCAGGACATGCAACGCGATCAGGCGATAGAGCTCGACAACCAAGATCCTTTAAGGCAGTTTCGTTCACGGTTTGTTATCACCGACCCTCATACCTGTTATCTAGATGGAAACTCCCTTGGAAGATTGCCGCATTCAACGGTAAAGGCGGTTAATGATTTTCTAACCCAAGAATGGGGTCCAGAGGTTGTAACCGGCTGGTCGCATTGGGTAGATGAGGCACAGTCAGTAGGGGATCTCATCGGGAGCAGTGCTTTGGGCGCAGCTTCGGGCCAGGTTCTGGCCTGCGACACCACCTCTGTAAATTTTTATCAATTAGCTTCTGCTGCAATCAAAGCGCGACCAAACAGAAAAACAATCATTATCGATGCCGCCAACTTTCCAACGGATCGCTACATCATGCAGGGTTTAGCTGAACAACATGGATTGAAGTTGGTTGTAATTGACAATGAAGACACGAGTATTGCCGAAAATGAGTTAATAACTCCTGAGGTTCTAAGGCCATACCTATCTGATGATGTTGCCTTGGTCAGTCTTGAAGTTGTTCAGTATCGATCTGGAGCCCGGCAAAACATTAAGGAATTAACCAGTTTAGTAAACAGCTTCGGAGCATTGCTGCTTTGGGATGCAGCTCATGCGGTTGGCTCCGTTGCAATGAACTTTGATGAAAATGATGTTGATTTAGCGGTTGGCTGCACCTACAAGTATGGAAACTCTGGACCTGGAGCTCCGGCCTGGCTGTACGTTTCGAAAAGAATTCAAAATGAGTTGCAGGTGCCAATTCAGGGTTGGTTTGCTCAAAGAGACCAGTTTGCTATGGGTCCCGTGTTTGAAAAAGATCTGAGTATTCGAGGTTTTCAAATCGCCAGCCCATCACTTATTGGCTTGCGCTGTATCAAATCAGCCTTTGAAATGATTGCTGAAGCTGGAATCGAGCAGATTGAAGCCAAGGCTGCAAAAGGCACTGAGATGATGATTGAACTCTACGAACTCTGGTTGAAGGATTTGGGATTTGAACTAAATACTCCAAGGGAGCCGAAGAGCCGTGGCGGCCATATCTCTTTGATTCATCCGCATGCAGATCGCATCGCAGTTGCCTTGCGTGAATTTGCCGATGTGATTCCTGATTATCGAGTACCTAATTCAATTCGACTAGCAATCTCCCCGCTTCCCACCTCTTATGTGGAGGTTTATGACGGTTTTGCCCGTTTGAGAGATTTGGTTAGCACTGGGCAATACCAAAAGGTAAAACTAGGAGGCTCTCGCGTTACATGAGTATCGAGAATGAAGCCGCTTTAACTTACAGCAGCTACTTAAAAGTAGATGAACTGCTGCAACTACAGAAACCGCTTTCTGACGGTCCAGAGCATGATGAGCTTTTGTTTATCGTCATTCACCAGACATATGAACTTTGGTTCAAACAGTTGATCCATGAGTTTGTTGCAGCACAAAGCGCTTTAGAGAAAGCAAATACTCATTATGCACTTTCTCTGTTGGGCAGGATTAGAACTATTCTGAAGATTTGCGTTGCCCAAATTGACATTCTGGAAACAATGACTCCGTTACAGTTCAACTCATTTCGTGATCGATTGGGTGCCTCGAGCGGTTTTCAATCTGCTCAGTTTCGCGAGGTAGAAGCAATCCTTGGTAGACGAGATGCTAAAACTGGGGCGCATTTAATGGCAGCCGACAAGGAGCGGGTAGATCGCTTGATGAACTCGCCATCATTATGGGATAGCACTCTTAAGTTTGTGAACTCGCGGGGATTCCTTATCCCTGACCAGGTTTTGTCGCGAGACTTTTCTACCCAATATCAGTCATCTCCAGAGGTTCAGGAAGCTTTGCTGGAATTACATCGCAAAGATCCAGAAGGCGCCATGGTTTGTGAGCGCCTGGTAGACATTGATGAAGGCCTACAGGAATGGCGTTATAGACATGTCAAGATGGTAGAAAGAACAATCGGACACAAAGTGGGTACTGGTGGTTCAAGTGGAGCAAAGTATCTTGCATCCACATTGTTCAACCCAGTATTTCCTGATCTTTGGGAGATCAGAAGCAAGTTCTAGTATTTTTAAACTGTACTTAGCTTTTCTTTACTAGAACCAGTTTTAAACCCAGCTCATCTGATCCTGTTTCAAGCGAGTTATCCCGCTCGAAGTTGACGGCCAGTACCTCATCGCTAATCCACTCTTTGCCGTCCTCGATGGCAGAAACGAACTCATCATGAGCATTCCAGTGAACTGAGATTCGATCGCTTACATCAAAGCCAGATGCCTTTCTAGCATCTTGAATTGCACGGATCGCCTCACGAACAACGCCTTTTGCGACAAGTTGTGGCGATAGCTCAAGATCAAGAGCAACGCTCTCGCCTGAGTGAGATGCCACCGCCCATCCAGTTCGTGGAGTTTCAGTAATTACCAAATCCTCTGCGGTTATCTCGGCGTTACCTCCAGGAAATGAGATGGACACCTTCCCATCAGTTCGGACCTTGGCAACCAATTCAGCTGCATTTGATTTGGATAACTCCTTGGCAATTGCCTGTACATCTCCACCAAACTTTGCACCTAAAGTTCGAAAGTTTGCCTTAATGGACACATCAACCAAGTCAGCTCCAGCGCTGGATAAATCAGCCAACTCCTCAACATTGAGCTCATCAGCGATTTGATCCTTCAACTCTTGTGAGAGTGAGGACCAGCCGGAAGCGGCAATTAGAGCCCGGGAAAGAGGTTGGCGAATCTTCACTTGAGATTGAGCTCTAGCTGCGCGACCTAATTCAACTAACCTGCGAGTTAATGCAACATCGCTGGAAAGTTTTGAATCAATCAACTCTTTATCTGCGACGGGAAAGTCAGCCAGGTGTACCGATAGAGGAAGCTCTGGAGATACCTGACGTACAACTTTTTGCCATACATGCTCTGTAATGAAGGGCACCAATGGGGCCATCAGCATGGTCAGTTGGGTCAAGCAGTGTTGCAGAGTTGAAAGCGCCGCTTCATCTCCATCCCAGAATCTACGTCGGGATCTGCGGACGTACCAGTTTGAAAGATCGTCAATAAAAGTCGCCAAAGCTGCGCCTGCTCTTTGGGAATCAAAATTAGTTAATGAATCATCAATCTCAACAATTAACTGGTTTAGCTCGCTAACAATCCATCGGTCCATGGTTGTTAGATTTAACTGTGATGAAAACTCAACCGGTTGGTAATTTGCTGCAGATGCATAAAGCGATAAAAATGAAACGGTATTCCAGTAGGTAAGTAATGTCTTGCGGACTACCTCGGAAATAGCATCATGACCAACACGCCTAGCGCTCCAGGGCGATCCAGCAGCCAACATGTACCAACGCACCGCATCTGCACCATGTTGATTCATAAGCGCCATTGGTTCTAGAACATTGCCTAGATGCTTACTCATCTTTCGACCATCTTTATCCAGAATGTGTCCTAGGCAGAGAACGGTCTTGTACGAGGATTTGTCGAAAACTAAAGTTCCGATAGCCATCAGGGTGTAGAACCAGCCACGAGTTTGATCAATCGCTTCGCAAATGAAATCAGCTGGATAAGAGGCGTTGAATTTCTCAACTGATCCTGGCTTGTGCGGATATCCCCATTGGGCAAACGGCATTGCTCCAGAGTCGTACCAACAATCAATAACTTCAGGGGTGCGGTTCATTTGTGAGGAGCACTGTTGGCAGTTGAAATGAATTTCATCTACATAAGGTCTATGAAGTTCCAGTCCAGAAAGATCACGTCCTACACGTTGCTGAAGTTCGCTAAGTGATCCAAAGGATTCTTCATGGTCATTCTCGCAGCGCCAGATTGGCAATGGAGTGCCCCAGAATCTATTTCGAGACAACGCCCAATCAATATTGTTGTTGAGCCAATCTCCGAAACGTCCAGTCTTGATTGTTTCTGGATGCCAATCCGTTTTGGCATTTTCGCGGAGTAACTCATTCTTTATCTTTGTGGTGCGGATGTACCAAGATGGTTGCGCGTAATAGATCAGCGGAGTGTGGCAGCGCCAGCAGTGTGGGTAGGGGTGCTCATATTGCTGATGACGGTAAAGCAAGCCTGAACTCTTCAACTCTTTAACTAAGTTCTTGTCCGCATCTTTGAAAAACATGCCAGCGACTAGAGGAATTCCTTCGATGAAGTGGCCATTTGGCAAAATCGGATTCACAACAGGCAGCTCATACTTGCGGCAACTTTGCAGGTCATCTGCGCCAAAAGCGGGGGCTTGATGCACTAAGCCGGTTCCATCTTCGGTAGTTACATAATCAGCCAAAATCACAAAGTGAGCATTTGGAATCTCGACAAAGTCAAAGGGTCGGCGATACCCCGTGTGTTCTAGCGCTTTGCCTTTAATAGTTTGCAAAACTGTATGTCCTTCGCCAACTACGGCAAGAAGTGGTTCAGCTACAACAAGTATTTCACTTGGCGAGCTCTCAGTTTCTGCGGTACGCACCACCACATAATCCACATCTGGATGCACTGCAATAGCGGTATTTGATACCAGCGTCCACGGAGTAGTCGTCCAAACTAACAATGAAGCGTTTAGTTCCTTTAATTCTCCGGTTGTGATTGGAAAACGCACGAATACAGATGGATCTTTGACGGTTTCATAACCTTGAGCTAACTCATGATCTGACAATCCTGTGCCGCAACGGGGGCAATATGGCGCTACTCGATGATCTTGAACCAACAATCCTTTTTTATGGATTTCTGACAGCGACCACCAAACGCTCTCAATGTACTCATTGGACATAGTCCAATAGGCCTGGTCGAAATCCACCCAGAAACCCATTCGTTCAGTCATTGCGGTAAATGCATCTACATGGCGTTGTACCGACTCACGACACTTTTCATTAAATGCTGCGATTCCATATTTTTCGATGTCGCCTTTTCCAGAGAAACCCAGTTCTTTTTCGACCGCGATTTCAACTGGCAGGCCGTGACAATCCCATCCAGCTTTACGAATTACATGCTTACCCTTCATCGTGTGAAATCTCGGGAATACATCTTTGAATACCCGGGCTTCGATGTGATGTGTTCCAGGTAAACCATTAGCAGTTGGGGGACCTTCATAAAAGGTCCAAGACTGCGCGCCCTCTCGGGCCTTTACGCTTTGGTGAAAGACATCTTGGGTCTGCCAAAATGTGAGAATCTCATGCTCTATTGACGGCAGATCGATTGAGGGGGAGAGAGCCTGGTAAGGCGAGTTTGAGGACACTTGCAAACCCTTCCAAATCAATACCGCTAGAGCGCTTTGCGCTAGCTGATTTGGAGGGGCGATCTAATTTCGACCGCGGTACCACCCACCTTGTAGCCGAGCCGCGGGGCCGACTACCGCTTAACTTCACTTGCTGTTGGTTCTAGATGAGGTCGTCGTAACGTTGTCGAGTCGACTTCATTTCTTCCAACTCGCTCTCAGGTGATGGCCTGGTCTTAGCGAATCTTTGTGCAAGAGCGTGAATTCTAACCTATCGCGAGGCGAGTGGCGTTTATTGGTTCAACCCTTTAGCCTTCGCCGTTGTGGCATTGAAAAACAAACTATCGACAGCGGTCGCCAAGCTAAAAAAGAAGCCTGCTCCAGTGAGCAAATCTGTGGCCAAAAAAGC
>CAZIAI010000008.1:34286-43235 GCA_964536895.1 uncultured Clavibacter sp.
CTGTCGCTAAAGCCCCGGTAAAAAAGTCTGCGCCAGTAAAGCCGGCTGCAAGTAAGCCAGAAAAGAAGGCGCCTGTAAGACCAACCTTGGCGAAGAAGCCAATGCCTAAAAAACCAGCGGCAGAAATTATTAAAGGCGCCCACAAAACTGCGTTGACCAGCAGTACCGCAAAAGGCGGAGCAACAACAATTTCAGTTTATAAGCCAGAGGTTGAAGCTAGCGACATCGTGGTTGTCGAAGAGAAGAGATTGGTACTTCCACCACCTATTCGCAAGCCAAAGCCTGGCAAAAAAGCCCCATCGTTAAAACCAATTAAAGCTGCGCCGGCTCCTTTTGTTAGCGAAGGCGAAGAAAGTTGGAGTGCGACTGAGCTCAAGTCAATTAGGGCAGAGCTGGCAAAAGATTTGGTTCGCCTCAAGAAAGAGTTGGAAGCAATCGAAAGTGAAATGGATGATTTGATTGAGGCTTCAGGCGTAGGCGCTGGAGATGATCAAGCCGATGCGGGTGCTAAGACATTTGAAAGAGAACATGAAATCTCACTTGTCTACAACGCAAGAGATATGGTGCTTCAAACCGAACGCGCTCTCGATCGTATCGACACCAAGACTTACGGCCGATGTGAAGATTGCGGGAATGCTATTGGCAAAGCACGTTTGCAGGTTTTCCCCCGCGCAACTCTTTGCATGATATGCAAACAGAAGGAAGAGCGCCGATAGGGTCGTCTCGTGCTTTGAGCGCGCGACGACTTTTCATCACGATTACCTGCTTAGTTTTTGCTATCGACTTAATCTCAAAAAACTGGGCAAACTCTTATTTACAGTTCCGCGAACCAGTAAAACTGCTGGGGGATTTTCTGCAGCTGACCTATGGCACAAATCCCGGAGCAGGCTTCAATTTGGCCTCTGATGCGACAGCGCTGCTCTCATCCTTAAAGCTCTGTGTTGCTGCCTTCATTATTTATTACATGAGAAAAGTAGACAGCAAAGGATGGGCAATCGGCCTCTCACTACTTCTTGGTGGAGTTTTGGGCAATCTATGGGATCGAGCAACCAGACCTCCTGGGCTTTGGCGAGGAGAGGTAATTGATTGGATTGAGCTGCCTAATTGGCCAATCTTTAATGTTGCTGACTCAGCCATTGTTTCTGCCGGAATACTGATGACTATCTTGGCCATGAAAAACATTGCACCAAGCAGTAGCGAGGGAAAGAAGTCATGAGCGAAGAGAGAGAACGTCGTGCGCTTCTGGTTCCACAGGAGATGGATGGCGAGAGAGTCGATAGCGCACTAGCAAAACTGCTGGAAATGTCCCGCAGCAATGTTGCAGATTTGCTAAACGCAGGTGATGTAATCCAAGGGAAAAAACCTTTGTCAAAATCTGATCGGGTTAAAGTTGGAGATCGAATCACCGTTGTTATGCCAGTACCTTTTGATCCTCTCGAGTTGAGACCTACTCCAATTGAAGAGTTAGAGATTGTTTATGATGATGAGGATGTAGTCGTAGTAAATAAACCTGTTGGATGCGCAGCCCATGCATCTCCAGGTTGGACAGGACCAACCGTTGTCGGCGCATTAATTGCTCGTGGTTACCGAATATCTACATCGGGCCCACAAGAGCGACAAGGAATTGTGCAACGTCTAGATGCTGGCACATCAGGTTTAATGTTGTTGGCAAAGAATGAAAAATCTTATGTCGCCATGAAAAATCAATTCAGAGACCGTACAGTTAAAAAGGTTTACCAAACTTTGATTCAAGGACATATAGATCCAAGTGAAGGAACTATTGATGCTCCAATCGGCAGGCATCCTCGGGAAGATTATCGTTTCGCGGTTGTGGCAGATGGCAAACCAAGCATCACTCACTACTCTGTAATTGAGTTCTATACCAGCGCATCATTGTTGCGGGTCGAGCTGGAGACGGGCAGAACCCATCAAATCAGGGTTCATTTCAATGCTTTGCGTCACCCGCTTGTTGGCGACCTCGCATATGGCGCAGACCCGGTTTTGGCACAAAGACTTGAGATTAAGCGGCCCTGGCTTCATGCGATAGAGCTCAGCTTCAATCAACCAAGCACCCAGGAGCGCATCACTCTCCACACCCCGTTGCCGGCTGACCTGCAACGCGCCCTTGAGCTACTAGCTGTTAAATGAACTTTGGGGAGTAATCTCGCCGACCGTGAGTAAGGGTTTTGTTCATCTGCATGTCCACACCGAGTATTCGATGTTGGATGGTGCCGCCCGCATCGAAACATTAGCGGCTGAAGTAGCTAGAACCGGCGATGGTGCTATCGCAATGACAGACCATGGCAATGTCTTCGGAGCTTTCGACTTTTACAAAACCATGAAGAAAGCCGGCGTTAAACCCATCATCGGCATCGAAGCTTATGTAGCACCCGAGTCCCGCCTGGATAAGAAAAGAGTTAAGTGGGCTGAGGGTGGAGAAGATGATGTATCTGGAGGTGGGGCCTATACCCACATGACATTGTTAGCCGAGGACAATGTTGGACTTTCAAATCTCTTCAAATTATCTTCGCTAGCTTCTCTTGAAGGTTTTTATTACAAACCGAGAATGGATCGCGAGTTATTGGCTCAACATTCTCAGGGCTTGATTGCAACAACTGGCTGCCCTGGCGGTGAGATTCAAACCAGAATCAGAATGGGCGCATACGCAGAAGCTCGCGCAGCTGCGGCGGCATACCGTGACATTTTCGGAGCCGAAAATTACTTTGTTGAAATCATGGATCATGGAATTGAAATTGAACGCAGAGTTAAGGAAGATTTATTGAAACTCGCAAAGGAGTTGGGCCTTCCACTGCTTGCAACAAATGATTTGCACTATACCTATGCCGATGATGCAAAGCATCACGAGGCTTTGCTCTGTATTCAATCAGGATCAACTCTGGCTGATCCAAAGAGATTTAAATTTGAAAATGGCGAGTTCTATTTGAAAGACGCGGCGACTATGCGGCGTATTTTTAGCGAGATTGAGAGCGCCTGCGATAACACCTTGATTATTGCTGAACGGTGCAACACAACATTGCGGGAAAATGAGAATCTCCTGCCAAAGTTTCCAGTCCCAGAAGGTGAAAGTGAGGACAGCTGGCTCATAAAGGAGGCGCACCGTGGTTTGCAGGAGCGCTTCAACAATGTAATTCCAGATGGATACATAGAAAGATTGAATTACGAGTTGCAGGTTATGACCAAGATGGGATTTCCCGGTTACTTCTTAGTTGTAGCCGATCTAGTAGGACATGCAAGGAAAGAAGGGATACGAGTTGGGCCAGGCAGAGGTTCAGCTGCAGGGTCGCTAGTCTCATATGCGCTGGGAATAACCGCTTTAGATCCGATAAAACACGGATTGCTCTTTGAGCGCTTCTTGAATCCAGAGCGTATCTCTATGCCGGATATCGATTTGGATTTTGATGAGCGTAGACGTGGCGAAATGATTCGATACGCCACTAATAAATATGGTGATGATCGAGTAGCGCAAATCATTACTTATGGAACTATCAAATCCAAGCAAGCAATCAAAGACTCAACGAGAGTTCTGGGCTACCCATATGCCATCGGAGAAAAGTTAACCAAAGCATTGCCACCAACAATCATGGGTAAGGACATTTCCCTAGCCGGAGTTTTTGACAAAGAGAATGAGCGTTATAGCGAGGCTCAAGAGTTTAGAAATCTCTATGAAACAGATCCAGATGCAAAGACTATTGTTGAAATGGCACGTGGTTTGGAAGGGTTAAAACGCCAATGGGGTGTGCATGCTGCTGGAGTTATCCTGAGCCGCGAGCCATTGCTGGATGTAATTCCTATTCATCGTCGTGAGGCAGACGGGGCGATCATTACCCAATTTGATATGGGGGCATGTGAATCAACCGGTCTACTCAAGATGGATTTCTTGGGATTAAGAAACCTCTCAGTTCTGGATGATTGTTTAGATAACATAAAGAGCAATCAAGGCAAAACGATTGTGTTGGAAGAGCTTCCACTTGCAGATAAAAAAACCTTCGAACTTTTGTCTCGAGGGGATACGTTAGGTGTATTCCAGCTAGACAGTGCACCGATTCGTGCGTTGTTGCGTTCCATGGTCCCTGACTCTTTTGAAGATATCTCCGCTGTAATCGCACTTTATCGTCCTGGACCCATGGGCGTTAATGCACACAATGACTATGCCGATCGTAAAAACAAACGCAAGAGAATTGAGCCAATACATCCAGAACTAAGTGACCCGTTGAAAGAAATCCTGGATGACACATACGGTTTGATTGTCTATCAAGAACAGGTAATGGCGATTGCGCAAAAACTGGCAGGTTTCTCTCTTGGCCGCGCGGATCTTTTGCGCAAAGCAATGGGTAAAAAGAACAAAGAGATTCTTGATAAAGAGTATGTGCACTTCGAAGCTGGCATGAGGCAAAATGGTTTCTCCAGCGCCGCCATAGAGGAGCTATGGAAAACCCTAATTCCATTCTCTGACTACGCCTTCAACCGAGCACACAGCGCTGGGTATGGAGTCGTTTCCTTTTGGACCGCGTACCTCAAGGCCAATTTCCCAACTGAATACATGGCTGCTTTGTTGACAAGTGTGCGCGATGACAAGGACAAATCAGCTCTGTATCTAAATGAGTGCCGCCGCATGGGCATAAAGGTGCTTCCTCCAGATGTGAATGACTCCAATGGTGAGTACACCCCTAAGGGCAGCGATATCCGTTTTGGTTTAGCTGCGATTAGAAATGTTGGCGAGAATGTTGTCGCCTCTGTCGTCAAGAACCGAAATGAAAAAGGTAGATACCAATCTTTTGGTGATTTCCTAGCAAAGGTAGATGTTCAAGTTTGCAACAAGAAGACAATCGAATCTTTAATTAAAGCTGGCGCCTTTGACTCGATGGGTCATTCCAGAAAAGGCTTGATGAATATTTATCTTGAGGCAATCGATTCAGTAATGGAAACCAAGCGAGCAGAGTCCATAGGTCAGTTTGATTTGTTTGGCGGAGCAAACCCAACTTCAACCTCAGGAATTGCAGGCGTAGCTTTGGATATTGAGGATGCAGAGTGGGAGAAGCCACTTTTGCTCTCATACGAAAGAGAGATGCTTGGTCTATATGTTTCTGACCATCCTCTCTTGGGTGTAGAGCATGTATTGCGGGGCGCAACTGACACTTCAATTAGTCAGATTTTCGACGACGGCGTAACTCATGAGCAGATTGTCACAATTGCGGGATTAATTACTGGAGTGCAGCGAAAGGTGAGTCGTCAAGGTCAATCCTGGGCGATTGTGACCGTTGAGGATCTTGAAGGCGCAGTAGACATTAGATTTTTCTCCAACACTTATCAGCAGCATGCTCTGAATTTAATTGAAGATCGAATAGTTGTTATCCGCGGCAGAATTGATAAACGAGAGGAAACCCCTCAAATCACTGCGATTGATTTATCTATCCCTGATATCAATCAGGCACCGATAGGTCCTTTTGTCATCAGACTTGAGGCAGAACGTTGCACCCCTCCCATAGTTGATCGTATGAAAGAAATTCTGCGTTCCCACCCAGGAACCAGAGAGGTCCACCTAAAGATTGAAGGTGGAGCAAAGAACACAGTGCTACGACTAGATGATGGATTAAAGATCACAGCCTCTCCAAGCCTCAGTGCTGATCTAAAATCAATTCTTGGACCTGATTGTCTGGTCTGATTAACCTGCCAAATCCTGCGTAGCTACTCACTCTAGATTTATCACCCTCCGAGATTCATCGCTCGCCTTTAGACTAGGCGGGTGAGCGACTCAGAATTAATGAGGGTGGTTGATCTACGCGGACAACGACTCTCCAAATCCGGCTATCAATCGGTAATTCCGCGCGCAGAGATTGATATCGAAAGCGCGCTAATCGCAATAACACCAATTTTGAATGCTGTTAAGTCCGGCGATGAATCTACGATGCGTGAGCTCAGCTTGAAGTTTGATGGGATCGAACCTAAATCTCTGCGGGTGCCAAAAGAGATTATTGATGATGCCCTTCGGCAATTGGATCCCACTCTCAAAGATGTAATCATGGAAGCGATTCGAAGGGTAAGAATCGTTCACGCTGATCAACGACGTTCAGTAACTTCCACGAAGGTGGTAGATGGTGGAGAGGTAGAAGAGCGCTGGATTCCAGTTGATCGGGTTGGGTTGTATGTGCCCGGAGGAAAAGCGGTTTATCCCAGCTCTGTAATCATGAATGTTGTTCCTGCCCAGATTGCCGGAGTTACTAGCATCGCTTTGGCTTCACCCGCGCAATTAGACAATCAAGGTTGGCCTAATCCGACGATACTGGCAACCTGCGCACTTTTGGGAATAGACGAGGTTTACGCCATGGGAGGAGCGCAAGCAATTGCAGCTTTTGCTTATGGAATCAAGTCAAGTGGTGGCACAGCTCTTGAACCAGTAGATCTAGTAACTGGACCGGGGAATATTTATGTAGCGGCGGCAAAGCGTGCGCTGCGTGGTGTAATCGGAATAGATTCTGAGGCTGGTCCAACAGAAATTGCAATTGTGGCAGATGAAACTGCACACCCTGATGAGGTAGCAGCTGACTTAATTAGCCAGGCGGAGCATGACACCATCGCAGCAGCTGTTTTGATCACTGACTCATTAGAGCTCGCTAATAAAGTACAACGCAGCATCAACTCTCGAGTCGCACGCACAAAGCACGCTTCCCGAATTACTGAAGCCCTTACTGGCAAGCAATCGATGATTGTAATCACCGACAACCTTGATCAATCTCTTGATATTGCAAATGCTTACGCTGCAGAACACCTTGAGCTTCAGGTTTCGGATCCCGTTAGTGCTAGCAAAAAAATCCGCAATGCAGGAGCGGTGTTTATCGGAAGATTTACACCGGTTTCGCTGGGAGATTACTTGGCGGGATCCAACCACGTACTTCCCACCGGAGGATGTGCCTGTCACTCAAGTGGTTTGTCAGTTCAAACCTTCTTGCGAGGTCTGCACTTTGTTACCTACAGCGAGAAAGCTTTAAGAGAGATTTCATCCAGTGTAATTAAATTCGCAAACGCTGAGGATCTTCCGGCGCATGGAGAGGCTGTAAGCGCTCGCTTTGAAAATGGTGATTTTTAATCATGGTTAATGAGTGGCCCGATTGGATGCCATTAAACCCCAATCTTTCCGGACTGAAACCCTACGGTGCACCTCAGATTGATGTACCTGTCAGATTGAATACCAATGAGAATCCATATCCTTTGGATTCAAATTTGCAAAATGAAATCATGTCCCAGATTTCCAGGGAAATCGAGGGCCTCAATCGATATCCAGATCGCGATGCAACAGTCTTACGCAAAACTTTGGCTGATTATGTAAACCAAATAAGTTCAACCTCATTTTCTGAAGCAAATGTCTGGGTTGCCAACGGAAGCAATGAGATATTGCAAAGCATAGTTTTGGCTTTTCATGGAGCGGCAATGGGGTTCGAACCTTCCTATTCAATGCATCCATTGATAAGTAGATCCGTGGGCAAAAATTGGATTTCTATTAAGCGCAGAAGTGATTTTTCCCTTGATGTCACAACCGCCATGAACGCTATTTCAGAGCACAAACCGGGAATTGTTTTCCTGACAACCCCTAACAATCCAACCGGCGACTCTATCTCCGTTGCTGACATTGCACAGATTGCACACGTGGCTCTTGAAAATACAGCGATAGTTGTGGTTGATGAGGCGTATTTTGAGTTTTCAAATCATGACTCGGCAGTTGGATTAATTGCGCAGTTTCCCAATCTGGTTGTATCGCGAACAATGAGCAAAGCCTTTGCTTTTGCGGGAGCCCGCGTTGGTTATTTGGTTGCCGATCCCAAGATTATTGAGGCTATGTTGTTGATTAGATTGCCGTATCACTTAAGTAATTTGACGCAAGCCGCCGCTCTTGCTGCACTCAAGAGTCGGAATCGCCTAAGCAATGATGTAGTAAGAATCAAGCAGGCTAGAGATTTACTTGTTGCCAGTTTGAGGGAATTGGGATTATCGGTCATCAACTCAGATGCGAATTTTGTTTTGTTCTCGGGATTTCCAATGTCCTCACAAGAGCTTTGGAAAGATTTGGTTTCGCAAGGGGTACTAATTCGCGATGTCGGTATACCGGGCTATTTGCGGGCGACAATCGGCACCGATCAAGAAAACGCGGCATTATTGAGCGCATTAAAGCGATCTCTAGCTAATTAGAATTACTTCAGCGAATTGGACTCGCCTCAAGCAGAGTTCATGGGGAATAATCAGGCTATGACCAACCCAAGATTTGCCCGTGTCGAGCGCACTACAAAAGAATCATCTGTTCTGGTTGAACTCAAGTTAGATGGCACTGGAGTCATCGATGTCAGCACCGGTGTTCCATTCTTTGACCATATGATTTCCCAGCTTGGCAAGCATTCAGGATTTGATCTTCTTGTTAAAACCACTGGCGATGTAGATGTGGACTCCCACCACACTGTCGAAGATACTTCGTTGGCTTTCGGCCAGGCATTGCGCGAGGCGTTGGGCGATAAATCTGGCATTCGCAGATTTGGAAGTTCTTTGGTCCCACTCGATGAAGTTCTAGTCCAAGTTGCATTAGATCTTTCGGGTCGCCCTTATCTAGTACACCGCCAACCTGAGATTGTTGAATTGATTGGTAGCTTCGATACAACGCTTGGTCGCCACATTTGGGAGTCAATTGTCGCCGAGGCGCGAATAGGTTTGCATATCAGAGTTCTTGAGGGAAGAAATGCGCATCATGTGCTGGAGGCGCAGTTCAAGGCTGTAGCACAAGCATTCAAAGATGCCGTTGCTCTAGATGCTCGCACCTCTGGAGTGCCATCAACTAAGGGCGTTCTTTGATAGCCATATTGGATTATGGATCAGGCAATATCCGATCTGCCCAACGTGCCTTTGAAAGAACTGGCCAAAAAGTAGAGATTACTTCAAATTACAATA
>CAZIAI010000009.1:0-42602 GCA_964536895.1 uncultured Clavibacter sp.
GGTCGTATGTCAGCACAGGTAGGAGCCGCCGCCCTACAAAGAAGTGCTGGCGGTCGAGGGGTTTTGTTGGGCGGAGTTCCAGGTGTCAGACCGGGCAAAGTGTTGGTACTTGGTGGCGGAATTGCAGGTCTGGCTGCCGCCACGATTGCACAAGGTATGAGAGCTGATGTCACCATTGTTGATATCAATCAGAAACGTCTTGGCGAAATCGATCATATTTTCGGGGGAACCGTTAAGACATTGATGTCAAACACCCACGAAATTGAAGAGCAGGCATTGCAAGCCGATCTAGTAATTGGAGCAGTTTTGGTTCATGGCGCTAAAGCCCCAAAGTTGATAACAAATGAACTGGTCAAGAAAATGAAGCCTGGAGCAGTACTTGTTGATATCGCCATCGATCAAGGCGGATGTTTTGAGGATTCACGTCCGACGACTCATGCTGATCCGACATACAAGGTGCATGACGCCATCTTCTATTGCGTAGCAAATATGCCAGGTGCTGTGCCCTTTACATCCACTTATGCTCTCTCTAACGCCACATTGCCATACGCAATTTCCCTAGCAAATAAGGGTTGGAAAAACGCATTAGCGGCGGATCAGGCGCTGCTGAAAGGATTAAATGTTCACGAAGGCAAGATTTACTACCCAGCGGTAGCCGACGCGCATGGATTGACCGCACACAAATGGACAATTTAGCTTTTATTTTCTAGGCTCCGCCTTAGGTCACGAGTTCCAGAATTAAGCCCCGGCTAACTGGACGGCAACCCTCCACCGCGGTGGGGTGCTCCGGGTGAGGACCTGGTCGATAGCAAGGTGCATCGACAAGCGCGGGTCTGCCAATGATTGCCAGGCCTTTAGCGTACTTATTTCGAAAGGCTAAAGATGAAAAAACTTCTAAAAGTAATCCCACTTCTCATTGCTGCACTTCTCATCTCTGCATGTTCATCATCAGAGGAAAACACCGCAACCGGTGAATCAACAACCTGTTCAGCAGATTCGCTTGCCACAGTTGAATCTGGTGTTTTGACAATTGCAACCGGTGAGCCGGCTTACTATCCATGGGTAATTGATGACAAGCCTGAGTCAGGCGAAGGTTTTGAAGCCGCCGTTGCATATGCGGTAGCAGCTGAACTTGGTTTTGAGGCATCTGCAGTTAAGTGGATTCGCACCAGCTTCGATGCTGCAATTGCACCTGGTCCAAAGAACTTCGATTTCAATCTTCAGCAGTACTCAATCACCGATGAGCGTAAGCAAGTTGTCGATTTCTCATCTCCATACTACAAATCAAATCAAGCAATCGTCTCCTTCAAGGGAAGCAAACTCGATGGAGTTACAACTCTGCAGGGCATCGCTGATGCAGGAGCAAAACTCGGTGCGGCTGTAGCAACAACCTCTCTAGATGCGATTGAGACCCAACTTGGTCTCAAGGCATCTGTATTCAATGACAATGCTGCTGGCGTAACCGCCCTAAAGAACAAGCAGATTGATGGCTTGGTAGTTGATCTTCCAACCGCCTTCTATCTCTCAGCGGTAGAGGTTCCAAATGGAATCATCGTCGGCCAGATTGATGGCAGTGATGCAGGAGATCAAGGATTCGGATTGTTGCTATCAAAGGACAACCCAATTACTTCCTGCGTCTCACAAGCGGTTGACACAATTCGCGATAACGGAACTCTGCAGGCCATCATCGATAAGTGGCTAGCAGCTTCTGCCGGTGCGCCAGTTCTTGGCTAACCAGCGAAATAAATAAATTAAAGAAAATGAAAGATGATCTAGGGCGTGGTTCCGGTAGCGGAGCCACGCCTTATGATTTTGGAGGAGAGTGGGTGCCTAGTTCACTTGAACTAGCACGTAGAGCCGCACGCAAAAAGCGAAACCAAAAAAATGCCCTCATAGCAGCCCTATCAAGTTTCTTGGTTCTTGGAACTTTAGTGATTGTCATCGTCACTTCGCCTGGCTGGCAGACTTTGCGCGACACTTTCTTTAAGTGGGCGTACGGAGTTGAGGTGCTACCAAAGATAATTTTGGGATTTGGTACTAATGCCGCTCTAACTGTTATAGCTGGCACATCAGTAGCGTTAATCGGTTTAGCAATCGCTCTACTTCGTACCTCTCGTTCACCCGCATTAACCCCATTTAGATTTTTGGCCACGGTTTATGTAGATGTTTTTCGCGGCATACCTATGCTTCTGGTTATTCTGTTAGTCGGTTTTGGAATTCCTGCTCTTCAAATACCCGGCATGACAAACAATGTATTGATTCTTGGAACTATTGCGGTAATCATCACTTACTCCGCATATGTTGCTGAGGTAATTCGATCTGGAATCTTGACTATCCATCCCAGCCAAAGAGCCGCTGCTCGCTCGCTAGGCTTGAGCAACGCCCAAACACTGCGTTATGTAGTTATGCCTCAAGCGCTAAAGAGAGTAACGCCACCGTTACTAAATGATCTGGTGGCACTGATTAAGGACACAGGTTTAATATCAATTTTGGGTGTTACCGATGCGGTTCGAGCTGCTCAGATCCAAACCGCTAAGTCTTTTAATTACACCCCATATGTAATGGCGGCCATAGTATTTCTTTTGATAACGATTCCTTTAACAAGGTTTACTGATCGAATGTTGCGTAACTCGCTAGAACGCCAGAATGCGCAGGGTCAAGCATGACCGTTCCAGTTTTACGTCTAGAGAAGGTAAGAAAGAGTTTTGGTAAAGAGGTAGTGCTGGAGGACATCACCTTTAGCGTTCCAGAGCACACGGCAACTGTTTTTATTGGCGCATCAGGTAGTGGCAAATCAACCTTACTACGCTGCATAAACTTACTAGATCAGATAGATGATGGACAGATACTTCTTGATGGCAGTGATATCTCGGCTGCTGATGTAAATCCAGATGAGGTTAGGAAAAAACTTGGAATGGTCTTTCAATCATTCAACCTATTTCCTCACATGACAGTATTAGAAAACATCACTCTTGCTCCAACTAAAGTGCAAGGAATTGATCAAGAACAGGCGGTTCATGAAGCCACAGAACTTCTGAACAGATTTGGATTGAAAGATAAGGCAGAGCAATATCCAGATCGGCTTAGCGGGGGACAGCAGCAACGTGTTGCAATAATTCGATCACTTGCCAGACATCCCAGAGTATTGCTTTTGGATGAAGTAACCAGCGCGCTAGACCCAGTTTTGGTTAATGAGGTATTGAGCACTGTTAAGGAGCTCAAAGAAGAGGGCATGACCATGGTGCTTGCTACTCATGAAATGGGGTTTGCCAAGCAGGTGGCAGATGAAGTTTGTTACCTGCAGAATGGAAGGATTCTCGAGTGGGGAACGCCCTCTGAAATTTTGGAGAGCCCTCAAAAATTGGAGACCAAGGAGTTCCTAAAGCGCGTCCATGATGCAGGACGTCTATAGAGCCCGGGGCGCGATCGCTCTGGAATTGGGATGTTTGGAGTTTGACCCAGAACTCAGGCCGCAAGAGGCATGAATCGGCAAGGAATCGAGGGATTGACCCCTTGGAGTGCAACTCTGGCTCGCGCGAGCTTCATAAAGCTCGGCAAATGTGCATTAAAGCCTGTGGACAATTTATAATATAGCCATAGCCAAATCCCCGTGGCTGGCAAGTAAATCTGACAACTCGTCAGAATTAAACAAAGGATCTATTTGTGCCTGTATCTCGTGCGCCCAAAAACGCCAGCAAGAGCAAGAGCGCCGCTAAAAGTACTCCTAAGAAAGTTGCTGCCTCTGCCGTGAAAAAAGTGGCAAGCAAGCCAGCAGCTAAGCCAGCAAGCAAGTCAACTAAAGGTGCGAGTGCGAAGGTTTCAGGCAAAGCGATAAAGAAAGATGCAAAAAAAGGTCCACGCTTGTTTCCATCCAAAGCTGAGCTTGAAGCGTTAAAGGATGCAAAAGAAAACAAGAATGTCGTATCAGCTGAGAAAAAAGGTCCAAGAAGATTTCCGACCAAAGCTGAACTAGAGGCGATGAAAGCAGAGAAAGAAGGTAAGACCTCTGCTGTCGCTACTGTAGTTGATGCCCCAATAGAAGGTGCGGCAAAGAACACTGGCAAAAAACTGGTAGAGAAGATTGATGGCGAGGATGTAGAGCTCGAAGAGGTAGAGCTGGAAGATCTTGAAAAACTAGTCGCCGACACAAGTGAAGAAACCCCTGATGCACAATCAGATGTTCGAGTTGTAAATCTCTCTGAAGAGTCAAAGCAGGAAGAGGGCGAATTCACCCTAAAGGATTCCGAGGAAGATGACGCACCGCCGCAAACAGTTTTGACCGCTGGTGCTACCGCAGACCCTGTTAAGGATTATTTGAAACAGATTGGTCGCGTAGCGTTGCTAAATGCCGAACTAGAGGTTGAACTTGCGATGCGTATCGAGGCAGGTTTGTTTGCTGAGGAGCGTCTAAACTCAGGAGAGAAGTTAGAGCGTTCACTAAAGCGGGAATTAGAGTGGATTGCAGAGGATGGAAAGCGAGCGAAAAACCATCTACTAGAAGCAAACCTTCGTCTGGTTGTCTCACTTGCAAAGCGTTACACCGGTAGGGGCATGCTCTTCCTTGATCTCATCCAAGAGGGAAATCTTGGTCTTATTCGTGCGGTAGAAAAGTTTGATTACACAAAGGGTTACAAGTTTTCAACCTATGCAACTTGGTGGATTCGCCAAGCAATCACACGTGCGATGGCTGACCAAGCAAGAACTATCCGTATTCCAGTACATATGGTTGAAGTCATCAACAAATTAGCCCGTGTTCAGCGTCAGATGTTGCAGGATTTGGGTCGCGAACCAACCCCTGAAGAGTTGGCCAAGGAACTTGATATGACCCCAGAAAAGGTGGTCGAGGTTCAGAAGTACGGTCGCGAACCGATTTCCCTTCACACACCACTTGGTGAAGAGGGTGACTCTGAGTTCGGAGATTTAATTGAAGACTCAGAAGCTATCGTTCCAGCAGATGCCGTCTCCTTTACCTTGCTGCAAGAGCAGTTGCATTCGGTGCTAGACACACTCTCGGAGCGTGAAGCAGGTGTAGTAGCGATGCGTTTTGGTCTGACCGATGGTCAGCCAAAGACATTGGATGAAATCGGAAAGGTTTACGGTGTTACCCGTGAACGTATCCGACAGATTGAATCAAAAACCATGTCCAAGCTTCGTCACCCATCGCGCTCTCAAGTATTGCGCGATTACCTAGATTAAATCCCAGAATTAGGAGAGATACATGTCAGAGCGTGTGAAGATCTATGTAAAGCCAAATGGCTCTATTCGCGTTACCGGAACCGCAGATTTTGTAGATGCCGAAGGAAATGTCATAGAAACAAAAGAGAATTTCTCACTTTGCCGTTGCGGCCACTCCAAGGAAAAACCATTCTGTGATGGCTCACACCGCGAAGCAGGATTCCAAGCCGAATAACTCGCTCTGGGCAAGTGGCGCAGACGAGTTCTTTGCATCCAAAACCAGTAACAATCAATACGATGTTGCCATCATTGGTGGCGGCTTCTCGGGATTATGGTCCGCTTTTCACCTTCTTCACCAAAAGCCTGATCTAAAGATTGCTGTTTTCGAAGCCAAGCAATTTGGTTTTGGAGCTAGCGGTCGCAACGGTGGATGGGCGTCATCTGATTATCCGGTTTATCGCAAAACACTCGAGAAACGTTACGGTCAAGAGCGCACGGCCAATTTGTTTCAAGCACTGGCTAGCGCAATCGATGAAATTGGTGAATTCTGTCGGGTTCATGCACCAAATGCGCACTTTGAAAAATCTGGGACAGTTATGTTTGCTAGAAACCAAGCCCAAGAGAAAAGATTGCAGGCAGCAAGCGATGAGATGCATCAATGGATCGACAAGTCTCAACTAGATAAATTGTTGCGGGTTAAAAATGCCCGTGGAGCTTTATTCAATCCAGTATGTGCCACTGTGAATCCAATTGGCATTATTGGTGGGCTGCTCAGGTATCTCCAGAGTAGAGATGTTCATCTTTTTGAGCACTCATTGGCCAGCGTGGTCAAGGGTGGTGTTCTGGTGAACAGTAGTTTCATAGAGGCGCAAATTGTCATCCAGGCAACTGAAGTTTTCGGTAGCGCCAACCGTGACTTTATTCCGCTTTATTCACAGATGGTGGCTACAGAACCCTTGAGTGATCAGATTTGGCAAGAAATCGGCGCACAGACTCGATTAACTTTTGCAGAGGGATCACACCTGATCAATTATGCCCAAAGAACTTCAGACAACAGACTGGCAATCGGAGGACGAGGAGCAACTTATCCATTTAGCTCAAAGCTTGTTGCAGACAAAGAGATGACCGCAAAGGTGCATGAGAATTTACGACAGCTAGCGCGAAGTTGGTTTCCACAGATTTCCACGAGCAGATTCACACATGCTTGGGGTGGCGCGGTAGCAATTACCCGTAATTGGGAGCCATATGTTCAGTTCAACTCGGCAACTGGTTTTGGAAGACTCGGGGGATATGCAGGCGATGGCGTAACGATGAGCTATCTCGCCTCCAAGATAATGGCGAAATTAATTTTTAATGAGAATGATTTAATCACCAATCTGCATTTTGTTAATCAAAAGATAAGACAATGGGAGATAGAGCCGCTGCGCTATTTGGCCGTCAACTCCATGGTCAAATTGAGTGGATTTGCTGATAAAGAAGAATCAATTACCGGAAGACCCAGTTTGGTCTCAAAAATTATTTCGCCGCTGATCCTTCGCTGAGGCGAGAGGTCTCATCAACGATTCGCTCTGCCGCAGTAGCTAGACCTTCCTGATATTTCTTTGCGTGATGTCCGCAGAAAAGAAGTTCAAAACCATTAGCCATAACAGCACGAACATAGGCCTGCGCACCGCAACGGTCGCAGCGATCAAGAGCATTTAGTGGCGTGGAATCGAGTACTACGTTCTCGGTCATAACTTTCCTGCCTTCCCTGTTCGTTATAAACGCTCTTGGACTAGCGGTACCAGTCCAACTCAAGCGCCTACAGTGGAACATCAAACCACCTAATACTTATTCCCCGCAGGTCAAAAAGGTATTTTTTTGAGATTCACCCCCAATTTTGTGAAATTATCGACAAATTCCCAGCAACTTCGGCGCGTAACACCTTGCCCATGAATTCCCACAGATACCCTTGCGCATCGTGGCTGACTCAGATAATCGCAGCGTTGAAAAATCTTATTCCGCAAAGGATCTCTCTGTACTAGAGGGCCTTGATGCGGTCCGCAAGCGTCCCGGCATGTACATCGGTTCTACCGATGGCCGAGGATTGATGCACTGTTTGTGGGAAATCATTGACAACGCAGTTGATGAATCTTTAGCTGGATATTGCAAGAAAATTGAAATCAATCTTGAAAAAGATGGCTCAGTTGAGGTTCATGATGATGGCCGCGGAATTCCAGTAGACAAAGAGCCGAAAACAGGCTTGACCGGTGTAGAAGTAGTAATGACAAAGTTGCATGCCGGCGGAAAGTTTGGCGGTGGCTCTTACGCTGCAACAGGTGGTTTGCACGGAGTCGGTGCCTCAGTAGTAAACGCTCTGTCCTCAAGACTAGATGTAGAGGTAGACAGAGATGGAAAGATTTACCGGATGTCATTTAAGCGTGGTGTTGCAGGCATTTTTGACGGTGACGGTCCCAACGCATCCTTTGAGCCACAATCTGGATTAAGGGTAATCGGCAAAATCTCATCCAAGGTCACCGGAACAAGAGTTAAATGGTGGTCTGACAAGCAAATCTTTCTAAAGGATGCAGAGTACGATTTAGAAGAGATCTATACACGCGCTCGTCAAACTTCATATTTAGTCCCAGGATTAACGCTGGTAGTTAATGACAACCGCTCTAAAGAGAAAAAATCAGAAACCTTCTTCCACAAAGGCGGAATCTCTGAGTACTGCCATTTCATTCAACCTGATGAAGCGGTAGGAGATGTCATTCGATTGACTGGCAAAGGGCATTATCAGGAGACAGTGCCGGTCCTAGATGAGAAAGGCCATCTAGAACCCAAAGAGGTCGAGCGCGATATGGATGTCGATATTGCCATCAAATGGGGCAATGGTTACGAATCTACCGTTAGATCATTTGTGAACATTATTTCGACCCCTAAGGGTGGTACCCACGTACAGGGATTTGAAAAAGCTCTAACTAAATCCTTTAATGAATTTCTGCGTACAAAAGGAATTTTGAAGAAAAACGAACAAGATGTAATCAAGGATGACATTGTAGAAGGCTTGACCGCGGTAGTTACAGTGCGAATGCAGGAACCGCAGTTTGAAGGCCAAACAAAAGAGGTTCTGGGAACCCCAGCGGTTACCAGAATTGTCCAGCAGGTAGTTTCAGATGAGCTGAAGAAGTTTTTTACCACCACAAAAAGAATCGATAAAGCAAACGGTTTGTTGATTCTGGAGAAGGTTGCCAACGCCTCGCGTACGAGAATTTCAGCGAGAGCTCATAAAGAGCTACAACGTCGCAAAAATGCACTTGAGAGCTCCTCCTTGCCGGCGAAGCTCTCGGATTGTCGATCTGAGGATGTGTCACGCACCGAACTATTTATTGTCGAGGGTGAGTCAGCTCTTGGAACAACAAAAGCAGCACGCAACTCTGAGTATCAAGCGATTCTGCCACTGAAGGGAAAGATTTTGAATGTGCAGAAAGCCTCTCTATCTCAGATGCTTGATAACGCAGAATGCGCCGCAATTATTCAGGTAATTGGTGCAGGTTCTGGGAAGTCATTCTCACTCGAAGATGCCCGTTATGGTCGAGTCATTTTGATGTCAGATGCTGATGTTGATGGAGCGCACATTCGTTGCCTAATGTTGACACTGCTTTATCGCTACATGAAACCTTTGATTGACGATGGACGAGTATTTGCAGCAATTCCACCGCTACACCGCATCGAAGTAGTTGGCGGCGGAGGAAAGAAAGGGGAGGTTCACTACACCTACTCCGATGATGAAATGAAGAAACTACTTGCTGATTTGAAGAAGAACGGCAAGCGCTGGAAGGAACCGCTCCAACGCTATAAGGGCTTAGGTGAAATGGATGCCGATCAGCTTCGCGAGACCACAATGGATCCAGATCGCAGAACACTCCGACGTATCACAATCAAGGATGCTCAAGCGGCCGAAAAGATGTTTGAACTTTTGATGGGCAATGAAGTTGCGCCAAGAAAAGAGTTCATTGCAAACGCTGATATTGATCGTGAAAGAATTGACGCTTAAATAATCAGCAATACCTTTTAAGAAGCAATCAAAGACCGGCGTGGAGTTGCAAACTTAGCAGCCACCTCTGATAACTCGTTCGAAACTTGAGTTCGCAGCGCCTCATCACTCTTGAGCAACGCGGTTAGCTTTGAAATTGTGGTCTTGAGCTCTTTTTGCTCGCTCTCAAGTTCAATCTTTGACATCTTAGTTAGGCGACGTAGTGGCATATCAAGAATGTAGGTTGCTTGTTCATCGGTCAACTTGAAACTCTTGATTAGGGAGGCCTTTGCCTCGTTTGCATCATCGCTTCCACGGACTATTTTCACTACCTTATCGATATCAATAATCGCCTTGAGTAGTCCATCAACTAAGTTCAACCGAGCTGTGGCGCGGTCTTTGCGGAAGTTTGAGCGTCTTGTGACTACTTCAATTCGATGATCAATAAATACCTGCAGCAGTTCCTTCAGACCCAATGTTTTTGGCTTGCCCTCGACTAGAGCAACGGCATTGATGGAAAAGGCATCCTCAAGCGGGGTCAGTTTGTAGAGATTTTCCAGCACCTGCTCTGGTTCAAATCCATTTTTCACCTCGACAACGACCTTTGTGCCTGATTGACCATCAGTTAGATCAACAATGTCCGAGATGCCTTGGATCTTCTTGGCTTTCACTAGATCACTGATGCGTTCGACTACCTTCTCCGGCCCAATATTGAATGGAAGCTCGGTAATTGTTATGCCTGATTTACGAGTGGTTACCTTTCCAATTTCGACTTTGGCCCGAACTTTGAATGCGCCTTTGCCAGTTTGGTAAGCCTCAAGTACTCCCTCTTTCCCAATTATGGTTCCTCCAGTCGGGAAATCAGGAGCAGGGACAAATTTCATTAACTGCTTCAGAGTGGCATTTGGATTTTCAATTAGGTGTTTAGCGGCAGCAATCACTTCGCCAAGATTATGCGGCGCCATGTTGGTTGCCATGCCAACTGCAATTCCAGTTGCGCCATTTACTAGCAGATTTGGAAAGGATGCTGGAAGAACCAATGGCTCCATAATTTGACCATCGTAATTTGGCCCGAAATCTACGGTGTCTTCATCTGCTTCCTCCACCATTAAGAGCGCGGAACTTGCTAGACGAGCCTCTGTGTAACGCATAGCCGCAGGACCAGCATCAAGTGATCCAAAATTTCCATGACCATCAACTAAAGGCAATCTCATGGAGAAGCTTTGAGCCATACGTACCAAAGCATCATAAATGGCACCATCTCCGTGAGGGTGCAACTTACCCATTACTTCACCGACGACACGTGCGCTCTTTACATGGCCTTTGTCTGGTCGCAATCCCATTTCAGCCATCTGGTGGAGGATTCTGCGATGTACTGGCTTTAAACCATCTCGCGCATCGGGTAGTGCTCTGGAATAAATAACTGAGTAGGCATACTCCAGAAATGAATCTGACATTTCAGCTGATACATCAACATCAACAATCTTGCCGGGAAATTCACCGGGCTTCGGACCAGCCGCCTTTTTCTTTGTAGACGCGCCAGATTTACCTGAATCAGCTTTGGCCATGGGCAGGATTCTGCCAATTAAAGCTGGACTTATCGGGGATTGACGCTCGGTCTAGCACCGATATTTAGGACACATCTGCCAGCTAAAGTGTTTGCTGCATTTAATGCAGAGTAAAGATCTTGTTTTGCGAGCCATTCTGGAATAAACCCCGCAGCAAAAGCATCTCCCGCCCCGGTTGTGTCTATCGGCGAAACTTCAACGGTTGGAACTTCTACAGATAAAGAGCTTCTCATTTTTGCCACAGCTCCAAGTGAGCCACGCTTTATGACAACAATAGATGAGAGTTCCAAAAGCGTATTCAGCGCCATTTCGCAGCTTTGTTGCTCGCTAAGAAATAATGACTCATCCTCATTTAGCAGGAGAATATCCATGAGGCGGAGATATTCAATTGCGGCGCTTTTGCCAAAGTGAGAAATTGTCCCAACCGATGCAGGATCAAAGAAAATAGGAATTCCCGCCCTCTTCAACTCAGTGATTATCTCCAGCACACCTTTTGTTGATTTTTTGTTAAACAAGGAGTAACCAGAGAGATAAGCCGCATCAAAACCTTTTAGTTCGGGTAGGTCTGCAACTCCGAGTCCTGAGTTCGCCCCTGAATCAGGAAACATAGTTCGCTCACCACTTGAGTCAACAATCACGACTACAACGCCGGTCGTCAGACCTGTTTTGCGCAATGAATTATGTTTTATGTTCCAACTATCTAGCTCTTGGATTATGGAGTCTGCCGCAGCGTCAACACCAGTTCTGCCAACGAAAAAAACCTCATGACCAGTCGATGCGAGCCAACTGGCGGTATTTGCTGCGCCCCCACCGCCATGCATGCTAATTCTTGACGGAGTATCGGTGCCGTAATTAATGGGAGATTCAATCTTAACCACAACATCCAGCATTAGATCGCCAATACAAAGAATGCGAGACATGTGATTATTTTTGTAGCTTATTTGAGGCTACCGCAATGGATGCTGCCAATTTAGCGTTAGCTTTAATAATCTCAATATTAACCCGTAGAGATTCACCTTTTGTATTTGAGTGGAAGTACTCAAGTAAGAATGGCGTTACCGCCTTGCCCTTTACTCCTGAAGCTTCAGCTGCCATCAATCCTTGCTGGAGAGTAGTTTCATGTAATTCACGGTTCATCTCATTCTTAACTGGGTTGGCAACCACCATCCCTGAGTTATTGGATCCAACTAATTCGCGCGCTCGCCAGATGTCCGCGATTTCATCTGCGCTATCGGCCCGATATTCCAATTCATATCCGGAGTCAGAGAGATAAAAACCAGGGAACTTGTTTGTTTGATAACCAATAATTGGCACAGAGAAACTCTCTAAGCGCTCTAAAGTTGCTGAAACATCCAAGATTGATTTTGCGCCAGCGCTAACCACCAATACTGGAATCGATGCAAGAGAGTGAAGATCTGCCGATTCATCCCAAGTCTCTTGAGCACCACGATGCACCCCGCCCAAACCTCCGGTAGCAAAGAAAGAGATGCCTGCTAAATGTGCGATATGCGATGTAGCTGCGACGGTAGTGGCTGCGCTCAGCTTCTTGGCCGAAACAGTGGCCAGATCTCGAATAGAGGCTTTGAGTATGCCTTCATCATTTGCAACCCTATTGAGTGATTCGATCTCTAGACCAACGTGTATCTGGCCATCGATTACCGCAATAGTTGCTGGCGTCGCACCGTTTTCCCTAACAATTGCCTCGACCTCTTGAGCCACCTGCATATTGGTGGGACGTGGTAAGCCATGGCTGATAATCGTTGACTCGAGAGCCACGATAGGGGAGTTTTGCGCTAGCGCCTCTTGTACCTCTTTTGAGTAACGAATCACGAAGTGAAGATTACTGGAAAGATACGCCTGTGGCTTATTTACTCTCGGACCTATCGCAATCCATATTTGCCACCCTCGGAGTTCCCTTTGCGACCAACTCCTTGGGAGTTGCGGAAAATCCAGCAAAGCGAGAATGCGTTTTGTTGATTGATGGCATGGGAAGAAACGCAGTAGATCTTTGCAAAACATCTTTACCAATCTTCTCGCAACTCAAAAATATGAGCCCGTTAACCGCAACGTTTCCCTCTACGACTTCCACAAGCTTGACCTCATTTGGCACCGGGGCACATGTAGGTATCCACGGGATGGTTGGATACACAATGCGGGTGCCACACAGCGGCTATCCTGAACGATTATTGAATGCACTTAAGTGGGATGAGCGGGTTGATCCTTACATATGGCAGTCAGAGCCGACATTTTTTGAAAGAGCCAAAGCGGTTGGAATTAATGTTTCCCATATTGCTGCCAAGCGATATGAAGAGACCGGCTTTACTCGAGCTGCTTTGCGCGGAGCAGATTATCGAGGAGTAAATCAAGTTGATGAGATGGTTACCCAGACCAGTCTGGCTTTGCAAAGAGAAAACTCTTTCGCCTACGTTTATATAAACGATGTTGATGATGCTTCACACCGAGAAGGTTTTGGTTCACCCAAGTTTCATGCGGCAATGCAAAAGGCTGCTGAGCTGATTACTAAGTTACTCGAGAATTTGCCAAATGGAACAAGAGTTTGGATCACTTCAGACCACGGAATGATTAATCGCTCCGATTATTGCGTTTTAGGTAAAGACAATGACCTGCTGAAAAATGTGAAGCTACTTGGGGGAGAGCCGCGAGTTAGGTACTTGTATCTCCATGAAGACAGAGTGGAGGAAACCAAACTGCAATGGCAAGAGTTTTTCGGCAACAAGGTTTCATTGTTCACAAGAGCAGAGGCAATTAACGCCAATCTCTTTGGCCCAAATCCGACACCACGAAACCTAGAGCGCGTCGGCGATTTGATAGCGATTGCTCAAGAGGAGTTCATACTTGTAGAGCCCGCACGGGAAGAGTTGCAACTAGCAATGGTGGGGCACCATGGCGGCACTACAGCGGCAGAGGTAGAAATTCCCTTGTTAGGTGCAGAAATTTAATCCTGCTGTTCCTCTTCATCCTTTTTCTTACTCTTGCCAAACATAATGTCATCCCATGATGGAATTGAAATGCGTCGAGTGACGCCATCTTTCTTGGCATCGGGTGCAATCTCTTTGTTAGGAGGGATTTCTAAACCTGATCTTTCATCAACCATAGGATCGGTGCGTACCGCAACAAGTCTGGGTGGTTGTGGTGTCTCGCCTTCAGCGGGAAATAAAACTCCATGATCACTCATTCGATCATTACGGGGCGGTTGCTTGGCGGCAATCTCCTCACCATTGATCCAGCGAGCGCCATCATCTCTTGATGACAAAGTTCTCTTATTCGAATCAAAAATCCATGTTGCTTCAGATGTTCCATCTTTGGAGGGATAGTTGAGAACTAAATGCCATGTTCCATCATCTAGCCGCCAAGTGTTCCAAGAGATTTGATTCATATTCACGCCACGAGGTGCAAGTCTGTGAATTAGTAATTCAGAAAGTGGAAGTGATGCTCCCTTAGGAGACGCTTTCTCTGCTTGCTCGATAATCCATGCCCGTTCCTGAAGTATTGGGCTGGCATAGCGTTCGATTTTTTCTAGCGACAACCCAGAGAGACGGGAAACCTCGGCATAACTTTCTCCGGCGCGTAACCTGGCTTGAATTTCTTTAACTGAGAAAGCAGGTGCCGATTCGGTTACGGGTGTTAATCGTCGCTCATTCACGGCAGAGCGCAAAGAGTCGCTTACTCGAACGGAAAACTTATTGCCTTCATTGTCGGTCAGCTCTAGATGATCTCCATCATCAGAGCGCCCAACGACTCGTAATTCAGTCACGGGTAAAGATTGCCACACTCAGCCGGTAAATCAGGGGAGCTTAAACCGGAATTTCAATCACTTTTCGCCGCCAGAGCGAGTAATAAGGAATTAATGAGAGCAAAGACAATGTCATACAGCCCAACGGAACGATAAATGCGACAGTTGGCCCTGATGTGTCAATGATGTATCCAGTTAGGGCGCTGGGAATTGCGCCGCCAAGATTTAATGCAGATATTGCCCACGCCAACACCTCGGTGGTCCGTTTTTCATTTACCGACCTCTCAGCAACCGCAAAACCTGCGGTCAACAAAGGTGCAATCGCTAAGCCATTGAGAAACAAGACAATGGCAAGAATCCACAAATTCCCAGGAAAGATTTGTGCCGCAAAGAAAATAGGCGCGGTCAAAAGAGTTAAAGCCAGAATTGAGTACAGGAATCGCTTTGCCTCATTCATCTTCCAATGAATTGATCCACTAATAAAGGCGGATAAACCAGAGCTCAATGACCAAATGGCGATGAAGAATCCGCTGTGCTCTCGAGTGCCAAATTCATCCAGGTAGCCAACAATTACCAAACCTATTGAACCGAAAAATGCCCCAACCAGCATTAGTGGAATGAAGATTGCCCTAATAAATGGATCACGAATTAGAAGAGTGTGGTCAACACCTGGTTCACGGGGATGTGGCGGAGGCTGAGTTTTCTTTTGAGAGAGAAATAGCGGCGCCCCAATCGCAAGAAATGCCATAGCTGCGAAAATTGCTGCAGCAGGGAAAAAGAAAGAAGCGATAAGCGTCGCAATTACCGGACCGCTAGTGAAAATTATTTCATCAACCATTGCCTCAAATGAGTATGCGGTGTCGATTAGTTTGCGATCGTCACCAATTGCATGAATCCACCTCTTGCGCACCATCTGTCCTGAGCCGATTACAAAGGACTCAAACATCATTGCAGCTGCAAACCAACTCCAGGTCGGAGCATCACTTTTTACCAAATAGACAAAGAGTCCCAAAAAGAAGAGGTGAATTGGCGCGGTAATAGTGAGGATTCTGTTTTGCCCAAATTGATCTGCTGCTCTTGACCAGAGTGGGGTTGCAATGGCGAGAACAACAGAGGAAAACATGGATATTGCGCCGGCTAAAGAATATGAATCGGTTTCGGCTACCACAAAGAGCACAATTGCTAGGTAGAGCATAGAAATTGGCATGCGCAAAATGAAGGCAGAAAATGAGAAAAGCCGACCCCCTGGCACCGCAAATAAACGCTTATAGGAGGTGAGCATCAAGGAAGTCTACTTCAGTTCAACTATGGATAGCGCTAGTCGCTGTGCTGAAAGGTGATGGTGTGATTGGATTAGATTATGACGAATACAACGGATCTCTTGCACTTAGCGGAAAGCATCGCACTCGAAGCCGGCGAGATGTTGATGAATAGACCGCCCAAATTTGAGTTGGATCAAAAGAGTGGAGTCTTTGACTTTGCTACTCAAATGGACCACGAGAGTGAAAAACTAATCGTCTCCAGAATTTTAAGCGCCCGTCCCGAGGATGGTTTGTTAGGTGAAGAAGGCGCAAACAAAGAAAGTTCATCTGGCATTACTTGGGTAATCGATCCGATAGATGGAACAGTTAATTATTTGTATGACATACCCGGTTGGTGCATCAGCATCGCAGCCAAAGATGAACAAGGATCTTTAATTGGAGTGGTTTATTCTCCGGCGACGAAATCGCTTTGGAAAGCTGCACGAGGATCTGGCGCTTTTCTTAATAACTCCCCAATCAAGTGCAATGAGCCGGTTCAACTCAATCGCGCGTTAGTGGGATCAGGATTTGCCTATGACCTAGAGCGCCGTAAAGTTCAAGCCAAATTGATTTCTGAATTGCTTCCAGAAATTAGAGACTTGCGCCGGCTTGGTGCCTGCGCGGTTGATATTTGCCATGTTGCCACCGGATCCTTAGATGCTTATTTTGAAGCTGGCGTAAATGAGTGGGATTACGCGGCCGCTGGATTGATAGCAATGGAGGCGGGGGCAAAACTCTCTGTTAAATCTGGAATTTGGAATGGCGAGAAGCACCTGGTAATCGCAGCCGGCCCGAGTCTGCATGCCGCCCTTGAGGCACACATCCAATCCGCGGAAAAGGCCTAGTTTGGCGGCAATCAAGCCTGCTAAATCGGCGGCCCAGCTGCCAGAGACCGCGATTTAGCGGTTGGGGAGCAGGTGTGGCAAGATACCGCCGTTAGACAGCCTAGTTTTTGAAGACTAATTGTTAGGAAAAATCATGAACGTGCTCGATGCGGTTGATGCCGTCTCCCTTCGTAAGGACCTGCCCAATTTCCGCCCAGGCGATGAACTAAAGGTTCACGTCCGCGTTATTGAAGGCAACAAGAGCCGTATCCAGGTTTTCCAAGGTCTAGTTATTGCTCGTCAGGGCTCAGGAGTCCGTGAAACCTTTACCATCCGCAAGATTTCTTACGGCGTTGGCGTAGAGAGAATTTTCCCAGTTCACGCACCTGTAATCGAAAAAATTGAATTAGTTCGCAAGGGCGAAGTTCGTCGCGCCAAGCTTTACTACCTTCGTGATCTACGCGGCAAGGCTGCCAAGATCCGTGAACGTCGCAGCGCTGATGACCTAGAGAATATGTATCAGGCGCCAGCTGCGCAGGTTGCGCCAGTTGAGGTAGCCGCTCCGGTAGAAGAGGCGGTTGCACAAGTTGAAGAGCAAGCTGTTGTTGAAACAGAGCAAGCTCCTACAACTGAGGCGACATCTGACGAAGCAAAAGCTTAAAGCCGACCACTAGCGGTCGAAGTTAGATGTTTGCGAAAGCCAAGAAATCTTCGCTTCGCGAACTTCCAATCCTTTTAGTTTCTGCCTTAATTCTTTCCATTGTTGTAAAGAGTTTCTTTGTACAGTTTTTCTATATCCCATCTGGCTCAATGGAAAACACGCTTTTAGTAAATGATCGAGTCGGAGTCAACAAGTTTGGTGCCATTTTTAGTGAAATAAAAAGAGGCGAGGTTGTCGTATTTCGCGACCCAGCCAATTGGTTAAGTGCACCAAATGATGAAAAAACCGGCTTGGCTAAAGTAGTTCGTGACACGCTGGTTTTTGTAGGTGTAATGCCAGATCCTGCCAAACAATATTTAATCAAGCGAGTAATAGGTGTCGGCGGCGATCGAGTTGTATGTTGCAATGCCGATGGCAAAATCGAAGTTAATGGGAAAGCTCTCAACGAACCATACGTGTATCCAGGTGATGCACCATCTGACACAACATTTGATGTGAAAGTTCCAAAGGATTTCATCTGGGTTATGGGGGATCATCGTGGAGCAAGCGCCGATTCGCGATTCCATACCGAAGATCCAAATAACGGAATGGTTCCCCTTGAAAAGGTAACCGGACGGGCTCTATTTGTTGTTTGGCCGCTAAAAAACATCGGAGTACTTGAAGTAGGGGAAGATCTTTCCAAGATTCCTGTTAAGCAAAACCCATAGACTCCAAAGCGGTGTGTAGTGATTGAAGAAAAACTGCTCTCTGCCGGAATAACCTGTATCGCAGGTGTCGACGAGGCGGGTCGAGGTGCATGCGCCGGGCCACTCGTTGTAGCTGCAGTAGTTTTGAGAGATCCAAAGTCATCCTTGTTAAGTGAAGTAAAAGATTCCAAGGATTTAACCGCCAAAAAGCGGGAGCAACTATTTGATTTGATAATTCAAGAGAGCCAGGCTCACTCCATCATAGAAATTTCTCCACAAGATATCGACAGTTTTGGATTGCATAAATCAAATTTAGCTGGAATGAGACGCGCGGTCACCGCTCTAAATTTAGAGTTGGGTTACATCCTTACGGATGGCTATGAAATCGACGGCATGCCGGCGCCATCATTGGCGGTCTGGAAGGGTGATCAAGTAGCAATTTCGATCTCCGCTGCTTCAATTTTGGCAAAGGTTCACCGTGATCGTCTGATGAAAAAACTTGATGAAGAACATCCAGGTTATGGGCTGGCAAGCCATAAAGGTTATGTCACTAGAACTCATCAAGAGGCTTTGACGCGACTCGGAGTCAGTCCAGTTCATCGACGATCCTATGCAAATATTGCTGCGCTTTTGAACAACTAATCTTTCCCACAAGTCCTGCAGTGGTTTATTTGAGGCATTAACAATTCATTTAACTTCCCCCAATGGCTATCGACAAAAACGCTGATGTACTGGGAAAAAGCGGAGAAGAAGCTACTGCCAAATATTTACAAGGCCTTGGCTATCACATCATCGATCGGAACTGGCGCGCCAGGGAAGGGGAGTTGGATTTAGTAGCTCTCTCGCCAGAGGGCGAAGTGGTTTTTACTGAGGTGAAAACTAGATCTAGTTATGCATTTGGTGATCCTCTAGAGGCTATTTCTAGACAGAAGTTGTGGCGCATTCAAAGGTTGGCCTTGGCCTGGCTAGCAACCAATCAAAGACTCGGTGCTAAGTACCGCATCGATGTATCCGGGGTGTTGCTGGGGCGTTCAGGGGAGATAAGCATCGACTACCGGATTGATGTGTCATGAGCGTAGCCACCACAAATGCAGTTACTTTGCTGGGCCTTGATGGTGAAATCATCGATATTGAAGTGGATATCGCAAACGGCTTGCCCAGCTACCAACTACTTGGATTGCCTGATGCAACACTAAATGAATCTCGTGATCGAATTAGATCCGCAATCTTAAACTCCGGATTTAAGTGGCCCCAACATAAAATCACCGTTTCACTTTCTCCTGCCTGGCTACCAAAAAGCGGCTCTGGATTTGACCTACCTATCTGTCTAGCGATTTTGCAGGCTAGTTCTCAGATTAAGGATTCGATTTTTGCTAACAGTATTTTTATTGCAGAACTCTCCTTAGAAGGTGCATTACGCCCGATACGCGGAATTCTTCCCATGTTGGTGGCGGCAACTAAACGGGGAATAACTACCGCAGTTGTTGCTTGGCAGAATTTTGAAGAGGCTTCACTGGTTGAAAACCTAAGAGTCATTCCAGCAAAGAGTTTAAATTCAGTAATCTCAATGGCATCTGGTATCGAGGTGCCGGAAACCTTTCCTGTTATTCGACGCCCCGAGGCTGAATCCCTTTTAGACATGTCACAGGTTGCTGGGCAGCAGGTCGCGAAATTTGGGATTGAGGTTGCAGCAACTGGCGGACACCATCTATTGATGATTGGGCCACCAGGAACTGGTAAAACTATGTTGGCGGAGAGAATTCCGACCATATTGCCAAGACTTAGTAGCGCCGCAGCTCGAGAGGTTGCAGCAATTCATTCGATAGCAGGATCATTCTCATCACAACAGATCATTAGCAGGTTGCCGCCTTTTGTTTCCCCTCATCACACAACAACAACGGTTGCCATGGTTGGCGGTGGTGGAAAAGTAATCCGTCCAGGAGCATGTTCCTTGGCACATAACGGAGTGCTGTTTGTTGATGAAGCACCAGAGTGCGCCACAGGAATATTGGATGCGCTAAGACAACCATTGGAATCTGGTCAGGTAGAAGTAGCACGCGCTATTGGAACCCTGCGATTTCCTGCCAGATTCATCCTGGTTTTGGCGGCAAACCCTTGTCCTTGCGGCAGGTACTCAGGAAAAGGGCGGGGATGTCAATGCACATCTATCCAAGTCCGCCGCTACATGAATCGATTATCCGGCCCATTACTTGATCGCATAGATCTGAGATTAAAGGTTGAAAATCCCACTAGGTCAGAGTTGGCAGAAACCACAGAGCGAGAAAGTAGCAACGCCATTAGAAAAAGGGTCGAGGAGGCGCGAGCGGTAGCCGCCGAGAGATTCATCAATTTAGGATTTAACTTGAACTCGCAAATTCCATCTGAATTGTTGCGAAACAAATTCAAAGCTCAGCAAGCCGCCATGAATCAATTGCATAATCTAATTGACCGAGAAGAGATAACAGCCCGAGGCTTTCATCGGGTGCTTAGATTGTGTTGGAGTATCGCAGATCTCAAGGGCGTAGTAACGCCCGGAGCAGATGAGTTAGAGATTGCCATGCAATTGCGTGAAGGTTTGGAAAGCCTCAAATGAGCCAATTAGCAAAACTACGACTGTTCCATGCAATTGAACCAGGCTCCACTTTTTGGGTTCAAGAGTTAAAAAGTAGCGGACCAGAACAACTGATAGAAGACCTCATTCAAAACCGATACCAAGAACTGCGTAAGTCAGCTGAAAGAGTAAGAGAAAGATTACTATCCACAAGTGTCGAACAAATTCAAGAGGAGATAAATCAAGCCGAAGCAAGATTTCTAACTGATGATTCTTTAGATTGGCCTAAATCTCTAGATGACTTACAGGCTCCACCAATAGGGCTAATAGTTAAAGGTGAAATCAACTTTGGAGAGGCGATATCCATCGTTGGAACCCGCAATCCAACAACTTATGGAGCCCGCATCGCCAATGAATTTGCTGCTGGATTTGCCGATCGGGATTGGGCGGTGATTAGCGGCGGTGCATATGGCATTGATACCCATGCTCATCGCGGTGCGATAGCAGCTGAGGGAAGGACAATTGCAGTTCTTGCATCAGGTGTGAAAAACAATTATCCAGCGGGCAATGAGAGATTGTTTGGCGAGATCATGGAAAACGGAGCGCTGATCTCGGAAGTTATGCCCTCTGAAAGAGCTCGCCCCGAACGCTTCTTAACCAGGAATCGCTTAATCGCAGCTCTATCCCACGGCACAATTGTGGTTGAAGCAGCTTTTCGTAGTGGCTCGCTAAGAACCGCTCGTAATGCAGCTGAGATTTTTCGAACGGTTATGGCGGTCCCAGGACCAATAACCTCACCAACTAGCGATGGTTGCCATAGATTGATTGGGGAGCGTTGCGCTGAGATCGTTACCTCGGTGGCAGATGCGATGGAGTTGTTACTGCCAATCGCGCCAACAATTGATAGTACCCTTAGAGGTGATGACACACAAAGCAGCTTTTGTCGCGATAGTCGGTAGACCAAATGCGGGTAAATCAACCCTCGTTAACGCCCTAGTTGGCGAAAAAGTAGTCATCACCTCGCATCATCCAAACACCACAAGAAATGCAATTCGGGGGATCGTTACCCGACCTGATTACCAATTAGTAGTCGTTGATACCCCAGGAGTTCACAAACCAAAGACGCTTTTGGGTGGTGCACTAAACAGCATGGTTTCAGAGAGCATGGATTCAGTTGATGTTATTGTGCTTTGCATCCCTGCGGTAGAGGAGATCGGTGCAGGTGATTTATTCATCGCACAAGAGATGGCAACTCACAACTCCGCTCGAAAAATTTGTGCCATTACGATGACTGATATGGCAAAGAAATCCCAAATGCCAACGCAATTGATAGCAGCCAGTGAATTAGCTAAAAAAGCCGGATTTGTATGGGATGAAGTAGTTCCGCTATCAGCAAAGACCGATGATCAGGTTCAACTGCTCTTAGATTTGTTGGCGAAGTACGCACCTGAGTCTCCAGCTTTCTATCCCGAAGATATGAAATCTGATCAAGAGTTCCACGCACAATTAGCTGATCTAATTCGTGAAGCAGCTATAGAAGATGTCTTTGAAGAGGTTCCTCACTCAATTGCGGTAGTCATAGATGAGGTTACTCAAAGAGAGAAGCGCACCCCAGATGAGCGCCCCTTTTATGACATCCATGCCTCAATTGTTGTTGAGCGTGATAGTCAAAAATCAATCATTATCGGAGCAAAGGGTGAGCGACTGAAAAATGTCGGAATGAATGCTCGAAAAGAAATTGAAAAGAAGTTAAAGGGCAGGGTTTTTCTTGGACTTCATGTAAAGGTTATACCTAACTGGCAAAGCGATGCGAAGGCTCTCGCTCGTCTAGGATTTACCCAATAGCTATTGCGCCGGTTGGTTTTCTGCTGGCGTAATAAGAACCAATTAGCACTAAAGGCAATCCAATAGCAATTGCCAAGGTTAAATCCTCCTTCAGGAGAACAATTCCAAGCACTACAGCAATTGCGGTATTGGGATAGACAACTAAAGAAGCACGAGCCGCCCCAATATCCTCCAAAACTTTGAAGAAGACCCAAAAGGCAATCGCGGTGCAGATTACGCCGAGGCCTACTGTTGAGAGAATTGCCTCAGTGGATGGTGTGGTCTCTGGTAATTGAGTTAGCGCAAATGGTGCGAAAATCACAGAGGAAATTGCCATAGCTATTCCATTTATCGCGACGCCAGAAACTCCGGGGGCTTTATTGGTAATCATGTTTACCGCCCAGGCATAAGAGAATGCGGCGAAAAGTACAGCCAATAGTGAACCAAGATTGCCAACATCGTTTAGCGATTCAATTCCCACTATAAGAGCGATACCTACTAAGCCAATTGCGATACCAAAAACTCTAGTGCGATGAGCAGCGGTTGTGTCGCCCGAGTAGTGAGCAAAGAAAGTTGCCCAGATAGGAACGGTTGCAACTAATAATGCAACAACACCGGATGAAAGATTTCTTTGGGAACTGGTAATCAAAGTCCAAGGGATAACCATTTCAAGCACCGCATAGATTGTTATGTACTTCCAATACTTGAGCGCAGGGCGGAGAGTTTTTTGCGCCATAGCTAATGGGATTAGAACGAGAGCGCCAATAAATACGCGAGCAAAGACAATCAGGGGCGTGGAGAGCTCCTCAACCGCCACCTTCATGAATAGATAGGGCACCCCCCAAAGCACGCCAACCAGGGCAAAAAGACCCCATCCTCTTCGTGACATTTAGCTTTGAACGCTCCGATACAGATCTAGTGTTTGTTGTGCAACCTTATCCCAACCAAACTCAGCCACCGCGCGAATTCTTCCAGCTTTGCCCATGACTTCTGCCATATGCCGGTCGGAGATTACCTTGTTGATTGCCTCTGCAAACCGTAGCTCAAATTCATTTGGATCCGTTATGTACTCAACCAATACTCCAGTAACTCCATCTTCAACAACCTCAGGAATTCCTCCAACCTTGGATGCAATTACTGCTGTCTCACAGGCCATGGCCTCAAGATTAACTATGCCGAGCGGTTCATAAATCGATGGACAAAGAAAAGCGCTAGCTTGTGTCAAAAGCGCAATTAACTCTGGACGGGGGAGCATTTCCTTAATCCAAATAATGTTGCCGCGTTGTAAAGACAATTCACGTATTAGATCTTCAACCTCTTTACCGATTGCTGGCTCATCGGGAGATCCTGCAGCAAGAACTAGAGTGAAATTTGGGTCCACCTTTTGCCAGGCCCGCAACAAGTGCGCCAATCCTTTTTGTCTGGTAATCCTTCCTACAAACAGGCCGTAACTACCGGTGATTCCATATTTATCAAGTATTGATGTGTCGTGGTTAGGAGCAAACAAACGGGTGTTAATACCGTTTCGGATAGTTAAAACTTTATTAGGATCAATATCTGGATATGCGTTCAAAACATCGGCACGCATCCCATCACTAACTGCGATTATGGCAGAAGCTGATTCAAATGAGATTTTCTCTACCCAGGACGAGATCTGATAGCCACCACCTAATTGCTCAGCTTTCCAAGGTCGTAATGGCTCCAGAGAATGTGCGGTTGCAATATGAGGAACTCCATAAATTTGTGAGGCCAAGAATCCTGCAAAATTTGCATACCAAGTGTGGGAATGAACTACATCAACCCCCGATAAATTGTTTGCGATATCAGAGTCAATCAAGAGCGCTTGTAGGGCAGGATTTAAATCTTTGAGTTCTGGGTTGATTTCATAGCCAACAGCATCTGGTCTGGCAGCGCCGAAGCAATGCACCTCAGTTTGCAGACCATCAGTGTTTTGGGAGAGTTCAGAGAGGGCAGATACAAGGTTTGTGGCATGCACTCCGGCTCCGCCATAGATATTGGGCGGCCACTCCTTGGTAATCATGGCTACTTTCATCTGTTTATTACCCACCTTCCAAGAGTATCGTTACACCATGGCGCGCTTAGATCTTCCCCTAGGAATAGTCCTAGCAGGTGGTGAAGGAAAGCGTCTTATGCCGTTAACCGCCGATCGCGCAAAACCTGCAGTGCCTTTTGGTGGCTCTTATCGTTTAGTGGATTTTGTTCTCTCAAACCTTGTGAACGCAGGATTCCTCAGGATTGCCGTTTTAACACAGTACAAATCTCACTCACTAGATCGTCACATAACCACAACTTGGCGCATGTCTAATCTGTTGGGAAATTACATTACCCCCGTTCCTGCACAACAGCGATTGGGACCTCGTTGGTACACCGGAAGCGCCGATGCGATTTTGCAAAACTTCAATTTGATTCATGATGAAAACCCTAAGCATGTAATTGTTTTTGGAGCGGATCACGTTTATCGGATGAACCCAGATCAGATGTACCAGCAACATCTCCAAACTGGCGCGGGTGTCACAGTTGCTGCAATTCGTGTTAAGCGCAGCGAAGCCTCTGAATTTGGTGTAATTGAATTGGCTGATGACGGGATAACAATTAAAGCTTTTCATGAAAAACCAAAAGATCCACCTGCGATGCCGGGCCATCCTGATTTAGCGCTAGTTTCGATGGGTAACTACATCTTCCGGCGCGATGCGATGGAGGAAGCACTCATTCTCGATGCAGAAGATGTCGATAGCCGCCATGACATTGGTGGCAACATCATTCCTGCCATGACAAAGGATGGGTTAGCTAAGGTTTACGATTTTGCAAATAATGAAGTTCCGGGTGAAACGGAGAGAGATAAAGGTTATTGGCGGGATGTGGGTTCTATCGACTCCTACTTCGATGCGCACATGGACTTAGTGTCTCCTCTGCCAATCTTTAATCTTTACAATCGTCAGTGGCCAATTCTTACTAACCCGCCATCAAATCCGCCCGCGAAGTTTTCAGAGCGAGGCATTGCCTTCGATTCAGTAGTTGGCGCGGGTTCAATCATCTCCGGAGGTGAGTTAAGACGAACAGTTGCATCTTATGATGTGATGGTAAATCGCGATGCTGCCGTTGAAAGTGCGGTATTAATGCCGTCGGTGCGAATTGGCGAATCAGCCAAGATCAAAAATGCAATCTTGGACAAAAATGTAGTTGTAGAACCAGGTGCCACAATTGGATTTGACCTCGAGCGGGACCGAGAGCGATTCACTGTTTCACCGGGTGGAATAGTGGTGGTAGGCAAAGGCGTTACGGTAACTCGCTGATTTTTCAGGTTTCTTGTTACATGCTCGTAAATACCGATGAGGTAGACTTCGGCCACGGTCAAAGTTGACCTTTAATCTGACTCTAAATTATCGGAGATTGATTCTTATGCGTTTTGGTGTGCTCACTGGTGGCGGAGATTGTCCTGGACTTAATGCGGTCATTCGTGCCGTAGTTCGCAAGGGTGAAAAAGAGTACGGCTATGAGTTCATCGGTTTTCGTGATGGCTGGAAGGGTCCCCTTGAAGGATTAACCATGCCGCTAAACATTGCCGCTACCCGCGGAATTTTGCCAAGAGGCGGAACAATCCTAGGTTCGTCAAGAACTAACCCATTCAAGATTGAAAATGGCGTAGAACGCATCAAAGAGAATCTAGCAAAGATGAATATCGATGCGCTGATTGCAATTGGCGGAGAGGACACCCTCGGAGTTGCTACCAAGCTCGACGCCTTGGGAGTTAAAGTAATTGGTGTTCCAAAGACTATTGATAATGACCTAAACAATACCGACTACACATTTGGCTTTGATACCTCTGTAAATATTGCAGTAGAAGCTATTGATCGACTACACACCACAGCCGAGTCTCATCACAGAGCGCTGATCGTTGAGGTGATGGGACGTCATGCAGGCTGGATTGCATTGCACTCTGGATTAGCGGGTGGTGCTTCATGCATTCTGATTCCAGAAGTTCCATTTGATATTGAAAAAGTCTGCAAGTATGTGCAGTCACGTTTCGAACAGTCTTACGCACCGATTATTGTGGTAGCTGAGGGCGCACTGCCAAAAGATGGCGACATCATCACCAAAGATGCGACCAAGGATGCCTTTGGACACGTAAAGCTGTCAGGAATCGGCGAGTGGCTGGCTAAGGAGATTGAGAAGCGCACCGGCACCGAGGCCAGAACCTCAATCCTGGGACATATCCAAAGAGGCGGTACGCCGACAGCATTTGATCGAGTGCTAGCAACCCGATTTGGTTTGCATGCCATAACCGCAGCTCATGAAGGTGACTGGGGCAAGATGGTGGCTTTACATGGCACCAATATCGTTCGCGTCCCACTGGCTTCAGCTACTGAAAAGCTGAAAACAGTAGATCCTGCGCTTTTGGCGGAAGCTGAAGTCTTCTTCGGTTAATCCAACCGGCGAAATTATCGAGCGCGCAACCTCAGAGACTCTTTACCCTTAGACCATGAATAACTCTTCTGCGCCGATCGACTCTTTGTTTGATGGCTCATTGGTTGCTGCGCAGCAACCAGCTTGGCCAGATAAAGAAAAACTTCAAAGAGCGATAACTGAGTTAAAGTCTTTGCCTCCGCTGGTTTTTGCTGGCGAGTGCGACAACTTGAAGGCGAGAATCGCTGAAGCGGCAGATGGAAAAGCTTTTTGGTTACAAGGCGGTGACTGTGCTGAAACATTTGCTGCAGCCACAGCTGACTCGATTCGAAATCGCATAAAGACAATTCTTCAAATGGCAGCGGTGTTGCAGTATGGCGCCAGCCTTCCGGTTATCAAGGTCGGACGCATGGCGGGGCAGTTTGCCAAACCACGTAGCAATGATTTTGAAAAAAGAGGAGAGGTTTCCCTTCCTGCCTACAGAGGTGATGCGGTCAACGATCTCGAATTCACAGAACAGGCAAGAACCCCAGATCCAGGAAGATTAGTGAAGGTCTACAACACCTCATCTGCCACCCTAAATCTGGTTCGAGCATTTACTCAAGGTGGCTTTGCTGATCTTCGATTGGTGCATGAGTGGAATAAAGGGTTTGTTAGAGACTCGCGCATCGGCGCTCGCTACGAAGCGATGGCAAATGAAATTGGCCGCGCCCTTGATTTCATGCGCAGCGCAGGAATAAATCCTGAAGAGTTCAAGACCGTCGACTTTTACTCTAGTCATGAAGCCTTAATTCTCGAGTATGAAAAGGCACTAACGAGAATCGATTCAAGAACCGGATTGCCATATGATGTTTCGGCGCATTTTCTATGGATTGGTGAGCGCACGCGTCAATTAGATGGTGCACATTTGGATTTTGCCAAGAAAATCAAGAATCCAATTGGCGTAAAGGTTGGACCTAAGACCACCGCAGCAGATGCGTTGGCGTTGATCGAACAATTGAACCCCGAAAATGAGCCAGGCAGACTGACTTTCATTACTCGAATGGGCGCTGGCAATATCCGCAACATCCTTCCTTCTATTGTTGAAGCTGTTACAAACTCTGGCGCCAAAGTGCTTTGGGTCTGCGATCCGATGCATGGCAATACCTATGAGGCGCCAAGTGGATACAAGACCCGAAAATTTGATGATGTTCTAGAAGAGGTTCGGGGATTCTTTGAGGTTCATCAAAAGCTCGGTACACACCCTGGCGGAATTCACATAGAGCTCACCGGAGATGATGTAACGGAATGCGTTGGTGGTGGAGAAGAGATTTCTCATGAAGATCTAGCCATGCGTTACGAAACCGCATGCGATCCGCGCCTGAATCACACTCAATCTCTGGAGTTAGCCTTTCTGGTAGCGGAGATGTTGCGCGACCGCGTAAAGAACTAATGTTGTTGCAGTCAAGTATCAAAACCCCACTGGGCGTCCTTAATCTGTTTGCCCGTGATCAAATCCTGCTGACCGCTGGGTTTTCCGCCACTTCTGTACTCCTAAAAAATGTAGTGCGCCTTGAGGGGGAGTCAACACCAAAGTCAACGCCCAAGATTTTAGGAATTACTAACTTAATTTCTGATTACTTTGATGGAGATCTATCCGCCATCGAAGACATAGAAGTTAGCCAATCAGGTGGCAGTTTTTCGCAAAAAGCTTGGAAAGCCATGAGGAAGGTAAGAGCTGGCAAGACAGTTACTTACTCTCAGTTGGCGAAAAGCGCCGGTTCACCTAATGCGGTTCGCGCCGCTGGTACCGCATGTGCCCGCAATGCCATTGTTTTAGTCGTACCTTGTCACCGAATTGTTAAAACAGGTGGAGCCCTTGGAAATTATGCTTACGGAGTTCACCACAAAGAGTGGTTACTTGCCCATGAAGGCGCGATCAAGTAGTTGCTTTAAAACCTTGCTTGCTTGAGTTACTTGAGTATCTGAAACATCCATATGGGTTACCAATCTGACAAAAGTTGGACCAAGAGCTCCGACCAGAACCCCATTTTCTCTCGCTAAAGCGGCGAACTCTGCAGCCGGCATGTTAGATCCTGCTAACTCAAGGCCGACGATGTTTGTCTGCACTGTTTGTGGATCAATACTGCTTGGCGCGGCGGAGTGACAAGCTTGCGCTAGGGTTTTGGCTTTCGCATGATCATCTTCAAGTAGATAAATGTTGTTATCTAATGCAAAGTGACCAGCAGCTGCCAATATGCCAACCTGTCGCATGCCTGCGCCATACCGCTTGCGCCAGACACGAGCTTTTTGAACCCGATCATTGTTTGAAATCATCAGAGAGCCAATTGGCGCTCCCAAGCCTTTTGATAAACAGACACTTATCGTCTCAAAATATCTGCCATATTCTTGAAAAGAAACTTTTGAGACAACATGTGCATTCCAAATTCTTGCACCATCAAGATGCAAGGGAATTCCCAGTTGCTGGGCTGATTGGTAAAGCTTTGAAATCTCAGATATCGGCTGAACTGTTCCGCCGCCAAAATTGTGGGTATTTTCAATTGCAATTGCAGCAGTAGAAACCAGATATGGTCCAGAGTTTGGACGCGCTATCTCCAGCGCATGCTTGTGATCTAGTAGTCCTCGTTCATCTCTCCAAGTTCTAGTAGTTATTCCACTGAATGTAGCTGCAGCACCCAACTCGGCTCTGACAATGTGCGAGTTAACCTCGCATATCAACTCTTCGCCAGGAGAGACCAGAGTTCTAATTGCTAGTTGATTAGCTAGCGACCCAGTCGGAGTAAAGACCGCTGCTTCTTTGCCGAACATTTCGGCGACTCTTCTCTCCAGCGAGTTTGCGGTTTCATCATCACCATACACATCATCGCCAACCTGAGCTTGAGCAATTGCTGCTCGCATCTTTTGGCTTGGCTTTGTAACCGTATCAGAGCGTAGATCGATGAAATCGTTGGAACTCATAACTTAATACTCTCAGGAAAGAGATTTATTTGAAACCTTTGGCTGAACAATCGCCAACATAGCGATTAACACTAATCCGCCACCTAGAGCTAGCCTCAACGTAAATGGCTCCATGCCATATGCAAAGGAAAACAGAGCGGCAAAGACGACCTCCATAGTCAAAATCACCGCGACTTTGGTGGTGGAGATTCGGGCTTGCGACCAGGTTTGTATTACAAAAGCAAAAGCGGTAGCGAAGAGCGCAGTAAACAAGATAACCAACCAGACTTGAGTATCTGGTGGTGCAACATAGCCATTTATGCTGGCTGGCATTGCTGATAGCAAGGCACACCCAATAAGTTGAAGAACAGTAAGTGCATATGCATCAAATTTCTTACTCCAGGCCCCTAAAAGAATTATATGTAGTGCAAACAAGAATGCCGAAATGAATACGAAAATTTCTCCGAGTCCTACGCTCCAACCCTGGACAGAAAGAATTGCAAGGCCAATAACTGCAAGACCGATGTAACCCCACATCGCCAAGGTCAATTTCTCCTTCAAAAACAAGAAGGCAATTAAAGGGGTGATGACTACATACAAACCAGTAATGAAGCCAGTAATCGCAGGAGTAGTTCTCTCAAGACCCAAGGTTTGGAAGATGTAGCCCGCGCCCAAAACCATGCCAACGGCTAGGCCCTTTACCGTCATTTCTTTAGTAAAAACTAGCAGAACTTTAGGTCTAATTAGAATCATGGCAAGTGCAGCCACCAAGAAACGAGAGACTAAGAAACTATAGACATCCTGTTGATCAAGAATGTCTTTCATCCAGACGAAAGAGATGCCCCACATGGCTGCAACCAATAGAAGTGCCCAGGGGGCTAATTTGAGTTGCATTACTTATCGCGCATTTTCCGCAAAGCCGCAACCTCTTTACCGTGCTCGGGCTCTTCACCTGGTGTCTCCAAAATCAAAGGTGCGTTGGCAACGGCCGGATGAGCAAGAAGCTCTGCAAAAGGCTTGATACCTAACTCACCTTCACCTAGATTTTGATGACGATCCTTTAATGAACCAAGAACATCCATCGAATCATTAGCGTGAATCAATTGAATTCTTTCTTTTCCGGCCACATCAACCAAGAGATCAATAGTTTTTGTCATACCACCCTTAGTTTTGATGTCATGCCCGGCAGCAAATACATGGCAGGTATCAAGACAAACTCCAACTTTTGGATGCCACTCCAAGCTCTCAAAGTACATGCTTAAATCATCAAGTTTTTTAACAAGTGATTGTCCTTGTCCAGCTGTTGGTTCAAGTAGCAACCACGGATCATCATCGTCCAGCTCTTCAAGGATGGGCATCATTCCGTCATGAATCTGTTTCCAAGCCTTCGCCACATGAGATTCATCTACGGCAGAACCCGTATGGATTACAACACCTAGAGCACCAATTTCTCGGCCCCGCTTTAGAGAGTACTTAGTGGAGGCTAGAGAGTTTTTGTAGGTTGCCTCGGTTGGCGAACCAAGGTTAATCAGAAACGGTGCGTGAACATAAGTTTCGATATCCAACTCTTGTGCTTTTGTCTTAAAGGCCTCATCCGCTGATGGATTTGATTCTGGCATCGCCCAGGTGCGAGGGCTTGAGGCAAAAACCTGAATCGCTTCAGCCTGGATGGTTTCGGCATATTGGATAGAGCGCTTTGCCATCCCACCAGTCGTGGGTACGTGAGCTCCAATACGAGGCTTAGTCTTTTTAGGCACCGCGTTACCCTACAGTGATTGTCACCGTAGAGCCACGCTTTACCTTTGTTCCTACCTTTGGAGCGACATTTGTAACTACCTTTGTCTTCTTATTTCCAACCTTTTTGACTACAGCCTTTAGGTCTAGATCCTTTAGGGTCGCTACCGCCTTCTCTTCGGATAAAGAGAAAATGTTTGGAACAAATACAAACTCTGAGCCTTTTGAAACTAACAATGTGACCTTGCTTCCCTTGTCGGCCTCACCAGCGGGTGGGCTTTGGCTAATCACAGCTCCAATAGGCAGGTCTTCGCTGTACAAATATTTAGTTGTCACATCAAAGCCGGCTTCAGTCAACTCGTTGAGCGCCTGTTCACCGCTCTTTCCTTTGTAATTCACGACACCAACTTGTTCAATTCCTTTAGAAATGAAGATGTTGACCTGGCTCTCTCGCTTTACCCTCTCGCCAGCGATTGGTGCACTTCGCATAATGAAACCTTTAGGAAACTCAGTAGAAAACTCCTCTACAACCTCACCAACCACCAACTTGCTATCTTTCAATAAACCTTCTGCAACTGGAAGTTTCAAGCCTTGTAGATTTGGCACGGCATAACGCTCTTTACCTTTTGAGATTACGACCGCTACGGTGCCATTTGTTGCGACCCTTCCACCGCCTGCAGGGTTAGAAGAAATTACCTTCCCTTCCGGAATATCTTCACTGTACTTTTCACTTCCAATATCAAGATTCAAACCCAGATCTTCTAGTTCTGCTTTTGCCTCACTAGTTGTTAGGCCGGCAAGTGATGGAACAACAACTCGTGAGCCTGGGCCGACAAATGTGTACCAAAGAAGGATGCCAAGAGACACTGCAAGGGCCGCTGCAATCCTGCGATTTCTCTTCACTCTTGCAGAGACCTTTTTGGTCTTTGTAGTTTGCTCTCTCTTTGCCACAACATCCTCTTTCTCTTCTAAGTTAATCCTAGATCCGAAGGATTTTTTGGCCTTCGATTTATTTGGTGACTTAATTGGCAGTGGTGGGAGATCTAACTCAAGACTGAGTTGGCGTTTTCTTGGATCAAGCTTTTCAGATAACTGCCGTAGTAGTTCTTGAAATTCGCCGGCATCTTTAGGTCTCTTGTCGGGGTCAACATCTGTGGCCCTTAAAACTAGTTGGTCAACCTCAGGTGAGATTCCTGGCTTTATCGTTGAGGGGGCTGGTACTCGATCATTTACATGTTTAATCGCAATCTGGACTGGATCCTCGCCCTGATAAGGCTTTTGACCAGTAAGGACCTCGAACAAAACAATTCCAAGTGAATAGACATCACTTCTTGCATCAGCAACTCCACGCTTAACCTGCTCGGGGGAGAGATATGAAACGCTGCCCAAAATCACGCTCGACTCCGCGGTCATAGTGCTACCTAGAAGTGCACCGCGCGCCAATCCAAAGTCAGCAATCTTTACTCGACCTTCTTTTGAGACCAATATATTTTCTGGCTTTATGTCCCGATGAACAATCCCTAATTTGTGCGCTGCAGCCAAAGCGCTTGCTACCGGGGTAATGATTTGTAGCGCACGCTCTACCGACAAATTGCCTTGGTCATGTAGATAGTCCCGCAAGGTTGCGCCTTCTACTAACTCCATGACAATGAATACACACGGCGTTCCGCCCTGATTCCAACCCTGATCCAAAACAGAGACAATGTTTGGGTGTGAAAGCGAAGCCGCGGCTTTTGCTTCTCTAATGAAGCGTGCAACAAACTGCTCATCTTGAGCTAAGTGAGGATGCATTAACTTGACCGCTACTTGACGGTCCAGGCGCAGATCAATCGCAGCATAAATCGTGGCCATGCCACCCGATGCAACTATCCGGGTTAATTGATAGCGTGAATCAATAACCTCGCCAGATAAGTCAGACACACTTAAATTTTAGATGAATTTGCTGCCGTCGATGCGGATGGTGGCGCAATCGCGTGTGTTGTCGCTGTGAAAGTGCTCTGACTCTCTAAATTGCCAGATTCTCATGTGATTTTCGATGTAATCGCCATCGCGCCTTAGTACACGATTAAGGCCCACCTCGGATTCAATGTCTATCCAAATGAGCTGGTCCAAATACTTTCTTACTGCTTTTTGACCAGAACCGACCCCTTCAAGAATCAAGAGTTGTGGAGAGGGGAAGCGTTGTAAATCTCCAAACTGCTTTGAGAGCCAGTCATATTTTCGATACTCAAAGGGCTTTCCTTCGCTAACTGGTTTGGCTATCGCACCTTCTAACACCTTGGTCAATGAGGGAGTAAGGGCGTTTTCCCAACCATCGTAAACATCATCCATATGAACGACAATTGATTGTAGTTCTGAAAAACTATCAATCAAACGTTTCGCTAGCGTAGTTTTGCCAGCACCAGCTGCGCCATCAATTGCGATTATTCGACAATGCTTGTTGCGACGTTCGCCATTTAAGATCGTCGCAACAACCTCGGTTAGAGAGCTGGTGTACTTAGTTGACATCAAGATTTTTTGCTGCGGGCAATTTTCGCCAGCTGTACCATCCAAAAATTGCAATACCAGTTAACGCGGCATAGAGAACTGATGTAAACCAGTACTCAAGATTTGCGTAGTGATAGGTACCGAAAGCATCAATGACTATCCACAAGATCCATGCTTCGTGACGCTGAAGCACCATAACAATCTGCGCGATAGTGCTGGAAATCAGCAGGAAGGAGTCAGGCCTTGCAGCTGCAGCTCCGATCTCGGCCAATGCAGGGGAGCTAACGAGCCAAACAGATACCAGGGCAATTACCCAGAAAGCTCTTTCCTTGTTTGTCATGTATCGGGGCTTTACACCACTTGCACTCCAACCAAACCAACCCCAAATTGATGCTGCAATGAACACGAATTGCAAAAGTGCGCTGGCGTACAGCTCTACTTGATAGAAGAACACTGCATACAACGAGCTGCTGAGAAACCACCATGGCCAGGCAACTCTCTTGCCGAGAGCACCTAAAGTTACAGCGACAAAAGAGGTGCAAACAGAGATAAATTCCAGAATGGAAACTTCATATCCCCAAGCGGTGAACAATGTAGACATTCTTACTCCCTTCCAATTCGCATTACCGAACTGGTCCGACGGTCGACCTTGCGGTCCTCTCAGCCAACTTTTGGCTCCCGATTGGGATAGAGATTAACATAAGGCATGCTCAAGTTCGGCTACTTCGCCATGCTGACATTCACTGTCGTCGGCTCCTTTTGGCTTGAAGTGATTTTTAAGGTCGGCGTATTGCGTAGAGCAAAGCGCGCTATTTTGAGTATCGCCCCAACCGCTACTGTCTTTTTGATTTGGGATTATTACGCAGTTCATTCAGGCCACTGGTTTTTTGATAAGGATCAAGTTGTCGGAATCTATGGCCCGTCTGGAATTCCATTGGAGGAGTTCTTGTTCTTCTTGGTAGTTCCTTTAGCGGCACTCATGACAATCGAAGCGGTTAGAGCGGTAAAGAAAAACTGGAGTTTTGGAGATGAGCAATGACCTATACCCAGCTTGCGGTTTTGGCGGTTCCATTAGTAATTCTCTTTGACCTTTATGTCACAAAATCTAGGATTGTTCGTCGAAAGAGTTTTTGGAACGCTTATGCGATTCTGCTTTTCTTTCAGTTAATTACTAACTGGTGGTTAACATCGCGGGAAATTCTTACTTACAGCCCTGACGCAATAATTGGCTGGCGTATTGCAGCGGCTCCCGCAGAAGATATCCTCTTCGGTTTTTCAATGATTGTTATGACTATTTCCCTATGGATGTTCTGGGGACGCAAGGGTGTGCAACGCAACTAGTTAACTCGCCTAGCGAGCAGCCACAGCTTGTAGCCACGCAGGGAAAGCCACACTAGCTCTGCGCCATGTTGAGGTTTTAGCGCGATGATTGAAAATGTCGTAATCGATTTTCTCTACCTCATCAACTATTCCACAGTAGAGCTCGCTTGCCGCTCTAATGCAAGCCTGTGAATCAGCACTCAAAAGGGCAATCCCAGCATCTGACTCCTTTTGCAGTTCACGAACGCGGGCAATTTGAAACTTTAAAGCTTCGATAATCTGCGGGCTTATCTGACGACGTTCCAGCATCTCTCGATTTACCCCAAATGAGGCTAATTCTGACATTGGCAGATAGACCCGGCCTCTTTCTAAGTCTTCACCGACATCGCGAATGAAGTTTGCTAACTGAAATGAGATCCCCAGTTTTTCTGCAAGTGGCAAAGCGTTAGCTTTTTCACCATCGACTGTTCCCAAAACATGAACCATTTGTAGGCCAATAACCGCAGCTGACCCGTAGACGTACTCCATCAAATCCTCATAAGTATCGTATTGAGTTATGGTGAGATCCATCGCCATGGAGTGCAAAAAGGCCTCAAAGTAGGCAATTGGAATGTTAAATCTCTGTACCGTGTCGACCAAAGCCCGTCCAACCGCATCTGAACTTCGACCATTGGCAATATCAGTCAAGAGTTGGTCGCTCCAACGTCGCAGAGCATCTGACTTTTGTTGGTCAGTGAGAGTGGAGGCTAAATCATCCACAATTTCATCGGCATAGCGGGCAAAGCCGTAGAGTGCATGTACATGTGGCCGTTTACTTTTGGGCAATAGCAAGGTTGCAAGATAATAAGTTTTGCCATGTTGGGCATTTAATCTCTTGCACTCCAAATAGGAACTACGTAACTCTGGATCGATGATTCCGGCAGCGTCTAGTTCATTCATTATTGATGCAATCTAACTACTTGACCGGTCCAACAATTCTTTCTGCTGCTAATCTTCCTGAAATCAAAACCATTGGAACGCCAACACCCGGCTGTGTACCACTGCCTGTGAACACGACGTTATCAAAACCCTTAGCTAAATTTTTCGGCCGGAAAGGACCGGTCTGAAAGAAAGTGTGGGCACTTGCAAATGGGGCTCCACGTTCTAGACCCATTGCCTCCCATTCAAGTGGGGTAGTCACATGCTCGACCTCAATTGAATCAGCGAAGCCTGTGTATCCGCGGGCTTCCATTGTGGCAAGCATTTGATCCCGGTATCTGCTTTTCTCTCGCTTCCAATCAATATCCGCATCTAGATTTGGCGTAGGGAAGAGAATGTAATAACTGTGCTTACCTTTTGGCGCCAAGGAGGGATCATCCTTTGAGGGCACAGTCACAAGCAGGCTTGGATCGCTCATCAAGGTTTTTTTCTTGATTAATTCATCAAAAACTCCATCCCATGACTCACCAAAGTGAATGTTGTGATGAGCTAAGTGATCGTAGCTGCGCGATGAACCAGCCAGAATTGTTACGCAGGAAGGAGAGTAGTTCAGTCGTTTTATAGAAAGCGGGGTCTTGTCTAACAAATCTCGCCAAGCTACTGGTAGATCAGGGTTTAGAACCAACGCGTCACATGCAATACGTTCGCCTTGGGAGGTAACAACTGCACTTGCACGAGAGCCAGTCTTTTCAATCTTTTCGACAGTTGTGTTGTATTTGAATGTCACCCCGTGCTTTTCTGCGGCGGCTGCAAGGGCTCGAGGCACCGCATGCATGCCTCCCTTGGGAAAGAAGACACCATTTACTGAATCCATGTAAGCAATTACTGCGTAAATTGCTAAAGCTTGTTGAGGAGAAACTCCGGCGTACATAGCTTGGAATGAGTAAACCTTTTGAGTGCGTGGGTCTTTTAGAAACTGGGAGACCTTTGGCGCCAATCTTCTGAATCCACCAATCGCAACCAGTTTTGCAAGGTTTGGGGTCAATAGATTTAATGGAGTATCGATATTGCGATCGATAAAATCATTCATTTCATAGCGATACAGCTTGGTAACAAAATCCACATATCGGCGGTAGCCCGCAGCTTCATCTGCGCCAATTACCCGTTCAATCTCCGCTTCCATCTCAGAGGTGTTGGCATGTACATCAAGTTGAGATCCATCATGATAAAAAGCTCTGTACAAAGGTTGAAGGGGCATCAATTCCAACCAATCTTCAATCTTTTCTCCCACACACCCCAATGCATCAGAGATCAAGTCAGGCATAGTCAAAACCGTCGGACCAGTATCAAATGCGTAACCAGATTTATTCAACAAACCATTGCGACCACCAGGAACTGATTCGCGCTCGATAACTGTGACTTTTCTACCAGCTCCCGCAAGACGAAGTGCGGTGCTCAGGCCGGCTAAACCCGCGCCAACAATTACTACATGATCACTCTTACCTTTGATGGTGCGCATTTATAAGCTCCGTTGGGTTGCGATGATGGCCATCTCTTCAAGTGCGGTAGCAATCTTCCCCTCCAACATAGATTCGCGCAACGCAGAAATTGCAGTGGAAGTCAGCTCTGTGATGAGCTTCTCAACCTCTGATCTTGCCCCTGATTCATCGATGATTTCCTGCATTTTTGAAATCTCCTCAGCGGATGCGTTCGGATTGCCTAGATGGGAATCAAGGAATGACTTTTGAGCTGTTGATGCTCGCTCCATCGTTAAGGCGACTAGGACTGTGCGCTTGCCTTCCCTGAGGTCATCACCTGAAGGTTTTCCGGTAACCGCTGAATCACCAAAGACACCCAACAAATCATCACGCAATTGAAAGGCTTCACCCAGTGGAAGACCGTAATTGGAGTAAACAGGAAATAAATTGGATCTATCAGCAAGCGCAGCTCCAAAATGAAGTGGCCGCTCAATGGAGTACTTGCCAGATTTATAACGTGCAACTTTCATAGAACGCATCACGCTAGTTGTCGCAAGTGCACCTTCGAGTACATCTAGATATTGCCCCGCCATCAATTCGTCACGCATTTCGCAAAACACTTCTTGGCAATTGACAAATTCTTCTTTGGAAATGCCAGACTCAAAAAGTAATCGGTCCGCCCAAACCAATGCCAAGTCACCCAAAAGAATTGCAGATGCCAATCCAAATCTTTCTGGACTTCCCTTGTACTTTTCAGTCTGATGCAAGATTTCAAACTTCTTGTGTATTGAGGGATTGCTTCTTCTAGTTTCTGACCCATCCATTACATCATCATGAATCAATGCGCACACATGAACTAACTCAAGACTAGAACAGGCGCGCAGAATTTCAGGAGATACCGATTTCCCAGAACCGGCATAACCTAAGTAGGCAAAGATTGGTCTAAAACGTTTCCCGCCATCATTAATGAAATCTGACATTGATTTTGCTACAGGGGATAACTCCGAGCCGATTTGTTCAAGGTGCAGGGTTCGAGCCTGGGTGAAATCGGCTAGAACCTCATTGATTTGGTGGCGCAATTGGGAAAGATCCGATGAACTCACGGCGCAACGGTACCCTCCCGCTATATGACTAGTGCACCTACCTTCTCAGTTGAGTTTTTCCCGCCCAAAGATGAGGCGGGGGAGAAGCGGCTTTGGGATGCCATAAAGAGCCTAAATGATGTGGCCCCGGACTTTGTATCAGTCACTTATGGCGCAGGCGGTTCTACTAGAGACCGCACCATAAAAATTACCTCGCAGATAACAAGTCAAACCAACATTCCAACAATTGCCCATCTGACCTGCGTCGGTTCTTCGGCAATTGAACTAGAAAACATTTTGCAGCAGTACTCTGCAGCTGGAATTAGGTCAATTCTGGCGCTGCGCGGGGATCCGCAAGGCGGCCCCACTGCTGAATGGACTCCTACAGTTGGGGGATTTAATCATGCAGATGAATTGGTTTCACTAGGAGTAAAAAAAGGTTTTGAAGTCGGTGTGGCCGCATTTCCAGATGGTCATCCAGCCTCTAATGGCAACTTCCAACAGGATGTAAATGTTTTGTTGGAAAAGGAGAGACGTGGTGCCACATTTGCCACCACACAGTTTTTCTTTGAGGCACAAAGATACTTTGATTTAATCTCCGCTTTGCGCGATGCTGGTTCAAAGCTCACCGTGTATCCCGGAGTCTTGCCTATTACAAACCTCTCCCAACTCTCAAGGATGGCAGCTCTTTCCGGCACTGAAGTGCCAAGCTGGATTAGCAATCAATTTGCTGAAGCAAAAGACTCACTCGACGAGATTAGGCAAATCGGGGTATCAATTGCAGTCAAACTTTGTAATCAGCTCTTATCTGGAGGGGTGCCTGGATTGCATTTTTATACAATGAATTCAGCTGCCTCGACCAAAGAAATCATAAAAAAAGTTGGACTGAGATAATTTTGGAGCGCAGATGAATCGAAATGATTTTTTTGACCAATGGAGCCGTATTCACGGCGATGCGCCCATAACGGGCGTCGTAAAGGCCTGGCTGACAATTAGTTTTGCGGTGTGTAGAACCCTTTCGAAGTTGAGAGTAACCCCTAATGGTTTAACCCTTTCATCTCTATTATTTGGGGCTTTATTTGTTCTATTCATTGAATCAAATTGGGCAATTGCTTTCTTGGTGCTCTCTTTATTGGCTGATGGCCTAGATGGCACAATGGCGATAATCACGGGTCGAGTTTCCAAATGGGGTGCCGCTCTAGATGGCGTAGTTGATCGAGTGGTTGAAACTCTTTGGGCGGTCGGCTTATTCTTGTTAGGCGCTCCATTACCTATTGTTTTCACAGCATGGCTCTCAGCATTCCTGCAAGAGTATCTTCGGGCACGGGTTGCCGGTCTTGGAGTAACTCAAGTCGGAGTAGTGACAATTGCTGAACGTCCTGTTCGCGCCAGCTTGATATTTATCGCTTTAGTTGCTCGAGGGTTTGATTTAGATTTAATCTTTGGTGTCGCTGTTATGTGGGCGATTATGCAATTAATTTCTCTTTTGACTTTAACTAAACATCTTCGATCGCAGTTGCGACAATCTCAGCGCTAATGCCTACCAACGGTAGGCCACCACCGGGGTGAGCCGATCCGCCAACGCAATACAAATTCTTTATCGGTGAACGATTCTTTGCTCTAAGAAATGCGGATCGTGCGCCATTACTAGAGCTTCCGTAAATGGAGCCACCTGGAGCTTTTGCTCTGGTTTCGAGATCTGCCGGGGTGCGAATCTCGAGAACATCCAGTCTTGATCTAACAGCAACTCCTCTTGCTTCTATCAAGTCGATGATGTGCTCGGCGTACTTTTGTTTTACGCCGGGGGAGTTCCAATCAAATCCAATACCTGGCTCATGTCTTGGGGCGTTAACCAAAACAAACCAGTTTTCACCACCCTCTTTAGAAATCATCTCTGTATCTTTTGGATTACAAATATAAATTGCCGGATCGATAACCGGTTGTTTTGCCTTGAATATGGCATCAAACTCCGCGTCGTAATCTTCAGGGAAAAATACTGTGTGGTGTCCTAGATCCGAGGCTCCTTTAAGGCCTAGAAGCAGACTAAACCCAGACAGCGATGGAGTGGATTTCCGCAGCGATCTACGAGGCTTTCTGGTTCTGAAAGTTCGAGGCAATAACTTGTTATAAACCAACTGTGCATCAGCATTTGCAACTACCGCATCAAAACGATGGGATTCGCCGGATTCAAGTGTTATGCCAACCGCCTTCGAACCTTGCAGGTCAATTGATTTCACTGGTGAATTTAGGTGAATAGAAACGCCAAGCTCGCTTAATCGCTGCTCGAGAGTTTTTGCTAATGAGCCGAGGCCGCCAACCACATGCCAAGCACCAAATGCCTCTTCGACAAAAGCAATTGTGAGGAGAACCGCAGGTACTTCACGCGGATCAGAGCCGGTATATGTGGCGTACCGATCAATAATCTTTGATAGGTAGGGATTGTCTGTATAAGTGTTGGCAAGCTCTCTTAAAGAGGTAAAAGGCGCGATAGTCCTAATGTCTTTTATGAGATGTTTACGTTTGAGTATTTGCAGTGGAGAGCTTAATTCACCTTCAATAAATGTCTCTCGTGAAGCCTCCCACATTTCCTCTGCTCGACTTAAAAGTGCATGCCATTGTGCACCCGCTTCAGATCCAAGGACTCGACTAATCTCCTCAACTGTTTTGTTGTGAGAGAGGTTGGGAAAAACTATCTTGGTGCCGTCATGGAACACGTAGGTGAATGCAGGATCGACTGGATTTAACTTTAAAAGATGTTCGATTCGTTTTCCAGTCTTCAAAAACAAATCCCGATAGACCGCAGGCAGAGTTAGTAAAGAAGGTCCAGTATCGAAGGCATAGCCATCAATCCACTCTGTCTGACATTTGCCACCCACACCACCGGATGCTTCATAAACCGTTACAGAGTGTCCGCGCTTAGCAAGTCGTGCTGCGGTGGCCAATCCGCCCATTCCAGCGCCAATAACCACAACTCTTTGCGGGGCATCGGTAGTTCTGTGATAACTCATAGGCTCCTACCTCGCCAGGTTAGTGCGCCGCGATATTTTTGAATCCACGAGTTAATTATCAAGAAAATCCAGACACCTGCGCTCAATGGATGCAATGAGGCGCTACTCAGAACCGAACCGGTTTTGAAACCTACTAGTAATCTGGAAGCGACCATAATGAAGTAGGCATACCAACCATAAATCTCACCTAGAACTCCCAGCAGCAAAGGTGCGATCGAAGTTGCAAATAACAAGAGAACTGCAAATGCAGCACCATATGGATTTCCAAAGGCTCTCCACTGGGATTTGGTGTAACCCTCAACCAACTCTTTGGCATTTGAGTACATTCGACATACAGCAATTTTGGATCCATCAACTACTCCACCTTTGAATCCAGATCTAATCAAGTTACGTGCCAATTCAAGGTCATCAAGCACTTCGGATCTTACTGCTTGGTGTCCACCAGAATTGAAGTAAGCCTGTCGCTTGATGATAAGAAATTGGCCATTTGCAACCACGGTAGATGGGCGCATAAAACGTTGTGCAAATCTGAGTGGCAAAGTTGCAAACCAAGACCACTGCAACAGCGGTTGAGTCAATCTTTCTAGAAAGGAAACGGCAATTTGTCTTGGATAAGGTGAAATAAAATCCCAATTCAAAGATTTCATTAAATTAATTGAGGCAGCAATCGCCTTTGGATCCAGTCTGACATCTGCATCAACGAAGACCAAAAAGTCGCCTTGAGAACGTTCTGCCAATTGATGACAGGCAAAGTTTTTGCCCAGCCAACTTTCTGGCAGAGATTGTCCAAAAATCACGGAGAGTTGAGGTTCGGAGTATTTGGCTAACAACTCTGAGGTGTCATCCTCGGAGTT
>CAZIAI010000010.1:0-1902 GCA_964536895.1 uncultured Clavibacter sp.
ACCAATCCTTTTTTGGTTTTGATACAGGTAAACAACTTTCCATTATGAACTTGAGTTGCTCTTTGCTTAGTGCACTTGGATCCTGCTGAAGGCTTACTTGAAGCAACAGAAACAGAAGGATAAACAAAAGTGGCCGCAAGCACTGTGAGAATTAAAGCTAAAGCACCCTTTTTCATAATGAGGTGAGCGTAATTCAACTTCCCAGAGGTCGCGAGTTATAGATTGCTGAGAAGTTAGCCTAAAGTGGGAGAGTGATGAAGGCATCAAAGTCGGCGCAGGAGAAAATCCTCGCCCTACAGTCTCTAGATTCTTCGCTTATGCAATTGGACCACAAGGCTCGAAATCTGCCCGTCTCTAAAGTGCTGGATGAAAAGACATTGGCATTTGCCTCCGCTAGGGATTTGTGTGTTGCTGCTGAAACCGAAAAGAGCGACATCAAGCATGAGTTGTCTAAATCCGAAGTTGATGTCGAACAGGTTGTATCGCGAATCGAGCGAGATGAAAAGAGATTAGCTTCCGGACAAGGAACCCCAAAAGAATTAGAACAACTGCAACATGAATTGGTTTCTCTCAATAAGCGACGTGCAGAGTTGGAAGAAGTCGAGCTTGAAGTAATGATGCGTATCGATGCTCTAGATCAAAGAATTTCATCTCTCTCGGCCCAACGAGATTTGTTGCATGAAGAGGTCACTAAGTTAGCCAAGGAAAAAGATTCTGCGCTAGATGAGATCAATAGAGCCAGAAACTCAACTGTCGCTGATCGCGATTCATTGGCCAAAGAGATTGAACCAGAGTTACTTGCTCTATACGAGAAAGTTCGGGCAACGGCTGATGGCATAGGTGCGGCACGTTTACACGCGGGCCAATGCCAAGGCTGTAATCTTTCGATTAATGCCGCGGATTTGGCAAGAATTTCTGCTCTGCCAGATGATGAATTAGTGCGCTGCGAAGAGTGTCGAAGAATTTTGGTGCGAGTCGGTTAATGGCACGCTCGCTAGTCATAACCGCTGATGGTGGATCCCGCGGCAATCCTGGGCCTGCAGCTTATGCAGCTGTTGTCTATGAAGGTGACAAAGTTCTCGCCGAGGTATCGGGCAAGATAGGAATTGCCACCAACAATGTTGCCGAATACCGTGGATTAATTGCTGGCCTAAAGGCGGCACATGAGATTGATCCCAACGCGCAGATCGAGGTACGCCTCGATAGCAAGCTAGTTGTAGAACAAATGAGCGGTAAGTGGAAAATTCGCCACCCCGAAATGCGTGAACTGGCTTTAGAAGCCAAGAAGATCCACGCCCACGAACTTCTTAAATTTATTTGGATTCCAAGAGAATCAAATACCCATGCCGATCGTCTAGTAAATGAGGCTTTAGATGGTGTTATTGCTTCTGCGAAAGATCCAATTCAGCTCAATTATCTGACTGAAAGATTAATCTCGAGTGAAACTCCGACAACTGTTTACCTGGTCAGACATGGAGAGACGCCACTTACTCCATTTAGAAAGTTTTCCGGAGATGGCCCACTTGATCCTGCATTAACTGCAAAAGGCTTACTTGAGGCTCAGTTGGTTGCAGAAGAGATTGCAAAGCTTTCACCAGATGTTTTGATTTCATCACCACTACAACGAACCACTCAAACCGCAGAGTGTATTTCGGAGACAACAAATCTTGAGATTAACTTTGATCCAATCTGGATCGAATGCTCATTTGGGGTTTGGGATGGATTATCGATTGATGAAGTAAGGCAAAGTTATCCATCCGAATATGCAAAGTGGTTAGCCAGTACTTCGTATGCTCCGCCTCAAGGCGAATCGTATGAATCAGCAATGGCGAGAGCGGTTCAGGGATTACTTAGTTTGGTTGCAGAGTTTCCCGGCAAAAAAGTATGTGTAGTCACTCATAA